>CAVXFL010000010.1:0-83236 GCA_963761015.1 uncultured Alphaproteobacteria bacterium
CACGCCGGTCAGTCGCGTCACGCGCGCGCTTCGACCGCATCTTCCGCCGCCGCGCCGGATTCGCCACTTTGGATCGCCTGCTGGCTCGGCTGCATGCCAACAAGGCTGAGTTGCTGATGGTGCTGGACCGGCCAAAATCCACTTCACACCAACGGTTCAGAAAACGACATCCGCTGTCAGCTCACCCGGCGAAAGGTGAGTGCCGGAACACGAAGCGACATCGGCCGCGATTGCCGGACGCGCTCCGGCCTGGCCAAAACGTGCGGCAAAAACCGCATCGCGTTCTGGGATTACCTGGGAAGCAGGCTCAGGGTGGCGGGACGCGGATCGTCGAACCACTCGATCATTACGTCAGGGCGCGGACGCGGCCCGCCTAACCTGCGGCGATGCCCACACTTTGCCCCTCTTACGCGGCGCAGGCTTAGAGTCTGACTCGAATCGCCCATGCAACTCCAACGCGTTGATTTCCTTAGCAACTCCGATGTCAGGGTTGTTCAAGCCGCGGCGAGGCGGCGCGACATCAGCTTGACGCTGGCGATGTAGAGCCAAGTCACCGAGCTTTCGATCGTCGCTTCAACATCCTTCGCCAGGCGGCGGTTGCGATTCAGCCAGGCGAACGTGCGTTCGACCACCCAGCGACGCGGCAGCAGGACAAAGCCCCGGACCAGGTCCGAACGCTTGACGATCTCGATCGTCCAGTCGCCGAGCTTCGCGATGGCTCCTTTCAGTTTCTCACCGGCGTAGCCGCCATCGGCAAAGACATGGCGCAGCCAGGGAAACGAGTTTCGCACACTCGCCAGCAGATCGGGTGCGCCGTCACGATCCTGCACATTCGCCGGATGCACGATCATCCCGACCGGCAGGCCGATGGTGTCGGTCAGGATATGACGCTTGCGGCCCTTGATCATCTTCTCGGCCGCATAGCCGCGCGGTCCACCGAACTCGGTCGTCTTGGCCGACTGGCTGTCGATCACGCCAGCGGTCGGGCTTGCCTCGCGGCCGGCGGCTTCGCGCACGTCCATCAGCAGCACATGGTTGACGCTCTGCCAGGTCCCGTTATCCCGCCACGCATAGAAATACCGCTGCACGGTGGTGTATGGCGGGAACTCCTTGGGCAGCCGCCGCCACTGGCAGCCCGACTGGGCGATGTAGAAGATGGCGTCGACGACATCTCGCAGGCGGGTGTGGCGCTTCCGCCCACGCTCGGCCGGCGGCGGCAGGTGCACCTCGATCACCGACCACTCCTCGTCGGTGGTATCGCTTGCATAGCGCAGACCGTCGCGCCGATACCTGGCACGCGTGATTTCAGTCCAGGCCATGATGTCACTCCTCGGTGTCTTCGCAACCCGAGAGAATCGCGCCACTGAAATCACGCAACCCCCTGCGCCAGCCAGCGACCGCGCGCAACCAACACCCAAGTCGTTGAAATAACTCGAAGGTCCGTTCCGGATAAATTCCGGGTCAGCCTCTTAGTCAGCAATCGTCCTTGCTCTCTGAGCCGGGATGCCAGATCGAAACGAATTGGCGTCGCGGAGGCCATTGCGCCTTGACTTACCGCAACTGGCCGGGAACGATCGCGACAAAATCCCGGAGGAAGCGGATGAAAGGGATCGGGCTCGGCGCGGTGGCGGCACTGCTCATCGGGGCCAGCTCGGCGGCGCGCCCGGCGCTGGCGGCGGATTGCGGCGCGCTCGCGCATCTGCAACTGCCGGACACCACGATCATGGCGGCCGACGCCATTCCGGCCGGCAGCTTCACCCCGCCCGGCGGAAAAGCGATCCCGAATCTTCCGGCTTTCTGTCGCGTCATCGCGACGCTCAAACCGACATCGCAATCCGATATCCGCGTCGAGATCGGATGCCGCAAGCCGGCTGGAACGGCGATCTCAACGGCACCGGCAATGGCGGCTACGCCGGCAACATCATCTATGCCGAACTGGAGAACGGGCTGAAACTCGGCTTCGCCGTGGTCAACTCCGACCTGGGCACGCGTCCGGCTACCACTTTCAATGGCGAGCCGCTGGTCGGGCAGCCGGAGAAATGGATCGATTTCGGCTGGCGGGCCACGCACCTGATGACCGAGTTCGGCAAGAAGGTTGTTGCCGCGTTCTACGGCCGATCCGCGCGTCACGCGCTGTTCAGCGGCTGCTCCACCGGCGGCGGACAGGCTCTTCACGAGGCCGAGCAGTTCCCCGAGGACTACGACGGCATCCTGGGCGGCGCGCCGGCCGAGAACCGCACGCATGTCCATACCGACGTCCTGTGGGACTATGCCGCGACGCACGCCGCGCCGGACAGCGTGATCCCGGCCGAGACGGCGGCGGCCGTTACCAAGGCGGTGGTGGCCGCGTGCGGAATTGAGAGCGGCAGCTTGCCCGGCGACCCGTTCCTCACCGATCCGCGCTTTTGCCACTGGGACCCCGCCACGCTCGCCTGCAAGGGCGGCGAGAGGAAGCAATGCCTGGACCCGGCGCAGGTGCAGGCGCTCCGCCTGATCTATGACGGGCCGCGCGACCCGCAAACTTACGCGCTGATCTATCCTGGCATGAGCCGCGGTAGCGAGAGCGGCAGCGTGTTCGCGCTGCCGTTCCTCGACGGCCTGCTCACCCTGCCCGGCGAGCCCGCGCACCAGCCGGGATTCGCCGGCCTGTTCTTCTGGGTGTTCGGCAAGGACTGGGATTGGCGAAGCTTCGATTACGCTAGCGACATGGCGAAAGTGGACGCGGTGCTGGCCAAGGATCTAAACGCCAACAGCCCCGACCTGAAACGCTTCGCCGCGCATGGCGGCAAGCTGATCCTGTATCACGGCTGGGCCGACCCGCTGGTCGTGCCGCAGGACGACATCGATTATTACCTGCGCGTGGTGGGCGCCGAGGGCGACCTCGCGCGGACGCAAAACTTCGCACGCGTATTTATGGCGCCGGGCATGGGCCACTGCTTCGGCGGTCCCGGCCCCAACTCGTTCGGCGGCTGGCTGCAGCAGCCGGTGCCCGCCGACCCCGATCACAACATTCTGCTGGCCTTGCGGCGCTGGGTGGATCAGGGGGTCGCGCCGGATAGGCTCATTGCCACGAAATACAACGGCGACGCGAAGGCGAACGGCGTGGCGATAACCCGCCCGCTCTGCCCGTTCCCGAAAGTGGCGCGCTTCAAGGGAGCCGGCGACAAGAACAATGTAGAAAATTTCGATTGCGTGGTGGACAACAACCACGACAACCCGGAGGCCGCGCCACGATACCTGCGCTGATTTTCCCCGTTGCATATCCGCCCCGCGGAAGCAAAGAGAGTTGCTCCGGCGTCTCTTCCGCGCCAGCTAGCCCGAATTTCTCAAACCGGCGAGTGGAACATGGAGCATCGATGCTGTGATGCGTTCCCAAAACGAAGGGCTGAGCATCGGGTTCTCGTGGGCAGCGATCACCACCAAGACAGCCTGCATCGACTGTCCGCTTGGTGCAAGAGCGCGACAACACGACGAATGGATTCCCGCTGGGAAGCGCACACGGACATGGACAGGCCCCGACTTGTTGGCGGTTACCGAGCGCCTCGATATCGGCCAGCACCGTCCCGCCCATGCCGCGCTGGCCATGGCGTCTATAGTCGTCCTGACGGACCTGCGCGGATCACCGCAACCTTGTCGTGGCTCAACACGGTGATTCGCGACCTGGGTGCCGGCCAGCTTGGCGGTAGTTGTTCGCCTGCCGCCGCGCGCACTGCCTTGATCACAGCAGAATTGAGTCGCCGCAAGAGGCCCGGATGGGCCGGGCCGTGGTCCCGCCGACGGGCTGCAACGCACGCGTAACGGCGTGGTCGGAGACGTTCCGGCCAGCGTGCCCAGGGCCGAGGTCATCAAAACCCGTCACGCGCTACGGCATGCATGAGTGTTCCGTATGCCTCCGGGGACGACCGCCTTGCATGGGTAGCCGTGGCTCGGTCTGCTGGGGACATGAGCGGAAGCAAGCGTGTGGTTGCCACTGTGGCAGCCACAGATAGCGAGGCAAGGCCTCGCATGGAAATCGTCAGCGAGCGGCGGCGCGTGTATGACGCGAACTTCCGAGCCTTGGTTGTGGCCGAGGCGGTGGAGCCCGGCGCTCGCATCCAGGAAGTCGCGAGGCGCCACGGCGTCTGCGCGAGCTTGATCTATCGCTGGCGGCGGCTGGCGCAGAGCGAGCCGCCCGGGAATTCGGCGGTGCGGCTGTTCCCGGTGCGGATCGCCACGCTCCCCGCGGCGGCATCGGTTTCCACCCCGCCGACGCGGCGTGACGTGCCAAAACCGCGCCGCCGCGGGGTCATCGAGATTGATCTGGCCGGCGGGGTGCGGGTGAGCGTTGACGAGCGGGTGAACGCCGCGGCGTTGCGCCGCGTGCTGTCGGCATTGCGCGGATGATCGGCCCGCCCGTCGGCGTGCGCGTCTGGCTCGCGGCGGGCACGACTGACATGCGCCGCGGCATGAACGGCCTGGCGCTGCAAGTGCAGCAGGCGCTGCAATGTGATCCGCACGCGGGCGATGTTTACGTCTTCAGAGGCCGCCGGGGTGATCTTTTGAAAATTCTCTGGCATGACGGTCTCGGCATGTCGCTTTACGCCAAGCGGTTGGAACGCGGCCGGTTCATCTGGCCGTCGCCGGCTGACGGCGTCATTTCAATCTCCGCGGCACAGCTGGCTTACATGCTTGAAGGAATCGATTGGCGGCATCCGCAACGAACCTGGCGGCCGGAATTCGCCGGCTGAAAAAGCGGCAGTTCGAGCATAATTCGTATTACGCGCGATCGGCCGATGTGTTTCAATCGGCGGCGTGACGACACCTGCCAATTCGCTGCAAGCGGAAGTCGACAGACTGGGCGCGGCGCTCGCCGCCGAACAGGACGCGCGGCGCGAAGCGGAAGTGCGCGCCGCCGCGGCCGAGGCATATGTCGCACATCTCAAGCTGGAGATTGCGAAATACCGGCATGATCGCTTTGCGCCGTCCTCGGAACGAGGTCGCAAATTGCTCGATCAGATGGAGCTTGAGCTTGAGGACGCCGAGACGGGGTTGAGCGAGGATGCGGCGGCCGCCGAGGCCGAGCAGAACGGTGAGACCAACGTGCGTGGCTTTACCCGCCGCAAGCCGGTGCGGGCGCCCTTGCCGGCGCATCTGCCGCGCGAGCGCGTCGTGGTTCCCGCGCCGACCGCCTGCCCGTGCTGCGGCGGCAAGCTGGTGAAGCTCGGCGAGAGCGTTACCGAAACTCTGGAATCCGTTCCGCGCCAATGGAAGGTGATCCAGACGGTGCGGGAGAAACTCGCCTACCGCGCCTGCGAGACCATCACGCAGCCGCCGGCGCCGTTCCACCCGATATCGCGCGGGCGGGCGGGGCCGAACTTGCTGGCGATGATCCTGGACGCGAAATTCGCGCAACACCAGCCGCTGGGAAGCGTTCACCCGCTTCCTCGATGACGGCCGCGTTTGCCTCACCAATAATGCAGCGGAGCGCGCCCTCAGAGGCATTGCCCTCGGCAGAAAATGCTGGCTCTTCGCCGGTTCCGACCGCGGCGGCGAGCGCGCAGCGGCGATGTTTTCACTGATCCTCACCTGCAAGCTGAACGGCGCTGATCTGCGTGCTTGGCTCGCCGACGTGCTCGCGCGGATCGCCGATCACCCCGCTTCCCGATTACCCGAGTTGTTGCCCTGGAACTGGGCGCGACTGATCCAGCGTGAGCGCGCGGCGGCCTGATTGGCGGCGCCGAGCTTCGTCTTTGCCCTGAGCCGCGTGGCCGAACTGCTCGGCGAGGACGAGGATTTGTTGCGCGATCTTGCGCTGGAGATGGAACCGGAGGATGGCTGCCTGACGGTTCTGGAAACCGATGACCTGTCCACTCTGGCATTCTCAGAGGACGGGATCGAATATCTCAAGCAGCTTCTCAGCGACTACAAGGAAGCGCTCCGCCGACCACCCAAGTCCAACCGTTGACACCCGTGGTCCTGGGCGGACGGATACGGTGAAACTCGAATGGACGAACGCGCCAGATGGCTGGAACAGGCGATCCACTATCCTACCCACTAGAGCGGTATCAGGCGGGGTGGAATTGTAGAAGGGGATTCCGAATCACCCCGAAGATGCGATTCGTGGCTCTCCGGCAACGGCCAGAGGGCGCCATGGGGTGGCGGCGGGGACAGGCTTATTCGCAGGATCTACGCGATCGGGTGCTTGCCGCTGAAGGCAGCGCCCGCGACGTCGCGGCTCCGCTGGAGGCTCAGCGTCTCGTACGTGGTCGAGGTCCGGCAGCGGCGCGAGCGCTTCGGCGAGACCATGGCGCGGCCGCAGCGCTCGCACACGCCGCGCCGGCTTTCGGCTTGGCACGCTGTCATTGCGGAGCGCGTGCGCGAACAGCCGAATGCAACGATTGGCGAACTCCGCGAATGGCTGTTCGACACCCACGGTCTGCGGGTCAGCATGGGGCTGATGTGGAACACGCTCGACCGGCTCGGGCTCAGAGGCTGACCCGGAATCTATCCGGAACGGACCTTCGAGTTATTTCAACGACTTGGGTGTTGGTTGCGCGCGGTCGCTGGCTGGCGCAGGGGGTTGCGTGATTTCAGTGGCGACGATTTTCTCGGGTTGCGAAGACACCGAGGAGTGACATCATGGCCTGGACTGAAATCACGCGTGCCAGGTATCGGCGCGACGGTCTGCGCTATGCAAGCGATACCACCGACGAGGAGTGGTCGGTGATCGAGGTGCACCTGCCGCCGCCGGCCGAGCGTGGGCGGAAGCGCCACACCCGCCTGCGAGATGTCGTCGACGCCATCTTCTACATCGCCCAGTCGGGCTGCCAGTGGCGGCGGCTGCCCAAGGAGTTCCCGCCATACACCACCGTGCAGCGGTATTTCTATGCGTGGCGGGATAACGGGACCTGGCAGAGCGTCAACCATGTGCTGCTGATGGACGTGCGCGAAGCCGCCGGCCGCGAGGCAAGCCCGACCGCTGGCGTGATCGACAGCCAGTCGGCCAAGACGACCGAGTCCGGTGGACCGCGCGGCTATGCGGCCGAGAAGATGATCAAAGGGCGCAAGCGTCATATCCTCACCGACACCATCGGCCTGCCGGTCGGGATGATCGTGCATCCGGCGAATGTGCAGGATCGTGACGGCGCACCCGATCTGCTGGCGAGTGTGCGAAACTCGTTTCCCTGGCTGCGCCATGTCTTTGCCGATGGCGGCTACGCCGGTGAGAAACTGAAAGGAGCCATCGCGAAGCTCGGCGACTGGACGATCGAGATCGTCAAGCGTTCGGACCTCGTCCGCGGCTTTGTCCTGCTGCCGCGTCGCTGGGTGGTCGAACGCACGTTCGCCTGGCTGAATCGCAACCGCCGCCTGGCGAAGGATGTTGAAGCGACGATCGAAAGCTCGGTGACTTGGCTCTACATCGCCAGCGTAAAGTTGATGTCGCGCCGCCTCGCCGCGGCTTAAACAACCCTGACATCGGAGTTGCTAAGGAAATCAACGCGTTGGAGTTGCATGGGCGATTCGAGTCGAACTCTGACCGATGGACCTCGTTGCGGCCTGGGCACATACGGCTCCATCCCGGCTTTCTCGCAGGCTTCGATATCCTCGATCTTGAAATACCCTCGATCGGCGACGACCGCGATTTGTTCCACGCCGAGAATTTCCTTTGCCGGCTCCGCCGTCTCGGTCAGCAGGCCCATATCGAGAACCTGGTTGGTGACCTGCTGCTCGACGATCAGCTTGTGCTTGGTGTCTACCGCGACCTGCACATTGTAGCCGACCGCAACATGCGTGTGCGCCGCCATGGCGCGGCTGTCGGGGTCGGTGAGCGAGATCTGATCCTCGCCCGTGCGGTCGAGTTCCGCCAGCATTTCCTGGCATCGTGTGCGGCGCTCGCGGACCGCGGCGATCTTCGCCGCCAGGTTCTTCACCCGCGAACCGCCGGCGGTTTGCTCGGCGGCATCGCTCGTGTCGAGCCGCTGAAGGTAGTCGTCGAGCTTTGCATCAGCCAGCCTGATGAACTCGGCGAGCGAGGCGCGCGTGAAATTGCGGTCCTTGTTGTTCACGGCCTTGATCCGCGTGCCATCCACCGCCAGCAGCTCGCGGCCGAACAGGTCCAACTGCCGGCATAACAGGACGAATTGTCGAAACACCGGACGGAAGGCGCTGCGGTTGTCGCGGCGGAAATCGGCGATAGTCTTGAAGTCGGGCTTCAGGTGCCGCAGCAGCCAGATCACCTCGATGTTGCGGTGGGTTTCGGCTTCCAGTCGCCGGCTGGACCGGATCCGGTTCAGGTAGCCGTAGACGTACAGCTTCAGCAGATCAGCGGGCGCGTAGCCGGGCCGCCCGGTTTCTTTGGGCAGAACGCGACCGAAACCCGCGGCTGCGAGATCAAGCCCGTCGACAAAAGACTCGATAAACCGCACCGGGTTCTCCGGCCCGACATAGTCGTCCAGCGATTCCGGCAGGAGCAGCGTTTGCGATCGGTCGTGGCCCACGATGTGCGTCATGCCCCGATTCTAGCGGCCGCACCGCCGAGTCGGAATCCGTTGCGATTCAGTTTTCACACGGTCTGCTTGATTGTAAGCGTCGCGCCGGAGCCACCGGGCTTGGCGGATTGATTCCGTGCTATGCTGCCGCGGCGTAGCCCGCGCTGCTGTCCCTGGGAGCCGGCCGCCAATTCCATGGTAGCAGTTCGTCCAGCGTAAGCCACGCGGGGCTGACCTCGTTGCGCGTCGACGGGGATGGTGCTGCCGTTACGAGCCTTGCCGTCGCAGCCGCTTCACGCGGTGCTTCTGGTAAGCGATGATTTCGCGTGAGAGAGGCAGGCGCGGGTCGAAGCGGAGATGGGTGATGGAGGCGAACACCGCCTCGGACTTCGCGATATCAGTCTCGACCCGGCAAACGATCCCGCCCTCGTCGCCGGCGTAGCTGATCCAGGTCACGCTGCAGTTGGGCGGCATGGCGACGCCGCGCTCTTTCTTCAGGGCGAGCTGCACCTCGGGCGTGACCCGCGCTGGAACGGGCAGAGCCGCGCTGAGCCGTTCCATCAGACGTTCGACTTGATCGGGGCGGTCGATCATCGGTCCTATGCCGCCATTGCTGTGGTATGGAGGTCGCGTTCGGACCTGCTCTGCCGCCAGTTCCACGGCAGAAGCGTGTCCAATTCGTGTGCTTTGGTCCGCCCGGAGACGACCCGCTCGAGGACGTCGGTCAGCCAGGCCATCGGCTCGACACCGTTCAGCTTCGCCGTCTGAATGAGTGTCATTGCAATCGCCCAATGACGCGCGCCGCCGTCGCTGCCCGCGAATAGTGCGTTCTTTCTGGTTAGAGTATGCGGACGGATGGCGCGCTCGACAACGTTCGTGTCCATTTCGATCCGCCCGTCGTCGAGGAACGCGACCAGTCCCGGCCAGTGATGGAGCGCGTAGCGCATCGCCTTCGCGAGATCGGAGGCCCCCGAGACACGCGGAAGCTGCTCTTGCAGCCAAGCCTGCAGCGCTTCCACGATCGGCCGACTTCGAGCTTGCCGCACCTCTTGTCGATGTTTGGCCGGATACCCGCGAATCGCCGCCTCGATCGCATAGAGCTCGCGGATGCGCGCCAGCAAGTGGGCGGCAAGCGGCGACTTCGTCGATTCGAAGAATTGATAAAACGGCCGCCGCAGGTGCGCCCAGCAGAACGCCAACCTGACGGAATCGTCCGTGCGATCCCCCGCCAGCCGCTTGAACCCGGAGTACCCGTCGACTTGCAGCACGCCGCGGAACCCCGCCAGGTGCGCCGCCGGGCGCATGGCCTTGCGGTCCTCGCTATACACATAAGCGGCGACCGGATGCCCGGGTCCGCGCCACGGCCGGTCATCGACCGCATAGCACCACAGTCGACCGAGTTTGGTTTTGCCGCGGCCGGGATCCAGCACCGGCAGCGTCGTATCGTCGGCGAACAATTTGTCGGACGACAGCGCCGTGCTCACCACCAGGTCATAGAGCGGCGTGAGCCACCAGCATGCCCGGCCGACCCAGTTGCTCAGCGTCGAACGATCCAGCGCGATGTCCTGCCGCGCCAGCATCTTCGATTGCCGGTACAGCGGCAGCGAGTCGCGGTACTTGCTGATCAGCACGTGCGCGACCATCGCCTCGGTCGCCAGGCCGCCGTCGATCGGCCGCTCCGGCGCCGGCGCCTGCACCACGCCCTGCTCGCAGGCGCGGCAGGCATAGCGCGGCCGGCGCGTCACCCGCACCCGCAGCTGCGCCGGCACGACGTCGAGCTGCTCGGAACGGTCTTCGCCGATCACATGCAGCGCGCCGCCGCAGCACGGGCACTCGCGGCGCTCGACATCGACCAGCACCTCGTAACGCGGCAAGTGCGCCGGCAGGTCGCCCAGATTGCGCTGCGGTCGCGCCCGGGTGGTCGGCTGCTTCGGTTCGGACACGACCGTTTCCTGCGCCGCCTGGTTCGCGGCAACCGTCTGCTCCAAATCCTCCAGCCCCAACTGCAGCTGCTCCGCGCTCAACTGCTCGGAACGGCGTCCGAATTGATGGCGAACCAAACGCTGGATCAGTAGCCGCAGCTTGTCGTTCTCGGCATTCATCTCCTGCACGACGTCGCGCAGCATCTGCTGCAGCCTCGCAGGGTCGTCGGGCAAGTTGTCCAGATCGATTCGCATGTCGCACTTCTTGTGAACGATGCCGCCGAATCGGCGCCAGCAATTCCTGCTCGTGGCGCAAATTTTATCCGGCCAACTCCGGAGTGCGCCGCCCCGCGGGCGCGCGCCACTCGCAACCGTCGAGCAGCGCCGCCAATTGCGGCGCCGTCAGCGCGATCCGGCCCGCGGTGTCGGCCGATGGCCAGACGAACTTGCCGTGCTCCAAGCGCTTGGTCAGCATGCAGAGGCCCACACCATCATGCCAGAGCAGCTTGATCAGCCCGGCGCGGCGGCCGCGGAACGCATACACGGCGCCGCTGAACGGATCCTCTCGCAACGATTGCTGCACCAGCATCGCCAGTCCGATCATCCCCTTCCGCATGTCGGTGACGCCGCACGCCAAATAGACGCGCAGGCCGGGCGCGAGCGTAATCACCGCTCTTGCAACGCACTCAGCACCCGCCGCAGCGCCCGGGCATCGACCTCGGCGTCGACGCGCACCGATGCGCCGCCGGGGAGGATGATCTCGATCAGACCTGCCGGCCGGGGCGGTGGCGTCGGGCTCGCCGCCATGGCCGGCGCCGGACCGGGCTCCGCCGCAGGCGGTGCGGCCGCCACCGCGACCTCGGCGAACCGGGGGGCCGCGCGCGTGATCACCGCGTTGGGGCCGGCCAGCAGTCGCTGCCGCCACGTGTATAGCAGGCCGGTGCTGATCCCGTGCTTGCGCGCAACCTCGGCCGCGGTCAGCCCCGGCGCAAGGCTCTCGGCGACGATCTCGCGCTTCTGCTCCGGCGTCCAAACGCGCCGCCGCTCGCCGCGCGTGATGACCTCGACCCGCTCGGGCGGAGCACTCTTACGACCTGTCGGTACGCGCATGCTCATCGAGCGCGATTCCGTTCGGTGCCTGTCCCATGCCCCGCTTGCATCATGCCGGCGCTCCAACGCGCCAGAGTGGGGTCGGCAAATCGCTTACGCTTGATTTATGCAGCCGCCACCTACTTCTGATAACCGTTATCGGAATAGCGCGCGGAAGGAGGATGGGTTACCTGATGGGGCCGGGGGGAGAGGGCGCTGCATGCTCAGACTGGACGCTTTTCATAAGAAGGATCGTCGCGATATCCGAGCCGGTAGACGCCTTTGATGATGTTGCTTTCAATATCCCATGAATGCCGATGCCAACCTTGAAAGGTGAACCCGGCAATGTCGAGGCTGTCGCCGGGTCTAAGCCTCTTCGAAAGCCAGTGGTAAGAGTTCGACTCGAATCGCCCATGCAACTCCAACGCGTTGATTTCCTTAGCAACTCCGATGTCAGGGTTGTTTAAGCCGCGGCGAGGCGGCGCGACATCAACTTTACGCTGGCGATGTAGAGCCAAGTCACCGAGCTTTCGATCGTCGCTTCAACATCCTTCGCCAGGCGGCGGTTGCGATTCAGCCAGGCGAACGTGCGTTCGACCACCCAGCGACGCGGCAGCAGGACAAAGCCGCGGACGAGGTCCGAACGCTTGACGATCTCGATCGTCCAGTCGCCGAGCTTCGCGATGGCTCCTTTCAGTTTCTCACCGGCGTAGCCGCCATCGGCAAAGACATGGCGCAGCCAGGGAAACGAGTTTCGCACACTCGCCAGCAGATCGGGTGCGCCGTCACGATCCTGCACATTCGCCGGATGCACGATCATCCCGACCGGCAGGCCGATGGTGTCGGTGAGGATATGACGCTTGCGCCCTTTGATCATCTTCTCGGCCGCATAGCCGCGCGGTCCACCGGACTCGGTCGTCTTGGCCGACTGGCTGTCGATCACGCCAGCGGTCGGGCTTGCCTCGCGGCCGGCGGCTTCGCGCACGTCCATCAGCAGCACATGGTTAACGCTCTGCCAGGTTCCGTTATCCCGCCACGCATAGAAATACCGCTGCACGGTGGTGTATGGCGGGAACTCCTTGGGCAGCAGCCGCCACTGGCAGCCCGACTGGGCGATGTAGAAGATGGCGTCGACGACATCTCGCAGGCGGGTGTGGCGCTTCCGCCCACGCTCGGCCGGCGGCGGCAGGTGCACCTCGATCACCGACCACTCCTCGTCGGTGGTATCGCTTGCATAGCGCAGACCGTCGCGCCGATACCTGGCACGCGTGATTTCAGTCCAGGCCATGATGTCACTCCTCGGTGTCTTCGCAACCCGAGAGAATCGTCGCCACTGAAATCACGCAACCCCCTGCGCCAGCCAGCGACCGCGCGCAACCAACACCCAAGTCGTTGAAATAACTCGAAGGTCCGTTCCGGATAGATTCCGGGTCAGCCTCTCAGGCGAAGGAGGAGTTCACCGGCTGGATCGACGCCTGCGACAATATCCGCGAGCTGTCGCGGAGCCTGCCGCGCTGACTTCCGGCACCGAGCATCGCCGGAACCAGGCCAAACTTCAACCAGGCGGCGAGTTTCGGCCAAAAACGATCCCCGACCCACGTCTTCATTGGGTCTTTACGTCCTGGAGCATCCTGGAGCGTCTGGCGCGGTGTTGCAGCCTTGCCGCCCCGGAGTCTAGGGAGCGACTAAGGGATTTCTGAAGCCTAATCCTGTCGGCTAAGTCATTGATTTAGTTGGTGGGCGCAGCAGGACTCGAACCTGCGGCCCGCTGATTAAGAGTTGCCTAGTCATACCGTCCCCAACTGTCCGACTACGTTTAGTAGCGTCCAGATAACCCACAGAAAAAACTTGATAATGGCATGATGCCCCGGTATCGTCCGTCCCGAGGCGTCCCGTTCGGTCCCCTTCTATCGGTCAAATCGTGATGCCCCAACGATGCCCCGGCGGGAGCGGAACGATGCGGGTGCGGTTGACCGAAACGGCGATCACGGCGGCGACGAAGCGGGCGACGACGGCGGGCATGCGCGAGGAACTGGCCGACGACGGCCTGCGCGGCCTGCGGCTGCGCGTGACGCCTGCGGGGGCGCGGACCTGGATTTGGGGCGGCCGGGACCAGGATGGCCGCGCCCGGCGGTTCGTGCTGGGGCATCATCCGGCCATGAGCATTTCCGAGGCGCGCGAGGCTGCGGGCGGTATGCGCGCCAAGGTGCAGCGCGACGGCGCCGATCCAGTGGCCGAGGCACGCCGGAAGCGCGGAGAAGTCCGCGATGCGGCGGCCGGCATAGGGACGTTGGCCGCATTGCTCGACCTCTACGGGGCCAAGAACGGCGCCAAGCTGAAATCATGGACCGATTGCCGCCGCCGGATCGGTCACGTGTTCGCCGTGTTCCTGCCGAAGTCGCTGGCCGCGCTCAAGGCCGAGGAACTGCAACTCGCGGCCGACGCGCATGCCTCGGCGCAGTCCGCCGCCGCCGCAGTGCGCTACATCCGCCCGGTGCTGAAATGGGCCGCGCAACGGCGCTACGTGTCCGCGGATGTGGCCGTGCTGCATCCCCCCGCCACCGTCGCCCGCCGCGACCGGGTGCTGTCACGCGACGAATTGGTCGCCCTGTTGCCAGTGCTGGCGCACTCGGCCAGCCCCTACGCCCGCGCGCTGCGGTTCATGCTGTGGACGCTGGCGCGCCGCGAGGAAGTCGGCCGCGCACGCTGGCGCGACGTGAACTTGGACGCGGCAATGTGGACGATCCCCGCGACCAAGAACGGGCTCCCGCATGTCGTGCCGCTGCCCCGTCAGACGGTCGCGTTCCTGGTCGGCATCAAGCCAGCCGACGCCGATCCGGGGGCACTCATATTCGGCAACAGCGCGGGCGGCACGCTTGGCAATTGGGACCGTCAGGCGAAGACGATCATGGCGGCGAGCGGCACGGAGGCGTGGACGCGGCACGATCTGCGCCGAACCGGAGCGACCCTGCTCGGCGAAATGGGCGAGCTACCCGACATCATCGAAGCGGCGCTGAACCACGTCTCGATCCGTTCGCCGCTGGCCGCGACGTACAACCGCGCGCGCTATCGGCCGCAAGTTGCTGCGGCACTGCAACGCTTGGCAGACGCCCTGGACGGCATCGAGGCAGGGGCCGCGAAGGTGGTGCCGCTGCGGGCATGACAGGGGCACGCGTTGACCTGGACCAGACGCCTAGCCCGGATTTCTCACCAAAAATCAGGTGCATCGGGGCTAAGAGTGGGAGAATCGAGTTGCGATCACGGTTTTTCTGCGAATCCATAGGAAGCCCCAATGCCGACAGAGTGTAGCTCCGCGTTATTCGAATTTCCAGCCGTCGAAGGCCGCCATGTGGTGGCCAGCTTCGACGGCGGCGCTCACTTCGGACGCCGGCGCCCTTGTTGCTCGGCCAGACCGACCGGGCTATCCGGCTGACCGAGCGGTTCGCGTCTGCTTCGCGGATACCCGCACCCCTGAACTGGTGGAGCACGCATCGGCCTGTCAGTGACAGGACGAGTTCGTACTGGCGCATGCGCTGCTGCGCAATGCTACCGCCTGACACGAACCAGACAGCGCACAGGTGCCATACAACCCGCCCAACGCCGCGAGACCGCGGCGGAGGCCGAGCTTTGCCGCTCCGTCCCGGGTTTCACTCCCAGTTGCGGTCCCGCTTATCGAGCCGCTGGCACGGGCGTGGGAGCCACGATAAACGGCGCCAATTCGCGACGTATTTTCCTCCCGGCGCCACACCCACAACCGGTGAACGTAAGCACCACCGCGCGATTGTACTGCGCATATTCCAGAGGCCACACAGCCTTCCCTTGGGAGGGTAAACATGGGCCATGTACGATCTTGGCGTTCTGCTGGACGTCGCGCAAGTGGCGCCAAGTCGTCGCTGAGCTTCGGCTCGGTGCGAGCGTCGGGGAAATCGCTGCATTAGCCGCTGAAGCCGCCGAACCAAGTTCCCAGGCGGCGGGAAAGACCGGGGTTTCTGCATGCTTTCTGGCTGCTGACTTAAGTTCCCCTCGCGGCGCGTGGGCCTGCGTTCGCCGAGGATCTGGCCCGCCTCGGGATCAGGGTTGCCGAGGCGCCAACCCTGATGAGTGTTGTCGCCGCGATATCGGATGCGGTCGATCATCACGCACGCGAACACGGGGGACGGACCGATCTGGGCGAAATGGCCCAGATGGCGGCGGTTGAAAGCCTCACGGCGGTAGTGGCGCCGGCACTGCCGTCGCTGTTCAGGCCCAGTCGGCAGAAGTCCAACGTGCCATAGGCCGACTGGCTGGTGGAGATCGCTTCAGCGCATTGGCGCGGGAGTTCTTTGCGCGTCTGACGCTGCGAACACTTGACTATTACCTCAGTCGCGAACTCTCCAACCACATCGGCGAAGGAGAACGCTTCAGAGACGACGGTGCACGGTCCCAATTTGACCAGGCACTCGACCGGCATTGTCGGGAGGCGTCGCGGATCGTGGAAGAATTCGCGGGCCGGCCGGGACGGGAAGAACGTCTACCAGGGCGAGGGCCTGACCCCAAACGAACGTACGCCAATTTGCCCCAGTAGCGTTCAAGAAGATTTGGGCCGAACTTCGGAAGCGCCGAGATGCCGACGAATCAGCGTCTCGTGCTATGCGGTGGCCTGAGTGGGCCGGCGAAAGCCCGGTTCAGTCAGCCTGAGTTTGGATCGGTATGACAGGCCAGGAAATGTCCATCTAAAGATTTCGGATATCAGTAAGCGGTTGGTAGTGAACATTCCCGACGCTCTCGTCGATCTGCTGGAGATTGCCTGTTACATCTACGCGGCGGACAGCGCGATCTCGCGCTGGCGGTCCGGCCGACGAACAGATGGGTATGCGCTGGCGGCGAAAGCTTCGATTTGTAACTCCAGTGCGGCGGCTCGACCATGGTCCTCCGCTCCCTGTCACATCAGCGCTGGTGGAAACGCTGAGCTTTCTTTCCGATGACGAATACGAAGTCGAGTTTCACTCCTTCAGTGAAATTCCAGCAGTGGACACCTACTTCGAGTTCCCTACCGAGGAGGCGGCAGCCTTCATACCCGATGAAGTGATCCTGTTCTCGGGTGGGCTGGACTTCTCGCCGGGACGGTCCACCGGATGGCGAACCACGGCAAGAAGGTGGCACTTGTAAGCCATCGTTCCTCGCCGAAGATCGCCTTGGTCCAGAAATACCTAGCAGATCAGCTCCGGAGCCGGTTCGGCGCCGACCGTGCGCTCCACGTGCCGGTCTGGGTGACCCTCGATGGGAATCTTGGCAGGGAATTGACGCACCGCACGCGCTCTTCCCTGTTCGCGGCACTTGGGGCAGTGACCGCGCGATGTTCACCAGAGATCAGATCAGCATATTTGAGAACGGGGTAGTCGGCCTCAATCTGCCACCGGTAGCCCAGGTTGTCGGTGTCGCGCTACGCGAACTACGCACCCGCAGGTTGGCGGGGTTTCGGCGCTTGCTTGCCGACGTCCTTGGTCGTCCCTTTGATGTAGACAATCCATTTCTGTGGCTGACTAAAGCGGAGGTGGTCGGATGGATAACCGCTAATGGATGCAGCGATCTGATCCGAAATACGCGGAGCTGCGCGCGCGTCCACGACATGACTGTGCTGCATCCCCATTGTGGCCGATGCTCTCAGTGCATCGATCGCCGCTTAGCGATCGTGGCTGCCGGGGAAGACCACGAGGATCCTGACGAAGCATATAAAGTCGACCTCTTCCTGGGTAAACGAAAGCCGGGGCCGGATCGGGAAATGGCGCTCGCCTATGTTCGATCAGCCTCCAATATCAATCAGATGACTGACATCGCGTTCTTTGCGCACTATGGCGAGACCAGTCGGGTCGTCGCCTCTTCCCAGAACCCGTGGACACAGTCGCCAGCCCGAATTCCGAGTTGCACAAGCGGCATGCGGCGACGATCTGCAGAGTCTCGATGGGGCCACAAAATCCACGCATCCAAGTTGCGGGAAGGAAGCCTACCGGCGAATTGCCTTCTTTCACTTGTCGTCAGTCAGCGAGAAGGGGGGCCATCTATCCTACGCCAGTCGGAGTTTCGGGGCAGCCTGTCATCGTAGGCGAGGAAATCAGGATAGCCATCGACGCTGGGCGACGGCGAGTGCTCGTCAATCAGTGGGGCGAACTAGACGGCGTGAGCGCCGAATTGATCATTGCTCTCTCGGAGCCGTTCAGGCGGGCGGTCCGTGAAGAGCGTTCGCCCGAGCATTATCCGTTCACCCCGAGCGCCAATCTCGCCCGTCACACCCGCTGTGAGAGCAATGAAACGCTCCGGCGACGTATCCTCCGTTGCCGGAACAACATAGCACGCCTGGCCGAGAGTGCCCGCGATGCGGCACCTTCAATCGACGCGGTAATCGAGAACAGCCAGGGGCACGGCCACAGGCTAAACCCCGATCGGATCAGGATCGTGGCCATCTCTGAGTTATCCGGAAGCGAATAGGTCACGCTTCTCCGCCAAGAGGTCACGCCTCTCCCTCGAAATCTCAAGAACCAATGTGTTGAGACGCAAGAAGCGTCACGCCTTTCTGCTGGACAGTCAACAGACCGAACGGCCTCCCACGAGTATGAATATCCCGCAACGCTAAGCGATAGCCAGGCGTAGAGGAGGATATCTCGATGGGCATGACAGATGTTGAGAAGCGCGCCCTCAAAGGTGGTGCGGCGTTCACGGAGACGCTGGCGCTCCGATCTCGGATGCTTGCCACATATCCGGACTGAGTTGGAGTGAAATATATCGGCGGCTGGCCACCGGCGACATCCGCGCCGTGAAGTCGGGAGCGCGCACGTTGATCTTGATGGACAGCCTGCGTGCACATCTGGCGAGCTTGCCCGCCGCGACGTTCCGAGCACCGAAATCCGCCTCTTAACGCGATCGTTTCGGGGATGTCCGCGCCCGACGCCGTCACGGTGATCCGCTCCCGTTTCTTGCGCTCGCCAAGGCAATTCATGCGGACGGCCGAATCCAGACTATGACCAAGCCAGGACGCTCGACCTATACGAAGTGCCCGTGGCGGGGCTGGACGATATCGGCGCGCTGCTGCTGCGACTGCTGCCACGCCCGGCTTGCGCCGTTGTGGACCGGTGGCATCGTTGATCCGGCCCGGACCCGCCGCGTGCGCCGGCTGGCATATCCTGATCCGGGGACAGCCGATCAGGCGACGTTGCGGCCCGTGCCGCACCGCTGGTGCGCGCTCGATATGGATGGCATCACCCGGCCGGATGATGTTCCTGCAGCCGACCTCGCCCCATCGCCGCGCTTGCGATTGAACGCCTGCCACCGGCATTTCATTCCGCACGCTGGATCGTACAGGCGTCGGCCGGGCACGGGCTGAAACCCGGTTGCAGGTTGCGGCTATGGTTCTGGCTCGATCGCGCGACGAGTGGTGCTGCGTTGGGTTTTGGTAGATCTAAGCAGTTCCCGGTCGATCCGTGCACGTTTCGTCCCGCGCAACCGATTTACACCGCGGCCCCGGTTTTCATCAGGCGATCCGACCATCTCCCAAGTCGCATCGCCCATCTTCCCGGCGCCGCTGCTGTTGCTGTTCCTGGCGCCGAGGCATTGAAACCACCGCCCCGCGTCGAAACGCCGCCGGCCGCGAGCACCGCATCGTCCGACGACGTGCGGGCGTTCATAGACGAAATCCTCGCCCGTGTACGGACCGCCTCCGACAATTCCAAGCACTACACGTTGCGCGACTCGCGCGGTTGCTCGGCGGCATCCAGGCAAAGGCCGGCTTTTCCGATTCCGAGGCGGTTCGCTGGTTGGTTGACTCACTGCCGAGAACAACGCTCGACTTGGAACGCGCGAAGAAAACTGCCGAGTGGGGCTTGGACGCTGGGCGAGCGAACCCGATCCCTGTTCCGCCGCACCGTCCCGAAGACCAGCCACCCGATCCGCGCCGCCAGGAAACCGCTCGCACCGCTTTCCTGCTGCTGCGCCGGGGCGCGTCAAGCGCCGATCTGCTCACGGAATTGCGCACGCGAAACACCCGCCGATCGGACCCTTACCGCCGGGCGTCGTTGATAAAATCGCTATCTGGGCAGCGGGACAGCACAAAGGCGGTCACATGCGCAATGATGCAGTAATCATCGCGCAACTCGATCAGGCGCGGGGCATCACTGGCGAAGTTGAGGCCGAAGGCACGCCCGAGCAAGAGTGCGGCGAGGTGTCCGAGTGGCCGATCCCGTTCTTCGAGACCAATAAGGGGGTTTGGTTTCGGCCATCGCATCATGCGAAAGGCGGGAAACCCGAGCCGAGCGCGATCTGGGTGTGCGCACCATTCGCGGCGGTGGCCGAAACCGCAGACGAGGCGAGCAGTTCCTGGGGCCTGCTGCTGCGCTGGAAGGACCGCGACGGCCGCGCACACGAATGGGCGATGCCGCGCCGGCTGCTCCATCTGGACGGTAATCACATCGCGGCAGAACTGGATCATGCAGGGCTGTCAGTCCGGCAAGGCATCGCATGAACTGCTGAAACAGCTACTCGGTCGGATCACGACTCTAAACCGGCGCCGATGCGTGACGCGCACCGGCGGCATCAAACCGAAGCAGGCCATGTCTACGTGCTGCCGGGCGGCGAGACGTTCGGGCCTGGCGGCGCCGGAATTATCCTGCAAAGCGATCACATCGCCGCAGTCGATGCGAGACGTCCGCGCGGCACACTGGAGGAATGGCAGGACCACGTTGCCCGATACGCGGTCGGCAACCATCGACTTGGTCTGTTCCAGTCAGCGGCGTTTGCCCCGCTGATCCTCGACATTACCAGCGAACCCAGCGGCGGCCTGCATCTGCATGGCGGCTCGCAGACCGGAAAAACCACTGCGCTGTGCTGCTCTGCAAGCGGTGGGGGCGTGCCGACGCGTCCGGCCAGATCAGGACATGGCGCGCCACTAGCAACGGTATGGAGGGCGTGGCAACTGAGACGTGTGACGCGCTCCTGCCGCTGGACGAGATCGGCATGGTCGATCCACGCGAGGCGGGCGAGATCGTCTATTCACTGGCCAACGAAAGCGGCAAAGCGCGTGCTACGCGCGACGGCTCGGCACGTGTGCGTCGGACGTGGCGGACCGTGTTCCTCTCCACTGGCGAGGTGCCGTTATCGGTAAAGATGGGCGAGCGCGGCGCCGCCCCGATGGCTGGACAGGACGTTCGGCGGCCAACATCCCGGCGGATGCTGGCGCGGGCCTCGGCGTGTTTCAGAACCTACACGGAATGAAGGATGCGGCGACGCTGGCTGTGCATGCTGCGGGTAACAACCCGGAGTTACTACGGCACGGCAGCGCGGGCCTTCCTCGGCAAGCTGGCCCATGAAGGGCAACTGATCCCAAGGGGCTCACAGAAGCGATCGAAACAATGCGTCGAGACTTTCTCGACAAGAGGCTGCCCGCGGGCGCGGACGGGCAGTTGTTTCCGTAGCGCGCCGGTTCTCGTTGTTCGCCGCAGCCGGCGAATTGGCGCGCATGTTCGGTGTGCTGCCGTGGCCGAAGGGCGAGGCGATGGCTGCCGCTGCGGCCGGGCTGACCGCATGGATCAAGGCCCGCGGGGGCACCGGGGCAGCCGAGGATGCGCAAGCCATCGCAACGGTCCGGCGCTTCCTGGAACAACACGAAGAAAGCCGGTTTTCGCTGCTGCTGCCGGCCGGGCAAACCGAGAAGCAGGCTGGTGAGGATGAAACCCGGATCGGGCGGCCGACCGTCAACCGGGTTGGTTACAGGCGTGAGACCAAAACAGGGCGTTGGGAGTTTCTAATTTTCCCCGAGGTGTGGAAATCAGAAATATGCAAGGGCCTCTATTTACTGCGCGTCGCCGAGGCGCTGCAGCAGCCCGTTTCATCGACAAAGGCGACGGAAAGAACTGGGCGAAAAAGCATCGCATTCAAGGGCAGGGACCGACCCGGTTCCACACTGTGATGGGCGCCATTTTGCAAGGTGACGAAAAATGAGCCACGCAGCCTTGCGCTTCCCGCACGTTACGGTGAGACCTTGGACGATCTGGCGCTACCACTGGATGCGGACGATGACGTGCTGGGCTTCGACCCGGCTGATCATGCCGAAGCTCCACTGCCGCCCCTCCCGGAACCCGGGACACCGGAACGCACACGCCTCGACCGCAAACAAGCGGCGATCGTCGCGGGGCTGCTGCATGCGGCGCAGATGCGGCCGGCGAGCTGGAACGGTCCGGCGGCGCTGCCGTCGCACGTTTGCTTCTGTTCCCGCTGCGACGGGCAAGTGTGGTGGTGTGAGCGCAAGGCGTCGAGAGGTTGGTACCGCACCGCATGTGTGCCGCCGTCCGGTCTGGACCCGGTGCGGCTGATCGATACCAGGGAGCGCGGTCGGTGAGCGGTTTTCTGCCCCGGGCGACCGGACCAGCGGAGGCAGTCGGAACCCATTCGGGGTCTCCCGGCGCATCATTTGCCCATCAACTGTTCCGACCGTTCCGACCTGTCTGGAGCGTCCGACCAAAAACCTCAGTTATATCAACGCCGTTCCGACAGTTCCGACAGTTCCGACCCTTTTGAAGGAAGGGTAAGGTCTGCGGGAAAGGCTTGGCGGCAAACGACCGGCGAACTCACGCCACCTCTCTCTCAGAATTGGTCGGAGCAGTCGGAACACCACATTACACGACAAAAATGGGGCTGATTCCTGCGGGTTTCAGTGGGCCGTTGCGTTCCGACCGTGTGATCGGAACACGTCGGAACGGTCGGAACAAGTGATGGCAGCCCGCGGGTTTGCGGATCATTGTTCCGGCGGGTGGAGTGACAACGACAGGGTAGAGCGCCCATGAGCGAGACGACCACCGATCCGGCGATCAACGCGAAAATTGCCCGGCTACGGGAATTGATTGCGACGGCAGCGCGGCGGAAGCCGTCGATATGCCGAACCCAACCGCATGGCTTCGAATATCGGTCATTGGCAGTCGAGCCATGGGTTACCGGAACCGTGCAGGACCAAACTGCGGCTCTATGCCTGGCGGGTGCGGAGGGCGTTGAAGCATGTGGCGAAAAATCCCGGGCTGCCGCAGGCGCAGTTATAATACATGGAGCGGCGGCCGAGATCGCCGCAACCGTGCTGTGACTGGCGGCACGCCCAGATCACTCCGAGGTCGCGTGTGCCGCGGATCGAGGGCGTTTCTTGCGCAATACCTACAGGCGGGCGCACGCGCGCGAGAGCGGACCATTCTGCGGAGATGCGCGCCGCACGACCACTGCGGCCGGACCTATCAAAACCTAACCTTCGCACCCTGCAATGCGCTCCCCAGAATCCGCGCCCCTCTGAGGGTTTCCGGAACCTGCGCAGGCTTGCGCGCGAGCGCCGGAATCTTTCAGCACGTGCGATGCGCGCGAACGCGATGGCGACAGACGCCGCGAGTGATCGCGAACAACCTCGCCGCGGCGGACGCGGCGATCTAGACGGCCAGCTTTCCGGCAACGGCAACCTCCTGATCAAGATTGGTCTGCGAATTCGCCCCCTCAGTCGGGCCGTTAAAACCGAAAACGGTACAAGCTGCTATATTTGCTTGCACGGTCTTCGGGAATCAGCAGATACACACAACGTCTCTAGCCGTTTCTATAAGTCCAGGACCGTCCCAAAATGTCCAGAGCACGGCCATGCTCTACCGTGGTTAGACAAGGAATTTAGGCAAACAGAAACCCATGGCACGTGGTGGTCACAACTGGAAAGGGCGAGGGACCGTGGAAGGCGCCCGACCGCTCGATGTAATAAAAGTGGCCCGCGCCGGCTATCTGTCCGGGTTAAGGGTCGGTGGCTGGCAATGGACCCGCCAGGACCGGACCACGGCCTTTATCGGGATCACGGGCGGAAGGCAGGCCATCACTCTTGATTACCGAATCAAGTCGGGCGGCGAGGATTGGCAACCCGTTCACCAGCGTGTGCCGATCCGCTGGACGTCCTGTCGCTTCGGGGGAGAGCGGCCTTGGTTCGTCTGCGACGTTTTTGCGAACGGCGCGCATTGCGGCCGGCAGGTCGCCAAGCTTTACGGCGCCGGACGTCTGTTTGCGTGCCGCAACTGCTACGGCCTCGGCTATGCGGTGCAGCGCGGAGGAGTGATGGACCGCGCGCACCATCGCCTTGCCCGGCTCCAATGGAGGCTTGGCGCGGATTACGATGGGCCGGACGGACCTCCGCCTCCGCGCCCCAAGTGGATGCGGCAGTGCACGTATCAACGCGTCGTACAGCAGATCGAGAATGGTGAGGACCACTTGAACGCGGTGTTCGTGGCGGGTGCGCAGCGGCTTCTGGGCCGGCTAGAGAGATCGGAACAACGCGGAGGAGGACGACGATGAACGCCCTATCACAACCGGCCACCGTGGTGCCGAACGCCAGCTACGAGGAGACACGCTTCAACGCGCTGCACCACGGCGTGCTCTCCCGCTACGTGGTGTTGCCGTGGGAGGACAGGGCGGGTACCAAGCCCTGCTGGCTGCGCTGGTAGCGGAGCACGCGCCGCAAGGCCCGACCGAGGGGCATCTCGTCGAGGAACTGGCCGGGGTCATGTGGCGCAAGCGCCGACTGCAACTGGCGGAGGCTGCAATCTATCGGGAGAGGCTCCGCAAGGACGCCACCAGCGCCTTAGATCCGGACCAGATTGCCAGCGCCGCACTCCTCCCATTGGTCGGCAAACACAAGGTCAAGGCTGACATTCCGCAAGCACTCACCGCGACGCCGGCAGACACTGCCCGCGATCTGCGCGACGTGAGACGCGACCAGGCGTTGACCAGAAAGGCGCTGAACATTCTCGCCGCAGGTGGACCCGACACCTATCCCCGTGCTCTTGCGGCGCTGAGGGAGGACACCCGTTCATTCTGGCTTGAATGCGTGGGCGAGGCAGACGCCGGTGATCTGACCTACAAGCCTTCTGCCGATGCGTTGGAGGCTTGGCTTCGCCGGAAGTGGCCCGAATGGTACGAGGGGCCGATCGCCGAGCTTGAACACCGCGACGCGATCAGGGAGCACGCGTTCGGCTCTGTGTACACGAGTCAGCGTTTGGAAGTCACGGCCCGATACGAAGTCCACCTTGACCGCAAGCTGGAGCGCACACTCGCAATGCTGATCCGCTTGCGGGAGCTCCGACATCCGGCAGTGCCCGGGTGATCCGTTTGGCAAAAATGCTTCGGCAGCATCAGTGATTGGGGTAGAGTCGAGGAGAGGCGCGGTGCCGCACGAGCTGTAGAAGTCTTGACATGATCTGACGGACGGCTTGAAATCGGTGGGAACGGAGGCCGGGGCGCGGAGCCATGCGGCAGGCAGCGCCCCGGCCGGAGCCACAGGACAAAACCGTCATGACGATAACCGAGCGCAAGGTGATCAAGGCCAAGGTCGGGCTGCTGGAGTTGGCCAAGCAGTTGGGCAGCGTGACCCAGGCTTGCCGCGTCATGGGGTATAGCCGCGACAGCTTCTACCGCTTCCGCGACCTCTACGAGAAGGGCGGCGACCTGGCGCTGGGCCGAGATCACCCGTTCAAAGCCCAACTTGAAGAACCGCGCCGCGCCCGAGGTGGAGGCCGCCGTGGTGGCGATGGCCATCGAGCAGCCGGCCTGGGGCCAGGCGCGGGCCGCCAACGAACTGAAGCAGCGCGGCACCGAAGTCTCGCCCTTCGGTGTTCGCTGCATCTGGATGCGCCACGATCTGGAGACGATGAAGAAACGGCTCAAGGGCCTGCTCAGGCTTTACTCGCGTTACGGCCTGTCGGATTGCTCAACCGCCCAAAGGCGGCCTTTGCACGAGCTCGGCCCGCCCGGTTACCCGGCCAAGCCGCTCGTCAGCTACCAGGGCCTACCGACAACTCCCTGGGTGGTTCCTTCCTCCACTGGTGAACCGCGCCGTTGGGGCGCACTGAGCAATCCTGGCTAGCGCTCCCGTATAGGCTGTCTGGCCACGTAGTAGAGAGAGCTATACCCGCCTCGCTCCGGCAGCCAGATGGACGTAAATTTCAGGTCCCTCGCTGTTTGGAGTGGGTAGAAACGCTTTCAGGCTGGCAGTCTGAGGTCGAGCTTGCCGGCAATGAGGTAGATAATCGCCTTGAGGTTGCGGGTTGATCGGTAGCCTCTGGCTTTTGCCTTGGCTGCTTGAACGAGGCTGTTGATGCCTTCGAGGATGCCGTTGGCGATCTTGCTGTCGAACCAGCGGAGGATGCCGTCCCAGTGGCGCTTGATGGTTCGGGCTGCCTCGATGACGGCGTTGAGGCGGCTGTGGGTTGCCCAGAAGTACCATTTTTGAGGAAGGCTTCGGCGGCTTCGCGGGACGGCTGAGCGTAGAGGTCCTGAAAGGTCAGGCGGATCTGATAGGCGCGGGCGGTCTTGAGAGGTCCGTGAGACCGCCGAGCGCGGCCAATTGCGCCTCGGAGAGATTGACATTTGTTCTTCAGCCAGATATAGCGGGTCCTCTCAGTTCCGGTCGGTCCTTCTGCTCGGCGCGGCGGACCAGATCGACGGCATCATTGACGATCTTGACCGCGTGGAACTTGTCGAAGGTGATGTTGGCATTGGGCAGATGCGCGGCGGTCCCCTTGATGAAGGCTGGGCTCATGTCGATGCAGACTTCGCTCACCGCTTCGGCGTCGCCGTCGTGCGCGGCGAGGTCGGCGGCGAACGCTGCGACGGTGGTCGGCGTCCTTGCCATCGGCGACAAACAGAACCCCGGCCGGTCGATATCGACGAACAGGCTGATGTAGTCGTGGCCCCGCCGGGCGGCGGTCTCGTCGAAGGCGACCCGGGTGACCGCCGAATAGTCGCCACGGGCGCGGGCTTGCTCGACGTAGTGGTGGAGAACCCGCCACAGCCGGGTGTCGTGCTCGCCCACCAGGCGGGCGACGGCGGCGACCGGCATGGGCCGAGATCATCGTCATGGCGAGGGCTTCGAACAGCAAGGTGAAGCCGCTGTCGCGCGCCCACGGCACGGACACCCGCTTGATCCCGCACCGGAACGCGGCACCCGAGGCACGCGGGCGTACAGATAGGCTTCGTGCTGGAAGAAATTGAGATGACGCCACGTCATCTCCTCGGTGTCGTAGGCGGGGCAGTCCGCCGCGCCGCAGTCAGGGCAGGCAAAGCGACTGCCGCGCGGGAAATCGAGGTGGATGTCGAGGCGCTTGGCGGCAGCGTCAAAGTCGCTGCGCGCCACCATCCAAGGCGGAAGCAACCCCAACGCCAGCTGAAGCAAGTCCGTGTCGCGCATCGCCGTGCCTCCGTCGCCCGACCTGGCCGAGCATGGCGCCGTGCTCGCCGCCGTCAAGGACGCTACGCGCCGCACAAGCGCGCGGTGGCCTGCGGCCATCCTTGACCGCGGCTGTGCGCGGCGCCTGGGGGTCGTCAGGCCGGGACGAAGAAACGGCCCCTTTCAGCCGAACAAAGAAACATCAGTAGGTGGTCGGTGCACCTGGGCCAAGCAATGGGGTCGTGACTACCCACCTCAAACAGCGAGGAGGCAAATTTCACCACCTTCGATGTGCTACCCTTTCTGCAATACCCTTTTGTCCTGCCGACGCACCAACACTCCTGACGGGAGGCTCGATTTTGCCTGATCTCCCAAAGTTTTGGGGCAAGGCGCGGCCTTCCAACAGCGAAGGTGCAGCCATGCATCCGCTGCTGGCCCACTCGTTGGATGTGGCCGCCGTTGCCCTCCTGCTGCCGCGCCGGCTTACCTTCGGCCTAACTGGCCAGACGCTGGGATTCCTGGTGGCGCTTCATCATATCGGCAAGTTGTCCAGGTCCTTTCAGGCACAGGTGCCGAAGATATTGGCCGAGTGGCGCGCTCGGCCCCTTTCCCGCAGGCAGCCTGCCACCGCCGGGACCACGGCATGATGCGCTTGCCCTTTACCTTTTTCGCGACGTGCTTTCGAAGCGCTTCGATGATGTGCTGCCCCCGGGCGAGAAGGGCCGCCGGGGATGGACCGACGCCGATCGTGGTCACCTGTTCCGAGCACTCGCCGGGCATCATGGACGGCCGCCGCAGGAACCCGAAGTCGCGCCGGGCCGCGATGTGCTTTGCGAGGGTTGCCTCGTGGCTGCCGACACCTTTGTCGAAGCCATGCGGGAGGTCTTCCGCCCGTCGGCACTAACCGCCCACCGGGGCAGCGCGACGTAGCCTGCCTTGGCTGGCACTTGGCCGGCTTGGTCACGCTGGCCGATTGGGTCGGCTCCAGGCAAGCATGGTTCCCTTACGTCCCTTCCGAAGCGGTGTCAAATCCCGCAGCCTATCTCTGGAGCCACGCCCTGCCGCGCGCGGCCGCAGCCCTGGGCGCATCCGGGCTGGCCACTGTCACGCCCTCACTCTTTACCAATCTGCGTGGGCTGTTCCCTGATATTACCCTGCCCTCACCGGTGCAACGCTGGGCGGAAACTGTGACATTGCCTGCGGGGCCGGTGCTTGCGGTGATCGAGGACCTGACTGGCAGCGGCAAGACCGAGGCCGCTGTGACCTTGGCGCATCGGCTGCTCTCCGCCGGGCGAGCGAATGGCATCTTTCTCGCGCTGCCGACAATGGCCACCGCTAACGCGATGTTCGGTCGCCTCGCCAAATCCTATCGCAAGTTGTTTGCGCCGGAGCCGCGGCCCTCGCTCGCGCTGGCGCACAGCCGCGCCGCTCTCGATCCGAATTCGCTGCGGCGCTCCAGCCGGAGTTGCTGCCGCCGGCCAAGCGCACCGGGGACCCGGCCGATGAGCCGGCGGAGGCCCATTGCGCCGCATGGCTGGCGGCGGACGGCCGCCGTGCCCTGCTGGCGCAGGTGGGCGTCGGCACGCTGGATCAAGCGTTGCTCGCGGCGCTGCCGGTGCGACATGCGCCCCTGCGGCTGCAAGGGCTGTCGTGCAAGGTGCTGATCGTCGATGAAGCCCATGCCTTCGACCCCTATATGCGGCGCGAACTGGTAGCTCTGCTGCGCTTCCATGCGGCGCTGGGAGGTTCGGTGGTGTTGCTCTCGGCGACACTTCCGCTCGCCGTGCGGCAGGGGTTGGTGGATGCCTTCCGCGATGGGTTGGAAGCGGCGCCGCAGACGTTGGCGCGGAGGAATACCCGCTCGCGACGCTCGCCGCGGCTGACGGTATCGAGGAGACACCCTGCGACGTGGATCGCGGCCCGGGCTTGCCCGCCGCGTGGTAGTGACGCGGCTGGCGGACACCGACGCCGCGCTGGAGCGCATCGTTGTTGCCGCATCGGCGGCGCGGCCGTCGCCTGGGTGCGCAACACTGTGGATGACGCGATCGCCGCGGCGGATGCATTACGCGTCCGCGGCGTCGATCCGCTGCTGTTGTTCCATGCCCGCTTTGCCATGGCGGATCGCCTGGAAATCGAGGCTGAGGTGCTGCGGCGCTTCGGCCGCAAAAGCGCAGGCGAGGCGAGGCGCTGCGTTCTGGTGGCGACGCAAGTCGTCGAACAAAGCCTGGACATCGACTTCGATCTGCTTTGCACAGACCTCGCGCCCGCCGACCTGTTGATCCAGCGTGCCGGCCGGCTGTGGCGCCACAAGCGCGATGCGCATGCGCGGGCGGTGCCAGGGCCGGAACTGCTGGTGGTCTCCCCGAAGCGGTGGCTGATCCCGCGGCCGATTGGATCCCGGGGCCGCTGCCCGGCACCGCCGCCGTCTATCGAGACCCAGCTCTACTGTGGCGCAGCGCCCGGGAAATCTTCGCGCGAGGCGCCCTAACCACGCCGGATGACATGCGCCCGCTGATCGAAGCAACTTTCGATCGCACGGCCGACGGCGCCATTCCACCCGCCCTCGCCACCGCGTCCGATCGAGCGGAGGGGAAGCAGATGGCGGAGGTCGGGATCGCGAGCCAGAACGTGCTGGATGTCTGGGCGGGTTACAATCGGGATGCGGGGCTTTGGGAACCGGAAACCCGCACGCCAACGCGGCTGGAGGATCGCCCGACGGTTACCTTGCGGTTGGCGCGCCTGCGGGACGGGAAGGTGGTGCCATATGCCGACGATCCTGACTTGCGTCGCGCCTGGGCGCTATCCGAGGTCAGAGTTGCGAAGTATCGAATTGCGACATGCCCGCCACCGCCCGAATTGCAGTCTGCGGTTGAATCGCCGCGGCGCGCTGTGGGGCCGCGGGAACGTAGTCCGCGATGGTCCTGCTCGCCGTCATGGCCAAGACAAACGAGACATGGACCATTGCCGCCCGCTCGGAGGCGGGAAAGGATTTCGTGGTCAGGTATGACAAGCGGCTCGGCCTGCATTGGTAGCAATAAGCGGCTTATTCTCTAATCGTGGATAGTTGAACGGTTTTTGCATGCAATGTTTGCGGGAGAGCCGAAAGGTTGCCGCAGAGGGTTCGGCTGTGGATGCCACGGGACAATCGTGGACGCGGGCCGTCGGGCTGCTTGGGATGGGCGAGATGGACAGATGCATCGACAGCCGGTCGGTCCGAGGTGGCGACAACGCGTGAATCGGGCTTGCCAACACAATGCTCAATCTCATAGCCAACTCACTGGCTGCCCAGTTCGGGAGGCTGCTTTCGGAACGCGACACGATCCGTCCAGCGCAGCTCGTGGAGAATATTACTGACGACCCAGTTAATCGCCATCGACTGGCCGCGTGCAGATTTCCGTATAACGACACTTGAGCTTCTTATCGGCCTCTTGGCCACCGCCGGCCCGCCTCGTGATCATGATTTCTGGTTTGGACTGGTGGGACGAGGCCGCCAGATGCGCGAACACTCGACACGGCGTTTGCACTCTGATCGCGCATGCATTTCGCGCTGGACGGCGATGGTCCGCGTTTCCTTCCAGGATTTTGAAAGACCTCGTCTTCGAACGCTGACACCGATCGAACGTCCTCTTCTGATCCAAGCTCTCCGGGGCCAACACCCTACAAACACCACAACACGGACTTGCTGGTTCTATCGCAACCGCCTGCTTTTCCAGCCTTGGGCGGGGTGTGCCGCGGCAATCGCGTTGTTCACCTCTCTCAGTCTCTGGGCGCCTGTCTGGTGGCGCTAGGCAACCTGCGTCGGACTCCCGAGGTGGTGGCCCATGTCGACGCTGGTAATTCCTCGCTGGTGGGAGCTGCCGCTTTGGCACTGTGCTGTGGGCGAATGTGCCCGTGCGGCGTTTCCACCGGCAACCGTTCACCTGGCCGTTTGTTTTTCCTTGGCTGGCGCCTCACGATAACCTCGTGGACGGTTGCACTGCGTCGTGACGCCGCAGAACTGCCCCCCACCCGCTGCAATGCCTGGCGGGCATGCCACGCCGCATCCGATTGGATTTTCGGTCGAAGAACGCTCCCCCTCAGCTCAATGCGACCTGTACGGGCATGTCGCGGATGCTGTTCGGGTAACCTTCGTGGCGCCAGCGGCCGCGCGGGCCCCCGAAATTACGCCGCCTGGGGGTGTGCTCACCCACTGTCACCTCATTACGCTCACGAAAACAGGTGGCGAGTTCCTTACCGGTACATGTGCAAACCGGGCCGGTGTTGGTTACCAGCCATTGGCTCGGCCTGGTGCTGCAAAGCCCCTGATGGCTTGCGTCTCCCAGCGGACTGCATCAAGTCGCGACCTGGCGTCGGGACAAGGATGCGCGATGCCGGGTCATGACCGTGGGCGCTTTTGATCGCTGCCGGCTCTCGATATGGACAATATGAAGGCCCGCGCCTTCGTTGAAAGCGAAATGCCGCTGCCTGGGGCGCAGCGCGGATGCGGCCCAACACAGCAACGGGCTGATGATCTCGCCATCCGTCTTGTGCGCGCCGCCGATCTGTGTTCGTCGGGCCTGCTAACGAAGCGCCGTCCGCGCCGCGTTGTTCAGTCTCGGGGTTCCAACGTGAAGTCTTACCGCTGAACTTCTATCGAGCGCCCGGAAAACCTATCGGTGGAACAAACCGCTGCTTGCATTCTTCGACGCGCTGGAACGTGCTCGCTGCCGCTAACGGGCTGCTGACCGAGGGCGGGGAACCAGTAGCATGGCGGGACCTTCTGCGCCGCACCGCTCTTGGGGACTGATCCCGACGAGGCCGCGCCGCTTTCGCTCGTTTTCCGGGAGCGCCGCACCACGAGTTGGGCGCCCTCGTCGCAACCGCTCTTTGCCCCCTCGACCTGGGCTTTGGCAAGGACGGCGCCATGTTGTTTGAGGTGCTCGGCCTCCCCGGCGGCCGAACCGAAAGCGAAAAAAGGAAGGCCGCATGATCCGCAACCGCCACGCCGCCGCATCTTGGTGGCGCGAATGCAGCCCGATCATTCGAAGGCCCGGTCGGGCGACCGAGCCGCGCTCGCCCGGCTGCGACGGTGCTCAACAGTCGTCGAGGCGATGCAGGACCCGGCCACCATTTCGCTGTTCCGTCGTTGCGGCGCTACCGGGCCGAGCGACCTGCCAGCGATGGTCTCGCCGCCGCCGTGACTCGCGCATCTTCGCCAGGACCAATCGGCACAGAAGGTCGCGCGTCAGGTCGGGCCGGAGAGCCCGGAGAAACCGGAAACGGCGTTACTAAAGCCTTTGCGCTTCCGGCGCCTTATGGAGGCAACAACCTACGATGAGCGGCTGACAGTCTTTCGCCGCTTGATCGTGCTGGCCGGCGGGGCGCTGAACCTACCGACCTCGCCGACGCGCTACTCGACTGGTCCGAACGGACACAGCTTCGCTGGGTTACGACTACTGGAACGCTGGGCAGCCCATCGAACGCGCGGGTAATTACACTCCTGCCGAGGATACCGCCGCATGAGCCGTTTCTTGCAACTGCACCTCCTCACCTTTTTTCCGCCCGCCAATTTGAACCGTGATGATACCGGACGGCCGAAGACCGCGATTGTCGGGGCGCCATGCGGCTGCGGCTATCGTCCCAGGCGCTCAAGAGAGCGTGGCGAATCTCCGGGGCGTCTGGGACTCCGGAAACCACATGGGGACCGGACCCAACGCATCGGAGCTCGGGTCGCGCATATAGCCGGATCGGATTTCGGAATTCCGGAGGCGATGGCAAAGTGTTGAGCCAAATTCAGCCGGCATGTTCGGCAAGCTGAGAAGGATCCAAAGGGGGACAGAGTTGCCTACTCGACAACTTGCCTTCATCTGTCCCGACGAGTGGGCAAACTTCGCGGCCTGACGTCGCGCATACGGTCAGACGCTGGCTTCAGGCCCAATTGCAACGAGAGGCGGACGCTAAGTCTAGAGGCAGGAAGATGAGGAAAACCTGCAAAGCGTAGATGATGACCCGTAAGAAAAAGAAACAAAGCAAATCCACTACAAAGCTAATTAAGGAACTCCGTGCGGAGATTCTTACGACCCGGAAAACTCCGCTATCGACATCGCGCTGTTCGGCCGGATGCTGGCGGACAGTACCAGAATACAACCGCGAAGCGGCGGCCAGGTGGCGCATGCGATCACCACGCACAGAGTCACCGTGGAAGACGACTATTACACCGCCGTCGATGACCTGAAGACGCCAGGCGGAAGACGCCGGCGCTGGGTTTCCTTGGCGAGGCCGCGTTTGGCTCCGGCGTCTTCTACCTGTATCTTTGCGTCGACCGGACGCTGCTGCTGAAGAATCTCGGTGGCACGACGGCGGCGGCCGATTGCGGAAGACGGCGTTAGGTGCGCTGGCCGAGGCCGCCGCGACCGTCGCCCCGCGTGGCAAGCAGAACAGCTTCGCCGCGCATGGCCGAGCGCATTACGTCCTGGCCGAGCGCGGCGACCAGCAACCGCGCACCTGGCTGGCGCCTTCGCAAACCGGTGACGACAAGGATCTGATGGAGGCTCGATCGAGGAACTGAGCGATTTCGCAGGCCAACTCGACGCCGCATATGGTCCGGCAGCGAACGCAGTCAGTCACATGCAGGTTGGCAAGAGTGGCAGCCTGGCTGACATCATCGCCTTCTGCCGGCGGCTACGGCGCATGCCGCGCTACCTGACCTTCGCGTTGGTCGCGCCGCTGGCCTCGTTTGGCGGCATCGCGGTGGGCGAGCGGCGCTCCGGCTGGGATCGGCCGGCGCGCTCGGCGGTGCTCGGTCTGATCGGTGCGTGCCTCGGTCTGGAACGAGAGGATGACGCAGCCAAGACCGCGCTGGCAGAGGACTATGCCTAGCGCTCTGTGTCATCGCCCGGCCGGCTGCTGGCGGACTACCACACGACGCAGGTGCCCTCCGCGCAACGCGGCCGGCGCTTCGCCACACGCGCCGAGGAACTCGCTGCGCCCGGAACTCAACACCATCCTGTCGCGCCGCGACTATCGCAGCGGCGCCTGGCATCTCGGGGCGGTCTGGCCGCGCGACGAGACTGCCGCTGGACCCTGGAGGAACTTGCCGAAGCGATGCGAGCGTCCGGCTTCGTGCCCTATCTGGGCCGCAAGTCCTGTCCCCTCGGCCTGCCACTCGCGCCGCGCATCGCTGGACGCGACGGACCCGTCGACGGCGCTGCTCGCGCGGCACGCGAGGGTCCGGAGGCCAGTCTGGAACGTGCCGAGCGGCCGACGCTGCGCGCTGACCTGGCCGATGCGCCGGGCGTGGTACAATCATCGTGCTGGACGCCGAGGATGCGGACCGGAACGATCTCGGCTGCGCCGCGATGGAGTTGCGCCGGGACCAGCCGCGTTCCCGCCGGCGCTGGCAATTCGACCTGCGGGAGGAGGCGGTGCTGGGGATCAACGCGTCATGAGCGAGCTATTGCTCTCGCGCGCCAGGTTGCGGCGAGATGCACCGGTGAGCGGCATTGGCGCGAACTGCTGGTGCCGACGCACCCTGCTGCCGCGCCGGCGCGTCGCATCAGTCTGGTCTGGTCATTGTTCGCGGACGACAGATGACCGCCAGCGCGACTTCCTGTGGCGGGAGGAACGACCAGGCGAATTCATGACGCTATCCTGTCGACCGCCGGTCGATGTCGCCGGGCTGTTCGATCTGGAATTCAAACCGTTCGCGCCCGCGCTCTCGCCAGGTGACCGGCTGGGCTTCACGCTGCGCGCCAATCCCGTGGTGGCGCGTGCCGGAAGCCGGGGAAACGCGGCAAGCGCCATGACGTGGTCATGGACGCGCTGCGTGCAATCGCGCCCAGCCGAGCGGGCGCGCATCGCGCCCCGTGATGCAGTGCTTTACGGCAGGCCGGGCCTGGTTGGCGCGGCAGGGCGACGCGCACGGCTTCCGGCCGGCGGGCGACACAGCTGTCGACGGCTACGACAGGGTTGACGATTCCGCGCGCGAAGGGCAAGCCGCGACGTTCGGTGTGCTGGATATCTCCGGCGTGCTGACAGTCGATGACCCGCTCCGATTCCTGGCCCGGCGGCCGCAGGCTTTGGCCACGCCCGGGCGTTCGGCTGCGGTCTGATGCTGATCCGCGGGCGCGGTGAATGGCCGGCGCCCGATGCCGGGCTGCCGCCGCCGCGGCCGATCCCGATCAAGGAGCGCGCCTCGATCCTGTTCGTTGAGAAGGGCCAGACTCGACGTGCTCGACGGTGCCTTCGTGCTGGTGGACGAGAACGGCGTGCGCACCCATATCCCGGTCGGCGGCTCGCCTGCCTGATGCTGGAGCCGGGCACGCGGGTCTCTCACGCCGCGGTGGCGCTCGCTGCGCGCGTCGGATGCTGCTGGTCTGGATCGGAGAGGCCGGGCGTGCGGCTATACGCGCGGGTCAGCCAGGCGGCGCTCGGGCGGACCGGCTTGCTCTACCAGGCGCAGCTGGCGTTGGACGATGCGCGCGGCTCAAGGTCGTCCGCAAGATGTACGAGCTGCGTTTCAGCGAGGAGCCGCCCGAGCGGCGCAGCGTCGAACAACTGCGCGGGATCGAGGGCGCACGGGTACGCAAGATGTACGAGCTGATCGCCCGCCAATACGGTGTGACGTGGAACGCGGCGCAACTACGATCACACCGAGTGGGGCAGTCGGCGACACGCCGAATCGCTGCCTGTCTGCAGCCACCGCCTGCCTGTACGGCATCACCGAGGCGGCGGTTCTGGCTGCCGGTTATGCCCCGGCGATCGGTTTCATCCACACCGGAAAGCCACAGTCTTTCGTCTACGACATCGCCGACATCTTCAAGTTCGAGACCGTGGTCCCGGAGGCTTTCGAGGTCGCCGCCGCAGTGCAAGGAAGCCGTTCGACTCCCGAGCGCCCGGTGCGGCTTGGCCTGCCGAGACGTTTCCGCCGGACCGAGTTCTCGCTCGGATCATTCCGACAATCGAAAAGGTATTGGCTGCGGGGGATTACCCGTACCAGAGGCGCCACCGGAGGCGGTGCCGGTCGCCATTCCAGACAAGGAGGGCATCGGCGATGCTGGTCATCGTGGTTGAGAATGCACCGCCGCGGCTTCGCGGGCCGTCTGGCCGTCTGGCTGCTGGAGATCCGGGCAGGTGTATATGTCGGCGATTACGGCCGGCGGGTGCGCGAGATGATCTGGGGCCAGGTCTGCGCGCTACATCGAGGAGGGCAACGCGGTGATCGCCTGGGCGGCACCCAACGACGCCGGCTTCGACTTCGACACCTGCGGCGCGAACCGGCGCGTGCCGGTGGACTTCGACGGGTTGCGACTGGTGTCAGTTTGGCCCGAAGCGCGTTCCCGCGCGAACGCCGGCCCGATGGCCTAGGACGCTCGGCGCCGGCGCGGACGCTGAACAGACGTTTCGGTAGCTGTTTTCTCACAGTCGAATAAGTGTATAAATCAAATGCTTTCGGAAGAGCGTTCCCCGCGCACGCGGGGATGAACCGGCGGATGGCGACGCTGAGGCGCGGTGCCGGCGTTCCCCGCGCACGCGGGGATGAACCGAGCGCACGCAGATGCATCCGGCAACGATCAACGCGTTCCCCGCGCACGCGGGGATGAACCGTTGCTACATCGAGCTGGACCTTTCTGTTCAAGCGTTCCCCGCGCACGCGGGGATGAACCGGATGACCATCACGCGCGGCACAGGTGACCGGGCGTTCCCCGCGCACGCGGGGATGAACCGACATGCTCTGGAGCTGCCGGTCGATGATGCGACCGCGTTCCCCGCGCACGCGGGGATGAACCGGCGGCTCGCGTTCCCGCAGCACGCACGACGCGTTCCCCGCGCACGCGGGGATGAACCGTACCCGGAACGTCCGAAGGCCATGTGCCGACGCGTTCCCCGCGCACGCGGGGATGAACCGCACGAACGCGCATACAAGCAGTATGGCGGTAGCGTTCCCCGCGCACGCGGGGATGAACCGGTAATGATCGCGAGCCCGCAGTCCCTAGAGCGTTCCCCGCGCACGCGGGGATGAACCGGCGGCTGCCGGGCGAGAACTGCCGCGGCAGCGCGTTCCCCGCGCACGCGGGGATGAACCGATGGCGCCGCCCGGACAGGTCGGAACATGCGGCGTTCCCCGCGCACGCGGGGATGAACCGTGGGCAGAGCATGTGATCCCATCACCACGCGTTCCCCGCGCACGCGGGGATGAACCCCGCGAGACAACGGCCGAGTCACGGGCTCAGCCGCGTTCCCCGCGCACGCGGGGATGAACCGATCGCCATTGTGGTAGAGCTCCACCATTCTGCGCGTTCCCCGCGCACGCGGGGATGAACCCGCGCGATCGTTCGCGTCTAGTGTTGATCGGGTCGGAGTCCCCGCGCACGCGGGGATGAACCGCCGGGGCCGTATCGGGTGGCCGCAGACGGCGTTCCCCGCGCACGCGGGGATGAACCCGGGCGCGCGCTACGGCGGTGCCGAGCGCGTGTTCCCCGCGCACGCGGGGATGAACCGCCTGCAACGGCCGACGTCGCGGGGCATGTCGTGCGTTCCCCGCGCACGCGGGGATGAACCGCGTGGCCATCGAATGCTGCTTATCATGCTCAGCGTTCCCCGCGCACGCGGGGATGAACCGCGCTGACGGCCTATACGACTGCAATGCCAGGCGTTCCCCGCGCACGCGGGGATGAACCGGATTACTGCTGGCCGACTTGCCGCGCATGGTGTGCGTTCCCCGCGCACGCGGGGATGAACCGGCGGTTGAGGCTGGGATTCGCCTCGGCGATGCCGCGTTCCCCGCGCACGCGGGGATGAACCCATTCCTAGTGCAGCCTGATAGTGCGCAATCTTTCGCGTTCCCCGCGCACGCGGGGATGACCCGGCGAGCCGGTCGGTGATCGTGCGACCCTGACGCGTTCCCCGCGCACGCGGGGATGAACCGGCCACGACGACGTGCGGCCGAACAGTGCGTTCCCCGCGCACGCGGGGATGAACCGTCGGCCATTACGACCTCGCTCGATCGCCGGCGCGTTCCCCGCGCACGCGGGGATGAACCGCGGTGACGGTCGCCATCCGCCTGGACCGCGTTCCCCGCGCACGCGGGGATGAACCGATGCATGCCAGTCCTCTCCCCGCCAGGTTGCCGCGTTCCCCGCGCACGCGGGGATGAACCGCGACCGCAAGTGCAGTCCGGAACGGTCACGCGTTCCCCGCGCACGCGGGGATGAACCGGCTGCGCATGCCATGCGGAGCCGAGCGTTCCCCGCGCACGCGGGGATGAACCGCCACCCGATGCGGCGGCGCGCGATGCAGCGTTCCCCGCGCACGCGGGGATGAACCGCGGCGTGGGCCGATCCGGCGGTGCGAGCGAAGCGTTCCCCGCGCACGCGGGGATGAACCGCCATGCCGAGTTGTCGTCGGCGGCAGTAAGGCGTTCCCCGCGCACGCGGGGATGAACCGCGCGACACCGGCATGGGCGCGCGCGGCAGCCGCGTTCCCCGCGCACGCGGGGATGAACCGCTCGCAAGCGGAGGCGGACCATGGACGCGTTCCCCGCGCACGCGGGGATGAACCGAGGCCGGCGACTACCCAGAACCGCGACCAATCGCGTTCCCCGCGCACGCGGGGATGAACCGTGCCATTTGACCGGCTGCTGGCACCTGCGAGCGTTCCCCGCGCACGCGGGGATGAACCGGGCTGATTCCGGCGCATGTTCGCGAGGCGGTCGCGTTCCCCGCGCACGCGGGGATGAACCGTCGGCCTGCTCTTCCTTGATGCGCCGCTTCTCGCGTTCCCCGCGCACGCGGGGATGAACCCGGTACGGCTCGCCAGGGTTATGTGTAGGACAGCGTTCCCCGCGCACGCGGGGATGAACCGTGCCGAGGTGGGCGCCTCAGGCGATTGCACCGCGTTCCCCGCGCACGCGGGGATGAACCGCCTCAAGGCTTCCGGCCTCGGGATTCTGACAGCGTTCCCCGCGCACGCGGGGATGAACCGCGCTTCCAGTATCCCGGCGGTTCGCGCGGTCGCGTTCCCCGCGCACGCGGGGATGAACCGATCTGGGCTTGTCGCAGTAGACCCATCGGCCCGCGTTCCCCGCGCACGCGGGGATGAACCGCGCTCGCCGGCCGGTCGAGCAGGGCGTCGATGCGTTCCCCGCGCACGCGGGGATGAACCGGCCGCGACCGAGGTGGACCCGATGGGCACGCCGCGTTCCCCGCGCACGCGGGGATGAACCGCTGAAAAAGCCCGATAAGAGGCACGAGCGCGAGCGTTCCCCGCGCACGCGGGGATGAACCGCGCGACGAACGCGGGAAGCTAATTGCCAGGAAGCGTTCCCCGCGCACGCGGGGATGAACCGATCGCAACCGGGATCGATGTGCGCGGCGACGGGGCGTCCCCGCGCACGCGGGGATGAACCGGGACCGGGGCATCCCGCTGCGCTGCAAGATAACCGCGTTCCCCGCGCACGCGGGGATGAACCGAAAGGCTCGGTCGTCCCGGTGCATATCGTCGGGCGTTCCCCGCGCACGCGGGGATGAACCGTCGCTGACAATTTGGCGCGGCTTCGGTGCAAGCGTTCCCCGCGCACGCGGGGATGAACCGCTGGGTGAAACGCGGTGTGCGATAGCCCAGCGGCGTTCCCCGCGCACGCGGGGATAAACCGCATCTGTCACCACAACGTCGGGCCGAGGTCAAGCGTTCCCCGCGCACGCGGGGATGAACCGTCCACCACTATGACATTAACAGTGCCTATCCAGCGTTCCCCGCGTGCGCGGGGATGCAACCGGCGTGCTGGCAACAGCGTGGCCATTCCTCGTCGGCGTTTCCGCGCACGCGGGGATGAACCGCAACGGCGTCTTGACGTGGCCGAGTTCCTCCAGCGTTCCCCGCGCACGCGGGGATGAACCCGCCCGCGCTTTCTCGCGAATGCACTGGGGTCGCGTTCCCCGCGCACGCGGGGATGAACCGGAGCCACCGAGCAGCGGAACGGCGGAGCGCAGGCGTTCCCCGCGCACGCGGGGATGAACCGTGTGGGATCGCGAAAAGACCGGCATTTACATCGCGTTCCCCGCGCACGCGGGGATGAACCGCAATGAACCCGCTGGAGTTCGATGCGCCGGTCGCGTTCCCCGCGCACGCGGGGATGAACCGGCAGCAACACCCGCTCGCCGTTCGTTGCGCTCGCGTTCCCCGCGCACGCGGGGATGAACCGACCCAGATACGCCGCCAGCAGCGGCGCCAGCAGCGTTCCCCGCGCACGCGGGGATGAACCGGAGGCTATGCTGATTGCGATTGCCCATCGCCTGCGTTCCCCGCGCACGCGGGGATGAACCGGCGAACAGCATGTCTCCCGCGTTCCATGCGATGCGTTCCCCGCGCACGCGGGGATGAACCGCAGCGCATCGCCCCACACCGCCGCGCATCGCCCCACACCGCCGGGCGGCCGTGCGTTCCCCGCGCACGCGGGGATGAACCGTGCGCCTTGGCGTTCTTCTTGACGCCATCGGGGCGTTCCCCGCGCACGCGGGGATGAACCGTCACCGGGAGCGGAGCCCCATAGTGCCCTAGCGTTCCCCGCGCACGCGGGGATGAACCGGTGCAAAGCTTCAATTTCCGGTCCGGTGGCCGGGCGTTCCCCGCGCACGCGGGGATGAACCGCGAATAGCCAAAACGTCATCACGGCGGCCGGGGCGTTCCCCGCGCACGCGGGGATGAACCGCAGCTTGGCAAGGCGAAAAAGCCGTCCGCGCCGCGTTCCCCGCGCACGCGGGGATGAACCGGAATACGTCTGGTATTCGCCAGCGTGTCTACCGCGTTCCCCGCGCACGCGGGGATGAACCGGATTTGACGGATCATTGACCCTGCATGACCCGCGTTCCCCGCGCACGCGGGGATGGAACCGCTCGTGCTGCTGGGAATCTCCAAAGGCAGGCCGCGTTCCCCGCGCACGCGGGAGAATCGCCGCGGCCTTCCTCGGTCGCTCGGTTCTGCCGCGTTCCCCGCGCACGCGGGGATGAACCGGTCCCGGTCTATGGGTTCCCGCCTTTGCCGCCGCGTTCCCCGCGCACGCGGGGATGAACCGTGCCGGATCATGGCCGAGGGCGGCCCGGTTTAGCGTTCCCCGCGCACGCGGGGATGAACCGCATGGGCCGAACGCCGAGAGTTCGAGGCAACCGCGTTCCCCGCGCACGCGGGGATCAACCGCAGTCATTGGCATGAGAACTGAAAAAAGCGCCGCGTTCCCCGCGCACGCGGGGATGAACCGTTGGTTCCGATAAGCAGACGGGATGGTCGTCCCTCGGTAGGCGACTCCACCATTGGGGATGATCGGCATCCAGGCCCGGCGACTTTGGCGTCCGGGGGGCAGGGACCGGGTTGTCGGCGGTTCCCTCGCCAGCGAGCGCATGTCACGGCAGGCCCGCGGAACACGAGACGACGGGGCGCCACTCGACATCCGGCTCCGTCCCGGGCTATCGGGCCGCTCTTGATGCCCCAGTGATGCCCCAAGCGCTCGTTGCGTTTCCCGAGAATGGTCTAGCCTGTTCCGTAAATCCCTGATTTAGTTGGTGGGCGCAGCAGGACTCGAACCTGCGGCCCGCTGATTAAGAGTCAGCTGCTCTACCAACTGAGCTATGCGCCCGGCCAACCCCGGGGCTGAGCAATCCCGCTCGGCCCTCGCGGCCCGCCCTATACCAGCCGGGCCCGCCAGTGTGAAGCGCCGGGCACCTTGCCGGGCACCAAAGCCGAGCACAACATCGCTTGCGCGGAGGCTCGGCTGCGTGCTTTGCAGGGCCTAACGCGCATCGCCTGAACGGAAAATCGGGGGCGGCCCTGGCCTACGCGCTGCAGCAACTCATCAACGGCCTCACCCTCGGCATGATCTACGGGCTGATCGCCGTCGGCTACACCATGGTCTACGGCATCATCGGCATGATCAATTTCGCCCATGGCGACGTGTTCATGGTCGGCGCCTTCCTGTCGCTGATCGCGCTGCTGGGCTCGCCTTGCTCGGCATCACGGCGGTCCCGCTCGCGCTCGCGCTGACGCTGATCTTCGCCGTCGCGATCGCGGCGCTGTATGGCTGGACCATCGAGCGCGTGGCCTATCGCCCGCTGCGCGGCTCGTTCCGGCTGGCGCCGCTGATCAGCGCCATCGGCATGTCGATCACCTTGCAGAACTTCGTCCAGGTCAGCCAGGGCGCGCGGGTGAAGCCGCTGCAGCCGCTGATCCCGGGCGGCTGATCCTGATGACCCAGGGCCACTTCACCGTCGCGCTCGCCTGGATGCAGATCGCCATCATCGTCACCACCGTCACGGTGCTGGCGGTGTTCACCTGGATGGTCGCGGCCACGCCGCTCGGGCGCGCCATGCGCGCCTGCGAGCAGGACCTGAAAATGGCCGGCCTTCTGGGCATCGACACCGACCGAACCATCAGCCTCACCTTCGTCTCGGCGCGGCGCTCGCGGCGGTGGCCGGGCTGATGTTCCTGCTCTACTATGGCTCGATCGACTTCTTCATCGGCTTCATCGCCGGCGTGAAGGCGTTCACCGCCGCCGTGCTCGGTGGCATCGGCTCGCTGCCGGGCGCCGTGCTGGGCGGCCTGCTGATCGGCCTGATCGAGGTCTTCTGGTCGGCCTATTTCAGCATCGAGTACAAGGACGTGGCGGCGTTCTCAATTCTCGCCATCGTCCTGGTGTTTCTGCCGAGCGGCATCCTGGGCCGCGCCGAGGTGGAGAAGGTATGAGCGCGGCCTTGCGCGACGCCGTTCTCTCGGCCCTCGTCGCGCTCGGCCTGTTCGGACCCATGATCGGGCTGCTCACCGAGCCAACGGCGCGCGGCATGACCCTGGTGCCCCGCCCGTTCGCCGTCGCGGTGATTGTGGCCGCCGTGTTCGTCGCCCGGCTCGCGTTCGTGGCTTGGCGGGCGAGCACGAGCCGGCGGGCCGAGTGGCGCGGCCTGCGCGCGCTCGCCGAGCACGCGACCCTGGCAACTCGCTATCTCGCCCCGGCGCTGCTCGCCGCGGCGGTGGCGCTGCCGGCGCTGGTCGGGCGCTACTACCTCGACCTCGGCGTGCTGGTGCTCACCTACGTCATGCTCGGCTGGGGGCTGAACATCGTGGTCGGCCTCGCCGGCTTGCTGGACCTCGGATACGTCGCCTTCTATGCCGTCGGCGCCTATTCCTACGCGCTGATCGCGCAGGATTTCGGGCTCGGCTTTTGGACCTGCCTGCCGCTGGCCGGCATGCTGGCGGCGCTCTGGGGCATGTTGCTGGGCTTTCCGGTACTGCGCCTGCGCGGCGATTATCTCGCCATCGTCACCCTCGCGTTCGGCGAAATCATCCGGGTGGTCATCACCAACTGGGTGTCGCTGACCGGCGGGCCGAACGGCATTTCCGGCATTCCGCGACCGACCCTGTTCGGCTTGCGCTTCAGCATGGTCGGCGGGCCGGGCACCTTCGCCGGGTTCTTTCACGTCGCGCCCTCGCCGATGCAGCGGGTGATCTTCCTCTATTACCTGATCCTCGGCCTCGCCTTGCTGACCAACTGGGTGACGTTGCGTCTGCGCCGGCTGCCGCTCGGGCGCGCCTGGGAGGCGCTGCGCGAGGACGAGATCGCCTGCCGCGCGCTCGGCATCAACGTGACCACGACGAAGCTCACCGCGTTTGCCACCGGCGCGATGTTCGCCGGTTTCGCCGGCTCGTTCTTCGCCACCCGCCAGGGCTTCGTCAGCCCGGAGAGCTTCACGTTCATGGAGAGCGCGACCGTGCTCTCCATCGTCGTGCTCGGCGGCCTGGGCAGCCAGCTTGGCGTGGTGCTGGCCGCCCTGGTCATGATCGGCGGCGCCGAACTGTCGCGCTCGCTCGCCGATTACCGGATGCTGGTCTTCGGGCTGGGGCTGGTGGTGATGATGGTCTTGCGCCCGCGCGGCCTGATCGCCGGCCGCACGCCCTCGGTGACGCTGGGCGGGGCGCGCGAGATCGCCGGCGAGCTGGTCGCCGAAGGGCGCGGCTGATGCCTGTCCCGCGCTCCGACGCGGGGCCTGCCCCGGATCCCGATCCCAGGGATGCTTCCGCCGACCCGCCGCTGCTGCTGGTCGAACATCTGACGATGCGGTTCGGCGGGCTGGTGGCCGTCGACGGCCTCTCCTTCGCGGCGCGGCGCGGCGACGTCACCGCGCTGATCGGCCCGAACGGCGCCGGCAAGACCACCGTGTTCAACTGCATCACCGGCTTCTACCACCCGACCTCCGGCGGCATCGTCGTTCGCCACGACGACGGGGGAGCATTCCGGCTGGAGCGGCTGGCCGGGCACCGCATCGCGCGGCGGGCGCGGCTCGCGCGCACCTTTCAGAACATGCGTCTGTTCGCCGGCATGACGGCGCTGGAGAACCTGCTGATCGCCCAGCATAACAAGCTGATGGCCGCGACCGGCTTCGGCGTGCTGGCCGTGCTCGGCCTCGGCCGCTATCGCGAGGCCGAACGCGCCGCCGTCGCGCGCGCCGCCGAGTGGCTGGAGGCGGTCGGGCTCCATGCGCGGGCCGACGATCCGGCAGGCGCGCTGCCGTATGGCGCGCAACGGCGGCTGGAGATCGCGCGCGCCATGTGCACCGACCCGGTGCTGCTCTGCCTCGACGAGCCCGCCGCCGGGCTCAATCCGCGCGAGACCGAGGAGCTGAACGCGCTGCTGTTGCGCATCCGCGCCGGCGGCTGCTCGATCCTGCTGATCGAGCACGACATGCGGGTGGTGATGAGCATTTCCGACTACATCGTCGTGTTGGATCACGGGCGCAAGATCGCCGACGGCACGCCCGAAGCCGTGCGCGCCGATCCGCACGTGATCGCGGCCTATCTCGGCGAGGGCGACGAAGGCGTGGACGAGTCGGCGGACCCGGCGAGCGTCGCGTGATGGCGGGCGATGCGAACGGGGCGCTGCTGCGGCTCGAGGGGGTCAGCGCGTTCTACGGCGCCATCCAGGCGCTGAGGGGCGTCGATCTCGAGGTGAACGAGGGCGAAATCGTCACCCTGATCGGCGCGAACGGGGCAGGCAAATCCACGCTGATCATGACGATCTGCGGCAATCCGCGCGCCCGCGAGGGCCGCATTGCCTATGCCGGACAGGACATCACGCAACTGCCCACGCACGCGATCATGCGGCGGCGCATCGCGGTGGCGCCGGAAGGGCGGCGCATCTTTCCGCGCATGAGCGTGCAGGAAAACCTGGTCATGGGCGCGCAGGCTCGGGGGATCGCTGATTTCGCTGCACAGCTTGCCGAGGTGTTCGCGCTGTTTCCGGTCCTGCGCGAGCGAATGCACCAGCGCGGCGGCACGCTGTCGGGCGGTGAGCAGCAGATGCTGGCGATCGGCCGCGCGCTGATGTCGCGCCCGCGCCTGCTTTTGCTGGACGAGCCAAGCCTCGGCCTGGCGCCGCTGATCGTGCGCCAGATCTTCTCCGCGATTCGCGACCTGAACCGGAGCACCGGACTGACCGTGCTGCTGGTCGAGCAGAACGCCTACCAGGCGCTACGGCTCGCGCATCGCGGCTACGTGCTGGTGAACGGGGCGATCACCATGACCGGTTCCGGCGCCGAGTTGCTGCGACGCCCCGAAGTCCGCGCCGCGTATCTGGAGGGCGCCGCCCCAGTCGCCTGAAGCGGCCCCCTCCAAGCTCGAATTCAGGCCGCGGCTGTTTCAGGATAGTTCGACGGGAACATGGCGCGCTTCGCGTCCTCGTCCATCTCCTGCTTGAACTGAATCTGCGCGCCGATGGCGAGCGCCCGCGGCGCGGCCGGGCGGGCGTTGACCCCCGCGAGCCAGCGATTCAGGTTCGGATACGGCGCGAGCGGATCGGCATCGCCCGGCAGCACCACGCTGGCGCGATCGATCCAGCCCCAGGCTGCCATGTCGGCGATCGTGTAGTCGTCACCGACAATCCAGGTGCGGCTCTCGAGATGCGTGTCGAGCACGCGGTAATGCCGCTGCGCCTCGCGCCGGTAGCGGTTGATCGCGTACGGGATCTGCTCCGGCGCGGCGCGCTGGAAGTGCACCGCCTGGCCAGAATACGGCCCGATTCCCGAGGCCACGAACATGAGCCAGGAAAGCAGCTCCGGCCGGTCGTCCGGCGTGCCGATGAAGCGGCGGATCTTGTCGCCGAGATAGAGCAGGATGGCGTTGGAATCGAACACCCGGACGGTCTTGCCGCCCGGCCCCTCGGTGTCCTCGATCGCGGGCGTCTTGCCGTTCGGGTTAACGGCGCGGAAAGCGGGCGTGTGCTGCTCGCCGCGCCGGGTGTCGACCGGCACGACCTCGTAGGGCAGGCCGGACTCTTCGAGGAACAGCGCGACTTTCCGCGGGTTCGGGGCCGGGGCGAAGTAGAAGCGGATCATGGGCGGGCCTCCTGCTCGGGATGCGAATGACTTCGACGCGGGGGCAACATCACCGAAGCACGCGCCTGCGCCAAGGGCCCGGATCGCTTATCGCGCCCGTGCTGGATCACGCCCGTGCTCGCACTCAATCGACTTCTTCCAGGCTGAACTGCGCTTCCTCCTCGTCGTAGCTGAACAGCTCGGCGTAGCGGCCCCAGGCGATCACCGTGCGCAGCGTGTCATCGGCGTATTCCGGCGACATGTGATCCTCCAACTCGTCGCGAAACCGCACCGCCGATGCGCGGTGATTGGGCCGCGCGTCCAGCACCTGGCGAATCGCCGCGGCCAGCGGCACGTAGGCTTTCACCGCCCGGGCGAAGATGCGCTTGCGCTCGTCGAAATCGGCGTTGACGTACTGCCACCCGCCGTCGGTCAGCCTGATGTCGCCTTCCTCGAGCACGGCGAAGCGCAGCAGATGCAGCGATTTCGCCGAGCGGCAGCAGCTCGTCCACTTCCATTTGCAGCGCGCCGGCCAGCTGCGGCAGGTCGGCGCGGCCGTTGTACGGCTGTGCCGCCAGCGTTTCCATCAGGCCGGCCATCAGGTTGATCGGCACCGGGTGCAGCGCCATGGCGATACCGGCGGGCGCGGTCGCCACCTGCTGGCGCGAGGGCCGGCGCGTCATCGCCTCGTAAATATCGTCCACCAGTTCGCGGAAGCGTGGATCGTTCCGGTCGCGCGGATGCCGCAGCGTCACGCGAAGCTCGCTTTCGACGCGTCCGGGATTGGCCGCGAACACCAGGACGCGGTCGCACATCAGCACCGCTTCCTCGATGTTGTGCGTCACCATGAGGATCGATTTGATCGGCAGCTTGCCTTCCGTCCACAGGTCGATCAGGTCGGTGCGCAGGTTTTCCGCCGTCAGCACGTCCAGCGCGCTGAACGGCTCGTCCATCAGCAGCAGATCCGGGTGCACCACCAGCGCGCGCGCCAGACCCACGCGTTGGCGCATTCCGCCGGAAAGCTCCTTTGGATACGCGTTCTCGAACCCGCCGAGGCCGATCAGGTCGATGGCCTCCTCGGCGCGTTTTTCGCGCTCGTCGCGCGGAATCCCGAGCGCCTCCAGCCCGAGCTGCACGTTTTCCGTCACGGTGAGCCAGGGGAATAGCGCGAAGCTCTGAAACACCATCGCGATGCCTTCGGCGGGGCCGTGCAACGGCGCGCCGTGCCAGATCACCTCGCCGGAGGTCGGCGGCAGCAGCCCGGCGACGATGCGCAGCAGCGTCGATTTTCCTGAACCGGAGCGGCCCAGCAGCGCGAGGATCTCGCCGGCGGCGATCGTGAGGTTCACGTCCTCCAGGACGACCAAGTCGGCGGCGCTGTCCTTGTGGTATGCCTGACGGCAGTCGCGCACTTCCAGGATGGCATCGGCGGCGACGCTTACGTCCATCGGTCGCGCCTCACCCCAGTGACGTGTATCGGTTCGCGTAGGCGTAGAGCGGCCGCCAGACGGCGCGGTTGAACGCCAGCACGAACGCCGACATCACCGCGACGCCCAGCACCACGCGCGGCATATCGCCCGCTTCGGTGGCCTGCGCGATGTAGGCGCCCAGACCCAGCGCGGAGAGCTTCACGTTGCCCCAGGAGGCGACTTCCGCGACGATGGCGGCGTTCCAGGATCCGCCCGAGGCCGCCAGCGCGCCGGTGACGTAGTACGGGAAAATGGCAGGCAGGATCACGCGGCGCCACCACAGCCAGCCGCCGACGCGCAAGTTCGTCGCCGCCTCGCGCAGGTCGCCGGGAAACGACGACGCACCGGCGACGACGTTGAACAGGATGTACCACTGCGTTCCGAGCACCATAAGCGGCGTGAGCCAGATATTCGGGTTCAGGCTGAATTGCACGATCGCCAGCACGAAGGGCGGGAACAGGAGATTCGCCGGGAAGGCGGCGAGAAACTGCGCCAGCGGCTGGGCCCGCCGCGCCCAGGCGGGGCGCATGCCCAGCCATACGCCGATCGGGACCCAAATCAGGCTCGCCAGCGCGATCATCGCCACGACCCGCAGGGCGGTGAAGCCGCCGAGCAGAACCGCGGTGCCGAGTTCCGGCCAACTGATCGTGCCGGCCACGTAGCCGCCGATGCGCCGAACCGCCCATAGAATGAACAGCGCGATCAGCAGCACCCAAACGATGTCGCCCAGCAGCCGGGTGCGCGAGCGTGATTCGCCGGCGAACGGCGTGGCCCGCAACGCGGATCGTCTCGGCGCGAGCCGCAGCGGCAGGCCGCCCAGTTCGGTGACGATTCCGCCCAGCCATTCGCCCACCACCCGCAGCAGGTGAGTCCGGCGCACCAACTTGAGCAGCCAGGGGTCGGAGGCCGTTACCGCCGCCGTTGTCTCGAAGCGAAACTTCGCCGACCAGGCGACCAGCGGCCGGAACAGCAGCTGATCGTACAGCAGAATGACGACCGCCATCGCGAAGATCGCCCACCCGACGGCGCCGATGTCACGCCGCTGCAACGCCTCGGCCACGTACGAGCCGACGCCAGGCAATTTCCAGGTGGTGTTGCCGACCGCGATGGCCTCGGAGGCAACCACGAAGAACCAGCCTCCGGACATCGAGATCATCATGTTCCAGATCAATCCCGGAAGCGCGAACGGCACTTCGAGCCGCCAGAAACGCTGCCACCCGGTGAGACGAAAGCCGCGCGCCGCCTCGTCGAGATCGGCCGGAATCGAGGTGAGCGAGTAATAGAAGCTGAACGCCATGTTCCAAGCCTGGCTGGTGAAGATCGCGAAGATCGAGGCCAGTTCGGCGCCGAGCACGCGGCCTGGAAACAGGTTCATGAAGAACACGACGGTGAAGGAGAGAAACCCCAGGATCGGCACCGACTGCAGCACGTCCAGCATCGGCACCAGGATCATGCCGGCGCGCCGGCTCTTCGCCGCCCAGGTCGCATAGGTGAAGGTGAAGAGCAGCGAGGCGGCCATCGCGGCGAACATCCGCAGCACCGTCCGCGCCGCGTAATAGGGCAAATTGGACGGATCGAGATGGATGGCCGTCGCCTCGGGCATGCTCAGCGAGGCGAAGGTGCCCCGCGCCACTTCGGCGATGCCGATCAGCATCGCGAACACGAACAGAATCGCGGCGATATCCCAGACGTTCGGCAGTCGCCGCCCGGCCAGCGATGCGGCGGAGAAGGTGGCACTCGACATGCGGCGCTTTCCGGGAATTGCCGGCGACGAGCGGCATCGGTAGCCCAGGGCCCGCGCCCTGTCACGAAGCCCGCCGCCTCCGCTCGCCGCCGCGGCGCATCGGCCGCCTGTCATAATTTTGCAACGAACCGGGATTCGCGGCCGGCGGCACTGCGGCTGCGACGAAAGCCCGTTGCCTAATCGCCCTGGACCGTTATGTTCCAACGAATATAACGAGGGGTGAACGCAAATGCGGGCGACGTGCAGACTGGCGATCCTGGCGGGTGTCGGGCTGATCGCGGCGATCGCGGCACCGGAGCCGCGGGCTGCCGATGCGCCCTCGCCATCGCAGCTTTCGGCGCAGAACGAGGCCACTCCGGCGCCGGTTCCGCAACCGGTCTATGAATCCGGATCGTCCGGCGTCGGCGAATATTTCGCGAACTGGTGGGTCCGCGTGCACGAGGCGCAGGAGAGCCAGCCACACTGGATGACCCCGCTCGCCACCGTGACCCCGCGGCTCGAGCAGGAGTTTCGCTACGACCAGGTACTGGCAGCATCAAGGCACCGGCGGCAACGTCACCATGTTCGATTCCGGCAAGGGGCTGGAGCTGATCCCGACCACCACCAACGAGGTGCTCCTGAATCTGCCGCCCTATATCGAGCGCAGGTCGTCGAAATCGGCGACGGGATGGGGCGACTGGCCGTTCCTCGTGGTCAAGCAGCGGCTGCTCAGCGCGAACGAGCAGAACGGCAACTACATCGTCAGCGCGTTTCTCGGCTTCCAGGCGCCGACCGGGGCGAGCGAACTCACCAACGACGCCTGGGTGATCACGCCCACCATCGCGGCCGGCAAGGGCTGGGGGGATTTCGACATCCAGATGACCGCCAGCTTGTCGGTGCCCACCAGTCACAAATCGACCATCGGCACCGCGCTGGTCGTGAACACCGCGTTCCAGTATCATTTCGCGCGCGTCTTCTGGCCCGAGTTCGAGGTGAACACCACACACTGGTTCGGCGGGCTGCGCGGCGGCAAGACGCAGGTGTTTCTGACTTCCGGGCTCATTCTCGGCCGCTTTCCGCTGTTCGACAACCGAATCCGCATGATCGTCGGCGCCGGCTACCAATTCGCGGTGACGCCCAAGCTGGAATTGGAACCGGCCCTGACGCCGGTTTACAACCATGCTTGGATTGTCACGACCCGCATGGCGTTCTGAGCGCGGCATCGATCAATCGGTTTGTCATGGCCGGATTTGATCCGGCCATCTCGACGCCGCGCCGGATTGCCGGGTCGCGCCCGATGACGCACTGCGACGATCAGCGGGTATCCGGATCATCAACGATGCGCCCCTACTCAGAAATGGATCGCCCGCCCCCAGGCATCGAGCACCGCCTCGTGCATCGTTTCGCTCACCGTCGGGTGCGGGAACACCGAGTTGATCAGCTCCTTCTCCGTGGTCTCGAGGGTGCGGGCGACGACGTAGCCCTGGATCATCTCGGTGACCTCGGCGCCTACCATGTGCGCCCCCAATAGCTCGCCGGTGTCCGCGTCGAACACGGTCTTCACCATGCCCTCGGGCTCGCCCATGGCGATCGCCTTGCCGTTGCCGATGAACGGAAAGCGTCCGACCTTCACCTGGCGGCCTTCCTCCTTCGCCCGCGCCTCCGTCATGCCGACCGAGGCCACCTGCGGGCGGCAATAGGTGCAGCCGGGAATGTTGGTCCAGTCCATCGGATGCACGTCGTTCAGCCCGGCGATCTTCTCCACGCAGATCACGCCCTCGTGGCTCGCCTTGTGCGCCAGCCAGGGCGGGCCGCAGAGGTCGCCGATGGCGTACACGCCGGGCTCGCCGGTGCGGCAGTAGTCGTCAATCACCACATGCGTGCGATCGACTTTCACGCCCGTCCCCTCCAGCCCGATATTCTCCACGTTGCCGACGATCCCGACCGCCGAAATCACCCGATCGACGGTGATCTCCTGCGATTTCCCGTTGGCCTCGATCGTCGCGGTCACCCTGTCGGCGCCGTTCTTGACGGATTTCACCATGGCGCTAGTCAGGATCTTCATGCCCTGCTTCTCGAAGGATTTGCGGGCGAACGCGCTGATCTCCTCGTCCTCCACGGGCAGCACGCGGTCGAGCACTTCCACCACCGTGACCTCGGCCCCCATGTTGCGATAGAAGCTCGCGAATTCGATGCCGATCGCGCCGGAGCCGATGACCAGCAGCGATTTCGGCATCGCGCTCGGCACCATCGCCTCCTTGTACGCCCAGATCAGTTTTCCATCCGACTCGATTCCCGGAAGCTGCCGCGCCCGGGCCCCCGTGGCGAGAATAATGTGAGGCGCGGTGAGTGTCGCGACCGGCTTGCCGTCCTTCTCGACGGACAGCGTGTTCTTGCCGGCGAGCTTGCCGTGGCCGTCGAGCACGGTGACCTTGTTCTTGCGCATGAGATGCGCGACGCCCGAGGAAAGCTGCTTCGCCACCGCGCGCGAGCGCTTCACCACCTTGTCCAGATCGAAGCGGATATTGTCGGCGGAGAAACCGAAATCCGGCAAATGGTGCAGCAGGTGGTTGATCTCGGAGCTGCGCAGCAGCGCCTTGGTCGGGATGCAGCCCCAGTTCAGGCAGATGCCGCCCAGATGCTCGCGCTCCACGATGGCGGTTTTCAGCTTCAACTGCGCCGCGCGAATGGCGGCGACGTAGCCGCCCGGCCCGCCGCCGACCACGATCAGGTCGAATTTTTCCTCAGCCATGCTGCCTTGTCCTCGTCAGGCGGCGAGCGCGACGAGGTCGGGTCCGCTCAGCCGTTGCGAAATCCAGCCCTCGACCGGCTTCGCGCCGAGTCTCTTGTACAAGCGCAACGCCGGTTCGTTCCAGTCCAGCACTTTCCATTCGACTAGAGCACAGCCCTCCGCGACGGCACGGCAGGCGAGCGCGCGGAGCAAGTGCCCGGCCACGCCACGGCGGCGAAACGCCGGATCGACGAAGAGGTCTTCGAGATAGAGACACGGACGGCCAGCGTAGGTGCTGAACATATGCAGCCACACCGCAAGCCCGACAGACCGGCCCGAGGTTTCCGCGAGCAGCGCGTGGAGCCGAACCGGACTGCCGAACAGCGCCGCGCCGATCTGCGCCTCGGTAGCGACGCAAGCTTCCGTCAAATGCTCGTAAGCGGCGAGATCGCGGATGAAGCGCATGACGACCGGCAGGTCCTCCGCAACGGCGCTCCGCACCACGATCGCCTCGCCGCTCATAGCATCAGGCTCAGCGGGTCCTGGATGATCGCCTTGAACGCCGCGAGCCACTCCGCCCCGAGCGCGCCGTCCACCACCCGGTGATCCACCGAAAGCGTGCACGTCATCATGGTGGCGATGGCGAGCGCACCGTTCTTCACTACCGGCCGCTGCTCGCCGGCGCCCACCGCCAAAATCGCGCCCTGCGGCGGATTGATGACGGCGGCGAATTCGCTGACGCCATACATGCCGAGGTTGGAGATCGAGAAGCCGCCGCCCTGGAATTCCTCCAGCTTCAGCTTGCCGGCCTTGGCGCGCGCGATCAGATCCTTCGCCTCCTTGCTGATCGCCGCGAGCCCCTTCTGGTCGGCCTTGCGAATGATCGGCGTGATCAGCCCGTCGGGAATCGCTACCGCCACGCTGATATCGACGTCGCGGTAGAGGACGATGCCGTCCTCGGTATAGCTGGCGTTCACCTTCGGCACGCGGCGCAGCGCGATCGCACACGCCTTGATGATCAGATCGTTCATCGACAGCTTGAACGCGCCCGGCCCCTCCTTCGCCGATTTCGCGTTCAGATCGGCGCGCAGTTTAAGAAGCGCGTCGATCTCGACGTTCGCCGAGAGGTAGAAATGCGGGACCTGCTGCTTGGCCTCGGTAAGCCGACGGGCGATCACCTTGCGCATGTTGGTGATCGGCACGAGTTCGTGCGGCGCCGTAATGGCGGCCGCTCGCGGCGCCAGCGCGGGCTGCATGGCGGGAGCAGCGGCGGCGTCAGACGGCGGCGCGGCGGATGGAGCGGCCGCTTGTCGCGGCGGGCGGGTACCCTTGGCCGCCGCCTCGATGTCGGCCTTGACGATGCGCCCGTTCGGGCCGCTGCCGCGCAGCATGGAAAGATCGATGCCGGCCTGCCTGGCCATGCGCCGAGCGAGCGGCGAGGCGAACATCCGCTCCGGCGCGGCCTGACCATTGCCGCCGCGCGGCGCGGTAGCCGGGTTCGGCGCGGCCCGGCTCCGGCTGGCGCGGTTGCGGCGCGGCGGTGGCCGGTGCGGCCGGTTGCGGCGGGGCTTGGCCGACCTCCCCGGCTTCCTGGCGCGGCGCCTTGGCGGCGCCCGCGCCGGCCCCGGCGGGAACCGCCTCGCCTTCCTCGACCAGCACGGCGATCGGCTCGTTTACCTTCACGTTCTGCGTGCCGTCGGGGACCAGGATCTTGCCCAGCACCCCTTCGTCCACCGCCTCGACTTCCATCGTGGCCTTGTCGGTCTCGATCTCGGCGATCACATCGCCGGCCGCGACCTTCTCGCCTTCCTTCTTGAGCCAGCGCGCCAGGGTCCCCTCGGTCATGGTCGGGCTGAGCGCTGGCATCAGGATGTTCGTGGCCATGTCGCGCTCCCCCTAACCGGCGCCCTGCATCACCTGGCGCACCGCGTCGATCACCCATTCCGGCTGCGGCAAGGCGAGCTTTTCCAGATTGGCGGCATAGGGGAGCGGAACGTCGTGGCCCGCGACGCGCGTGGGTGGCGCGTCCAGCCAATCGAAGCACTGCTCGATGATCTGCATGCACACTTCCGCCCCGATGCCGGCATAGGGCCAGCCTTCCTCGACCGTCACCAAACGGTTGGTCTTCTTCACGCTCTCGACCACGGTGCCGATATCGAGCGGGCGCAAGGTGCGCAGGTTGACCACCTCCGCCGCGATCCCCTGCTCGGCCAGCGCCTCGGCCGCCTTCAGGGCGACGCCCACCATGATGCTGAACGCGACGACGGTGACGTGCTCGCCGGCGCGCTCGATCTTGGCGCGGCCGATCGGCAGGATGAAATCGTCGGCGACCGGGCACTCGAAGCTCTGGCCATAGAGGATTTCGTTCTCCAGGAACACCACCGGATTGGGGTCGCGAATGGCGGCGCGCAACAGGCCCTTGGCATCCGCCGACGACCACGGCGCGATTACCTTCAGCCCCGGCACATGTGCGTACCAACTTGCGTAGCACTGGCTGTGCTGGGCGGCGACGCGCGAGGCGGCGCCGTTCGGGCCGCGAAATACGATCGGGCAGTGCATCTGACCGCCGGACATGTAGCGCGTCTTCGCGGCGGAATTCACGATATGGTCGATCGCCTGCATGGCGAAGTTGAACGTCATGAACTCGACGATCGGGCGCAGCCCGGCCATCGCGGCGCCGACCCCGAGGCCGGTGAAGCCCGCCTCGGTGATCGGTGTGTCGATCACACGGCGCTCGCCGAACTCCTCCAAGAGGCCCTGGCTGATCTTGTAGGCGCCCTGATACTGCGCGACCTCCTCGCCTATCAGGAAGACATTCTCGTCCGCGCGCATCTCCAGCACCATCGCGTCGCGCAGCGCCTCGCGCACATGGATGGGTTGGGTCGGCCCCCAGTCCTTCTCCGCCGCCGGGGCGGCCTCGGTCGCGGGGGGGGGCTCGCCCGGCCGTGCCGCGCTCCGCGACGCGCTCGTGGTCCTCGGCCTCGGCGACCGCCTTCGGCTCGGCCGGTGCCTCGCGGCGCGGCGCGGGCGCCGCTTGCACCGCCGACGCGTCCTCGCCGGCATTGGCCAGCACCGCGATCGGCGTGTTTACCGCGACGCCTTCGGTGCCTTCGTCCACCAGGATCTTCGCCAGCTTGCCCTCGTCGACCGCCTCCACCTCCATGGTCGCCTTGTCGGTCTCGATCTCCGCGATCACGTCGCCGGCGCGCACCTCCTCGCCGACCTTCTTCAGCCAGCGGGCGAGCTTGCCTTCGGTCATGGTCGGGCTGAGCGCCGGCATGAGAATCTGCGTGGACATGGTGGATCAGGCCTCCGCCAGCACGTCCGTCCAGAGCTCCGCGGGATCGGGCTCCGGGCTCGCTTGAGCGAATTGCGCCGCTTCCTGAATGACCTTCTTCACCTCGTCGTCGATGCGTTTCAGCTCCGCCTCGTCCGCGCCCATTTCCACGAGCTTGTGGCGTGCCTGCTCGATGCAGTCGTGCTCGGCGCGCACCTTCTGGATTTCTTCCCGCGTGCGGTACTTGCCGGGATCCGACATCGAGTGGCCGCGATAGCGGTAGGTCATCATTTCGAGCAAATACGGACCAGCGCCGCCGCGGCAATGCGCGACCGCCACCTCGCCGGCCGCCTTCACGGCGATCACGTCCATGCCGTCCACCTTGCGGCCGGGAATGTCCCAGGGCGCGCCCTTCTGCGATAGATCCTTGGACGCGGTGGCACGATCGACGCTCGTGCCCATGCCGTAGCGATTGTTCTCGATCACGTAGACGACCGGCAGCTTCCAGAGCGCCGCCATGTTGAAGCTTTCATAGACCTGGCCCTGATTGGAGGCGCCCTCGCCGAAATAGGTCAGGCACACGTTGTCGCTGCCGCGGTACTTATCGGCTAAGGCGATGCCGGTGCCGATCGGCACCTGGGCGCCGACGATGCCGTGGCCGCCGAAGAAATTCTTCTCGCGCGAGAACATGTGCATGGACCCGCCCTTGCCGTGCGAGTAGCCGTCGCGCCGCCCGGTCAGTTCGGCCATGACGCCGCGCGGGTCCATGCCGGTCGCGAGCATGTGGCCGTGGTCGCGATAGGCGGTGATGACCTGGTCGCCCTCGTTGAGGGTCGCCTGCATCCCGACGACCACGGATTCCTGCCCGATATAGAGATGGCAGAAACCACCGATCAGGCCCATGCCGTAGAGTTGGCCCGCGCGCTCCTCGAACCGGCGGATCAGCAGCATGTCGTGGAAGGCCTGGAGCAGCGCCTCCCTGCTCATCGAGGAATCGCGGGGCTTTCCGCGTTTTTTGGCTTCGGCCAGTTGCGCCATTGGCTCGCTCCCCTCGGTCCTCGGCCTTTGCCCGAGAGGTAGCCGCTCAGCTTGGCGGGGACAAGCGGAGCCCCGGCAACCCGGACGTGCGGCGGCGCGCCGGCTAGAACAGCCGGTCCTTCGGTCCGAAGGGGACGATCACGTCGGCCGGATCGGCGCGGTTCAACATCGCGCGCACCCGCTCGTCGAGCACGTCGACGTCCAGGTGGCTGGATCTGAGCCCCCGCACCTGCTGTTCCCAGGATCGCACCTCGGCCTCGGTGCGGGCGAGCGTGGCCTTGGCCGTTTGCAGATCATGCTGCCGTCGCGCATAGGCCTGCAGCCCGAGATGGCCCTGCGTCGCGCTCCAGGCGAAATACCCCGCCACCAGCAGATAGAGCGTCGGAGCGACCGCGGCTCTCAGCCGCCGCTTCGTTTCGCGCAGGAGCGACATAGGAACGTTCCGTCCTCACCCGATTCTGTTGGGCCGCCCGGATCATGCCGCGCCCGAGGCGCCGATGCACGGACTAAATCGTGGTGGCCGGGCCGGGAACGGGCGCGGAACCGATCGCGATCGAATCGCTTAATACCAATGGCGGCGCAAACGCGCCGGTCACACAGCCTGTCGGACAAGGAGGACAGCTATGCAACTCATCGCCATCACCTTGGCTGCAGCGGGCAGCCTTGCCATGCTCGCGGGCTCGGTTCCCGCGAATGCGGCCGTAATCGTGCGCGATCACGTGCGGCACCCCCACCACCTCCGCCACCGTCGTGTCATCGTCGTGCCGCGTCCGCGGCCCTATGTCTATCACCGCGTGCCGCTGCACCGCCGTCCCGGGGTCCACATCGGGGCGCCGGGCGTCCACGTCACGATCCGCTGAGGGCAGCCGCCGCAATGCCGGGCTCGGCCGCGGCGCGGTGCCACGGCCGAGGCTGCGCGCGACCGGGATTTGCTTCGGCATGATCGGCAATCGTGGCCGTCGCGCCGCGGAGGCGCCGGAAACCCGCCACGATCGGCTCGTTTACTCGCCGAGGCGCGAAAATGCGCCGCCCGAGAAGGAGCAAAGTCATGCGTCTCGTTCCGTTCGCCTTGGCCGCGGCCGGCGCCGTCGCGCTGCTCGCGGCGTCCATTCCCGCGCGCGCCGACTGGGAAGGCCACGAGCACCACGGCCGGCGCCACGGGGAGCATCACGGCGAGCATCATGGCTGGCGGCACGGCGAGCATCGCGGCGAGTGGCGCGAGCACGCGCGGCGGGAGTGGCGCGATCACGAGTGGCGCGAACACCACCGCTAGCCGGGCCGCGCTACCCTACGCCTACATGTACTGCTACTGCGGCGCCCCGTACGAGGGCTACTGAAGCAAGACGGCCGCGACGGCTCAGCGCCGCAGGACGGCGCGGCCGGCGTAGCGCGCCGCGGGGCCGAGTTCGGCCTCGATCCGCATCAACTGATTGTATTTCGCGGTCCGGTCGCTGCGGGCGAGGCTGCCGGTCTTGATCTGGCCGCAGTTCGTCCCGACCGCGAGATCGGCGATCGTGACGTCCTCGGTCTCGCCGGAGCGGTGGCTGACGATGGCGGCGAACCCGGCGCGTTGCGCGATTTCCATCGTCTCCAAGGTCTCGCTCAACGTGCCGATCTGGTTCAGCTTCACCAGAATGGCGTTAGCCGCGCCCTCCGCGATGCCGCGGCGCAGCCGCTCAGGGTTGGTGACGAACAGATCGTCGCCGATCAGTTGGACGCGCCCGCCGAGTTCTGCGGTCAGCAGCTTCCAGCCCTCCCAGTCGTCCTCGGCGCAGCCGTCCTCGATGGTGGCGATCGGGTAGCGGTCGGCGAGGTCGCGCAGATACGCGGCCATGCCGGCGGCATCGAACGTCTTGCCCTCACCGGCCAGCACATATTGGCCGTTCCGGTAGAACTCGGTCGCGGCGCAATCGAGCGCGAACATGACATCCTCGCCCGGTCGGTAGCCGGCGGCGACGGCGGCGCGCTCGATGAAAGCAAGCGCCTCGTCGGCCGATTTCAGGTTCGGCGCGAAGCCGCCTTCGTCGCCGACATTCGTGTTGTGTCCGGCGTCGTGCAGGCCCTTCTTCAGCGCCGCGAATATCTCCGCCCCCATGCGCACCGCCTCGGCGACGGAAGGCGCGGCGACGGGCTGGATCATGAACTCCTGGATGTCGATCGGATTGTCGGCGTGCTTGCCACCGTTGACGATGTTCATCATCGGCACCGGCAAGGTGCGGGCGAACGCGCCGCCGATATAGCGATAGAGCGGCACGCCGAGCTCGGCCGCCGCGGCCTTCGCGATGGCGAGCGAGACGGCAAGGATGGCATTGGCGCCGAGGCGGGATTTGTTCGCCGTGCCGTCCAGGTCGATCAGGATGTCGTCGAGCTTCACCTGCTCGGAGGCCTCCATGCCGGCGATGGCCTCGAAGATCTCGCCCTCGACATTGGCGCAGGCATTGCGCACGCCCTTGCCGCCGAACCGCGCCTTGTCGCCGTCGCGCAGCTCAACCGCTTCGTGCGCGCCGGTCGAGGCGCCCGAAGGCACGGCGGCGCGTCCCCTGGCGCCGCTTTCCAGCTCGACCTCGACCTCGATCGTGGGATTGCCGCGGGAGTCCAGGATTTCCCGCGCGACGATGTCGGCGATGGCGGACATATCGGCCTCCGTTGCGCTGCGCCGCCGCGATAGGCCGGGGGGCGCGGGGAGACAAGGGGCGGACCGTCCGCCCGACACGGGTCGCCTCCAATGCGGGCGGCTCAACTGGTAAACGGGCCGGTCAATTCAGTCCCGCGGTCGCAGGACTCGAACTCGGACTCGTCCGATGTGACATCCACCTCCACCGTCATGCCGAGGTAATCCGACGGAACGCCGGTCCAGCGCCCGGTCAGCGGAACGGCTTGGCGCGGGTCGCGGGCGACGGCGACGCGAATGAGGTCTCGGTTGCCGATGATGCCGTTCGTCGGGTCCATTTCCAACCAGCCCGCGCCGGGCACATAGACTTGCATCCAGGCATGAGTGGCGCCGCCGCCCACGTGCTGTTCCCCGTCGGTGCCGGGATTGTAAAGGTATCCCGAAACGAAACGGGCTGCGAGCCCGAGAGCGCGCGCCGCTTCCATCATCAACAGCGCGAAATCCCGGCAACTGCCGCTACCGTTCCGCAGCGTCTCCAGCGGGTCCTGCGTGCCGGACTCGTCGCGGGTTCGGTAGGTGAAATCCCGCTTGATCGCGAACGTCATCGCGCTCAGCAGTTCGTGCGTGTCGGTGGGGCCCTCCCCGCGCAGGAACTGCCGCGCCCACCGCTCCAGCACGTGATCGGGATCCGGATATTGCCGCTCGATCGAGCGCAGCAGATCCGGCATTTCCTCGGCGCTGTAGGAGAACGGATAAATCTGCGCATGCTCCTCGATCGCGAAATCCAGAGCATTGCGCGGCGTATGATCGAGGCGAATGATGCTCTCGACGCGCAACTCCGTCGTTCGCTCGGCGAAATGCGCGATCGCCACGCAGTTGCCGAATACGTCGTGGATCCAGCGAAGGCTCGCGGGCTCCGGGAATATCGCGAGCCTGGTGGCGAGCAGCAGCTGATCGTAACTGTCGCGCGGACGCAGCATCATCCGATGCTCGCCCAACGCGACCGGCTGCCGATAGCGGTACGTGGTGAGGTGCCGAACGCTGAGGATCGCCATGTTACTGTGGTTCGTTCGCCCCCGCGTCAGTCCGTGAACGGCCGAAAAAGGCGGCGGTCAAATGATCGGTCACGGCAATGAGCTGCCCCTGAATCTGATCGAGGAATTCGTGCAGGCCCCGGATCAGAATCTCGCTGGATGGTAAGGGTTGTCAGCAGCGCCTGCAATGCGTCGAGTTCCTCGGCCGCCGAGTTGCCACGGCGCAGCGAATAGCGCGATTTCAGCTCGTGCAGCAGCAGCGCGATCTCGCGCACGCAGAGCGCCAGGGAGCGGGGGAAGCTCTGGTTGAGCAGCAAGAACCCGGCGACGCGCTCCGGCGTGAACACCGAGGAATGGATGCGCCGATACGCATAATAGCCCGAGGCCGAACGCAGCAGCGCGTTCCACTGGCTGGCGTCGACCGGCGAACCGACCGCGGCCGGGCTCGGCAGCAGATGGTGGTATTTGATGTCGAGCAGCCGGGTCGTCTGATCCGCGCGTTCGAGGTAGCGGCCGATCTGATAGAAGAACCAGCCCTGGTCGCGGAAGAACGTGCCTTCGATGATGCCAGTGTGCGTCTGGCAGCCTTCCTTGACCAACTCGAACAGCCGCGGCAGCCGGCCCGGCGCCAGCTGCGCCTCGCCCAACGCCCGGAGGCGGCCCTGGAACACATTCAGTTGCACCCACATTTCGGACGAAATGAACGGGCGCAGGGTACGCGCATTCTCGTACGCACTGCGGACGTTGCTGACGATCGAGGTCGGGTTGTCCGGGTCGGTCACGTAGAAGCGCAGCACCGAGTTGCGCGTCGCTGCCGCATGGCGGGCGCGGAACCGTTCGCCGTCGAAGTTCAACTGGACAATCGGCAGCCATTCCCTTGAACCTCGGTCATCGCCTGCGAAGGTCGCATTAACGTCGAGGATGCGGGACAGGTTCTCGGCCCGCTCGACGTAGCGGGCCATCCAGAAGAGGGAGTCCGCGTGGCGGGCAAGCAGGATGTCACTCAAGGACCCAGGTATCCTTCGAGCCGCCCCCTTGCGAGGAGTTGACGATCAGCGAGCCCGCCCGCAGCGCCACGCGCGTCAATCCGCCGGGCAATACCCAGGTTTGCCGCCCGGTGATGGCGAAGGGGCGCAGGTCCACATGACGCGCGGCGACGCCGTCCTCCACCAGGGTCGGCGATACCGATAGCGTCACGCAGGGCTGGCTGATGTAGTTGGCCGGGTCGGCGAGCAGCCGCGCGCGGCACTCCGCCAACTGGTCCCGGCTGGCTTTCGGCCCGATGGTGATGCCGTAGCCGCCCGCCTCGCCCACCGGCTTGACCACCAGCCGCGCCAGATTGTCGAGCGTGTAGCGCAGACCGGCGGGCTCGCGGCACAGATAGGTCTCGACATTGGCCAGGATCGGGTCCTGGTCGAGGTAATAGCGGATGATGCGCGGCATGTAGGCGTAGACGGCTTTGTCGTCGGCAACCCCGGTGCCGACGGCGTTCGCCAGCGTCACGTTGCCGGCGCGGCAGGCGCGCATGAGCCCGGGTACGCCGAGCATGCTGTCCGGGCGGAACACCTCCGGATCGAGGAAATCGTCGTCGATGCGGCGATAGACGACATGCACCGGCGAGGGCCCGGCGGTGGTACGCATGAACAGCCGGTCCTCGGCCACGAACAGGTCGCGGCCCTCCACCAAGGTCACGCCCATTTCGCGCGCCAGGAACACATGCTCGAAATAGGCGGAATTGTAGATGCCGGGCGACAGCAGCACCATGCACGGATCGGCGGCGGCCGGCGGCGCCACCTCGCGCAACGCATCGGCGAGCTTGAGCGCGTAGTCGTCCACCCGGCGCACGCCGATCCCGTCCAGCAGGTCCGGGAAGGCGCGCTGCATCAGATTGCGGTTCTCGATGACGTAGCTCACCCCGGAGGGGGTGCGCGCGTTGTCTTCGAGCACCAGGAAACGGCCGTCCTGGTCGCGCACGATGTCGATGCCAGAAATATGCACATACGTGCCGTGCGGTTGCGCGATCTCACGCATGGCGGCGCGATAGCAGGCGTGGCGCAGCACTAGATCGCTCGGCAGCACGCCGTCGCGCAGGATTTTCTGCTCGTGGTAGATGTCGTGCAGCAGCAGGTTGAGCGCCGTGACGCGCTGGATCAGCCCGCTTTCGATGTGCCGCCATTCCTCTGGCGCGAGCACGCGCGGGATGACGTCGAACGGCAGGATACGATCGATCGTCTCGTTATCCGAGTAGACAGTGAAGGTGATGCCGAGATTGAACAACTCGGCCGCCGCGTCGGCGGAGCGCTGGCGCAGCGCCGCGACGGACATGGCGCCCAGCCGGTCGCGGATCGCGCGGGCCGCCGCGCAGCGCAGCATCTCGCACCAGGCGCTGCCCGGATCGTAGCCCTGCAGAACCGAGCCGCTCATCCGCCTCCCATGCTTTGCCATCCCCGCTACCGACCGTTCGCCCCGGGACCAACAATCCCTTGCGGCGCGACGGATATCGGCACGATGCACGTTACGTACCAATGGGCGTCCGCCAGCGCCATGTGCTGGGTCGTGTCGACAACTCTTTTCGCTCTGCCGCCAAAGCAGGCAAGGTTTGTCAGCAGTGCTGATTCACCGGGCAAGTTCCGAGCGACTTGCGCGCCGGCCGAGGGCCGGCCGCCGCAAGCCGCAGATGGCATAAGATTTGCGTGCCAGCCGGCCAAATAGGGAGGCTTCAAACCGGACCCGCCGGCAAACGGTCCCGCGAGGCCGAGCCGGCAAACCGAAGGTGTGGATGATGTCGGTCGGCCTGCTCTACCTCATCGTGTTTGCGATTGGCTTGGCATTGGCCGCGTTGGCTTGGCTACGCAACCGGAACATGGTCGCCGTGGGCGGCTTCACGCTTATGGAAATCGTGATCATGGCCATCATTGGTGTGGTCAATGGCGTTCTGGGCACGCCGAACGCGATGCTTGGCCGATTGTTCATGACGTTCTCCGGCGCGTACGGCTTTCTCGCTTTCGCCGCAATTTGCGGCGGTTTCTACATTTCCGGCCCGCTTTGCGCCTATATCATTCGCAAGCCGGGCGCGGCGACCCTGGCCGAGACGATGAACGGCGTGGCGCAAGTCCTGTCGGGTAATCCGAACGGCGTGATGGTGCTGGGCGCCGGATTCCTGCAAGGGTTCATGTCCGATCTCGGCTTCGCATTCTTCGGCTATAAGCGTTGGGATACCACCGCGATTGCGCTGTCCGGCGCGCTGGCGCCGCTGCTGCAGCAGATCCCCGAAGTCTATTTTTTCGGCGTGGGCGACATGGGCATCGGCTATAACCTGCTGGCGCTCGCCATTCGCATGGTCAGCGGTGCGGTCTACGCGGTGATCCTGGTGAAGCCGATCGCGCACGGCCTCGCTCGCGCGGGCGTGCTGCGCGGTACCGCCGTCGCCGAGCCCCGTCCGGCGACCGTCTGACGCTGCTCCTTCGATGGACGGCATCGCTTCGGCAGACGGGCGCGCGCCAGAGGCCGCGCCCGGACCGCTGATCGACTTGCGTGGTGTGTCGTACACCTACGAGGGCGAAACCACGCCGATTCTGCACGACGTTTCGCTGCGCGTCGACGCGGACGAGTTCGTGCTGATCTTGGGGCCGAGCGGCTGCGGCAAGAGCACGCTGCTGCTGATCCTGAACGGCGTCATTCCGCACGCCATGCGCGGCAACCTGGAGGGCGAGGCGCTCTGCTGCGGGCTCGACGTGGCGAAGACGCCGATCGCCAGATTCTCCACCGAAATCGGCATGGTATTCCAGGACCCGGAAGCGCAGATCGTCAATACCCGAGTGCGCGACGAAGTTTGCTTCGGCCTGGAAAATCTGCGTTGGCCACCCGCCGACATTCTGCGGCGCCAGGCGGAGGCGCTGAACCTCGTCGGGCTCGCCCATGCGGGCGAGTGGTCGATCTGGGATCTCTCGGGTGGGCAGAAGCAGCGCGTCAGCATCGCCGCGGTCCTGGCCGCGCGCCCACGGCTGCTTGTGCTCGACGAGCCGACCGCTAATCTCGATCCCGCCGGGACGCGTGAAGTGTTCGCGGTGCTGGAGAAACTCCGTCTCACGTTCGGTGCGACGATCGTCATGGTCGAGCATCGGGTCGACGAACTTGCCGACCGGGTCAGCCGCGTGGTGATGATGGATTCCGGCCGCATCGCGTTCGATGGGCCGCCGCGCGAGGCTTTCGCGCGCCGGACCACGGCCTCCGCCAACCACGTCTCGGCCAGCGCCTGGTTTCCGCAACTCGCCGAATTCGCCCTGGAACTCGCCGTCGCGACCCGACAGCCGCTGCCGTCCGAGCGTTTGCCGCTGAACCAAGCGGAAGCGATCACTTTCGTCGAGGATTTTCTGCCCGCCATGCCGGCGCCGCGATTACAGATTGTGGATGCCGTCGATGAACCGTCCGCCGCGGAGCCGTTGCTCACGGTTTCGCATTTGCGCTTCACCTATGGGGCAAACACAATTCTGCGGGACGTCTCGTTCGATCTCGCGCCGGGCAGCATCGTCGCGCTGCTCGGTCGCAACGGTTCGGGCAAAACGACCCTCGCGCGCACGCTCATGGGCATCAACCCGCCGCCGCGCGGAACCGTTCGGCTGCTCGGGAAAGATCTCGCCGAACTCGGCACCAAGGACATCGCCGGGCGCATCGGCTACGTGTTTCAGAACCCGGATCACCAGTTCGTCACCGACCGTGTCGACGACGAGATCGCCTACGGCTTGCGCGTTCGCGATTACCGCGACGAACTGATCGCGAAGCGGGTGGCCGAGGTGCTCGCGATCGTCGATCTCGAGCGCTACCGGGAACGCTCGCCGTTCAGCCTGAGTCTGGGCGAGCGGCGTCGGCTGAGTGTCGCCACCATGCTCGCGCTCGACCCGAAGCTGCTGATCCTCGACGAGCCGACCATTGGCCAGGACCATGAGCGGGCGCGGCAACTCATGGGGCTGATGGCGCGATTGCGCGAACGCTACAACTCGGCCGTGCTGATGATCACGCACGACGTGCGGCTGGTCGCCGACTGGGCCGACCGCGCCTTGGTGCTGCACGAGGGCATCCTGCGCTTCGACGGCACGCCCGCCGAGCTGTTCGCCCGGTCCGCGCTGCTGGACGAGGCTGGCTTGATTCCGCCGCCGGTTCAGGCGCTCAGCACGGAACTGGCGCGCCGGCATCCGCTCACGGTTCCTCACGCGACCCTGTCCGTGGCCGAACTGGTCGGCTGGCTCGCCGCCGCGCCGGCCCGCGTGGCGAGCGGCCCGATGAAGGTCTGATCGCATGGCCCGCGCCACGGTTTTCCAGTTCCGGGCCGCGACTTCACCGTTTCACCGGCTCGATCCGCTCACCAAGCTGGCCGCCCTGCTGGCGGTCTCGTTCCTGGCGTTCGGCGTCTACATCGCCTGGGTGCAGATCGTGGTCTGCGCCGTCGTGCTGCTCACGGCGCTGATCTTTGCCAGGATTTCGCCCCAGGAAATTCTCCGCGGTACTTGGCCGTTCATCCTCGCCTGCGCATCGTTCTTTATCATCCAGGCGGCGAACTTGCCGGGCCAGCACGTCGCTTTCCGCGTTTTCGACCGCCCGATCTATGTCGAAAGCGCCGATTACGCGCTGGCCTCGGCGCTGCGCATCTACACCATTCTCCTGGCATCGCTGTTGTTCGTGCGCACGACCGATCCGCGCGAGCTGGCGATCGCGCTCGTCGCGCAATTGAAAATTCCCTACCGCATCGCTTATGCGTTTTTTATCGCGTTACGAATCGTTCCTACGCTGGAAGAGGAGATCAAGATCATCCGGGCCGCGCACATGGTGCGTGGCGTGGCACGGCAGCGCGGCGTGGTCGGGCGAATCCGCGACATGCAGCGTTACGCCATGCCGCTGTTGGTCGGCAGTCTGCGCCGCTCGTCGATGATGGTGATGTCGATGGAGGCACGCGCCTTCGGCGCCTACCCCGATCGCACCTTCGTCGAAGCGCCACGCATGGGGCCGTGCGGAGCGGCCATTTGCGTGCTCATGCTGGTGACCGTAGTCGGCTGGTACGCGTTGTTGGGATTTGGATACATCCACGCGATGTACATTTTTACGCCGCACTGACTTTCCCCCGTGCTACCCGATCGATTGCGGCGCCGGTAACGTGGCGGCATAGGCGGGGATGCCGCGCGCAAGGTCGAACTCCGGCCGGAAGCCAGGCTCCTCGGCAACGCGCGACACGTCGAAGACGGGCGATGCCGATCAGCCCGGCGCCGCCGATGAAGGACCCGGATGCGGGGCCGCTATTCGGCGGGAACGAGCGGCCGGAAGAAGGATTTTCCGGCGAGATACCGCCGGCCGTCCGACATGTCAGGCGCCGGCCCTGCTTCCACCACGCCGTTGAACGTCAGCTCGAACTGCACGCCGCTCGGGTCGTACACGAACAGCTGCCACAGATCGGTACCGGGCACCTTGAACTCGCGCCAGTCCAGCCCGTGCTTGCGGAAGCGCGTGATGTAATCGTGATAGCCCAGCGCCGCGAGCGAAACGTGATCGATCGCCGCGCTGCCGGAGGGCGCCCGGCCCTCGTCGCCGAGCGCGGCGCCGCCCGCGTATATGTGAATGGCGGCATCGCCGCCTGGCTGCGGGCAGGCGAGCCAGGCGCCGGGATAGCCGAAATCGGGCCGATGCACCGGCACGAGGCCAAGCACCTCGGTATAGAAGCGCACCGTGGCATCGAGATCGTTGGTCTTGATGGCGATGTGGAACAGACCGGTGACCGGCATGACCTGGTTCTCCTGGGCCGCAATCGGCGTCGGCGCGTTCAGATGGCGACCATGCCGCCATCGACGCTGACATCCGCGCCGGCCATGAAAGACGATCCCGCCGAGCAGAGGAAGAGGATCACGTCCGAAACCTCCTTCGGTTCGGCGAAGCGGCCGATCGGCGTGAGCGGCAGGAAAGCCGCGCGCTGCGCCTCGGTGACATCGCGTTGCAGCCCGGTCATTGTGGTGCCCGGCGAGACCGAGTTGATCTGGATGTTCGCGCTCGCATATTGCACGCCGGCTTGGCGGGTCAGCGCCAGCACCGCGCCCTTCGACGCGCAGTAGGCGGCGGCGTCGCGCAACCCGATATGCGCGGCGGTCGAGGCCACGTTGCAGATCTTGCCGCGCCCCTGCCGCAGCATGATCGGCAGCACGTATTTCATCCCGAGCCACACACCCTTGGCGTTGATGCTCATGATACGGTCCCAGCCGTCCTCGTCCATGTCGGCGGCCGTGTCACCGGCGATCGCCACGCCGGCATTGTTCACGAGGATGTCGATGCCGCCCCAGCGATCGACAATGTCGGCGACGAGCCGCTGCCATGCGGCCGCATCGCGCACGTCCATGACGCGGGCGATGGCCGTCCCGCCGCTTGCCCCGATTCCGGCGGCCACCTGCTCGGCGCCCGTCACGTCCAGGCAGACCACCCTCGCGCCGCCCGTGGCGAAATCCTGTGCGGCCGATTTGCCGATACCGCTCCCCGCGCCGGTAACGATCGCCACCTTGTCCGCGAATTGCCGGTCCATCTTTTCCGCTTCGTCCCTTGCCGAGCGTATCCCACTGTCGGTTACAAGCAAGGATCGCACCATTGTGCCCGAACCCATCGTTGGCCGCGGGCTCACGCGATGGCGGGGTCCAGCGTGAACAACTCCTGCGCCCGCTTCACGCCGGCGAAGCGGTGCACGAAGCCAGATAATCGATCCGCCCTTCCGCGCGCATGGTCTCGAGCGGGACGAAATCCAGCGGCGCGCCGGGCGCGAGTTGGCTCCGGAACTCGTCGGCGCCGGTCGTCAGCAGATGGTAGAAGGGCGAGCGCTGCCAATTCGCCGCCGCCTCGCCCTCGTTGGTGCGGCCGCATTCGAAGAAGGCGGGCTCATCCACACCGTCGTTGCGCCAGCGGAAGCCGCGGCCCTCATAGATCGGGTGCAAGGTGTCGATGAAGGCGCCGCCTCGCGAGATCGGCACGCCGGCGTTGCGGCAGCGCTCACAGAAGCCGTGCAGAAGGTCGGTCTCCGCCGCGCCGGCGAGGCCGCGCTCGACCAGCCAGGCCGCGATGCGGTCATGCTGCGCCGAATCCATCATGCCGCTTGGTGCATGAGCCACGCGCGGTTGTCGAGCAGCCTGCCCTGCACCCCCGCACCATGCGCGGCGGCCAGGCGCGTCCGCCTATCTCAGGGTCAGTGCTGGTTGCCATGGCGCCATCCCCGCCGGTGCCGCGAGGTTGGACAGCGCGACCCCGAGCAGACGCACGCCGCGTGGCGGTGGAAACAGCGGGCGCAGGAGATCGAGGCTGAGCCGCTCGATGACCTCCCGCGAGGTGATCGCTTCCGCGCCCGAACATCGGCGGGTGATCTGGCGGAAATCGGCGAATTTCACCTTCACGGTGAGCGTGCGCGCCGCCAGTGCGTCCCTGGCATAGGCCGCCCAGACCTTGCCGATCACCGGATCCAGCGCCGGCGGAACGTCCTCCCAGCGCAGCAAGTCGCGCGCGAACGTCGTCTCGGCGCCGAGCGATTTGCGCGGCCGATCCGGCTCGACCGGCCGGTCGTCCTCGCCTCGCGCCACCTTGTAGTAGAACGCGCCAGCCTTGCCGAAGCGCGCGGTCAGGAAGCTCAGAGTCTGGCGCCGCAGGTCAAGTCCGGTGTGGATGCCGAGCGAGTTCATCTTCGCCGCAGTCACCGGGCCGATGCCATGAAATTTGCCGACCGGCAACGATTGCACGAAATCCGGCCCCATGCGGGGCGTGATGACGAACAGCCCGTCCGGCTTGCGGTAGTCGGAGGCGAGCTTGGCCAGAAACTTGTTGTACGACACGCCGGCCGAGGCGGTCAGGTCAGTGTCCGCATGGATGCGCGCCTTGATCTCGCGCGCGATCGCGGTGGCCGAGCCACCGTCGATCAACGGCGCGGTCACGTCGAGATAGGCCTCGTCGAGCGAGAGCGGCTGAACCAGCGGCGTGTAGCAGGCCAGGATCGCGCGGATCTGCGCCGAGACCGCCCGATAGACGTCGAAGCGCGGCGGCACGAAGACCAATTCGGGACACTTGCGACGCGCCGTGACCGACGCCATGGCCGAGTGAACACCGAACCGGCGCGCCTCGTAACTCGCCGCCGCGACCACCCCGCGCTCCCGCGCGCCGCCCACGGCCACCGGCAATCCGCGCAGGACCGGATTATCCCGCTGCTCGACCGACGCATAGAACGCGTCCATATCGATATGGATGATGCGGCGGCAGTGCGGAGCCGTATCGGAAACGTGCATGTCGCGGGACGGTAGCGCCGGATAGAGAACGAGCGCAGGTGGTCCTGACGCGAACGCCTTGGTCGATCCCGGCCGGCGCGCTATCGCTGGCTCGGCTCCCTGTTCTCGCAACGGCCGCCGCCCCGGTGACCCGTCATGACAGCGTGAGCACCGTCGACCCGGTGGTCTTGCGTGATTGCAGGTCGCGGTGCGCCTGCGCCGCGTCGCGCAGCGGATAGGTCTGGTTGATCTCGATCCTGACTGCGCCCGACCGCACCGCGTCGAACAGGTCTTTCGCCATCGCGAGCAGATCATCGCGCCGCGCGGCGTAGGTCACCAGGGTCGGCCGCGTGAAGAACAGCGAGCCCTTCTGCGCGAAGATGCCCAGATCGACCGGCCCGATGCTGCCCGAGGCCTGGCCGAAGCTCACCATCAGCCCCCGCGGGCGCAGGCAATCGAGCGACTTCATGAACGTGTCCTTGCCAACCGAGTCGAAGACCACGGCCAGCTTCTCGCCCTTGGTGATCTCGTTCACCCGCGCCACGAAATCCTCGCGCGTATAGACGATCGGATGATCGCAACCATGCGCGCGGGCGAGTTCCGCCTTCTCGTCGCTGCCCACCGTGCCGATCACCGTGGCGCCGAGTGACTTCGCCCACTGACAGGCGATCAGGCCGACGCCACCCGCCGCCGCGTGAAACAGGATGGTGTCGCCCGCCTTCACCGGAAAAATCTGCCGGATCAGATACTGCGCGGTCAGGCCCTTCAGCATCATCGCCGCGGCCTGCCGGTCGGAAATGCCCTCGGGCAGCACGACCAAGCGGTCGGCCGGCATGACGCGCTCTTCCGCATACGACCCGAGCGGCCCGCCCGCATAGGCGACCCGATCGCCCGGCTTCACCGCCGTCACCCCGGAGCCGACTTCCTCGACGACGCCCGCCGCCTCGGTGCCTAGCCCGCTCGGGAGCGACGCCGGATACAGGCCGGAGCGGACATAGGTGTCCACGTAATTGAGGCCGACCGCGGTATGCCGCACCCGAGCTTCGCCCGGACCGGGCTTGCCGAGCGGCACCTCCTCCCAGGCCAGCACCTCGGGGCCGCCGGCTTTGTGAAAGCGGATGGCGTTAGTCATGGCGACGATCTCCATTCCTTTGGGAACGCGTATGCACCGAACCGGTGCTCATGCCAATTCGGCCAGGAGCGCCCGCGCCGCGATCATCCGGTGCATCCCCCTCCCTGACGACCGGATGTCCCCGACGGAGGCGGCTTCCGATCGGGTTCCGCTACGCGATGATGCGGTGCCAGGACAGCACCTGGCGCAATTCGTGCGCCTCGCCCAGGCGGGCGAAGCGCGAGCGCACGCGCGCCGCTTCGGGATCGGCGAGGCCGCATAGCGCCGCGACCGTCGGATGCACGGCCTCGCCCACCGCCAGCACGCCCAGCCCAAAGCAGTGGGCGAAGCCGAACGAGGGGAAAACCTGCTGCAGTTCCGCCCATAGCCGGTGCACCCCGAACCCACCGCCCTGCACGGCGATGTCGTGGAACAGCACAATGCCCTGCCGCGACACTTTCGGCAGCCAGGTCTCGAAATCGTTCTTCACTGCCTCGTACGTGTGCAGACCGTCGATGTGCAAGAGATCGATCGAACCGTTCGCGAAATGCCGCGCCGCCTCGTCGAAGGTGGCGCGGATCATGGTGGAGAAGCGGCTGTAATGGCTGTCGTGGAACGCCTTGAAATCCTGATAAATGTTCTCGGCGTAATAGCCGCTCTGCGGATCGCCCTTCCAGGTGTCGACGGCGAAGCAGCGCGTTTCGAGGCCGTATCGGAGCACCGCTTCGCAGAACGCGGCATAGGAGGCGCCATGATGCGTGCCCAATTCCACGACGCTGCCGGGCCGCGCCGAGGTCACCAGCCAGTAGGCGAACGGCACATGGCCGTACCAGGCGCTGGATACCAGGGGGCGCGAACTCGGCCAGAACAGCGGATCGAACTTGTCCTCGCACAGATCCAGCAGGTCGGCGATGCCCGACGGCGATAGCGGCCGCGTCGCGTAATCGTCCGTGGTTTCGCTCATGGCGCCAACTCCCCTCGCTACGCCGCCTGGGAAAAGCCGTAGAGATTTTCGGGGTTTTCGACGAGAATGCGCCGGTGCGCCGCTTCGTCCGGCAACCATGCGGCGAGCAGGTCGAACAGCACGGCATCGTCCGGCTTCACCCGTTCGGTCGGATGCGGCCAGTCGGTGCCCCAGACGCAGCGTTCCGGCGCGAGGCTGACGAACGCCTTGGCGATCGCGCCGCGGTCGGCATAGGTCGGCGGCCCGACCGTCGAGTCCATGTAGGCGCCGGACAGCTTCACCCAGGCGTGCCCCTTCTCCAACAGGCCGGCGACGACACGGAACGCCGGGTGCTGCACGCCGACGCGGCCCGGGATGCGCGCCATGTGGTCGAATACGATGGGTGCCGGCAGCCGGTTCAAGAGATCGTCGATCTTGGCGATCTGGTCGGCCAGCATGTGGATTTGCACGTGCCAGCCGAGATTGTGCACGCGCGCGGCAAGCGGCTCCAGCATATCCAATGTCGTCGCGCCGGTCTGCACCAGGTTGAAGCGGATGCCGCGCACGCCATACCTGTCCAGCCGCTTCAACTCGGCGTCGCTCGCCCGCGTGTTGACCACCGCCACGCCCCGCGCGGACGGCCCGAACTTCGCCAGCGCGTCCAGCATGCAGCGGTTGTCGACGCCATAGGTCGAGGGCTGGACGACGACATTGCGCGAGGTTCCGATGCGTTTCTGCAACAGCCGGTAATCCGCCACCGTGGCGTCGGCCGGCCGCAGCTTCGCGGCCGGATCGACCGGGAAGTGGTGATCGTAGATATGATGGTGGCAATCGGTGGCGCCGGGCGGCGCCGGTGTGCGCGGGCGCTCGGTTCCGGCCGAGTACGGCACCGGCTCCGCCGCCGGCCGCGCGCCGGCCATCCCCCCGAGCGCCGTTCCCGCCAGCGCGCCGAAGGTGGCCTTGAGCACCGAGCGTCGCTCGGGGCGGTGTTCCGTCATCGGCTTCTCCCTTTTGCGCTGCATGGCCCAGTTGCCTCCTCTTATGCTAGGCATGTGCGACAAATCTGGACAGAGCGGATCATGGCCGACGCACCGAACCGGTTTCCCCCACTGTCGCCGGAGCAGATGACGCCGGAGCAGAAGCGGGTCGCCGACGACATCGCGTCCGGCCCGCGCGGCGGGCTGGCGGGACCGTTCAACACCTGGCTGCGCAGCCCGGAACTCGCCGACCGGTTCCAGCGGGTCGGCGAATACGTGCGCTTCCACAGCGCGATCCCGCACCGGCTCAACGAACTGGCGATCCTGGTCACCGCGCGCGCCTGGAACGCCCAATTCGAATGGTGGGCGCATTACCAGATTGCGCTCAAGGCCGGGCTCGACCGCAAGATCGCCGACGCGATCGGCGCCGGCCGCCGCCCGGAGGGCATGAGCGAGGACGAGCGGATCGTCTACGATTTCTGCGCCGAGCTGCAACGGGAGCGGCAGGTGAGCGACGCCGCCTTCGCGGCCGCCAAGGCGCGATTCGGCGAGCAGGGCGTGGCCGATCTGATCGGGGTGACCGGCTATTACACCGCCGTCGCCATGACCCTGAACGTCGCCCGCGTGCCGGTGCCCGAGGGCACCGACGTCCCGCCGCTCGGCCCGCCCGTAGCCTAGACCAACGCGGGAATTTCGTTTGCTGTTTATCAACCGTATGGCGGGGTGACGTTCACCCCAGGATGGCGGGAGCGGCGCCTTGTGGTTTGCGTGGCTGTTCGCCCGCACGGAATAGCCGGAGCGGCTGCGGGGCCTCCACGAACGACGTGGAGCACTCGCGGTCGCGCCGAAGCCGCGCTCGCCCCAACGCCGCCGCCCCGGCTTGGCCGAGGCGGCGCAGCCCGGGCCGACGCCGTTTCTCCCCGAAGCGGAGGAAAGCCACGGCGCGCGCGAGGGCGCCCTGCCCTTCCCGTCTACCGGCCTACACGGCCATCGCGCGCGCCTGCGCGAGAAACTGCTGACGCGCGGGGAGGCGGCGCACACGCCGGTCTACCCACGCGAGGCAGTGAAGCGGGCGCTGGACCTGCACGCCAGCGCAGTTGATCCTGGTGCACAACCACCCGGGGTAGATGCGACCGTGCACGATCTGCTCCTTGAGGGTGCGAACGCGGTGCGAACCGCAATGCCGACCGCCTCCGCAGCGTAGCGGTTGCCGCATTTGACAACGTTCCAGCCCAGCGCTTCGGCGTTCCAGTGCTCGATGACGCCGAACATGTGATTTGGCGTGGAAAAAGGACCCCCTTGGAGGGGTGATCGGCGTCCAAAAGGGACCCCTCTTGAGGTTGGGGTTCATGATGGCTCCCGGAACGAATCGGGGGTCTGGTGGGGATGCTGGTGGTGGAGACGATCGCGAAAATCCGGCGGGCGTATCTCGTCGAGGGCAAGTCGATCAAGGCGATCTGCCGCGATCTACGGGTGTCGCGGAAGGTCGTGCGGAAGGTGTTGCGCTCGGGTGCGACCGAGTTCCACTACGAGCGAGGCGAGCAGCCGATGCCGCGGCTCGGGCCGTGGAAGGAGAGTTCTCGATCGGTTGCTGGTTGAGAACGAGGCGAAGGCGGCGCGCGAGCGGCTGACGCTGATCCGGCTATTCGAGCAGTTGCGTGGACTGGGCTACGAAGGCGGCTATGACGCGGTGCGCCGCTATGCGCAAGGCTGGCGGCAGGAGCACGCGAGCACATCGGTGGAAGCGTTTGTGCCGCTGAGCTTTGCGCCTGGCGAGTGTGGTTCCCCCGAACGAGTGGACACCTCGTGTAAGCTCCTGAACGGAGCGAGGTGGCAATGACGAAGACACGACGTTCGTTTACGGACGAGTTCAAACGCGAAGCGGTATCGCTGCTGCTGTCGAGCGGGCGGCCTGTCACCCAGGTGGCGACTGAGCTGGGAGTGCAGCCGTCGATGCTGCGCAACTGGCGGGACGGCCGGAACGGCTCGGCGAAGCCCACGATCGCCGCGGCCGAGCCGCCGGCGCTCACGGCTGCGGCGGCCGAGCAGGCGGAGGTCCGTCGCCTGCGGCGTGAGCTCGAGCGCGCCCAAATGGAACGCGACATTTTAAAAAAGGCCATCGGCATCTTCTCGGGCCCGCCGAAATGAGGTTCCGCTTCATCGAGGACCATCGCGCGAGCTTCCCGGTGCGGACCATGTGCGCCGTGCTGGAGGTCAGCGCGAGCGGTTACTATGCGTGGCGCGACCGGCCAGAAAGCGCGCGGGCCCGCGCCAATCGCGCTCTTGCTGCCGATATCCGCCGCGTGCATGCCGATAGCCGCGCCGTCTACGGCTCCCCGCGCGTGCACGCCGCGCTGCGGGCCGAAGGCCGGCGGGTCGGGGTGCACCGGGTCGCCCGTCTGATGCGCCATCATGGCATCCAGGGCCGCCACAAGCGCCGCCGGCCGCGCACCACGGACAGCAACCATTCCCTTCCGGTTGCCCCTAACCTTCTCGACCGACGCTTCGCCGCTCCGGCGCCCAATCGGGTCTGGCTGGCCGATATCACCTACATTCCCACCGCTGAGGGCTGGCTTTATCTGGCCGTCGTGCTCGACATGTTCTCGCGCCGCGTGGTCGGCTGGGCGATGCGCGAGACCATGCCGCAGGAACTCACGATCGCTGCTCTGCAAATGGCCATCGCCAACCGCCGACCAGCACCTGGTCTGGTGCACCATTCCGATCGTGGCAGCCAATATGCGGCTCGCGCGTATCGCCGTTTGCTCGACCAACACGGTTTGCTTTGCTCGATGAGCCGGAAAGGTGATTGCTGGGACAACGCTCCCATGGAGAGCTTCTTCGGCAGCATGAAAACCGAGCTGGATAACGGCAACACCTTCGAAACGCGCCAAGCCGCCAAGAATTCCGTGTTCGCGTTCATCGAAGGTTGGTACAATCGCCACCGTCTTCACTCGGCAATCGGCTACTGCTCCCCGGTGGCAAAGGAACAGCTCGCAGCGGCTGCGTAGGCCGTAACTCGTGTCCACTTTCGCGGGGGAAGGTCACCTTGCGTGCCGCCCTGACCTGTGGACAGCGCGGACGGCCTTCGCCCGCCCTCGTCGGCCGTTGACGGCAATGTCTGGCGTCGTACAGTCACGTCGCCTGTCCCGAATGGGTCGTATGGGCCCGAGACCGCTTTCGACCTACGAACGTGCGCGCTCGGCGGCGTATCTATCCTTCTCTGAACCGATATCGGAACCGCCCGCCGTCGGCCTCCACATGGCCGGCGGCGGGGCCCGGGAAATGGATGGGCAGCATCAGCGTTCCGGTGTCGGCGATTTCGCCCAAGAAGCGGCGGCGGGATTGCTCGGCCTGCGCCGGATCCCAGTCGAAGATCGTCGACCAGGACGGCTCGCGGAGTTGCAGGACATGGTGCGCCATGTCGCCGGTGATCGCGCCGCGCTGCCCGCGCGAGCGGATGTTCACGCAGCAATGGCACGGCGCGTGGCCCGGCGTGGGCGTCAGCGAGAACGTGTCGTCCAGCTCGAAATCGTCGTCCACCAGCAACGCCTGCCCGGCCTCCACTACCGGCAAGCAGTTCATGCCGAACACCTCGCGCGAGGAGCCGGCATGCGTTTCGCCGCGCGCGATCGCCTCCTCCCAAGCCGCGTATTCGCGCTTGTGGAAAACGTACTTGGCCCGCGGAAAGGTCGGTACCCAGCGGCCGTTCACCAGCCGCGTGTTCCAGCCGCAATGGTCAATGTGCAGATGCGTACAGAACACGTAGTCGATGCTGTCGAACGAAAGCCCCGCGGCGCGAAACTCCTCCAGCCAGCGCTGCTTGGGGAAATCGAACGGCGCGGCGTAGCCCTTGTCCTCGCCGGTGCAGGTATCGACCAGGACGGTGTGGCGCGGCGTGCGCACGACGTAGGTGCGGTAGGTGATGACCATCTTGCCGGAGGCCGGTTCGAACACGAACGGCGGCAATTCGGCGAGGTGCCGCCGCCCGATTTCCGGGTCGTATTTTGGAAACATCACCTCCGGCTCCCGCCACGGCCCGTCCCGCTCGATCAGGCTGGTGATGCGAACGTCGCCGATGGTTATATCGCGCATGCAAAGTCCTCCTCGACGGGACAGACGGTCGTTCAATCTCTTCTGCCACTGCGAGCGCAGCCACTCGATCCCCCGCCACGCGCGCTACTCGCACAGGAATTGCTTCGTCGCTTCGCCCCGCGCAATGCCCGTGAAAGTCGAACTTGACGGACTACAGCCCGTACACCTGCCGCGCGTTATCAGTGAACACCATCCGCCGTTCTTGCTCGCTCATGCGGATCTTGAACGCGGTCAGCGGGTCGTCCCAATCCCAGTGCGGATAGTCGGTGGCGAACAGCAGGCGGTCCCAGCCGATCCAGTCGATGATGGCCCGCAGATCCGCCGGCCGCTCCGGCTCGTCCATCGCCTGCGTCGTGAACCACACCTGCTTGCGAATATACTCGGAGGGCGGGCGTTTCAGGTGCGGCACCTCGTCGCGCATGCGCGCCCAGTGCTGGTCGAGCCGCCAGCCGAGCGAGGGCGCCCAGGCGAAGCCGGCTTCGACGATCACCACCTTCAGCGACGGAATGCGCGCCAGCACGCCCTCGCAAACGAGGCTCACCAGCACCGCCTGCTGCGAAATGGCGACCGCGTGGTGCTCCTCGACATAGAACGAGGACCACCCGGCGGAGGTGACGGCGTGGCCGTTGTACCCGGATGTATGCAGCCCGACCGGCAGGCCGTGCGCCGCGGCGGCTTCGTAGATCGGCCAGTAGCGGCGCCGGCCGAGCGGCTCGATCGTGTGCGTCGTCATCGCGACCTGGGCGAAATCGGGATGACCGGCCCAGTGCTCGATCTCCGCGACCGCCGCCTCGGCGTCCTCGCCGGGGACTACCATCGAGCCTTTCAGCCGCTTGTCGGGCCCGGTCCAGGTCGCGACCTGCCACTCGTTCACGGCGCGGCAGAGCGCGGCGCCGAACTCCTGGTTGCGCTGGTCCATGCCGGTCGCGAACAGCGTGTGCAGGATGCCGTAGCTGACATCGTAGCGATCGAGCAGTTGCTGGCGCAGGAAATCGAGGTCGGAGCCGGGCGGCCCACCGCCAGGTGGCCAGGCGTCGAGGCGCGACAGCGCCGGCGTGGCCTTCGGATAGGGATGGCAGCCAGTGAACGGAATCGGCTGGCGCGGGCCGTAGGCGTCCAGATGGTCGCGCCAGCGCTGCGCCAGGAACGGCTTCAGATCGCCGGTGGAGCGCATCGCGGGATGCACGTCGCAGTCGATGATCTGCAGCCGGGTCGACTGCCGCGGGGCGGCGGTGTCGAGCGTGCGGACGTCGTCGGGTGTCATGCCGAGCCCTCCCTGAGCCTGGGATACGTCTCCAGGGGATTGTCCACCAGTATGCGCCTGATCAGCGCGTCCGACAGGCCCGCCGGCAGCGCCTCCTGCCCGTCGAAATGCCAGTGCGGGTAGTCGGTCGAGAACAGCAGCATGCGATCCGACCCGATCTGCTCGACCGCGCGCGTGAGATCCTCCGGACGCGGCGGAGCGTCGGTCGGCTGCAAGGTGATGCGGACGTGCTCGCGGATGATGTCGGCCGGGGCGCGGTCCACCCAGGGCACCTCGGCGCGCATCGCCCGCCAGGTGCGGGTCGCGCGCCAGAGGAATTGCGGCAGCCAGGTGAAGCCGGACTCCATCAACACCACGCGGAAATTGGGCAGGCGGGTGAACACGCCCTCGTTCACCAGGCTGAGCAGTTGCGCCTGGAAGGCGTGCGATTGCACGACCGTGTCCTCCAGGTAGTAGGACGGCCAGCCGTTGCTGCTGATGGCGTGGCGATAGGCGCTGCCGGCGTGAATGCCGAGCGCCAGCCCATGGCGGTCGGCCGCCTCCCAGATCGGCCAGTAGCGCCGGCTGCCGAGCGGGGCCTCGCCCATCGCCAGCGCCAGCACCTGGACGAAGCGCATATCCGCTGCCGCGCGCTCAAGCTCCGCAACCGCAAGCTCGGTGTTCTGCAAGGGGAGCAGGATGGAAGCGCGCAAGCGCTTGTCGCGATCCAGCCACTCGCGGGCGATCCACTCGTTCACCGCGCGCGCGAGGGCTGCGGCCATGTCGGCGTTGTGCAGCGGCTCGATGCCATAGAGGCAGTTCAGGACGGCCAAGCGGCTACCGAATCCGTCCAGGGCCTGAGCGATCACCTGATCGGGGTCGCTGCCCAGCTTGCCGGTGGCCGGGCGCCAGTCGGGGCGCGTATTGGCCGGCACCCGATGCGGGTAGCTGGCGAGGTCGAGCCCATCGACGCCGCGCAGCGTGACCTGCTCGGCCCAGTGGGGCGGCAGATGCGGCAGCAGCGCCTTCATCCTCGGCACGGCTGGATGCACGTCGCAGTCGATCGCGCCGATCCGCGGCGCCACCCGGCCGGCCGGATGGTGCGGGCGAGGTGGGGCGAGCACGTCGCTCATTGGCTTCAAGGCTCTCCATCTGCCGGTCGCGCTTTTATGCAACCGGAGGATAGACGGCCCCGCCGCGAACCGAAAGCTGGCGTGCTGAGGGCTACCCGCGAGGAGCCCGACGCACCGGCGCCGGCTTTACGCCGGCTTCTGGCGAACCCTCGGCGGGGTGGCGTTATCCGAATGCGACGCGATGCCCCCAACCGGGGAAGCTCGCAGCTGAGAGGCTGGAATGATCGGGCGACAGAAGCGGGAGGACTCCGGCGCTGCCGCTTGGATCGGTCGCCGAGCCGGAGAAGAACCCGCAGGGCGGATCGGCGGTTGCGCTGCCAAACTGGCGGGCGATACGGACCGCATGCTGGCCGGAAGTCAGAGGACCAGTTGCGTCTGCGAGACCAGCGCGACCAGCTTGCCCTCCGCGGTCGTGATCCGCGTCTGCCAGACCATGGTGCGGCGGCCGCGATGTATTGGCGTCGCCTCGCCGGTGAGGCGTGCCCCGAGCAGGGCCGCGGCGAGGAAATTGGTCTTGCTCTCGATCGTGGTCGTGCCGGCGCCATCGGGCAGGTTCAGGATCGTGCCGGCCGCACCGAGCGTATCGGCGAACGCCATGATCGCGCCGCCGTGCAGCACGGCCGGGCGGGTGCATAGATCGTCGCGCACCAGCATTTGGCCGACCACCTTGTCGCGCGACGCGCTGACGTACTCGATCCCGAGCAGCTTGGCGAACGGCAGCGCCAACTGGTTCAACCGGGCCAAATCGTCCAACGCGATCACCCCGCTCCCTTTCCGCCGAACCTCGTTATTCGCCGATGACGTGCAACACCAGTTCGCGCCGGTGTGGGCTGGTCCGGTGCTCGAAGAGGTAGATGCCCTGCCAGGTGCCCAGCACCGGCCGGCCGCCGTCCACCGGAATCGACAACTGGGTCTGCGTCAGCGACGCGCGGATATGCGCCGGCATGTCGTCCGGTCCCTCCGCGGTGTGCCGGTACTCCGGCGCTCCGTCCGGCGCGAGACGGGCGAAAAACGCTTCCAAGTCTGCCCGCACGTCGGGGTCGGCGTTCTCCTGTATCAGCAGCGATGCCGAGGTATGACGGCAGAACACGGTCAGCAGTCCCGCCCCGATCGACTGCGCCAAAACCCAGTGGATGATCGGCCGCGTGACCTCGATCAGCCCTCGCCCGCGACTCTCGACCGAGATCTGGTGCAGCGCCTGCTTCATCGGCCGCTCAGTGTTGTGCGAGCGCGGCCGACCAGGGCGAGAACACGTCGCTCATCCCGCTGCGCTGCCCGTCCGCGTGCTGCACGATGATGTTCGGGCAGGCGAAATTCACGGGCGCGACGCCATGCTCGACCACCTCGATCGGTCCGTCGCCGCGCAGGGCCTGCAATACGCCGGCGGGCAACCGTCGGTCGGCCGTCACCAGATCCGGCGTAGACACGTCGATACGCGGGTGATGCGCCGCATCCTGCACGCTCATGCCGAAATCGGCGACGAACGACATCACCTGCAGCACGGAGGCGAGAATGCGCCGCCCTCCCGACGAGCCGACCGCGATGGCGGGGCGGTTTTCGTCGCGCAGGATCGCCGGGCACATGTTCGTCAGTGGCCGCTTTCCCGGCGCGATCGAATTCGGCTGGTTCGGCCGCGGATCGAACCACATCACGCCGTTGTTCATCAGCACGCCCGAACGCGGCAGCACGACACGGCTGCCCATCGACGAGAGCAGCGTCGACGTGAGCGCAACCATTGTGCCTTGTTCGTCGCAGACCGTCAGATGCGTGGTGCAGGTCCCGGCGGCGTTCGGCTCGGTGTCGCCGATTCCGGCGAGACGTTCGGCGTATGCAGCTTTCATCGCGCGTGCCAGCGCGACGAACCAGGCGGCGTCCGGCGCGGCACCGAACGGCGCCTCGGCCATGCCTTCGAGCACGCGCTCGGCCGTCGGCGATGCCGTCAATCCGCCGGCGAACTGCATGGTGCGCCCGCGCCAGGCCACGTCCTGGGCCGGCCGGATGCGCGCCCGGTAGCCGCGCAAATCGTCCGCCGAGAGCACCCCGCCCATCGCCGAAACGTCCGCGATGATCGCCGCGGCGATCTCGCCCTCGTAGAAATCCCGCGGCCCGGCGCGTTGCAGCCGCTCCAGCATGTCCGGCAGCCGACCGAGCGGGAGATAGGCCGGCTCGCCCTGATACGGGGCAACCGGCGGCAGTTCGTCGCGCAGATAGATGCGCGCGCTCTCGGGATAGAGCCGCAGGATGGCGGCGGCGTTGGCGATCTTCAGCGTGGTGAACCAGTCCGCCGGCAGCCCCCGCCGGGCGAGCGCGACCGCGGGTGCGGCGACGTCCGCGAACGGCAGCCGCCCCCAGCGCTCGTGCATCAGCGCGTAGCCGGCCGGCGCGGAGGGGATCACGAACGACAGCGGACCATGGATGTTCGCGTCCTTCACCACCTCGGGCCAGGCGAACAGGTCGAGCTTCATCCGCCCGGTGAGCGGGAAGCGGGCGGGATCGAGCCCGCGCGGCGCGACCGGGCCGAACTCCACCACCTCCGCCCTGCCCTGCCCCGCGCGATGCACCAGCGCGAAGCCGATCCCCCGAGCCCGGAGTTCCACGGCTCGACCGCCGCGAGGGCCAGCGCGGTTGCGACCGCCGCGTCCACCGCGCTGCCGCCCGCATCCAGCACCGCGACACCCGCTTCGGCGGCGCTCGCCGCCTGCGCGATCACAATACCGCCCGCCCAGTCGCGGACGGCTTGGTCACCTGCCAGTGCTGGGTCAGGTGCGGTTGCGGTTCGTACTGCATTCGGCCTGGCCGCCTCGGAAGCTATTGGTTGCCGGGCGCGGTTCTACGCTTCCTGCCGCCAAACATCGACGCCAGATCGTGACCGTTGACCGTGACGACGCTGTTCTCCATGCGCACCGCCCAGACCAGCGCGTCGCCCTCCGGCTTGGCGAGGGAGCGCATCATCGCCAGCACCGGTAGGCCTTGCGCCAGTTCCTTGGTGGTCATCGCTTCCTGCATCAGCGTGTCGAACCCGGTCGCCTTCACTTCGGCTTCCCCCCGGAACTTCTCGGGCGAGAATGCCATCAGCTTCCCGTGCCCGGAAAAATTCGCCGGCCCCGGATCGAACGCCAGCTTGTCCAGACCTACGGCGATGCCGTCGCCGTCAGTTCGGAAACCTTGGCGTCCACATCCTGGTCATCGGGTTGCGGCGCGGTGGCGGCCATGATCAGCGCGTCGAGACCGGCGAGATTGACGCCGGAAACGCTCGGCGTAATCGCGAAGTGGCGCGGCAGGTATTTCCGCACGTCGAGCGGAATTTGCGGCGAGGAGAGGCCGGCCAGGTCCAGCGTGAGCCGGGCCCGCAAGGTTCCGCCCGGCGTGGCGATGCCACCGCCCAGCCCAAGGTGGTCCAGCCCGACCATGTGCCCCACGCCGGCGACGCGAACGCCGTCCACCGTTTCGTTCGACTCGCCGCCCGAGGCGATGCCGCGCAACGCCGAAATAGGCGTCGCGCACCGCCTTGCGGTTTGCCGCGAATCCATGTCGTGGTGGTGCCCGGCCGGCGCGCCCGGTTTGCCGCCATGCGCGCTGGCTTCTTCCGACATAGCCGTCGCGGATAGCCCGTCAGCGCATGGATGAATGCCAGCCGCGCGTCGGATCGAGCGAGGCGACGCTCGATGGGCGCCATGTGCTTCGCCGCGAAATCGACCGCCGGATGGGCACCGCTTTTTTGCTGGCTTACGTGATTGTCGGCAGTCGCGCTCTCCTTGAAATCGATGCGGCCCGCGGAGGAAGGCGTGAGGCTGATCTGTCCAGCGGCATTGTCGAGGCGCGTGTGAAACTGCGTCTCGGGTTGACGGCGCTGACATCGTCGCCACCCAGCTTCATGTGGAACGTCGTCGGGCTTGCGAGCTCGGTCCAGTAGCCCTTGCCCTGCATGTTGGCGATGCTCGCCGTGACTTCGGTCGGAGCTTTGCCCGCGCCCGAGTTGCCGACCGCGAATCTCGAGGGCGAGGTGAACCGCAACTCGTCGATCCGCCACTTGCCGTTCTCGCCAGGGTCCGCGGCAGCCGAGATGGTGCCGCCTTCGGCGACCACGATGTCGGGCAGCGCGCCGAGCGCGATCGCGACACGGTAGTGATCGCCCTCCGGCGCAACCTGGATCAGTTGGCGGAAATTTTCACGTCCGGCCCGACCACGCCGGCCGCCCATTGTTGCAATTCGGTGCGGAGCTTCGCCGCCTGCTCGGCACTGCTATCGGCGGCGGCGGCCATCGGCAGCGCAACCAAAAGCGTTGTTGCGGCAAGGCGCAGTGGGGCGCGTATCATTATGCTCTTCTCCGTTTCGGTGGATCGGCGCGGGCCGGAACCAGGCATCCATGCGGCAGTCAGGGCAATCCGGTCAGAACCAGTTCGCCTTGTCAACGACGTTGCGCAGCTTGCCGCCTGTCGCGAAAGCTCGACGTTCTCCATAATTGTCTGAAAACGGCGCTCGTTCAAATAGGGTCCGTATCCGGCCATGTGCGGCGTGATCAGCACGTTCGGCATGGTCCAGAGTGGATGATCCTGGGCAGCGGTTCCTGCTCGAACACGTC
>CAVXFL010000011.1:0-244398 GCA_963761015.1 uncultured Alphaproteobacteria bacterium
GCTACGCCGGTGAGAAACTGAAAGGAGCCATCGCGAAGCTCGGCGACTGGACGATCGAGATCGTCAAGCGTTCGGACCTCGTCCGCGGCTTTGTCCTGCTGCCGCGTCGCTGGGTGGTCGAACGCACGTTCGCCTGGCTGAATTGCAACCGCCGCCTGGCGAAGGATGTTGAAGCGACGATCGAAAGCTCGGTGACTTGGCTCTACATCGCCAGCGTAAAGTTGATGTCGCGCCGCCTCGCCGCGGCTTAAACAACCCTGACATCGGAGTTGCTAAGGAAATCAACGCGTTGGAGTTGCATGGGCGATTCGAGTCCAGACTCTTAGAGCATGGCCGTTTTAGCCTGAATTGCTGAGGGGGGCTTCCGGCGCGGGTCGCGCATTTGCTTGAAGATGCTGGCTGGAGTGGAGGCCAGCCGGCATGGGCTCTCCTTATTCGCTGGACTTGCGTGAGCGGGCGGTGGCTGCGGTCGAGCGCGGAATGAGCCGGGCGGAAGCGGCGTGGCAGTTCCAGGTCGGCCACTCCTCGGTGATCCGCTGGACCAAGCGCAAGGTCGAGACCGGCAGCCCGGCGGCCTTGCCGATGGGCGGTTCAAGCTGGCCAGCGAAGAGGCGTGGATCCGTGCTCGCGTGGCCGAGAAGCCGGACATCACCGGCCGCGAATTGCTGGCCGAGCTAACCGCGCGCGGCGTGGCGGTCAGCTATTACGGGGTCTGGCATTTCCTTGTGGTTCCCCCGAACGAGTGGACACCTCGTGTAAGCTCCTGAACGGAGCGAGGTGGCAATGACGAAGACACGACGTTCGTTTACGGACGAGTTCAAACGCGAAGCGGTATCGCTGCTGCTGTCGAGCGGGCGGCCTGTCACCCAGGTGGCGACTGAGCTGGGAGTGCAGCCGTCGATGCTGCGCAACTGGCGGGACGGCCGGAACGGCTCGGCGAAGCCCACGATCGCCGCGGCCGAGCCGCCGGCGCTCACGGCTGCGGCGGCCGAGCAGGCGGAGGTCCGTCGCCTGCGGCGTGAGCTCGAGCGCGCCCAAATGGAACGCGACATTTTAAAAAAGGCCATCGGCATCTTCTCGGGCCCGCCGAAATGAGGTTCCGCTTCATCGAGGACCATCGCGCGAGCTTCCCGGTGCGGACCATGTGCGCCGTGCTGGAGGTCAGCGCGAGCGGTTACTATGCGTGGCGCGACCGGCCAGAAAGCGCGCGGGCCCGCGCCAATCGCGCTCTTGCTGCCGATATCCGCCGCGTGCATGCCGATAGCCGCGCCGTCTACGGCTCCCCGCGCGTGCACGCCGCGCTGCGGGCCGAAGGCCGGCGGGTCGGGGTGCACCGGGTCGCCCGTCTGATGCGCCATCATGGCATCCAGGGCCGCCACAAGCGCCGCCGGCCGCGCACCACGGACAGCAACCATTCCCTTCCGGTTGCCCCTAACCTTCTCGACCGACGCTTCGCCGCTCCGGCGCCCAATCGGGTCTGGCTGGCCGATATCACCTACATTCCCACCGCTGAGGGCTGGCTTTATCTGGCCGTCGTGCTCGACATGTTCTCGCGCCGCGTGGTCGGCTGGGCGATGCGCGAGACCATGCCGCAGGAACTCACGATCGCTGCTCTGCAAATGGCCATCGCCAACCGCCGACCAGCACCTGGTCTGGTGCACCATTCCGATCGCGGCAGCCAATATGCGGCTCGCGCGTATCGCCGTTTGCTCGACCAACACGGTTTGCTTTGCTCGATGAGCCGGAAAGGTGATTGCTGGGACAACGCTCCCATGGAGAGCTTCTTCGGCAGCATGAAAACCGAGCTGGATAACGGCAACACCTTCGAAACGCGCCAAGCCGCCAAGAATTCCGTGTTCGCGTTCATCGAAGGTTGGTACAATCGCCACCGTCTTCACTCGGCAATCGGCTACTGCTCCCCGGTGGCAAAGGAACAGCTCGCAGCGGCTGCGTAGGCCGTAACTCGTGTCCACTTTCGCGGGGGAAGGTCACCTCGACCGCGTCGCACTGAGTTTTAAACCGAGCTTCCTTCTTCCAATTACTGCTAAGCCGTTGATCCGACTCTCGACGTGGCGATAGATCGGGCTAAAAAGGTAGCCATGTAATCCAGAATTTGGGACTTGTACTTTCGGAAGCGATATGCTCACGTTCCGCCATGTATATCGAATCGGTCCCCAACCGGAACTCGCCGCCGGCCATCCTGTTGCGCGAGAGCTATCGCGACGGCGGCAAGGTCCGTAAACGCACGCTCTGCAACCTTTCCAATTGGCCCAGCGCCTACATCGAAGGGCTGCGTGGCGTGCTCAAAGGCGGAACCGTCATCCCGGCCGAGCGCGACGCCTTCACCGTCGTCCGCTCCTTGCCGCACGGCCATGTCGCCGCGGCACTCGGCACCGCGCGCAAGCTCGGCCTCGACCACATCCTCGGGCGCGCCGGCAACCGCTGCCGCGATCTCATGCTCGCGCTGCTGGTCGGCCGCGTTCTCGAACCCGCATCCAAGCTCGCCGCCGCCCGCGCACTTGCCCCGCCAACTGCCGCTTCGAGCCTCGGCGAGGTGCTCGGCCTCGGCGCGGTCGACGAGGACGAACTCTACACCGCGCTCGATTGGCTGCTGGAACGCCAGTCCGCCATCGAGACCGCACTGGCCAAACGCCATCTCGCCAACGGCACACTGGTGCTCTACGACGTTTCGTCGAGCTACATGGAAGGCCGTTGCTGCCCGCTCGCCAGGCGCGGTTACAGTCGCGATCACCGCAGGGGCACGCTGCAAATCACCTACGGCCTGCTCTGCGCGCCCGATGGCTGCCCGCTCGCCATCGAAGTGTTCGACGGCGACACCGCCGATCCGATGACCTTGGCTAGCCAGGTCGAGAAACTCAAACAGCGCTTCCATCTCGATCATGTGGTCCTGGTCGGCGACCGCGGCATGATCACCGAGGCGCGCATCACCGAGGACATCAAATCGGCAGGTCTGGATTGGATCACCGCGCTGCGCGCGCCGGCGATCAAGGCGCTGCTGCAAGGCGGCGCTTTGCAGCTCTCGCTGTTCGATCAGCGCGACATGGCCAGCATCACCGTACCGGAGTTCCCCGGCGAGCGGCTGGTGGTCTGCCGCAATCCCGATCTCGCGGCCGAACGCGCCCGCAAGCGCGGCGACCTGCTGGCCGCTACCGAGCGCGATCTCGCCCGCATCCAGGCCGCGGTGGCCCGCAAGCGCGCTGCGCTGCGCGGCACCGCGGCGATCGGGCTCGCGATCGGCGCGGTCATCAACAAGCACAAGGTGGCCAAGCACGTCGATCTAACCATCGCCGATGCCGCTTTCAGCTTCTCCCGCAAGGCCGCCGCGATCGCCGCCGAGGCAGCCACCGACGGCATCTATGTCGTGCGCACCAGCGTGCCGGCGGCGACGCTCGACGATACGGCGACGGTGCGCAGCTACAAATCCTTGGCGCTGGTGGAGCGGGCGTTCCGTTGCATCAAGACCATCGACCTGCAGGTGCGCCCGGTGCGCCACTGGCTGGCCGATCGGGTGCGCGCACATGTCTTTCTCTGCATGTTGGCCTATTATCTCGAATGGCACATGCGTCAGCGGCTGGCGCCGATGCTGTTCGACGACACCGACAAGGATGCCGCGGAAGCGCTGCGCGCGAGCGTGGTGGCGCAGGCGCGGCGTTCACCGGCCGCCGTCACCAAGCAAACCACCGGCCTGACCGAGGACGGACTGCCGGTGCACAGCTTCCGCTCGCTACTGGCCGATCTCGCGACCCTGGCGCGCAACACCATCACGACCGCGATCACACCCGATCATCCGCTCACTGTGGTGACCAGGCCGACGCCGATCCAGCAGAAGGCGTTCGACCTCCTCAGCGTCGGATGTAGCCAGTAGCGCAGCGCTTCGGCCGCGGATTGCACCGATAATTCAGAAACTTACGCGTTCTCACAGTAGAAAGCTCGGTTTAAAAAACGGGCTCGGATCGGCGGCCCGCCTGTAGCGGTAGAAACGGACCGCGCTATTGCGGTGCGGAGGGGAGCGGCCGAAAGCTTTTTGGTGGATTTATCCCCGTAAAAAAACGTGGTCCATGGGCGGTTGCGGACTTGTAAGTGGTGACGCTTTCGGGCGATCCCGATTAGGAAATTGATAGTACTCCGGCGCCCAGCCCCTCTTTGGCTATTTCCAACAGGAGGGTTGGAGGCATGTCCCAGACGAAGAAGTCTCGCGTGCCGCGGGCCTGGATCGCCGAGCAGATCGGCCGCCGCAACGCCAGGCGCGACAAGCTCGTCGAGCTGGAACGTGCCCAGCTGCGCCCGTTGCCGCCGCGGCGCACCACCGATTACGACGAAGCGAACGTGATCGTCACCTCCAGCAGCGGCTTCGTGCTGCGCAAAGTGTTCTATTCGGTGCCGTCACGACTGATCGGGTATCGGCTGCGGGTCCGCCTGTATGATGACCGCCTCGAATGCTTCCTCGGCGAGAGCCACGTGCTGACGCTACGCCGCGGCCGCGGTTGGAGCGACGGCCGCCATGGTCATGTGGTCGACTATCGCCACATCATCCACAGCCTGCGCCGCAAACCGTTCGCCCTGCTGCATCTTGTCTATCGCGAGGCGCTGTTCCCCAGCCCGGCCTATCGCCTGAGCTGGGAACGTCTGCTCGCTGCCGGCGACGCGCGTACGGCCTGCAAAACCATGGTCGGGCTTCTCGACCTCGCCCACGAACGCAATTGCGAGGCGGAACTTGCCGGCGTGCTCGCTACCGAACTGGCGGAGGACAACTTGCCCGATCTCGCCCAACTCCGGTCGCGCTTCGCGCCGCCACTTGCCCCCGCGCCGGCAGTCTCCGTCGTGCTGCCGCCGATCGCCAGCTACGATGCGCTGCTGTCTGCGACAGGAGCGGCGGCGTGAGCGCGCCGGTTACCGTCGACGCGGCCCGCTTGCCACTATTGCTCGGCGAGTTGCACCTGCCCACCATCGCCGGGCTGTGGCCGCAATTCACCGAGCGCGCCGACCGCGAGGGCTGGCCGGCGGCAAAGCTTCTTGCCACGCTCGCCGAACTCGAACTGGCCGAACGCTCGCAGCGGCGCATTCAACGCCATCTCGCCGAGGCGCGCCTGCCGCCTGGCAAGATCCTTGACGCGTTCGACTTCACCGCCGTTCCAATGGTGAATAAGCCGCAGATCACTGCCCTTGCCGCCGGCGACAGCTGGCTCGACAAGGGCGCCAACATTTTGCTGTTCGGGCCAAGCGGTTGCGGCAAGTCGCACCTTGGATGTGCGCTCGGCTACGCGCTGATCGAGAACGGATACCGCGTGCTGTTCATGCGGACCACCGATCTCGTGCAACGCCTGCAAGCGGCGCGCCAGAACCTGGCGCTCGAAACCACCATCAAGAAGCTCGACAAATATCACCTGATCATCCTCGACGACCTCTCCTATGTCCGCAAGGATCAAGCCGAAACATCGGTGCTATTCGAACTAATCGCTGCGCGCTACGAGCGCCGCAGCCTGCTGGTGACCTCGAATCAGCCATTCGGAGAATGGAACAGCATCTTCCCGGATACCGCTATGACCCTGGCCGCTGTCGATCGGCTCGTCCACCACGCCATCATCCTGGAGATGAACGTCGAGAGCTACCGCCGCCGCTCCGCGACGACCCGCCAGCGCCAGCGTTCCACAGGCTCCCGCGACACCAAGCGCGACACCAGTGCACCGCAAACCGAAGCGGCGATGTCGTGACGCCCCGCGACACAAAACTTTTGTCGCGCAGCGACATTCAATGCATTCTTGCTTCGCGCAGCGACCGGTCATCTTCCTGTCGCGCCCCGGTCACCCTTACTGTCGCGCTACATCCCCCAGTTCAACGAGCTCCGAACGCCATTCGGCCCGCCCCAATTCGTCGGCGAGAGTCACTGAGGCTATCGCACGATCGCGTTCCACTGCCGGTACTCGGCGCACGATCGCGTCGTCAGGGCGGCTTGTCACAGCGCCGAGTAGCGCCACTTCAGCCCCGCCCCCTCTCTGGGCCGATTCGGACGCGGCCGGTTGTGAGGTTGCCCGCTGCCGAGCTGGCGCATTGTCGGGTCGAACTCTGCCGGCTCTATGCGACCGCACTGCGTGCAATAGTTAAATCCGTACTCTGTCGCGCTGAGCGAGCCGCGATTGGTGACCACGAGAACCTTGCTGTCGCTCCAACCGGTCCACCCGGTACCGATAGGCCAAGCCTCACCATCGATGCGAGCCTCATCCGCAAAATACAGCAAGTTCAGCGTCGCACGTGTCGGACGCAGCCTCGTGCCAGCGTCGAAATCAGGCGGAAGGGCCGTAATGCTGGGCGGATGCGAGAAGCCCGGCGGACGGACCCAGCGGCGCGCTGGCCCAAGGGTCGCGCGGCCGCCGCAAGCCGCACAATCCCGTGTCTGTTCAGGATACCCATCATTCCAACCCTTGAGATCGGCATAATTGCAGGTGCGACATTGATAATAGAGCCGCCTGTCACGATAGGCATCGAAGCGATCTTCCTCGCGCTCGGCATAAAGGCCGAGCGATAGATAGCGCTGGCCATCGACCCATACCTCATGGCCGGGCGCATATTGGCTCAGTGCAGCGTTTAGGCTCTGCTGCGGGGAGTAGCGGCGCTTCACACGCCAGGGATCGGTCCCATCCTCGAAAACGCTGAAGGTCGCGACATCGGTAGGAAATGCGTATTTTGGCAGCAAGCCCTCGTCGAAAAGCCAAGCAAGCAGCTTGCCTTTGTCGATGATGACATGATTGTCGTCGCCGCTGTCTTCAATCGTCTCGTGTTCGACATCATCAACGCCGTTCGCAACCGTGGAAGGAGGCGTTACGGCAGCATTTGCCCCTTGTTCGGTTGCCGCAAGATGTCGTTCGAGGACTTCGGGAAACTCTTTGAGCTGCTCGTCGGGATCGAGCGTCGGGCATGATGCGGTAAGCAACCGCTGGACGTCGCTGCGGAGAGGGCCATGCTCATCAGCGATCCACTGTTTACTCACCAGTCGGGAATTAAGACGACGTTCCTGTTGTACAGAGTTGCGATCGGTGCTATAGCGGCGGGATGAAACAGGACGGACGCGGGTTAGATGTATGCCTCCGGGGACGACCGCCTTGCATGGGTAGCCGTGGCTCGGTCTGCTGGGGACATGAGCGGAAGCAAGCGCGTGGTTGCCACTGTGGCAGCCACAGATAGCGAGGCAAGGCCTCGCATGGAAATCGTCAGCGAGCGGCGGCGCGTGTATGACGCGAACTTCCGAGCCTTGGTTGTGGCCGAGGCGGTGGAGCCCGGCGCTCGCATCCAGGAAGTCGCGAGGCGCCACGGCGTCTGCGCGAGCTTGATCTATCGCTGGCGGCGGCTGGCGCAGAGCGAGCCGCCCGGGAATTCGGCGGTGCGGCTGTTCCCGGTGCGGATCGCCACGCTCCCCGCGGCGGCATCGGTTTCCACCCCGCCGACGCGGCGTGACGTGCCAAAACCGCGCCGCCGCGGGGTCATCGAGATTGATCTGGCCGGCGGGGTGCGGGTGAGCGTTGACGAGCGGGTGAACGCCGCGGCGTTGCGCCGCGTGCTGTCGGCATTGCGCGGATGATCGGCCCGCCCGTCGGCGTGCGCGTCTGGCTCGCGGCGGGCACGACTGACATGCGCCGCGGCATGAACGGCCTGGCGCTGCAAGTGCAGCAGGCGCTGCAATGTGATCCGCACGCGGGCGATGTTTACGTCTTCAGAGGCCGCCGGGGTGATCTTTTGAAAATTCTCTGGCATGACGGTCTCGGCATGTCGCTTTACGCCAAGCGGTTGGAACGCGGCCGGTTCATCGATCACGTCCGTCAACGTGGTGGAAATTGCGATGTAGATTGAGGTGGCCACTGGTCAGGCTGCCACGGTGGAAATTTGGGTTGGCACGGCGTCGATCAGTGGTGGTGTGAGTTCAGCCATCACCTCGGTCTGCATGTAGCGGTGCTGCAACTGCCACTCGTCATTGGCCTCGAGCAGCACGGCGCCGATCAGCCGGATGATGGCGCCCTCGTTTGGGAAGATGCCGACAACGTCCGCGCGACGTTTCACCTCCTTGTTCAAGCGCTCGAGCGGGTTCGTGGAGTGAAGCTTGGCCCGGTGTTGGGCGGGGAAGTCCATGTGCGCCAGGACGTCGACCTCGCTGTCATCGATGAACGCCGCAAGCTTTGGCGACTTGCCCCGGAGCTGGTCGGCAACGTGTCGAAGGGTCTGGCTGGCGTTGGGGCGGTCGGGTTGGATGAACGCTTGGCGGAGTGCCGCCGAGACCATGTTCTGCTGGCCCTTTGGCACATAGGCCTGGGCGTTCCTCATCCAATGAACGCGACACCGTTGCCAAGCCGATCCCAGCACCCGGCGGATGGCCGCCTTCAGGCCCTCGTGCGCGTCTGAGAGGCTGACCCGGAATCTATCCGGAACGGACCTTCGAGTTATTTCAACGACTTGGGTGTTGGTTGCGCGCGGTCGCTGGCTGGCGCAGGGGGTTGCGTGATTTCAGTGGCGACGATTTTCTCGGGTTGCGAAGACACCGAGGAGTGACATCATGGCCTGGACTGAAATCACGCGTGCCAGGTATCGGCGCGACGGTCTGCGCTATGCAAGCGATACCACCGACGAGGAGTGGTCGGTGATCGAGGTGCACCTGCCGCCGCCGGCCGAGCGTGGGCGGAAGCGCCACACCCGCCTGCGAGATGTCGTCGACGCCATCTTCTACATCGCCCAGTCGGGCTGCCAGTGGCGGCGGCTGCCCAAGGAGTTCCCGCCATACACCACCGTGCAGCGGTATTTCTATGCGTGGCGGGATAACGGGACCTGGCAGAGCGTCAACCATGTGCTGCTGATGGACGTGCGCGAAGCCGCCGGCCGCGAGGCAAGCCCGACCGCTGGCGTGATCGACAGCCAGTCGGCCAAGACGACCGAGTCCGGTGGACCGCGCGGCTATGCGGCCGAGAAGATGATCAAAGGGCGCAAGCGTCATATCCTCACCGACACCATCGCCCGAGTTCGCGGTCATTGGGCATACAAGGTCGTTCGCAGCCTGCTCAACTCATTGACATGACTTGATTCCGATCGGCAATCTGGCAGCAGACTGCTCAAATAGTTAGGCACACGACATGGCAATTGCACTGTTGTAGGAAACGGTATGCTGCGCTATCCGTGGGGCATGTATCTGCGGATTACCCAGCGCCAAAATCGCGACGGCTCGACGGTCGCCTACTACGCTCTCGCAGAGAGTATCTGGAACCCGGACGCAAAGCGGCGAGAGGCGCGCGTGGTGCATAGTTTCGGCCGCGCCGATCAGCTCGATCGAGCCGCGCTCGAACGGCTGGTGAACAGCATCAACCGCGTGCTCGATGGTGGCGCGGGCACCAGTGCGGCAAAGAGTGTACCCGGCCTTCCGGAGATCGACATCGAGCGGGTGTTCGAACTCGGCGTCGTGCTTGCCGCCCGTACGCTGTGGGAGGAACTCGGCATCGGGGCCGCGATCCGTGCCTGCGCTGCGCGCGCCAGGCTGACCGCCCCGCACGAGACCGCGCTGTTTGCCATGGCCGCCAATCGTCTCGACGATCCAATCTCCAAACTGGCGTGTGCGGCGCGCTGGCTGCCCGACATTGCCTGGTTGCCTGATGCAAGCGGGCTCGCGGTCGATCAGTGCTACCGCGCCCTCGACTTCCTGGCGGTCTGGTCCGATGAGATCGAGCGCGACGTGTTCCTGCGTACCGCCGATCTGTTCCGCCTCGATGTCGATCTGATCTTCTACGACACCACCACGGCGTATTTCGAGATCGACGAGCCGGACGAGACCGAGCAGGAATTCGCCGGCCGCCTCTACGCACCGCTGCGTCGGCGAGGCCGCAGCAAGGAAGGGCGCGACAACCAGCCGCAGGTGATCATCGCACTGGCGGTGACCCGCGACGGCATGCCGGTTCGCTCCTGGGTGCTGCCCGGCGACACCGCGGATGTGACGACAGTCGCGCGTATCAAGGACGATTTGCGGGCCTGGCGGCTTGGACGCTGCCTGTTCGTCGGCGATGCCGGGATGTATTCGGCCGACAACCTTGCAGCACTCAGCCGCGGCTTGGGCCGCTACATCCTGGCGGTGCCGATGCGCAAGGTGAAGGACATCGAGACCGCAGTGCTGACCCGCCCGGGGCGCTACAAACAGGTGGCCGACAACCTGCAGGTCAAGGAGGTCTGGGTCGGCGATGGCGAGCGACGCAAACGCTACGTCCTCTGCCTCAATCCGCACGAGGCGGAACGCGAACGCCAGCACCGTGCACAGCTGCTGCGCGAACTCGATGCCGAACTGGCCTTGCTGGACAACCGTGCGGAGGATCACCCGAAGGCGGCCTGTGCGCTGCTGGCCTCGCGCCGCTTCTGCCGCTATCTGAGCGCGGATTGGCGCGGTCGGCCGCAGCTGGACTTCGCCAAGATCAAGGCGGCGGAGAAGTTCGACGGCAAGTTCGTGGTGATCAGCAACGACGACACGCTGTCGGCCGAGGATATCGCTCTGGGATACAAAGGCGGCTGGATCATCGAGTCTTGCTTCCGTCGCATGAAGCAGACCGGGCTTGAAGTGCGGCCGATGTTCCATTGGACGCCGCGACGGATCGAGGCCCACGTCAAGCTCTGCGTGTTGGCGCTGCAGATGCAAAGGGCCGCCGAGATCCGCTGCCAGCTTCCCTGGGCGTGGATCGCCCATGCGCTCGGCACTCTGAAGGCGGTGCGCTACCGCTGCGAGAGCCGGACAATCGTTCAGCGGACGAAAATCGCCGCCGATTTGTCCGCGATGCTGAAAACCTTAGGCATATCAGTGCCTAAGCAGATCCTCGCTGTCGAAGAGGCGCCCCAGGCGGTCGCCGCGGCTTAGGCACACGCCCCGAATCCGCCTGTCGCAAGTTATTGAAAGATCGCCGAAATTTCGGCCGTGTGCCCCATGACCGCGAACACAGGCATCGGCCTGCCGGTCGGGATGATCGTGCATCCGGCGAATGTGCAGGATCGTGACGGCGCACCCGATCTGCTGGCGAGTGTGCGAAACTCGTTTCCCTGGCTGCGCCATGTCTTTGCCGATGGCGGCTACGCCGGTGAGAAACTGAAAGGAGCCATCGGCGAAGCTCGGCGACTGGACGATCGAGATCGTCAAGCGTTCGGACCTCGTCCGCGGCTTTGTCCTGCTGCCGCGTCGCTGGGTGGTCGAACGCACGTTCGCCTGGCTGAATCGCAACCGCCGCCTGGCGAAGGATGTTGAAGCGACGATCGAAAGCTCGGTGACTTGGCTCTACATCGCCAGCGTAAAGTTGATGTCGCGCCGCCTCGCCGCGGCTTAAACAACCCTGACATCGGAGTTGCTAAGGAAATCAACGCGTTGGAGTTGCATGGGCAATTCGAGTCGAACTCTGAGATCACCAGCTTGGTACCGCGCAGGCCACGGCGAACCAGGCTCTTGAGGAACGTCGACCAGAAGGTCTCCGCCTCCGACGGCCCGATGTGCAGACCGACGATCTCCCGCTTGCCTTCGGTGTTGACGGCCACGGCGATTATGGCGGCGACGCTGGTGATGCGCCCGCCCTCGCGCTGCTTGAGGTAGGTGGCATCCAGCCAGAGATACGGCCAATCGCCGACAAGAGGGCGATCGAGAAAGGCGTTCACCCGGTCGTCGATGTCCTTGCACAACTTACTAACCGTGCTCTTGCTGATGCCCGCCAGCCCCATTGCCTGCACCAGGTCGTCGACGCGCCGGGTCGAGACGCCGCCGATCCATGCCTCCTGGATCACGGCCACCAAGGCTTTCTCCGACGTACGGCGCGGCTCCAGGAAGGGCGGAAAGTAGCTGCCCTGCCGCAGCTTGGGAATCCGCAGCTGCAGGCTACCCAGCCGCGTGTCGAGCGTCCTGTCGCGATACCCGTTGCGATACGTCGTGCGCTCGCAGGTGCGCTCGTGCCGACCGGCGCCGATCAGGCCGTCCACGTCCGTCTCCATCAGCAACTGCACCACGGCCTCAGCGACGCTGCGCAGGAAGTCGCCATCGCCGGCTTTGGCTAAAAGCTCGGCCAGCGGTAGTCTTTCGTCGGTCATCGGGTCCTCAGCGGTTCAGGTTGAAGTCTCGCAACTCCACCTTAGCCAACCGATCCGATGGCCACCTCAGCCCCAGCGCCGTCAGCCAATTTCCACCACGAGCTCGGACGCTACCCGCCAACCAACAGGCTTTGTCGCAGAAGATTTTCGCCAATTCAGAGCCCCGATGCACCTACATAGTTTGAGAAATCGGGCTAGTCCGCCGCTCGGCCTGCTGCTCTGGTCATCCTGGGCTGACCAGCGGGGTAACCGGTTCCCCAACCACCCCGAGACCTGCGTCAAATGTAGATACCTGGGAAACATGCCGACCGGCACTCGAAAGTGCCGGTGAAACCTGGCTCGATTCGACCCAGTCGCGGCGTCAGCCGGCCTCGAGGCCGACCCAAGCGGCATCGCGGCGCTGCAATTCGAGGGCCGCCGCGACGAACCGCATGCCGCGCAAGCCGTCTTGCACCGTCGGGACCAAGAGGCTCGCCGGATCGGGCTGGCGGCGTACCAGCCGGGCCGCGAGCTGCTCGGCGAAGTCGGCGTAAAGCTGCGCGAACGCCTCCAGATAACCCTCCGGATGGCCGGCCGGAAAGCGAGTGGCGTGCGCCGCCGCCGCATTCGCGCCGGGCCCCGCCCGCGTAATCAGTTGCGGCGGCTCACCGAGCCGCGCGAAGCGCAGTACGTTCGGCTGCTCCTGCTCCCATTCCAGCCCCGCGCGCTCGCCGTAGACGCGCAGCTTCAACGCATTCTGGTTGCCGGGCGCGACCTGGCTGGTCCACAGCGCGCCGCGCGCGCCGCCGTCGAAGCGCAGCAACACATGCGCGTTGTCGTCCAGTTTCCGGCCCGGAACGAACGCGGTCAGCTCGGCGGCAACCGACGTGCAGGTCAGCCCGGTGACGAATTCGGCGATATTGAAACAGTGCGTGCCGATATCGCCGAGCGATCCGGCTGCGCCGCTGCGCGCGGGATCGGTGCGCCACTCCGCCTGCTTCTGGCCGGTGTCTTCCAGGCGCGTAGCGAGCCAGTCCTGCGGGTACTCGACCTGCACCACGCGGATCGCGCCAAGCGCGCCCTCGGCCACCATAGCGCGCGCTTGCCGCACTAGGGGATGGCCGGTGTAGTTGTGCGTGAGCGCGAACAACAGCCCGGTGCGCGCGACCGTCGCGACCAGATCCTCGGCCTCCGCCACCGTCATCGCGAGCGGCTTGTCGCAGATCACGTGAATGCCGGCGTCCAGGAAGGCCCGCGCGGCGGCGTGGTGCACATTATTCGGCGTGACGATCGCGGCCACGTCGATGCGGTCGGCCCGCCCCGCTTCCGCCTTTGCCATGGCGACGAAATCGCCATAGGCGCGGTCGGGCGCAAGGCCGAGCTCGGCGGCGCTCGCGCGCGCCCGCTCTGGATCCGAGGCGAGTGCGCCGGCCACGAATTCGTAGCGGTCGTCGAGCCGCGCCGCCATGCGATGCACCGCGCCGATAAACGCGCCCTGTCCGCCGCCGACCATGCCGAGCCGAAGGCGCCGGCCGATCCCTCCGCTACTCATCGCGCGCGCTCCTTCAGTCGATGCCGAGCATCTTGCGGTTGGCCGCGACATCGGTGCCGGCGGCGGCGAAATCGTCGAACGCTTTTTCCGTCACCTTGATGATGTGGCGGGCGATGAACGGCGCACCCTCGGCCGCGCCCTGTTCCGCGTCCTTCAGCGCGCATTCCCATTCCAGCACCGCCCAGCCCGGGAAATCGTACTGCGCGAGCTTGGAAAAAATGCCGGGGAAATCCACCTGCCCGTCACCCAGCGAGCGGAACCGTCCGGCGCGGTTCACCCAGGACTGGTAACCGCCGTACACGCCCTGGCGCGCGCTTGGATTGAATTCCGCGTCCTTCACGTGGAAGGCGCGGATGCGCTCGTGATACACATCGATATAGCCCAGATAGTCGAGCTGCTGCAGCAGCAGATGGCTCGGATCGTACAGCAGGCAGCAGCGCGGATGGCGGCCGGTGCGCTCCAAGAACATCTCGTACGTGACGCCGTCGTGCAAATCCTCGCCCGGATGGATCTCGTAGCAGACATCGACGCCGGCTTCGTCGAATGCATCCAGGATCGGCCGCCAGCGCTTCGCCAATTCGTCGAACGCCGTTTCGATAATCCCGGGAGGACGTTGCGGCCACGGATAAATATACGGCCAGGCGAGCGCGCCCGAAAACGTGGCATGCGCGGACAGCCCCAGATTGCGCGACGCGCGGGCGGCCAGCAGGAGCTGTTCGGTCGCCCATCGCTGTCGCGCCGCCGGATTGCCGCGCACCGACGGCGGTGCGAAACCGTCGAACGCCGTGTCGTAGGCCGGATGCACCGCTACCAGCTGGCCTTGCAGATGCGTTGAAAGCTCGGTCAAGGCGACGCCGGCATCGGCGAGCTTGCCCTTCACCTCGTCGCAGTAGCCGCGGCTTTCCGCGGCGCGCGCGAGGTCGAACAGCCGCCCGTCCCAGCTCGGGATCTGCACGCCCTTGTAGCCGTGACCGGCCGCCCAGCGGGCCATTGCGCCGAGCTCGTTGTGCGGCGCCGCGTCGGAGGCGAATTGCGCGAGGAAAATTGCCGGTCCCTTGATCGTCTGCATCGTCTGCCTCCCTGGCCAGCGCGCGGGGGCGCGGCACAACAGCGTGCGCGCGCCGGCTTCGCTGTCAATGCCGGTTTGGCTGATCCCGTGCCGGCATGCTGGCGAACGCCACCTGCCGCCACCGACCGCCGATCCACGGCGAGCAGGATGCCCCACCCGCCGTGGCAGTCCGGCGGGAGTGGCCGCCTATTCGGCGGCCAGGATGTGCGCGTGGCGGCGCGCCGCCGGGCGTTTGTGGAACGCGCCGTCCTTCATGATGCCGAGCAGGCGGTTCGCGTCCTGCAGCAGGCGGATATCCGCCAGCGGATCGCCGTCCACCAGCACGAGATCCGCTAGGTAGCCCGGCTTGACTTGGCCCAGCTCGTCACCGCGCATCATGATCTGGCCGCCGTATTTCGTCGCGGCGACGATCGCCTCCATCGGCGAGAAGCCGAACAGGGTGACGAAGTGCTCAAGATCGCGCGCGTTGCGCCCGATCGGGTTCCAGGCAAAGCCGTAGTCGCCGCCGGGCAGGACGCGAATGCCACGCTCGCGGTATTCCGCCATCCGCTTGCAGGCGTGCTCGAGTTCGCGCCGCATGCCGAGACCCTCGGCGACCGACGTGGTGATGCCCCAGTCGGCCGCCTCGTAGAGCGCCGTGTAGATCACGCCGATCGCCGGCATGACGAAGATGCGATCCTTGTGCGCCTCCATCATGTCCACCGCCTCGTCGTCGGTGAAGGTGGCGTGATTGATGAGGTCGATGCCGTGGCGGATGCACATCTTTACCGATTCCGCCGAGCGCGCATGCGCCATCACTCGCTTATTGCGCGATTTCGCTACTTCCACCACCGCGGCGACTTCGGCTTCGTTCATCACGGTCATTTCCGCGCGCGCCACGGGGACGAATTCATCCCCGGAGGGATTGATCTTGATCGTGTCCACGCCCTCGCGGCACATCAGCCGGGCGTATTTGCGGAACTCCTCCGGCCCGTCCAGCACGATCGCAAACGTCTCGCGGTGCATGTGCATCAGGCTCGGATCGCCGAGCCCGCCCGTGGTGGTGAGCTCCGGCGTGGCGGCGAGCATGCGCGGGCCGGGGATCTCGCCCGCGTTGATGGCGTTGCGGATCGCGATGTCGAGCCGCGGCTTCGCCGAGGCAGCGCTGTTGAGACTGGTAAAACCCTGATCGAGCATCAGCTTGGCGTTGCGCGCGGTAATCAGCGTGTGTTCCTCGGGCGGGATTTCTCCGAGCGCGTGCAACGTTGATATATTGGCGAAGCTTGGATGCGCGTGCGCCTCGGTCAGACCTGGCATCAGGGTGCAGCCGGTGGCGTCGATCAGGTCCGCGTCGGGGCCGGCGGGGAGCGGCGCCTCGGCCGGCAGCACCTCCTGGATGCGATTGCCCTGGATGCGGACATGGCCGGTGAACGGCGCCTTGCCGGTGCCGTCGAGCACGCGGACGTTGGTGAAGGTAACGGAACTCATCGTGTTTCCTCCTGGCAGGATTTGGTCAATCGCCGAAGCAGCGCGCGTTCAACGTATCGAACGCTTTTTGGAACACCGCTTCGTGAACCGTCGGAATCAGCGTCAGGTCGTCATTCGGCGCAGCCACCCAGTCGGCGGTCCAGACGGCAAACGTCATGTTGGTGTCAATGATCGGATAGAGCCGCGCGCCTGCATGATAGTTCAACCAGGGCATTTCGCTCTTGTTGATCTTGTAGCGGAACGTGTGCGTCACGTCGCAGAGCAAGGTGAGTTGCTCCTGAAGCCTGCCTTCGCCGAAACGGAAATCGCGCACGCCGGAAACCTTGTCTGCGCGCGCGCCATCCAGCATCGACATGTTGGTGATGTCCGGATGCCACTCGCCCATGCCGGCGAAATCGCGCATTCGCGACCAGACGGCATCGAGCGGGCCGCGGAGCACCGCCGAGCAGAACACTTTGGCCGGCCGGAATCCCTGCCAGCGCACGCTCCCCTGCGGCGCCGCGCGTCCGCGAGCGATGCCCGAGAGGGACCCCAGCCCGGCGGCAAATACGTCGCGCGACACGATGGCGGCGTATTTGCCGGCATCCTCCGGCGCCTCGTCGAACGTCGCGCTCCATTGCGCGAAGGTGCGATCGCCGTCGGTGAGCGGGATCAGCTCGAAGTTGGCCACATAGTTCGCAACGGGGAAGGCCGGGGTTTCGAAATCATACGCAAAACGGTAGCGGCTGTCGTCGAGCATCAGCAGTCGCTCGCGCACGTGCTGCTCGCCGATGTAGAAGGACCGGATGCAGCCGACCACGTCGGGCGCCAGCCCCTCCTCGATCGTGCTGCGCGACACTGCGGGAATCCAGGCGGGTAGCGCGTTGAAATCGCGCACCACGTCCCACACGGCTTCGACGGGAGCGTCGATGATGCGGCTCGCATACGCCTTTGCCATGCCCGTACTCCCTCAGCGGCGGATTGCCTTGAACCGTTGCGTCTGTTGCGTCAGCGCCCGCTCGGTCGGCAGCCGCTCCATGCTGGAGGCGCCGTAAAAACCGTGAATGCTGGGGCAGCGCGAGAGGATGTATGCCGCGTCCGCGGGCTCGGCGATCGGGCCGCCGTGACACAGCAGAATGGCCTCGGGATTGATTTGCCGTGCCGCCGCAGCGATCGCGTCGATGCGCGGCACGCAATCCTCCAGGCCAAGCGCCGTGCCCGCGCCGATGGCGCCGCCGGTCGTCAGGCCCATATGCGCGACGATCATGTCGGCCCCGGCCTCGGCCATCGCGCGCGCCTCGCCCGGGTTGAACACATAGGGCGTGGTCAGCAGATCCTTTTCGCGCGCGCGGCGGATCAGTTCCACCTCCAGCGCGTAGCCCATGCCGGTTTCTTCCAGATTGGCCCGGAACATTCCGTCGATCAGCCCGACGGTCGGAAAATTCTGCACGCCGGAAAAGCCGAGCGCGGCAATTTGATCCAGAAATGCATCGAAAGTGCAGAACGGATCCGTGCCGTTGACGCCGGCGAGCACCGGCGTATGGCGCACCACGGGCAGCACCTCGCGCGCCATCTCGACGACGATCTCGTTGGCGTTGCCGTAGGCCAGCATCCCCGCGAGCGAGCCGCGGCCGGCCATGCGGTAACGGCCGGAATTGTAGATGACGATTAGGTCGATGCCGCCGGCCTCCTCGCATTTGGCCGACAGGCCGGTGCCCGCGCCGCCGCCGATGATGGGTTCGTTGCGCGCAATCATGTCGCGGAACCGGTCAAGCAGCGCGGCGCGCGCGATGCGCGGCATGGTCAGGATCCCGCCAGCAGGTTGCGGAACTCGGAAGCCAACGCGCGGGCGAAGCCGGGATCGTTGATGTGTTCGGCGCGCCGGATAAGCCGCCTGCGCTCGCTCGGCCGCACGGTTTGCTCGAGCGTCGCGAACAGCGCGGCGTTCGCCTGCTCATCGTGGAACGGCTGGCCGGGCGCATCCAGCGCCGAGACGCCGCCCTCCGGCAGCAGAAATCGTATCTCGCCCTCGCAGCGGTTCAGCCGCTCGCCGATCCACCGCCCGATCGCTGCGCATTCCTCCGCCGTGGTGCGCATCAAGGTGACTTGCGGATTGTGCACGTAGAGGTTGCGACCGCGATATCGCTCCGGCACGGTCTCGATCGCACCGAAATTCACCATGTCGAGCGCGCCACAGGAGCCGACATAGGGAATGCGCGAGCGGGCGATGGCACCGAAGCGGTCTTCGGTGCAGGCAAAAACGCCACCGATGAGCAGGTCGCACACTTCCGTCGTGGTGATGTCGAGCACGCCGGCCAGCAGTCCGGAATCTGCCAGCTTTTCCATCGATTGGCCGCCAGTGCCGGTGGCGTGGAACACCAGGCAGTCATAGTCCGCGCGCAACAGCGCCGCGACCTGGTTCACGCAAGGCGTGGTGACGCCGAACATGGTGAGGCCGATCGCCGGCTTGGCGTCGGCCGCCGGGGCAGCTGCGCCGCGCGCCATGCCGGCGATCGCGCGCGCGGCATTGCCGAGAATCACGCGGGAAATGCGGTTCAGCCCGGCGATGTCGGTCACCGAATACAGCATGGCGATGTCGCTCGGGCCGACATACGGCGCGACGTTGCTGGAGGCGACGGTGGAGACCATCAGCTTCGGCACCCCGATCGGCAACGCGCGCATGGCCGGCGTAATCAGCGCGGTGCCGCCCGAGCCGCCGACCCCGATCAGCCCGGCTACGTCGGAGCGCGTGGCGATGTAGCGCTCGAACGCCAGCGCCATGGCGGCGACCGCGCTGCCGCGAACGCCGGTGAACACCGCCGCCGCACCCGCCGGATGGTGCCCCGCAACCGTTTGCGGCGGTACCTCGGCGCTGCCCGACGCGCCAGTGGTCGAGAGATCGACCACGACCGCGCCGACCCCCTCTGCCGCGATCAGCCGCTCCAGATAGCAGAGTTCGGCGCCCTTCGTATCGGCGGTGCCGGCGATGTAAACGCGCGCTTCGGACAGCTTATCCGCTCCCATTTCTCGGGATCGCCGAATACACACATCAAAGCGCAATACCCGGCCGAGGGAAAGAAGCTTCTCTTGACCTTGCAATCGAAGCATCCGATACGAGCGCCAACAACTGGGCTACAGCGGCCACAAACGGGGGACGTCCATGCCAAAATCAATGATCGGATCGGGGTTCGCCGGTGCCGGCGGCATCGCCCGGCGGCGGCTGTTGCAGGGCTCGGCGGCGCTCGGCGCGAGCGTGCTCGCCGCTCCGCAACTCGCGCGGGCGAAGGTGGAGAAGAGCCCGCTCCAGGGCAAGTCCATCCACATGCAGATCCTCGGCGTCGCGGGCTGGCTGCCGAGCAAGCTCGGCGTGGACATGTCGCCGGAGTTCGCGAAATACGCCAAGGGCAAATACGGCTACGACGTCAGCTTCTCGTTCGCCGATGCGCCGTTCGGCGCGCTGTTCCAGAAGGCGGCGACCTCGCTCGCCACGCACAGCCAGGAATACAACGTCATCATCAGTGACAGCCAGTGGCTCGGCGCGTTGGCGACGCCGAAATGGATCGTGCAGATCAACGACATCATCAAGAAGAATCCGGAACTGAATATCGAGTGGTGGTCGCCGACCATCCGCTCCAGCTACCAGGTTTACCCCGACGGATCCAACAAGCTGTGGGGCTTTCCCGAAGTCGGCGACTGCTACGGCATCTTCATCCGCAAGGACATTCTGGAAGGCCCCGGCGAGGCGGCCGCGTTCAAGGCCAAGTTCAACCGGCCGCTGCCGACTACCTGGGACGACTTCGAGAAGATGGACTACGACGCGTGGCTCGATCTGCTCGCGTTCTTCAATCGGCCGGAAAAAGGCTATCACGCCTTGGCCGCGCAATACTCGCGCGAATACGACGCGGCGAGTTGCCCCACGATGTCGGTGATGCGCTCCACGGGTGGCGACGTGTGGGACCCCAAAACCGGCCAGGTGCAGGGTATCCTCGACACGCCCTCCAACGCGAAGGCGATGGAGATGTACAAGGCGCTGCTGAAGTATCAGCCTCCGGGCGCCACAAACTATTTCATCGCCGAAGTGATCGACGCCTTCACGCAGGGCAAGGTGTTTGCCGCCTGGCAGTGGGTGGCGACCGGTGCCACGATGATTCCGGCCAGCCTGAAGGACAAGGTGCTGGTGGTGCCGCCGCCGGCGTTCAAAGGCAAGGACGGCAAGCTGAACCGCAATTACATCATCGGCGGGCAGCCTTGGGTGCTCAATGCGTTCAACGATCCCGCGCACATGCAGGTCGCCATCGACTTCATGAAATGGTGGTATCTACCGGATACCTCGCACGAATACCTGAAGCGCGGCGGCATGCCGTGCGACAAGGCGACCTGCTCGCGGCCGGATTTCGACAGCATCTACCCGTGGAACAAGACTTACAAGTACATGCTGCTCCGCAGCTCGGATTTCTGGCACGATCCGAAGTATTCCGAGATGCTGTCGGATCAGCAGGAGGCGCTGACGGGCTACTACACCGGGCAGATCAAGGACCCGCTGCACGCGCTGCAGTGGGTCGCCTGCCAGCAGCAAAAAATCCTGTTCGACGCAGGCACGGCGGAAAAACAGCCAACCGGCGCCTGCAGCGGGATCCGGCTCTAGTCGCATGGCCGGAGGCGGCGGTGCTGCCGTCGCGGTCTCGTCCGGCCGCGCGTTCGCCCCGGGCCGGCGGCCCGGGCTGCTAGCGGTTTTCGGCCGGCGCGAGATCCTTCCCACCCTGCTGATCGCGCCGGTCCTGATCTTCTTCATCGTCTGGAACACGATCCCCACGCTCTGGCTGCTCGGCCTCAGCTTCTATCGCTTCTCGCTCACCAGCGGCCGGCCGCCGATCTATGCGGGGCTGTACAACTACACCACTATCCTGAACGATGCAGGCACGTGGTTCGATCTCAGCCGCACCTTCATTTTCGTGGTGCTGGCCGTCGGTATCGAGACGGTGTTGGGATTCCTGCTCGGGCTGTTGTTCTGGCGCAGCGACCGGCTGCCTGGGCGGCGCTTGGCACTTACCCTCCTGTTCGCACCGATGGTGGTGACGCCGGTGGCCGCTGGCACGTTCTGGCGGCTGATCTACGACCCGACCTTCGGCGTGCTGGACTGGTTCCTTCGCCTGATCGGCTTCGGCACGGTGAATTTTTTGAGCGACGCCAACGTGGCGTTCGGCGCCGTGCTCGGCGTGGACGTCTGGATGTGGACGCCGTTCATGGTGCTGATGACCCTGGCGGCGCTCGCCTCGGTGCCGAAGGCCGAGCTGGAGGCGGCGGAAATCGACCGGCTGAGCTGGTGGCAGCGCTTCTCGCTGGTGATCCTCTACCACGGCAAGTTCATCCTGATGCTCGGTCTGCTGCTACGCACGATCGACGCGTTCAAGACGATGGACCTGATCTTCGACATGACCTACGGCGGCCCCGGCACCGCGACCGAGCTGGTCGCCATCACCTTGTTCCGCCACGCCTTCGAGGCGTTCAACATGGGCAGCTCGTCGGCGCTCGCGGTGATCCTGCTGCTCATCTCCATCGCGTTTACGGCCACGTTCCTCTACGTGCTCTATTTGCGGGAACGCAAGGCGGCGATCGCATGACGGATCGGCTGCGCCGAAAGCCTATATCACGCGCTGCTGTGGCTGGTGGCGCTGGCGTTCTTTGCGCCGGTGTTCTGGATCGCGCTCTCGTCCTTCAAGACCGCGCGGGAGATCCTGGCGGTGCCGCCGGTGCTGTTCTTCCGCCCGACACTGGCGAACTACGAGCGGCTGTTCGCGCTGCCGCAGTTCCAGCACACCTTCATCAACAGCGTCACGCTGTCGGTGGCGGCGGTGGTGATCGCGGTCGCGGTGTCCTTCCTGGCCGCGTTCGCGTTCTCCCGCTTCAAGCCGGCCGCCACCAGCTTTCTGATGTTCCTGCTGCTGTCGATCCGCATGTTGCCCGGCTCGGCGGCGATTCTGCCGGTTTACCTGATGTACGTGGCGTTCGGCTGGAAGGACAGCTTCATCGCCATGACGCTGTTCTACGCCATGTTCTCCATCCCGTTCTCGGTCTGGATCCTGAAGGGCTTCATCGACGGGGTGTCGCCGCGCTTCGACGAGACCGGCTTGGTGAACGGCGCCTCCTGGTTCGGCATCATCACTAGGCTGGTGCTGCCGCAGGCGTTTCCCGGCGTGATCGCCGCACTGATCTTCAACTTCATCTTCGTCTGGAACGAGTTCCTGTTCAACTACATCATCGGCGGCATCAACACCTCGAACATTCCGGTCATCCTCGCCACCAACATCTCCAACGGCGGCGGCATCGACTGGACGTTCCTGTCGTCGCTGACCACTATCTACATCATCCCGCCGATCCTGATCGTCTATTTCTTCCAGCGTTTCCTGCTGGTCGGCATGACGTTCGGCACGGTGCGCGGAGAGGTATGATCCAGTGGAAAGCCGTTTGCTTGCCCGCGTCGAACTCGGGCTGATCGTGCTGATGGTGGCGGGCTTCGTGCTGATCACCCAGCAATGGAGCTTCGGGCTCTATCAGTTCGGGCTGCTTACGGTGATCGGCGCGACCATCTTGAATATTGCGGTCGGCAATGTGCCGCGGGCCGCGCGCGGCTGGCGGATCGCGCGCGCGATCGTTCTTATTCTGCTGACCACGGCCGCGGTGTTCGGGCTCGGCATCGAGCTGGTCCCTTACCTCGCCAAGCTCGGGCAGTAATGCCGTGAGCCACATCCGCATCGAGGGCCTGAGCAAGTCGTATCGCGGGGCCGCCGCGCTCTCGGGCATCGACCTGGAGAGTGGAGCCGCAGAGTTTTACCGTGTTCTGCGGCCCGCCCGGGCTCGGGGAAATCCGTGCTGATGCGCATCCTGATCGGGCTGGAGGAGCCCTCTGCGGGGCGCATCCTGGTGGATGGCACGGACATCACCCGCCTGCCGGCGGCGGCGCGGTTCGATCGGCTATGTACCGCAGTCCTTCGCGCTGTTCCCGCATATGAGCGTGTTTAGCAACATCGCCTATCCGATTGGCGATGCAGGGCGTCGCCAAGGCGGAAATCGCCGCGCCGCGTCGATCAGGCGGCGCAGATGCTGCGCATTCGTCCACTTCTAAAGAAACGGCCGAGCGAGCTTTCGGGCGGCGAGAAGCAGCGCGCGGCGATCGCGCGCGGCATTCTGAAGAACGCCCACATTTTCATTTTCGACGATCCGCTGGTCGGGCTCGATTTCAAGCTGCGCGAGAGCCTGATGGACGATCTCAAGGATCTGCGCGCCGAGCTGAACGCGACGTTCCTGTACATCACGTCGGACTCGCTCGAGGCGCTCATCATGGCCGAGCACCTCGTGGTGATGGATCAGGGCCGGATCGTGCAGTCGGGCCCGGTCGATGCGGTATATTATCAGCCTGCGGCGCTGCGCGCGGCGGAGCTGGTTGGGTTTCCCCGCTGCAACGTCGTCCCCGGCCGGATCGAGAACGGCGTCTGTTCCACCAACTTGCTCCGGTTTCCGGCCGCGCTCGAGCGCGCCGCCGGCGAGGTTTCCGTAATGATCCGCCCGGAGAGCATCGTTTACGATCCCGCCACCTCCGGCCGGCACGGCGAGATCCGGCTGATCGAAAATCTCGGCGCCGAAAGCGTGGTGTATTTCGATTTCGCCGGAGCCACGCTGGTCACCACTGCGCCCAGCCGGATTGTCGCCGATCTGGATCTCAGGGACCGGTTCCCGTTCGCGCTGCGCCCGGAGACGATCCTGCTGTACGACCGCGCTTCCGGCGGCCTGGTCGGGCGGGGAGCGGAGGGCACCGTTGCCTGACATCCGCCTGACCTCGCTGACCCGCCGCTTCGGCGCGCTGGTGGCGGTCGACGATATTACGATGACGTTCCCGGAAGGCACGGTGACGTGCCTGCTCGGTCCCAGCGGGTGCGGTAAAACCACGTTGATGCGCATGATTGCCGGACTCGAAACGCCGAGCGCCGGAACCATCCGCTTCGGCGATCGCGACGTGACCCGTCTGCCACCGCGCAAGCGCGACGTCGCGATGGTGTTCCAGTATCCGGTAATGTACCGTCCGCTGAGCGTCGAGCAGAACATCGCGCTCGCGTTGCGGGGCGAGCGGCGGCTGAGCGCCGCCGAGCGCCGCCAGCGGCTCGAGGAGGTAATGGAGATCCTGCAACTCGGCCCGCAGCGCGACGGGCACATCGAGGCGCTGGACAGCGGCACGCGGCAGAAAGTGGCGGTGGGGCGGGCGATCGCGCGCAGTTCGGACGTGATCCTGTTCGACGAGCCGACCACCAATGTCGAGGTCAACGCCAAGCTGCAGTTGATCCGCGCGTTCAAGGAATTTCGCCGCCGCTTCCGCCAGACCATCATCTACGTCACGCACGACCAGACCGAGGCGATGACCTTGGCTGATCAGATCGCGCTGATGCAGGAGGGCCGCATCTCGCAATGCAGCGCGCCGCGCCGCCTGTATGAAATGCCGGACACCGAGTTCGGCGGCTGGTTCCTGGGCAATCCCGGGATGAATTTCCTCGCCCCCTCCGGCGAGCGCAATGGCGCCCTGCGCTTCGACGGGTTCGCCGCGCCGATCGCCAAGCCGGCGGGCGATGCCGCGGCTCTGCGCATCGGCATCCGGCCGGAATATGTGCGCGTGTTGAGCGCGGGCGCGCCGGACGGTGTGCCGGCGCGCGTGCTGCGCCATTCCATCACCATCGGCGGGCAGGTGCTGCTCACGCTCGCCGTCGGCGAGACGCGGGTGAAAGCGAAGCTGCCGCCTGGGCGGGCATGGCTCGCGGCCGACGAGGTCGCGGTTGAATGCCCGCTGGAGCACGCGGTGTTCTTCCGCGACGGCGCGCGCCTGCCCGATGCGCCGCGCGCGGTCGGCATGGCCGCGCTGCACGCCTGAACCGGCCCGCATGAAAAAGCTCATCAACGCGCCGCGGCAGGTGGTTCGGGAAATGCTGGAAGGCCTGGTCGCGATCACGCCGGGCCTGGCGCTGCTGGAGGGCGAAACGGTCGTCGTGCGCGCGGACGTTCCGCTGCGCGATCAGGTTGCGCTGATCTCCGGTGGCGGCAGCGGCCACGAGCCGGCCCATGCGGGATATGTCGGCCGCGGTATGCTGGCCGCGGCGGTGGCGGGTGACGTGTTCACCTCGCCGGCAACGGACTCGGTGCTGGCGGCGATCCGCGTCGTCGCCGGGCCTCCGGGTGTACTGCTGATCGTCAAGAACTATACGGGGGATCGGCTGAATTTCGGCCTTGCGGCCGAGTTGGCGCGCAGCGAGGGCATCGCGGTCGAGATGGTCGTGGTGGACGACGACGTGGCGCTCGCGGCGGACGGCGGCCATGCTGGGCGGCGCGGCATCGCTGGCACCGTGCTGGTGCACAAGATCGCCGGTGCCGCTGCGGCGCAGGGCCAGCCGCTGGCTGAGGTGAAGCGGGCGGCCGAGGGCGCGATCGCCGATCTCGGGACCATGGGCGTGGCGCTCACGCCCTGCACCGTGCCCGCCGCCGGCCGCCCCGGCTTCACGCTGGAGCCGGAGGAGATCGAGCTCGGTTTGGGGATTCACGGCGAGGCCGGCGTGCGCCGCGAGCGCATCGCCCCGGTGGACCGCCTAGTGGATGAGATGCTCGGCCGCATCGTCGCGGACCGCGGGATTGTTGCCGGCGAGAGCGTGGCCGTTCTGATAAACGGGCTCGGCGGCACGCCGGCGATGGAACTGGCCATCGTCGCCCGCAGTGCGGTCGAATGGCTGGGCCGGCGCGGCATCGGCGTGGCGCGGGCCTGGAGCGGCTCGTTCCTGACCGCGCTGGAAATGGCCGGCTGCTCGCTTTCGCTGCTGCGCGTGGATGAGGAGCGGCTGGCGCTGCTCGATGCGCCGGCGCAGGTGCCCGCCTGGCCGGCCGTCCCGGCCGTCCCGGCCGCCCTCGATCGCCCGCGCATCGCGGCGCGCGGCCGCGCCGCGGCCACGCTGCCAAGCCGGCAAGCCCGGCCCGCTCGGCCCGGTGCTGCGCGCCGTCGCGGCGGCCTTGCGGCGCGAGGAGCACCGCCTTACCGCGCTCGATCAGGCGGTCGGCGACGGCGATCTCGGCATCAGCCTCGCGCGCGGCGCAGAGGCGGTCGAGCGCGACATGGCCGGCTACGACCTCTCGGACCCCGCGGCTACCCTGCGCGGCCTCTCCGCCACGCTGATGCGCGCGCTGGGCGGAACCTCGGGGCCGCTCTACGCCGCGTTCCTGCTGCGCGCCGCGGCGGCGATGGACGGGCGGCGGGTGACCAGCGCCGCCGATTGGGCCGCGGCGCTGCAGGCTGGCATCGACGCCGTCGCCGAACTCGGCGGCGCTCGACCCGGCGATCGCACCATGCTGGACGCGCTGTATCCGGCCTCGGCGGCGCTGCAGGACGCCTTGGCCGCCGGCGAGCCCTGGCGCGAGGCGCTTTTCCGCGCCCTCGGCGCCGCAAGCGACGGCGCCGAACGCACCGCCGCGATCGCCGCACGGCGCGGGCGCTCGAGCTATCTGGGCGATCGCGCGATCGGTCATCCGGACCCGGGCGCGGTGGCCGTTACGGTCTGGCTGAATGCGATCCGCCGCACGCTAGGATAGCATTTGCCGGCCGGGCGCGTGGGGACCGCTCGCCCACGGCGCGCGGCGGAACCGATGATGGCCGGGCTCCAGATGCGCGAGCTGGAACTGCCGCCGCATGGGGGCCAGGGACTGCTGGGCGTGCCATCCCGCCGACACATCGGGCTCGTGCTGTTCGCCCACGGCAGCGGCAGCAGCCGGCTCAGTCCGCGCAACAACGGGGTCGCCGGGGCCGCTATGCGAGGCCGGACTTGCGAGCCTGCTGTTCGACCTGCTGAGCGGGGTGGAATCCGCGGATCACGCGCTGGTGTTCGACATTGCGCTCCTGGACTAACCCGGAATTCTCACACTGACGCGCCGTACGCTGACGCGCACCAAGGTGCCGATCTTCAGCAGCACCAGCCGGATCGTGCCGTTGGTGGCCTGGGCGAACTGAGTGTGCGCCAGCCCATGCGGCGCAGCGCACCGAGCAGCACGTAAGCAATCGACGCAAAACACAGCCGCAAAGAGGCGGCTGTTGCGCTACCCGGCCGGCTCCCGAGCTGTTGCACCCCCACGGGCGGGCACACACCGTGGCAAAATTCCCGTGGCACCCGTAGTAGGTGCGGCTTGCGTGATGGTGCTGCTGGGGCGCTCTGAACACGGAGGACGAAGCCAATGGATATCGGAGTCGTGGGCCTCGGCCCGATGGGTGCCGCAATGGCGCAGACCTTGATCCGCGCCGGGCACAAGCTGACGGTCTGGAACCGCACGCCGGAGAGGGTGACGCCGCTGCTGCGGGAGGGCGCCCGCGCAGCGAGGACGCCGGCAGAAGCCTCGGACCGCGAGGCGGTGCTTACCTCGGTCGCCGATGACGAGGCGCTGTCGGCGGTGGTGCTCGGCCCAGACGGGGTGGCATCCGGTCTGCCGCGCGGCGCAGCGCATATTTCCACCAGCACCATCTCGATGCAGCTTTCGGAACGGCTCACCGGCGCGCACGCGGAGCGGGGCCAGGTGTTCGTGGCTGCTCCGGTGCTCGGCCGACCGCCGGCTGCCGCGGTAGGCGAGCTGTTCGTTATCGCCGGCGGTGCGGCGGCGGCAATCGATCAGGTGCGGCCAGTTCTGCAAGCAATTGGGCAACGGACGTTTGTCTTAGGCGAGCAGCCGAAGCAAGCGAACTTGGTAAAGCTGTGCGCCAACTTCATGATTTTCTCAACCGTCGAGCAATTGAGCGAGGTGTTCGCGATCTGCGCCAAAGAGGGCTTGGACAAGGCGGGGGTGTTTGAGTTTCTCACCAACAGTTTCTACACAGCGCCGGTGCATAAGAATTATGGTTCGCTGATTGTGGAGGAGAAATTTGATCCACCGGGCGCGAAAGTCACGCTGGGGCACAAGGATAACAGGCTGTTTCTCGCGGCGGGTGAAGCTCTGTCCGTGCCGCTGCCGTATGCCTCGGTCTTGCGCGATCGCTTCCTGACCACGATTGCGCGGGGCGAGGAAGCATTGGATTTCGCGGTGCTCTCGCGCCGGGCGCGCGAGGATGCGGGTTTGGAAAATCCGCGTTGAGCCAAGGACGCGGTCAGACAGAAAGAAAATTAAATACCGCCATGTGCTGGCAGCCGAAATAGGTATCGGTCTTATCCGTGGCTCACGTACATGCTCGGTGGGATGAAGGGGGAAGTGATGTCAATCACGAGGGATGTCTTCGCCACCGCGTTCCGGCCATTGAGCGAAGGCGGTGCCCGCTCATGCACGTTTGGAGTGGGAGGATCTGAGCGATGAAACTCCCCGGCCACGATCGCTACGACTTCAATGCAATTCATCGGCGGCCGACATACGAATGGCCGAATGGGTCGCGTTTGGCGTTTACCATTTGCAACAACATCGAGTACTTCGCGTTTGGTGCCGGGCTTGGTAGCGACAGCGCTTCTCCGGGGGCTCCGCAGACGCAACGCAACTTTGCCTGGCGGGACTATGGCAATCGCGTGGGCATCTGGGCCTACTTCGATCTGCTCGACGAATTTGGTTTGCCAGCATCGCACAATGTCAATTCGGCGGTTTTGGAAGCCTGTCCGGAAATCAGCGAGCGGTTGAACCAGCGGGGCGATGAATACATCGGACATGGTCGTACCAACGCCGAGCGCCAGGACGGTCTATGGGAGGAGGACGAAGCGAGGCTTATCGCGGAATGCACGGCCGTTCTGACGAAATATGCGGGAAAGCCCCCACGCGGCTGGCTCGGCCCCTACATAGCCCAGAGCACAAATACCTTGGATTTACTGAAGGAGGCGGGCTATGAATACGTGATGGATTGGCCGGCCGACGATCAGCCATTTTGGATGCGGACGCGCTCCGGGCCTATACTGTCGATTTCCGTACCCTCTCGACATAAACGACAGTCCTGCAATGATTTTCCGGCAACATTCTGCGCGAGATTTCGAGGAGATGATCGTCGATCAATTTCAAGAGATGTTCAGGCGCTCGGCCAAATATCCTCTGCTGTTCGCCATATCCGTACATCCGTTCGTCATCGGCCAGCCGTTCCGTATGGAACGACTGCGTCGGGCGCTGGATCACGTGCTCAAGCACCGGGATGATTTGTGGATAACCGTTCCTGGCGAGGTTGCCGATCATTGCCGCAATCTGCCGCCTGGGACTGTACCCGGCTCGCTTCCGTAGTGCGCATGCCACCGGGGCCTTTCCTGCACGGTGGGTGCCGGCGGGGTTTGAACCTGCGACCTCCGCGGTGTGAAGCCGTTGCGCGAAGTGGTCGAGGCGCAGCCCGCCTTCGGTTTACGGACTCTACACATGTGCCAAGGCCGGGCGACCCCGATCGATGGTTCTGGGACATTGTTCCCCACGTAACGTGGGATGAACCGCACGACAGTCGGCCCCCCGGCACAGCCCTTTTGCGTTCCCCCGCCCTGTGGGATCAGCCGCTACACTTCGCCTGACGCGAACTAGGGCGAATATATTCCCCACGCTACGGGATGGACCGATCGTGCTATTTCTCGGGATATTCCGCAGAATTCTGCGGAATATCCCGCCCGGCAATGGCGGCAGGGGTCGGGACCGGGCGACTGGACCCTTATTGGGACATGGCGGGCGGGATGCGATACAGTCGGCCGGTCGCGTCCAGATCGCCGATGGTCCAATCGCCGCCGACGCCCACGATCATCCAGCGCAGGATGGCCCAGAGATCGTGGTCGAGAGTCGCGTCTTCGAGCGGTTCGAGCGCCGGGACGAGGGCGTAGATTTCCAGCCCGGCGGGAAACGCCTCGCCGCTGCGCCCGATGAACACGAATTCGTAGGCCAAGCCGGACGGCGCGGCGACGTAACCTGGGCGCGCGAGCGCGACCCGGTCCAGATCGAAGCCGCGGACGAAGAAATCGCGGAACTCCGGATAGTGGCCGATGCGATGTTCGGCGAGCGCGAACTCGCGGCGGAATTCGGCGCCTTCCGGCTCGGCGATGATGCGAACCTCGGTCATGCTCAGCTCCCCTGCCCGATCCGTTGCAGGAAATCGACGATGATCGCGGCGATTTCGGGCCCCAAATCCTCCTGCAGGAAATGCCGCCCGGTGACCAAATGCGGCCCCTCGGCGTGCGGCAGCAGCACCTTGAAGCGGGTCGCGAAGGTGGCGTGGTCAAACACGTCGTCCTCGCGCCCCCATACGATGGTGGCCGGCAGCTTGCAGGCGGCGAGTTGGCTCTCCAGCCAGCGGAAGCGCGGCACGGCGCGGGCGGCCTCGTCGAGCGGAATCCAGCGCGGCCAGACCCAGGTGAGCAGCCGCGTCGCCGGGTCGGGCAGCACGGCGGTATAGGCCGCCTGCGCCTCGGCGCGGAATTTCTGGCGGTCCACGACCGAGAGATAGACGCCCCGCTCGGCGAGCACGTTGTGGCGGCCGAGCAGATACGGGCCGACCAGCGGGGCGTGCATCATGCGCCAAGGAAAGATGCGGGTGTGGAACGCCGCGGGCGGCAGCGGCCAGGCCCAGGTGCTCATGATCGCCAGCGCCCGCACGCGCGCCGGGTTGGCCAGCGCGAAGCCGAGCCCGGTGGGGCCGCCCCAGTCGTGGCAGACCAGGGTGACGCGCCCGAGGTCGAGCGCGCGCATCAGCGCGGTGAGGTTGGCGATATGGCCGTCCAGGCTGTGCGCCTGCTCGATGGTCGGTTTCTCCGACAGACCGAAGCCGATCATGTCGGGCACGATCACGCGATACCCAGCCGCCGTGAGCGGGCGGACCATGTGGCGGTAGAGAAACCCCCAGGTCGGATTGCCGTGCAGCAGCACGACGGGATCGCCCCGGCCCTCGTCGATATAATGCATGCGCCAGCCGTTCACGCGGGCGAAGCGCGGCGGGTAGGGCCATTGCGCGCGCGTCTCGGCGGGCAACAGGAGCACGTCGGAGGTTGCGCTCGGCGTCGGCTCGGCCATTGGGTCGCTCCCGGCAGCGGCGGCGATGATTCGGCGATGCCGCCGGGCGCGCAAGGCCGGGGAACCGCCGCCGCCATCGGGCGTCGAACGGTCTCACGCGCGCGCGATGCCAAGCGCCATGCTTGCAACGGGAATCTGCTTTGCGATTCGTAAGCCTAGCGTCAATAAGCTAGCTTATTAAATTCCTCCGCGACACAGGCGGAGTCGCCCAGCAGATGTTGACATCGTAAACAGGAATGGCTATTGTTTACGACATACACATCGGCGGGCCGAAGCCTGCAGCAGGAGAGAAAAGATGAAACACCTGATCCTTGCGTCCGCGGCGGTGCTGAGCCTCGCCACCGCTGGCTCCGCGCTCGCGGCGCGCCCGCAGGTAAAGCTCCAGGAACTCGCGGCGTCCGGACGTCCGCAGCCCCAGACCGACGCCCAGAGCACGAATTACGCGTGGAACGGCATGCCGGTGCAGAACACCGCCGCTCGTGCCACGCAGCTCGCCGCTGGGCAGCATCCGCAGGCCGACACCGACCGTCGCGCGACCCAGCTCGCGGCCGGCGGCGGCAACCATCCGGATGCGGTCACCAACGCCCACGCGACCCAGCTCGCGGCGTCGGGCATCGACTACGTGCGCCGCTCGCACGGCCAGTACACCTGAACGGCCAGTCACGCCTAAACGGGCCATACGCCTGAGCGGTCGAACGCCCAGGCGGCCCGCCCGATCACGGGCGCGCGGCCCCGGGACCCTCGCGGGTTCCGGGGCGCGCGCCCGGTTCTTTTCCGGCCTCCTCGGCCATCAGGCGCTCGGCCTGCTCGGCCAGTCGGGCCTCGTTCCGCCTCACGAAAATGGCGCCGGCCACGATCGCCACGGCGGCGATGACCCCGAACGCGATGCCGAGCGGCTTGGCGACCTCGGTGACGGCCTTGCCGAGCGCATAGGCGCCGAAGCCGTAAAGGCAAGCCCACACGATCCCGCCGAGCGCGTTGTAGCGCAAGAAATCCTTCCAGTGCATGTGATTGGCGCCGGCCAGCAGCGCCGCGAACGTGCGCAGAATGGCGACGAAGCGGCCGAAGAACACGACCTTACCGCCATGGCGGCGGAACAAAAACTGACCGAGCGCCAGCCTGTGCTCGTCGAGGCCGATGCGACGCCCGAACCGCGCGAGCACCCGGTAGCCGATCTCGCGCCCAATGAGATAGCCGATATTGTCGCCGATGATGGCCCCGGCCGCGGCCGCGGCGACAATCAGGCCGATATTGAGCTGGTGCGTGGCGCCAGCGAACAGCGCGGCGGCGATGACCATGGTCTCGCCGGGCAGCGGCACGCCCATGCTCTCCAGCCCGATCACGCCGCCGACCAGCCAATAGCCGAAACGGTGCAGCAGGTGCGGCACGGCGTGCAGCGGCAACATGATTGGGTCCCTCGGCCGCGTGGCCGGCCGCAGGTTGCAACGCCGCCTGGGCCCGCCGAGGTGCGACCGACCCGGCCTTGCGCAGCTTGGCGGCGTCACAAGGGCTTTATACCGGCCTGATTGAGAAATGGTTCGGGCCCAGCCCCGAATCCATTCCCGCCCGAGAGGCGGCGGGGACGGCGGCGGGCGGCTCAGGCGCCGCCGCAACTGTGCTCGGAATCCGGCAAGGTCCAGGAACTCCAGGGTCCGCAGGTTGGTGGTGGTGTAGAAGCGCCCGCGATTGTCGCCGGGCGGACAGTCCTCGGGCAGCTTGACCAGGCAGACCAGAACCCGATCGCCGCGCCGCGAGTGCTGGATCGCGGGCACCTCGTCGTCCGAGACCTGATAGCCGCGATTAGCGAAGCTCACCGCCGAGCCGGAGTTGGGGATCGCCTTGCCGGTATCGCCGTCTTCCAAGCGCTGGCCGATCTTGCTGATCCTGGTTTCGCCGCACTGCCCGACGCGGGTCGGCAGCGCCGCGGAGCGAGCCTCCGCCGACAGCGAAATCAGCAGACCCGCTGCGGCCAGAATGACCGTTCCCCGACCCATCGCTTCCTCCTGCCCAGCCTTGTTCCCGGACAGTAACCACCGGGCGGAATGCTGACAATCCGCCCGGTGGCCGGGACGCTACATGGTCGGATCAGGCGTAGTGGCCAGGGAATCCAGTGCCGCGGAATCCAGCGGCCGAAACGCCAATGGCCGGGGACCACGTGGCCGGGAATCCACGCGCCGCGCCAGTGGCGCCACCGGGGCCCGACACGCCAAACCCGCCGGTAGCCGTTCCACACCCAGACGACGTTCTGCACCGAGGCCGACGGCGTGGTCGCGACGTGGTCGGTGCCGGTCATCGGAACCGACGCAGCGTTGGCCGATTGCCAACCGACCAGCGGCGCCGCGATCACGACGCCAGCGAGAAGCAGTTTGCGCATTCGCGGTTACCTCCTCTCTCACGCAAGGTGTATTGCCAAGAAGGGAGTGGCCCCTTCCCGCCCCTAAAGAAAGCAGGCTGCCTGCGAGTTTTCGCAATCTCCGGAATGTGAAACGGTGTATTAACGCCGATTTGCACACAGTTCGCTTTGTTACTGTGGTTTATTCTTCAAGTAGCCTGCCGCGCTACTGATCATCAGGTGGTTGCTTCGGCAACCGGCCAGGGCCCGTGATGCCGGACGAAGCCGGCGGGTCGCTGGCGGGGAAGGTTTCGGCGACGGTCTCGTCGTTACTCGCCGTTGCGCGGGGCCGGCGCGTCGCGCCCGGCCTCGTGCTTCTTGTGCTCGTCGGCGCGCGTGGCGTTCCTGCGCGGTGTCATCTTTATCTCCTTCAACTCGCTATCCGAGAAACAGACGGCGGGGGATCGCGGTTGCGGCGGGTTCGGTTCGGTTCCGCCGCCGCCGGCCGTATAGAGTGGCCCCGGCGCCCGGCGATCGATCGCCCTTGGCCTGACGGAGCGTTACCTGCCGCCCGATTTCACCGAGAAGCTCGCCCCGCCCGCCGCGCCGGCGCCGCAATTCGCGGTGCATCTGGAACCGCCGGACGTCGGCCCGTGGGTGGCGGGCGATCAGCAATAGCGGGGTGCCAGGCTTCGTCACGCGCGAGAGCGGCAACCCCGGCCCGCATCTGGCGCTGATCGCGCTGACGCACGGCAACGAACTGGCCGGGGCGATCGTGCTCGATCGGCTGTTGCGCCGCGGGCTGTCGCCGCGACGCGGCCGGATCACGTTCGGCTTCGCCGATCTGGCGGCGTTGCGCGCGCTTCGACCGCCGGCAACCCACGGCCTCGCGCTTCGTCGACGAGGACATAAATCGGGTCTGGGACGAGCACGTGCTGAACAGCGGCCGGCATTCCTGCGAGTTGGACCGCGCGCGAGAGATCCAGCCATTGATCGGTTCGGTCGACGTGTTGCTCGACCTGCATTCCATGCTCTGGCCGTCGGATCCGCTGATTCTTTGCGGCGGGTCGCCCAAGGGCCGCGCGCTCGCGCTGGCGATCGGGCAGCCGGAGCTGGTGGTGGCCGACCCCGGGCACGCGCAGCGGGCGGCGGTTGATCGACTATGCGCCGTTCGCCGAGCCGGCGACCCCGAACACGGCGGTTCTGGTCGAGGCGGGCCAGCACTGGGAGCAGGCGACCCTGGAAATGACGCTCGCGACCGTGGCCGGCCTGTTGCGCCATCTCGACATGCTCGACGAGTCCGCGGCGCGGGAGGCGGGGCTTCCCGCGCCGTGCGCCGTCGCGGGTTCCGCCGCGAGCCGCCCGCGCTACGCCGAGGTGACGTCGGTGGTCACGGCCGCCACGTCCGGCTTCGTCTTCGTGCGGCCGTTCCGCGGCGGCGAGGTGATCCCGAGCCGGGGCACGCTGATCGCGCGCGACGGCGACGACGAAATCCGCACGCCGCACGACGACTGCCTGCTGGTCATGCCGAGCCTGCGTCCCGGCCGCGGACACACCGCGATCCGGCTGGGCCGGTTCGTCGATCCGGCCCGGTAGGGCGTTTTCCGGCCGGGAACAGCGCGCCGGTGGGCGGCCGCGCGGCGCGATCAGCCGTTTTCGTCGGGGCTTTCACCGAGCGTGTCGGCCGCCGCGGCGTCGCGCTCGCCCATCGGCTTCGCTGGTCCGACGGTCGTGTCGCGACGGGTCTGCCGTTCCGCTTGCGCGTCGATCTCCGCCCCGAGCAGCACGACGTAGGCGGACAGATACATCCAGGTCAGCAGCACGATGATCCCGCCGAGCGAGCCGTAGGTCTTGTTGTAGCTGCCGAAATTCGAGACGTACACCGTGAAGCACGATGGACCCGACGAGCCACAGCACGGTGGCCGTCAGCGCGCCCGGAGTGATCCAGGCCCATTGCGGATGGTCCCGGCTCGGGCCGACCCGGTAAGCGACCGCGAGAATCAGCAGCAGGAAGGCCATCAGCACCGGCCATTCCAGGATGTAGATCAGCCAGCGCCCGAATGCGCCGAGGCCGATCGCGTTGATGACTGCGGGCGCGCCGGCGATGAAGCCGATCGCCACCAGCCCGGCCGCGATCAGCATGATGGTGAGTCCGAGCGCGGTCAGGTACTGCCATAGCAGGCTGCGCCGCTCCTTTTCCTCGTACGCGATGTTGAGGCCGGTCATCAGCCCGCCGACCCCGCGCGAGGCGCTATAAAGGGCGAACAGGAATCCGATCACCGCGCCGAAACTGAGCGCGCCGCCCGAGGAACTGCTGATCTGCTTCAACTCGGTGGCGATCAGGCTCTGCGCCTGAGCAGGCATGACGCCGGCGAGCGCGGCCACCTGGCTCTGCACCTGCGCGGGACTGGAAAACAGCCCGTAGATGGAAACGAGCGCCGCCAGACCGGGGAACAGCGCCAGCAGCACGTAGTAGGTGACGCCCCCGGCGGCGAGCCCGAGGTTGTCCTCGCCGCTGTGCGCCCAGGCCCGCCGGACGATGTCCTTCCAGCCTTGCTTCGGGATGTCGGTCGGGGTTTCTGCTTCGCGCCCACGCCGCGCGTCGTCGGCGTCGCGGGTCGCCTGCTCGTCCAGCATGGCCGCCACCTGTTCCTCGCCATCGAATGCCGCAGCATCAGCGCCGCCGGACGGCTCAGGTTGCTCGCGCCAAAACGGCAGGGCGGCGGACCGTGCGATCCGCCGCCCTTTGCGCCCGACTACTCAGCGCTGGCTTTGCATCTGGGTCGCCAGCGATTCGGCGATCCGCAGGTGCTTCTCCAGCACCGGCAGGGTTTTCTCGGCAAACGCCTTCATGGCCGGGTCCGAACCGCTCCGCGCCTCGCGGCGGAACGCCTCGATGTCGTTCTTGTGGTCGGCGATCTGGTGGTGCACGAACGCCTCGTCGAACTTCGCGCCCGAGAGGTCCTGCAGCTTCTGGCCCGCTATGGCTCCCGACTTGGTGGGGACCGACGGGAGCTGGATGTTCTGCTGCTGCGCGATGCGCTTCAATTCGGCATTCGCCTTCATGTGGTCGGTGGTCAGCGTTTGTCCGAACTGTTTCACATCGGACGACGCCGCCTTGTCCTGCGCGAGCTGACCCATTTGCACCTCGCCCAGTCCGCCTTCATAGGCCTTCTTGGCGAACTCGGCGTCGACAGCCTGCGCACCGTTGCCGGCAGCGGCGCCCGGCTGACCGGCCGCCTGCTCGTTGCCCGTGGCGGCGGCCTGTTGGTTGCCAGCGGCGGCGGCCTGTTGGTTGCGCCGGCGGCGGCGCCGGTGACTTGCTCATACGTGACCTTGGGCTGGCCCTCGTTGCTGACCGTGATCTTCGGTTTGCCGGTCTGCTCGTAGCGCACCGTCGGCCGCGCCTGTTCCATCTGCACCGTCGGGGCCTGCTGCGAGGCGGCTACGGCCACTTCCGGCTTGCCCGTCTGCACCTGAACCTGCGGCTTGGCCTCGCTGACCGACACCCGCGGCGGCGCGGTCGCCACGTGCACCTGCGGCTTCGGCATGCGCACGATGATCTCCGGCTGCGGTATCTGCACGGTGATCACCGGCGGTGGCTGCCGCACGATGATCTCGGGCTTCGCCTGATGGACGGTCACGGTCGGCTGCGGTTGCTGCACCCGGATCTGCGGGGCGGGCTGCTGGACCGTGATCTGGCCGGTCGTGGTGGTGGCCCCGGCGGCCGGCGCGGTCGGTTCGGCCGCATTCGCGCCGACCACCAATAACGCCGACGAGCCGAGCAATACGGCAGTGAAAGCCGCTCTCATTTCGATGTCTCCCTGGTTCTGCTGCGCGTCCACTGCCCGCGTGCCGGAACCACTCTCCGCCCGGGCAGGACGCTCCGGGTCGGAACGCGACCGAAGATCCCCGGTTCCTCTCCGGAACAATGGCGCCGCGCTCGACCCCGCCGCTCCAGATTGCCGGATCGAGCCCGGCAATGACGGAGTGGGGCTCTGACGAATTGGGATTTCAGCCGGAGATTCGGGGTGCCGTTTCGGCGTCGTGCCGGATCATGCGCCACCGGCCGGAGCGGTTCCGCGGCTTGAACCCTCCCGAACAGTTGTATCCGGCGCTCAGGCGACCAGCGGCGCGCGCTCCATGGCGGCGCGCGCCCAGGCGGCGGCGGCGTCCTCGTCGAACAGTTGGGTCAGGTTCTTCATCATCGTGCCGCCGAGTTCCTCGGCGTCCACGATGGTTACGGCGCGGCGATAGTAGCGGGTGACGTCGTGGCCGATGCCGATGGCGGTCAGCTCCACCTGCCTCGCGGCTTCTCGATGTCGCGGATCACCTCGCGCAGGTGCCGCTCCAGGTAGTTGCCCGGATTGACCGACAGCGTGGAATCGTCCACCGGCGCGCCGTCGCTGATGACCATCAGGATGCGCCGCCGCTCCGGCCGCCCGAGCAGCCGGCGATAGGCCCAGAGCAGGGCCTCGCCGTCGATGTTCTCCTTGAGCAGGCCCTCGCGCAGCATCAGGCCGAGATTCTTGCGCGCCCGCCGCCACGGCGCGTCGGCGGCCTTGTAGACGATGTGCCGCAAATCGTTCAGCCGCCCTGGGTTGCGCGGCTTGCCGTCGGCCACCCAGCGTTCGCGGCTCAGCCCGCCCTTCCAGGCGCGCGTCGTGAAGCCGAGGATTTCCACCTTCACGCCGCAGCGTTCCAAGGTGCGCGCCAGGATGTCGCCGCACATCGCGGCCACCGTGATCGGGCGGCCGCGCATGCTGCCGGAATTGTCGATCAGCAGCGAGACCACGGTATCGCGGAATTCGGTCTCGCGCTCGCGCTTGTAGGAGAGCGAGTGCAGCGGGTTGACCACGACGCGCGCCAGCCGCCCGGCGTCGAGCAGCCCCTCGTCGAGGTCGAAATCCCAGGCGCGGGTCTGCTGCGCCAGCAAGCGGCGTTGCAGGCGGTTGGCGAGCTTCGCAACCACGCCCTGCAAGTGCTGGAGCTGCTGGTCTAGTTGTTGGCGCAGCCGCGCCAGCTCCTCGGGATCGCACAGTTCCTCGGCGCCGATCTCCTCGTCGAAGGCGCGGGTATAGGGGCGGTAGAGGCCCTCGCGGTCGGCGTCCGGGCGCTCGCGGCGGGGCGGCTGTGGGCCGGCCGGCTGGTCCTCGCCGTGCATCGCCGCCTCGACCTCGGCGGCGTCGGTGCTCTGCTCGTCCGCCGCCTCGGCATCGGCCTGTTCCGACTGCGCGCCAAGCAGGCTTTCCGCGTCGCTCTCGGACTTGCCTTCCGCCTCCTCGGCCCCGGCGTCCTGTTGGCCGGACTGCTCTCCGCCGTCCTCACCTTGCTCGTCGGACGGCTCGGGCTCGGCCTCGGTCTCCGCCTCGGCGAGGTCGAGCGCGGCCAGCAGCCGGCGGGCGGCGCGGGCGAAGGCGTCCTGGTCGTTCTGCGCGCGCGCCATTTCGGCCAGGGCCGCCGCCGCGCCATCCCCGAGCGAGCCGCGCCACATGTCCAGCACCGATCGCGCGGCCTCAGGCGAGACTTCGCCGGACATATACTCGCGCGCCAGCAGCGGCAGCGCGGCGGACGCGGGCATCTGATCCTTGCGCGTCATGCGGTCGTAGCCTTCGGTCTCGCATTCCTCGGCGAGACGGGCGCGCAGATTGGCGGAAACCCCGGCCATGTGGCGGGCGCCGACCACCTCGACGCGCGCCTGCTCCAGCGCGTCGTACACGGCCCGGGCCTCGCGGGGGGCAGGGCTGCGCGCGCTGTGCACGGTATCGTCGTGGTGGCGCAGGCGCAGCGCCAGGCTGTCGGCGGCGCCGCGCAGCCGGGCGGCTTCGGCGGGCGGCAGGCCCCGGGTCGGCATCGGCAGGCGGGCGCGCTTGCCGACCAGGCCCGGCGGGCCGGGCTGAAACGCGACCTGGACGTCGCCCTCCTGGGCCAGCGCGCGAACGGTGCTCGCGGTGGCGCGCTTGAACTCGTCGATGCGGCCGGTGTCCTTGCCGCCGGTCATGGCGCCGTCAGAACCCCTTGGCGCCCAGCGCGCCGGTCGGGATCTCCTCGTTGAAGCAACGCTGGTAATATTCCGCGACCGTGGAGCGCTCCGCCTCGTCGCATTTGTTCAGGAAGGTCAGGCGGAAGGCGAGCCCGACATCGCCGAAGATGCGGGTGTTCTCGGCCCAGGTGATGACCGTGCGCGGCGACATGACGGTGGAGATGTCGCCGTTGATGAAGCCGGCGCGCGTGAGGTCGGCCAGCGCGACCATGCTCTCGATGCGCTTCTTCTGCGCCGCGTCGTGCGGGTCGATGCCGAGCTTGGCCATGACGATCGCCGTTTCCTGCCCGTGCGGCAGGTAGTTCAGGGTGACGACGATGTTCCAGCGATCCATCTGGCCCTGATTGATCTGCTGGGTGCCGTGATAGAGGCCGGTGGTGTCGCCGAGCCCGACGGTGTTCGAGGTCGAGAACAGGCGGAACGCGCGGTGCGGACGGATGACGCGGTTCTGGTCGAGCAGGGTGAGGCGGCCCTCGACCTCCAGCACGCGCTGGATCACGAACATCACGTCCGGCCGGCCGGCGTCGTATTCGTCGAACGCCAGCGCGCAGGGGTGTTGCAGCGCCCAGGGCAGGATGCCCTCGCGGAACTCGGTGACCTGCTTGCCCTCCTTCAGCACGATCGCGTCCTTGCCGATCAGGTCGATGCGGCTGATGTGGCTGTCCAGGTTCACGCGGATGCAGGGCCAGTTCAGGCGGGCGGCGACCTGCTCGATATGCGTGGACTTTCCGGTGCCGTGATAGCCCTGGATCATCACGCGCCGGTTGAAGGCGAAGCCGGCGAGGATGGCGAGTGTCGTTTCCTTGTCGAACACGTAGGCCGGGTCGAGATCCGGAACGTGCTCGGTGCGCACCGAAAACGCCGGCACCTCCATGTCCGAATCGACGCCGAAGGTCGCGCGCGCGTCCACCACCGTGTCCGGCATGTCGATCGCGGAGGTCGGCGCGCCGACGCGGGCTTCAGCGAGCGAGGCAATCTTGTTCATCGGCCATCTTGTCCCGTAATTCGCGTTTCCAAACTGTTCCCGCTCGGCCCGAGGGCAAACCGTAGCCGGTCGGCACGCAGCCTATATGGGGGCGGGTTCGGCCGCGGCAGGAATCCCGGCCGCGGCGGTCAACCGCGAGCGTAGCGCGGCGTAGGCGAGATTGATCGTCTTCAACCGTTCCTCCGCGGCCCGGTCGCCCCCGTTGGTGTCGGGGTGGTGCAGCTTGGCGAGCTGCTTGTAGCGCGCCTTGACCTGGTCGAGCGTGGTCGGCCAGTCGAGCCCGAACGTGGACAGCGGCTCGCGCAGCTCGGCCGGCGCTTGGCGCGTTTCCGCGCGCCGCTCGCCGCGCCTGGAGCCGGCGAGCGAGCCCAGCGGGTCGTGCAGAAACTGCTCGTGATCGGGGTAGCGGATACCGCCGGCGCCGAGCGGCCAGGTCGGGCGCTGCCAGCCGGTGTCGGCCCGGATATGCGCCTCGATCTGGCCCGGCGTCATGCCTTTGCAATAATCCCAAGTCGCATTGTAGGCGCGCACGTGCTCGAGGCAGAACCACCAATAGTCGCGCAGGCCGGCGCGGGATTTCGGCGCGCGGTACTCGGCCATGCCCGAGCAGCCGGGCATGTCGCAGAAGCGGCCCGGAGCGTCAGGGTCCGGCGCATAGGCCCGGGACCGCGAAAAGCGAGGCTTCATCGGCTCTAATGTGCATCGCTCCGCTGAAATGACAACGGGCCTTGGAAGGCCGCGCGGGAAGGCGGATATGTGCGCCATGCAATCGGTTTCCCCTTCGCCGCGGCCCTCGCGCGCCGACCGAACTCGCGGCCGCGCTGCGACGGGCCTTCGCCCCCGCCCTGCTCCGCGTGGTGGACGACAGCGCGCGCCATGTCGGCCATGCCGGGCACCATCCGGCGGGCGAAACCCACTACGACGTGCTGGTGGTCTCGGACGCGTTCCGAGGCCTCGGCCGGGTCGAACGCTCGCGCGCCGCGCACGCGGCGCTGGCGGCGGAGTTCGCCGGCGGCATGCATGCCCTGAGCCTGACCCTGCGGACGCCCGAGGAACATCAACTTTTGATTGACAAATAGACTTCGCTATTGCAACTGTTTGTTAATGGGAGTTGCTGTTTCCTGGGAGCCTAACCGCAGGAGGCGCCCCTTGAGACCGAGCAGACTCGTTAACCGCAACGTGGTGGCCGAGCGGGGGCGGACCAGCATCCGCTTCGAGCCGGAATTGTGGGATTCGCTCGAGGAAATCTGCCGGCGCGAGCATATCGGGCTGGGCGAGCTGGTGCGGCGGATCGAGCAGACGAGCGGGGGCGCCGGTGGGCGGACCAGCGCGGTTCGTGTGTTTGTGCTGAAATATTTCCGCGAGGCGGCCACCGAGGAGGGGCATCGCCGGGCTGGACACGGCTCCGGCTTTCCCCCCGCTGAGCGGGACTGGAAAGACGCTCCCCCGGGGCGGGACGCGATGACGCTGACCGCCCATTCGGACTGAAGCGGCCGACCGAAGCCCCTGCCTTTTGTGAAACGCCCGCTAAAGCGTGCCTCGGCGAGATGGATTACCGGCCTTCGCTGGCGCGTTGGCTCGTGCTTCCCGCGACCCAGCGGATCCGTGGACCCGCGTTCGCGTAGGCGAGTTAGGCGGGCGGCGGCCTGTGCGGACCGCGGACAGTCAGTGGCGCAGCGCCGGTTCCGCCGGGGCGGCGGGAAGCGGTTCGGGACCGGTGTAGAGATGCGGCCATTGGCGGCGAACCACCGGGCTGTCGGTCGCGTAGGCGAGACAGGTGTTCAGCAGGGCGGGTTTCTCTGGCCGCGTCGCCTGCTCGCGCCGGCTGCGCACCGCGTAAAGCGTCTGGATAGCGACGGTGGCCATCTGTTGCAGCAATTCGCGCAAATGCGTGCAGCCGTTGGTGCCGCCGACCCGCTCCTGCGCTGCCTTGAGAAAGCCGCGCCCGATCACGAGCCCGGCCAAGCGGCTGAAATTCGGCGCGGCGGCCGGGCAGACCGCGTACGGGCCGAATTCCGTGGACGCCTCGCAGGCGACGATCGCGAAATCCTCATCGATGGTCATGCGCATCCACATGCCGTGCAGCGGTTCGCCTTGCGGGATGTGGCCGCGGTCCTCGTTGTCGAAGCCGTAGCTTTTCGTGTCCGTGAGATGCGCCTCGATGTCGAACAGCCCGTCGGCGCGCCGGTAGCCGCGCAGCGCGATGTCGCGCAGGTGCAGGAGTTCGCGCTCCTGGGGGTCGCTCAGCGGCATGGACGGCTCCGTATTGTGCAGCGCAATAGCGCCGATATGGCGCAGGCGACGTGCGGTTGCAAAGGGATCTCGCCCGCCGTCGCCTGGACGCTGCCATGCCCGGCCAAATCGAACCGGGTTGCTTCGACTGCGGCTCGCCATGAACGGCGGGTAACAAGTCCGTTCTGATCTAATCCGCGCCGCGCAACGGCGGCCTCCGCAGCCGGAACCGCCGCGGGCGAGGTGGCGTTGCGAAACCGCGAGGGCCGGCGCCTGCGGCAGCCGGCTCGGCGAATTTTCAGGCGACGAACCGCACTGCTCCCTTGCCGCCGCGAGCAAACCGGCCATGGCCGAAACCACCCCGACCACGTTGTCGATATCCTGAGCGGGGAGGGTGGATACGGTGTTCGGCCTGCCCGGCGACGGCATCAACGGGCTGGTCGATGCCTTCCGCAAAGCCGCCGACCGCATCCGCCACGTCCATGTCCGCCACGAGGAAGCCGCCGCGCTGCTGCGATCACGCAGGCTCGTTCGGCTACGAGGCCGAGCATTACGACGTCTCGATGCGGATCGCGGAACTGAACCCGCTACCGGCCGAGGACAGCCGCGGTTTCACCGAGGGCGGCTCCGCCCGCCTCGTTCTCCCGCGACAACCCGCCCGCAGAACGGTGCTCGAACTGCTCGTGCGCGAACTCGGCGCCATCCCCGGGCAGCCGAGTGGCCGCCTGACCGCGCGGCACGCGGCTTTCGTCCGAATACGCTATCATCGGTACGCGGCGCCGGCTCTAGCGCGCGCCGCGATGGAGATGCCGATGGTCAGGCTCGCGCTGTCCCGCCTTTACATCACCTATACGCTCGCGGTGCTGTTCACCATCGCGTGCCTGATCGTCGCGTTCGCGCATCCGATTTTCGCCGTCCCCGGCGTGGCCGGGCTGGCGCTGGTCGCGATTGGCACGCGCGACCTGCTGCAGCCGAATCACAGCATCCTGCGCAGCTACCCGATCGCCGCGCATATCCGCTTCCTGTTCGAGGACATCCGGCCGGAAATCCGCCAATACCTGATGGAGAGCGACACCGACGGCGTGCCGTTCAACCGCGCCGCGCGTTCCATCGTCTATCAGCGCAGCAAGGGGCAGCTCGACAAGCGCCCGTTCGGCACGCAGCTCGACGTCTACGCGCCGGGCTTCGAGTTCCTGCACCACTCCATCCAGCCCGCCGAGCCGTCGCGCGAGCCGTTCCGGGTCACGATCGGCGGCGCCGATTGCGCGAAACCCTATTCGGCCTCGATCTACAACATTTCCGCCATGAGTTTCGGCGCGCTCAGCGCCAACGCCATTCGCGCGCTGAACAGGGGCGCGCGCATGGGCAATTTCGCGCACGACACCGGCGAGGGCGGGTTCAGCCAATACCATCGTGAAAACGGCGGCGACATCATCTGGGAAATCGGCAGCGGCTATTTCGGCTGCCGCAACCGCGACGGCAGTTTCTGCGACGAACTGTTCGCCGAGCAGGCCGGCGAGGCGCAGGTAAAAATGGTCGAGGTGAAGCTGTCGCAGGGCGCCAAGCCGGGCCACGGGGGCGTGCTGCCGGCGGCCAAGGTCTCCGCTGAGATCGCCGCCGCCCGCGGCGTGCCGATGCGCGAGGATTGCGTCTCGCCGTCGCGCCACTCCGCCTTCGCGACGCCGATCGAGATGATGCATTTCATCGCCCGGCTGCGCGCGCTGTCGGGCGGCAAGCCGGCCGGATTCAAGCTCTGCATCGGCCATCCGTGGGAATTTCTCGCCCTTTGCAAGGCGATGCTGGAGACGGAAATCTGTCCGGACTTCATCGTCATCGACGGCGCCGAGGGCGGCACCGGCGCCTCGCCGCTGGAGTTCTGCGACCATATCGGCATGCCGATGCGCGACGGGCTGATGTTCGCGCACAACGCACTGGTCGGAATCGGGCTTCGCGACCGCATCCGGCTCGGCGCGGCGGGCAAGGTCACCACCGCCTTCGACATCGCGCGCGCGCTGGCGCTCGGCGCCGACTGGTGCAACGCCGCGCGCGGCTTCATGTTCGCGATCGGCTGCATCCAGTCGCAAAGCTGCCACACCGATCGCTGCCCGACCGGGGTCGCGACGCAGGACAAGGCGCGCCAGCGCGCCCTCGTCGTGCCCGACAAGGCCGAGCGGGTGGCGCGCTTCCATCGCTCCACGGTCGAGGCGCTCGCCGACGTGATCGCCGCCGCCGGCCTGCGCCATCCCGCCGAGCTGGCGCCGCGGCACATCGCGCGAAGGCTCGCCGGCGGCGAGATCGCCAGCTTCGACCGGCTGTATCGCTTTCTGCGGCCGGGCGAGATTTTGCAGGGTACGGAACGACTCGCGATTCCGGGACCACTGGGCCGCGGCACGCGCCCACAGTTTTTCGCCGGCGGCTTGACGCGGCGCACCGGCATGGCCGGGCTTGGCTGGTGCGAGGCGCTCTACGGTTCCGCCTCGCGCTCGGGGAATTCGACGTCGCGGTGGACGTAGACGGACATCAGGATGCCGAAACCGACCATCACGGTCAGCATGGCCGAGCCGCCGTGCGAAACCAGCGGCAGCGGCACGCCGCCGACCGGGATCGCGCCCATCACCATGGCGATGTTCACGAAGGCGTAGAGGAAGAAATTGGTGGCAATGCCGAAGGCCACCAGCCGGCCGTATTGATGGCGGCATCTGAGCGCGATCAGCATGCCCCCGAGCACGATCAGCAGCAGCACCCCGATCACCGCGACGCCGCCGACGAGCCCGAATTCCTCGGCCAGGGTGGCGTAGATGAAGTCGGTCTGCTTCTCGGGGAGGAAATTCAGGTGCGCCTGGGAGCCGTGCATGAAGCCTTGCCCCCATAGCCCGCCCGAGCCCAGCGCGATCTTCGATTGGATGATGTTGTAGCCCGCGCCGAGCGGGTCGCTTTCGGGATTGAGGAACGTCTCGATGCGGGCGCGCTGGTAATCGTGCAGGTGATGGAAGGCGATCGGCGCGGCGATGCCGATCAGGACGGCGACGATCGCGAATTTCCACCACCGCACCCCGGCGGCCAAGAAAATGGCGCCGCCCAGAGCGACCGTGATGACCGCGTTGCCGAGATTCGGCTCCTTCAGGATGAGCGCGGCCGGCACCAGCACGGCGACCACCGGTGGGATGATGAACAGCGGATTGCCGACGCGCTCCCAGCTAGCGCGACGAAACCAGGCGGCCAGCGCCAAGATCAGCACGATCTTCATCATTTCGCTGGGCTGCACCTCCATGCCGCCCAACTCGATCCAGCGCTGCGCGCCCTTGCCGACATGGCCGAAGCGCAGCACCACCAGCAGCATGCCGATGCCGAACACGTAAAGCGGCCAGGACAGCCGCGCGATGAAACGGATATCGACCAGCGCGATGGCGACCATCAGCGCCAGGCCGATACAGAAGCGCGTGATATGGCGGTTGGCGTACGCCTGCGGGCCGCCGCCCACCGAATAGAGCGCGGTGTAGCCGATGCCCGCGAGCACACAGAGCAGCACGACGTAGAGCCAGCTGATGCGCCACAGCTTCCGCGTGACCCCGAACGAGGCGTCGCGCCACATGCGGCGTTCCATCATGGCGGCGTCTCTAGGCGCGTTCGGCGACGCGCTGGGCGGGCGGCGCCTTGCGGTTGGCGGGGTCGCGCTTCAGCACATCCGTCATGATATCGCGCGCGATCGGGGCCGCCGCCGCGGCACCGGCGTTGCCGTGCTCCACCACGACGGCCGCGGCGTAGCGCGGCGCCTTGTACGGCGCGAAACACACGAACAGCGCGTGCGGACGCAACTTCCAGGGCAGCTTTGACGAATCGAAATGGCCGTGCTCGCGCAATTCGCGGGAGACCCGATGCACTTGGGTGGAGCCGGTCTTTCCGGCGAGCTGCACACCGGGAATGTTCAGCCGCGCGATCGGCGCGGTGCCGCCCCGCTCGTTCACCACGGCGTACATACCGGCGCGCACGACGTGCAAATATTTTGCCGGCAAGTCCAGCGGCGGCCAGTCCTCCGGGTTCCGGCCCGGCTGCGTGATGCCGTTGATCGTGCGCGTCAGATGCGGCTGCAACGCGCGCCCGGTCGCCAGACGCGAGACATAGGTGGCGAGCTGCAACGGCGTGAGCTGCAGGAAGCCCTGCCCAATCCCGTATACCACCGTATCGCCGAGATTCCAGCGATAGCCCTCGCTTTCACGCCATTCCTTGGTCGGCGCCAGACCGTGCTTCTGCTCCGGCAGCTCGATATCGAGCTTCACGCCCATGCCGAGGCGCTGGGCCATGGCGGCGATCCGGTCGGCGCCGGTGCGCAGCGCCACGGTGTAGAAGAACACGTCGCAACTGTGCTTCAGCCCGTTACGCAGATCGAGCGAGCCATGTCCGCCTCGCCGCCAGCAATGGAATCGGGATTTGCCGAGATCGATGTAGCCCTTGCAGTTGATGCGGTCGGACGGGGTCAGCGTGCCGGCTTCCAGCCCGGCCAGCGCCGTACACATCTTGAACGTCGAGCCCGGCGCGTACAGTCCGGCCACCGCCTTATTGATGAGCGGCGTGCGACTGTCCTTCGTCCATTCGTTCCATTGCGCTTGCGAAATCCCCGAATTGAACAGGCTCGGGTCGAACGACGGATTGGTGGCCATCGCCATCACTTCGCCGTTGCGCGCGTCGAGCACGACGGCGCTCGCGCTCTGGTCGCCGAGCCGGCTCATCACCTGCTGCTGCAGCTCGGTGTCGATGGTCAGGCCGATTTCGGCCCCCGGCGTGCCTTCGTCGCGATCGAGTTCGCGGATCACGCGACCGACCGCGTTCACTTCCAGCTGCACCACGCCGGCGCGGCCGCGCAGCAGCTTGTCGTGGTATTTCTCGATGGCAGACCGGCCGATGCGGATGCCGGGCAGCGCCATCATCGGATCGTCGCCGAGATCCTTCTCGGTCGGCGGCGCGACATAGCCGACGACATGCGCCAGGGTCGGGCCGAACGGATACTGCCGCACGTTGCCGATATCGACCAGGATGCCCGGCAGATCGGGGGCATTCACCTCGATCCGCGCCATGTCGTCCCAGGTCAGGAAGTCCTTCACCAGCACCGGGATGAAGCGGCGGTTGCGGCGCAGGTCGCGGTCGATGCGCACGCGGTCGCGATCGGTCAACGGCACTAGGCTGTTGAAGCGATCGAGCGTGTTCTCGACGCTGTCCGCCTGCTCGGCGACCAGCAGGGCGCGCCAGTTCGGCTTGTTGCCGGCGAGATCGGTGCCGAAGCGATCGAGGATGCGCCCGCGCGGCGGCGCGACCAGGCGGGCGCTGATCCGGTTGCTTTTCGCCATGAGGGCGTAGCGCGAGCCCTCGACGATCTGGATCTGGTACAGCTTGCCGGCGAGCACCCCGAGCGCGGCAACCTGGCCGCCCGCGACCAGCAGGGCGCGACGGGTGAAGACGGTGCGGCGCTTGAGGTCGGGGTCGACCGGCATGCTACGCCTCCTCGGGCGCGGCGATGCCGCGATGCGCTTTCGCCAGCAACAGCGCGAAGGCGGGATAGACGCCCGCCGCGATCAGCGCCTGAAACAGAGCAGGGCCGGGGGGCAGAACCCGGAGCGCCAGCACGGAAGCGAGCGCCCAGTCCACGGCGATCGCCGCGATGGCGACGAGCAGGAAGACCAGCCAGACCAGCAGGAACCCCTGCCGCGCCAGCGTATGGCGCAAGCGGAACACTACGGCCTGCACGAGCAGGAAAATCAGCACGCTCACCCCGATCGGGCCGTCCCCGAGCAGGTCGGCCAACACGCCGATCAGAAACACCATCGGCGGGGGCATGGTCGCGGGACGGTAGAGCGACCAGAAGAACACGCAGCCCAGCATGAGGGCGAGTTGCAGTTCGGCCTGCGCGGGCAATCGCAGCGGCGCGGCCAGCAGCAGCAAGAGCAGGATCGTGCTGACCGCCGGGAAGCACATGCGGCTGGCCATGTCGAGCCGCCGCAGCAAGGTCGGCCGGGGCCGGATGCCTGGAAGCTTGTCCATCGCCGATCGCCCGCGGCCTCAGCGTGTCGCGGCCGGGAGCGGCGGCGGCACGGGGAGAGCCTTGGGCGCCACGGGCAGAACCTTGGCCCGGGGCTCGCCCCGCGCCTGCAGGCCGCGCGCCGGCGGGCGGGCGGCGGATTCCGGGGCCACGACCCCGTGCAGCCCGTAGTCGAACAGACGGACGATCTCCAGTTGATCGAGCCGCGCCACCGGGATTACCTCGGGGACCTTCTTGGCGGTGTAGTGGACGGTGCCGACCGGCAGGTTGCCGGGGAATACGTTGGCTTCCGCCGAGGTGACCACGCGCTCGCCCTCCTTGGGCGGCGTCGCCTCGGGCCAGAACATCAGGTGCGGCCTCGGTCCGTTGGTGCCCATCAGCATGGCGTGAGCCCGGGTAGTTTCCAGGGTCACCGGCACGCGGCTGTTTATGTCAGTGATCAGCAGCACGCGGGCGCTGCGCGCGCCCACCTCGGTGACACGCCCGACCAGGCCGCTGTCATCGACCGCGATCTCGCCCTTGCGCACGTCGTTGTTCGGGCCGTCGGCGAGCAGCACCGAGCGGGCGTAGACGCCGCCGGTGTCGGTGGCCACCCGGGCAGTGACGAACGCAACCTTGGGATCGGGAATCCAGTGCAGGTTGGCCTTCAGCGCTTCGTTCTCGGTGATGAGCGACAGCGCGACGTCGTGCCACTTGCGCAGGCGCGCGTTTTCCTCACGAAGCCGGACGTTCTCGGCGGCGACCGACCAGATCCCCCGCAGGTAATCGATATCGCGGTGGACCCGGGCCATCGGGCCGGACATGGCGGCGTAGACCGGCGCAAGCAGGTCGTCGAGCCCCGTCCGTGCCCGCTCGCCCAGCAGCGCGTCCGCCTTGCCGACCAACATCAGCCCGAACGCCAGCACGATCAGCACCGGTAAAGTCAGTTTCGACAACGCCTGCCGGACCGGAATGGACAGCCGGATCACGTCTCCGCTCGCTCCTCGTTCACCCACCGCCGGCCGCGGCGGCTCGTACCTTACGTCAGGTACATTGTGGTCAGCACATTCCGGAGTCGCTTCATCTCCTCCAATGCCCGCCCGGTCCCGAGCGCCACGCACTGCAAGGCGTCCTCGGCGACCAGGACCGGCAGGCCGGTGGCGTCGCGGAGCACCTGATCCAGCCGGTGCAGCAGCGCGCCGCCGCCGGTGAGCACAACACCTTTATCGACGATGTCGGCCGCGAGTTCAGGGGGCGTGTTCTCGAGCGCGACCTTGACCGCCTCGACGATGGCGCTGACCGGCTCGGCGAGGCTGTCGGCGATCTGGCGCTGGCTGACCATGACCTCGCGCGGCACGCCGTTCATCAGGTCCCGCCCACGCACCTCGCGCAGCGGCCCCTCGTCGCTGTCGAACGGCTGATTGGCGGCGCCGATGTCGATCTTGATCCGCTCGGCGGTGCTCTCCCCGATCAGCAGATTATGATGGCGGCGGATGTAGCTGATGATCGACTCGTCCATCTTGTCGCCGCCAACGCGGACGCTGCGCGAATAGACGATACCGCCCAGTGAAATTATCGCCACCTCGGTGGTGCCGCCGCCGACGTCGACGACCATGCTGCCCGAGGGTTCGGTGACCGGCAGACCGGCGCCGATGGCCGCGGCCATCGGCTCCTCGATCAGCAGGACGCGCCGCGCCCCGGCGCTCTCGGCGCTCTCCTGGATGGCGCGGCGCTCCACCGCCGTCGAGCCGGAGGGGACGCAGACGACGATCATCGGCGAGGCGAAGCCGCGCCGGTGATGCACTTTGCGGATGAAATGCTTGATCATTTCCTCCGCGACCTCGAAATCGGCGATCACGCCGTCGCGCAGCGGCCGGATCGCGGTAATGTTTCCGGGCGTCCGGCCGAGCATGTTCTTGGCCTCCTCGCCGACCGCCAGAACCTGCTTCTTGCCGCGGACGTCGGCGATCGCGACCACGCTCGGCTCGGCCAGCACAATGCCCCGCCCCTTCACGTAGACCAGCGTGTTCGCGGTGCCGAGGTCGATGGCCATGTCGGCGGACATGATGCCGAGCAGCCGTGAAAACATCCGATGAACCTTTAATGCGTTGTTGTACCGAGGCCACAGGGCTTAGCGGGCGAGTTCCCGACGGGCAAGGGCGGGATTGTTTAAGATCGCCCCTTATCGCCCGGCCGCGACGTGGCCGACCGGCCGCCCCTCGCGGCTGGTTGCAGAATGGACACCGAGGATTGACGTCATGGTAACACGATTTTCAGCGCGCCGCACGATGCCGGCCGCGCCTGGGCCGGGTAGGACCGGCAATCGCGCGGGCGCGGCGAGCCGGCCGTGACCAGCATAGCAGAAAGGTGAGCGGGACGGGGGAACCTCGCGCCTTCCGATCCATTTCACACCTTGAGTGAAGACCAAGTCGAGCGAGGAGAATACACCATGATTCGTCGGCTGATCGGGATGTCGCTGCTTATGGGAAGCTTGGCCGTGGGCATGGCCGGCTGCGGTTACACGCCGGGGCAGCGCGCGTTGAGCGGCGGCGCGATCGGCGCGGCCGGCGGCGCGGCCATCGGAGCCGCCAGCGGTGGCAATGCCGGAACCGGCGCTTTGATCGGCGGCGGCGTCGGGGCGCTCACCGGCGCGGTCACGGCGCCGTAACGCGAACGCCGGCTCACGCGCCGCGTCCGGCGGCACGCGAGCCGATTTGCCGCTCAGGCGGTCAGCGCCTTCGGTTCGGTCCGCATGCGCTTGACCAGGAGCTTGTTGAGGGCGTGAACGTAGGCCCGGGCGGAGGCGACGATCGTGTCGGTATCCGCCCCCTGCCCGTCCACCATTTTGCCCTTTTCCTCCAGCCGCACCGTCACCCGCGCCTGCGCGTCGGTGCCGCCAGTGACGGCGCCCACCGAGAACAGTTTCAGCTCCGCCTCGTGGGGAAAGATTTCCCGGATGGCGTGGAAGGTCGCGTCCACCGGGCCGTCGCCGGACGCGGTCGCGGCGCGGGCCGCGCCGTCGATCTCTAGCTCCAGGGCGGCGCGCGAGGCCGCCTTCGAGCCGGCCTGCACCTCGAGCGAGACGAAACGGATGCGGTCGTGGCCGCGCACCACCTCGTCGTCCACCAGAGCGATGATGTCCTCGTCGTAGACGACCTTCTTGCGGTCGGCCAGGTCCTTGAAGCGGCGGAACGCGTCGTTCAGCTGGTTGTCGCCGACCTCCCCGTAGCCGAGCTGGCGCAGCTTGTCGCGGAAGGCGGCGCGGCCCGAGTGCTTGCCCATGACCAGGGACGAGCGGTTCCAGCCCACGCTTTCGGGGGTCATGATTTCATAGGTGGCGGCGTTCTTCAGCACCCCGTCTTGGTGGATGCCGGCCTCGTGGGCAAAGGCATTGCGCCCGACGATCGCCTTGTTCGGCTGCACGTCGAAACCGGTGACCGCCGAAAGCAGCTTCGACACTTTCAGGATCTCGGTGGTGCGGATGCCGTTCGTGGTCGGGATGGCGTCGTGGCGGGTGCGCAGCGCCATGACGATCTCCTCCAGCGACGCGTTGCCGGCGCGCTCGCCGATACCGTTGATCGTGCACTCCACCTGGCGCACCCCGGCGCGGATAGCCGCGAGCGTGTTGGCGACAGCGAGGCCCAGATCGTTGTGGTTGTGGGCGGAGAGGATCACCTTCTCGGTCCCCGGCACCCGCTCGCGCAGCATGGTGAAGATGCCGGCGAGGTCCTCCGGCAGCGCGTAGCCGACCGTATCGGGGATGTTGATGGTGGTGGCGCCGGCGGCGATCGCCGCCTCGACGCAGCGGCAGAGGAAGTCGGGCTCGGTGCGGCTGCCGTCCTCAGCGGACCACTCCACGTCGTCGGTGTACTGGCGGGCGAGGGTGACGCTGTCGCCGACCGCCTGCAGCACGTCGTGCGGCTCCATGCGCAGCTTGTATTTCATGTGCAGCGCGCTGGTGCTGATGAAGCTGTGGATGCGCTTGCGGCGGGCCGGCTTCACCGCCTCGCCCGCGCGCATCACGTCCTCGCGGCCGGAGCGGGCGAGGCCGCAGATCACCGGGCCGTCGGGCGACTGGCCGATGCTGGATTCCGCGATGGCGCGCACGGCCTCGTAATCGCCGGGGCTGGCGATCGGGAATCCGGCCTCCATGACATCGACGCCGAGTTCGGCGAGCGCCTCGGCCATGCGCAGCTTCTCCTGCAAATTCATGGAGAAGCCGGGCGACTGCTCGCCATCGCGCAGTGTGGTGTCGAAGATGATGACGCGGTCTTCGGGCAGCGTGCCGAAGCTCGGGTGTTCGATGGGCATGGGTTGGTCCTCGGGAACGGTTGCTGCGGCGCTGGGTCCTTCTACCCGCGGGCGAGGGGACCCCGATCGACCCCTGAGCGCGCCGGCGGGCAAAATGCCGCCGGGGTTACGCCCAGGGGCGGATAAGTCGCAGGATCAGGCCGAGGCAAAACAGTCGCGCGGCGCACCGCTTGAGGGTGCGAGCCATGCAGAACAGGGCAGGCGCGCAGCTAAACATGGTTTTAAGCTATGCCTCCAGCCGGCTTTGCGCAAGGTCCCGTTCAGCCATGCCGCTTCGGGATTCGGTTGGGCGCGATTTCACGCTTTCGAAACCGCCGCGCCAGAGCGGAAAACCCGCGATGGCGCACTTGTTGAGGACCTGAGCACTTCAGGAAATTCCGATCATGGCCTCCGCGACCCGCTCCTTCGCCATCGTGACCGGCGCCTCGAACAACGGCATCGGGTTCGAGTTGGCCCGCTGCTGCGTGCAAAACGGCTTCGACGTGCTGATCGCCGCCGACGAGCCCGAGATCGAGCAAGCAGCGGCCAAGCTCGGTCAGAACGGCGCGGCGGCGGAGTTGGTGCAAGCCGATCTCGCCACGGAAGAGGGGGTGGAGAAGCTGTATGCCGCCACGCGGGGCTGCAAGGTGGGCGCGCTTCTGGCGAATGCCGGGCGCGGCCTCGGACATGGGTTCCTGGACCAGGACCCGAAGGACTGGCGGCGCGTGATCGCCATCAACATCACTGGCACGCTGCTGCTGATCCACAAGGTCGGCCGCGATATGCGCGCGGCCGGATCGGGGCGCATCCTGATCACGGGCTCGATCGCCGGCTTCATGCCGGGCACGTATCAGGCGGTCTACAACGCGAGCAAAGCCTTCCTGGACAGTTTTTCGTTTGCCTTGCGCCATGAGCTGTGGAACAGCGGCGTCAGCGTGACCTGCCTGATGCCGGGCGCGACCGAGACCGAGTTCTTCGAACGGGCCGACATGCTGGACACCAAGATAGGCCAGCAGAAGAAGGCCGATCCGGTGGAGGTGGCGAAAGTCGGCTTCGAGGCGATGATGAAGGGCACCGGCGACGTGGTGCCCGGCTGGCAGAACAAGCTGCAAGCCGCCATCGCGCAAATCGCGCCGGCCGGCGCCGTCGCCGAGATGCACCGCCGCATGGCCGAGCCAAGGCACTGAGCCTCGATCGCGCGACGGTGCATGCACGGCGTTCGCCGCGCCGACAGTTTCAGTTCCGACTCTTGTCCACCAGCTTGTTCTTGGCGATCCAGGGCATCATCGCGCGCAGCTTCTCCCCGACCTGCTCGATCGGGTGTTCGGCGTTGCGGCGGCGCATGGCCTTGAAGCTGGTCTGGTTCACCCGGTTCTCCAGCATCCAGTCGCGCGCGAAACGGCCCGATTGGATGTCGGCGAGCACCCGCTTCATCTCGGCGCGCACGTCCGCGTTGATGATGCGCGGGCCGCTGACATATTCGCCGTACTCGGCGGTGTTGCTCACCGAGTAGTTCATGTTGGCGATGCCGCCCTCGTAGATCAGGTCGACGATCAGCTTCACCTCGTGCAGGCACTCGAAATAGGCCATTTCTGGCGCGTAACCGGCCTCCACGAGCGTCTCGTAGCCGCCCTTGATCAGCTCGACCAGACCGCCGCAGAGCACCACCTGTTCGCCGAACAGATCGGTCTCGCATTCCTCTTTGAACGTCGTTTCGACGATGCCGGCGCGCCCGCCGCCGATGGCGCTGGCGTAGCTCAGCGCCAGTTCCAGCGCGTTCCCCGAGGGGTTCTGCGCCACCGCCACCAGCATCGGCACGCCGCCGCCATGCGCGTATTCGTTGCGCACCGTGTGGCCTGGCGCTTTCGGCGCGATCATGAACACGTCGATATCTGGGCGCGGATCGATCAGGTTGAAATGGATGTTCAGCCCGTGGGCGAAGGCGAGCGCGGCGCCGGATTTCATTTTGGGGCCGAGTTTTTCCCGGTAGAGATCGCCCTGGCCCTCGTCGGGCGTCAGCACCATGACCACGTCGGCCCACTTGGCCGCGTCCGCCGGATCCTGCACGCGCAGGCCGGCGGCTTCCGCCTTGGCTACGCCGCCGGAGTTCGGGCGCAACCCGACCACCACGTCCTTCACGCCGGAATCGTGCAGATTGTTGGCGTGGGCATGGCCCTGGCTGCCGTAGCCGATGATCGCGACCCGCTTGCCCTTGATCAGGTTCACATCGGCGTCACGGTCGTAATAAACTCGCATCTAACTCTCCTTGTGCATCGGGCCAACTCCCCTCCCCTTGCGGGAGGGGATGGGGGGAGGGGTTGAAACGGGGCGCTTGCGGCGTGAGCATCAAGCTTGACCGGTCAGATCGTTCGCGTGCCGCGCGCTATCGCCGCGACGCCGGTGCGCGACACTTCGGCGAGGCCGAGCGGGCGCATCAGTTCCAGAAAGGCATCCAGCTTGTCCGGATTGCCGGTCATTTCGAACACGAAGCTCTTCGTCGTCGCATCCACGACGCGGGCGCGGAAGGCGTCGGCGAGGCGCAGCGCCTCGGCGCGCTTCTCGCCTTCGACGACGACCTTGATCAGCGCCATTTCGCGCGCCAGATGCGGGCCTTCTAGCGTCAGATCCTCGACCCGATGCACCGGCACCAGCCGATCGAGCTGCGCCTTGATCTGCTCGATGACCATTTCGGTACCGGAGGTGACGATGTTGATGCGCGAGCGCGTGCGACTGTCGTCCACCGGCGCCACGGTGAGGCTATCGATATTGTAGCCGCGGCCGGAGAACAGGCCGATGACGCGCGCCAGCACGCCGGCCTCGTTCTCGACGAGGACGGAAATGGTGGCAACGCGGAACGTGGTCGGCGGGGCGGTGTTTGGCATTGCCTAGGGTGTCGGCCCTTGCCGGACCGGGTTTACAGGAGGCACCATCACACCAGCACCAATCCCTCGTCGGTGATGCCGGCCGCGCGGTCCTCCTGCTCGACGCCGAGGATCATTTCGTTATGCGCGGCGCCGCTCGGGATCATCGGGAAGCAGTTCTCCTTCTGATCGACGGCGATGTCGGCAATCACCGCGCGGTCGCAGGCGAGCATCTCGCGAATCACCTCGTCCAGCTCGTCGACGCTCTGCGCGCGCAGCCCGACGCCGTGGAAGCTGTCGGCGAGCTTGACGAAATCCGGCAGGGCGGCGGTGTAGCTTTCGGCGTAGCGCCCGCCGTGCAGCAATTCCTGCCACTGCCGCACCATGCCCATATATTGGTTGTTCAGAATGAACACCTTCACCGGCAGCCGATACTGGCGCGATCGTGCTCATCTCCTGGATGTTCATCAGGATGCTGGCTTCGCCGGCGATGTCGATCACCAGCGCGTCCGGGTGCGCGATCTGCACGCCCATCGCTGCCGGCAACCCGTAGCCCATCGTGCCGAGGCCGCCGCTGGTCATCCAGTGGTGCGGGCGCTCGAAATGGAAGTGCTGCGCCGCCCACATCTGGTGCTGGCCGACTTCGGTGGTGATGAACACCTCGCGGCCGATGTCGCGTGTCAGGTCGTAAAGCCGCCGGATGGCGTGCTGCGGCTTGATGATCGCGCCCGGGCGCATGTCCTGCTTGAAGCGCAGACTGTCGCGCGCGCGCCATTCGTCGATCCGCCGCCACCAGGCGGCGAGTTCCGCGCGGTCCGGCTCGGCCGGATCGCGGCGCCATGCGGCGAGCAGCGCCTCCAGCGCGCGCCCGGCATCCGCGACGACCGGCACGTCCACCATGACGTTCTTGTTAATGCTGGAGGGATCGATGTCGATGTGGATCTTCTTCGATCCGGGGCTGAACGCGGTCGAGCCGGCCTGTCACGCGGTCGTCGAACCGCGCGCCGACCGCCAGCATCACGTCGCAGCCGTGCATGGCGAGGTTGGCCTCGTAGGTGCCGTGCATCCCCAGCATGCCGAGGAATTGCGGATCGCTGGCCGGGCAGGCGCCGAGGCCCATCAAGGTGCTCGTGCAGGGAAACCCGGTCTCGCGGACGAACTCGGTCAGCGCCCGGGCGGCGTTCTCGCCGGCATTGATGACGCCACCGCCGGTGTAGATGACCGGCCGCTTCGCGTGTTTCAGCAGTGCGACGGCCTGCGCGATGGCGGCGGGATCGGGCGCGGTGATCGGGCGATAGCTGCGGTGCTCGTCGGCCGTGGCCGGCATGTACGGCGCCGGGTTGATGACGATGTCCTTGGGCAAATCGATCAGCACCGGGCCGGGGCGGCCGCTGCGCGCGACGTAGAACGCCTCGTGCACCACGCGCGCCAGATCGCCCGCCTTCTTCACCAGGTAATTGTGCTTGGTCGCCGGGCGGGTGATGCCGGTGGTGTCGGCCTCCTGGAACGCGTCGTTTCCGATCAGGTGCGTGGGCACCTGGCCGGTCAGGCAGACCACCGGAACGCTGTCCATCAGCGCATCAACGAGCCCGGTGACGGCGTTGGTCGCGCCCGGCCCGCTGGTCACCAGCACGACGCCGACCCGGCCGGTCGAGCGCGCGTAGCCCTCGGCGGCATGCACCGCGGCCTGCTCGTGGCGCACGAGGATGTGGCGGATCGCGTTCTGGTTGAAGATCGCGTCGTAGATCGGCAGGACCGCACCACCGGGATAGCCAAAAATGACCTCCACGCCCTCGTCCTTGAGCGCGCGCAGCAGCACCTCGGCGCCGGATTGGGTCGGTTGTTCGGCCATGACCGCGTCCTCGAACAGCAATAGCGCCGGCACAGACCGCGGCGCTGACCAGAGCTAGGCCCGCCGGCGGCCGCGCGTCAACCCGGATCGCGAACGAAGCTAAGCAGATCAGCCATGAATTGCTCCGAAAATTGCGCAGTCTCGCCGAAGCGCGCATTTATCGTGCGGACGGCGTGGCCAAGCCGGTGGTGTCGGAACCAAGTGGTCTGTCGCTTGGCATACTGGCCGGTCGCCAGCACGACCCGGCGCGCGACCTCCGCCGGGCCGATCTCGCCGCGCAGATGGGCGGCAAATTCCGGCACGCCGTGCGCCCGCATCGCCGGCAGGCTGCGATCCAGCCGGAGCGCCAGCAACGCCTCGGCCTCGGCGAGCGCACCGCGCGCCAGCATCGCGTCGAAGCGCCTGGCAATGGCGGCGCGCAGCAGATCGCGCGGCGGGTCGAGTAGGATCGCCTTGAAACGCCACGGCGCCGGGCGCGCACCCGCCGCCAGCCATGCGGCGAGGTTTCGCCCGGTGCCGCGCCAGACCTCCCAGGCCCGCGCGATGCGCTGCTGGTCGCACGGGGCGAGGCGGCCAGCGGTTCCCGGGTCCACCTCGGCCAAGCGGGCGTGCAGCGCCGCCGGGCCGATCCCGGCGAGCAGTGCCCGCGCCTCGGCCCGCGCCGCCGGACCGGGATCGGGGATGTCGGCCAGGCCATCGACCAGCGCGGCGAAATAGAGACCGCTACCGCCGCACAGGATGGGCAGCCCGGCGTCGGCCATCGCCGCCAGCGCCGCCTCGCGCCACCAGGCGGCGTTGCCCGGCTCGGCGGCGGGACGGACGCCGTAGAGCGCATGGGGCGCGCGCGCCTCGTCCTCCGGCGTCGGGCGCGCGGTCAGGACGCTCAGCTCCCGATAGACCTGCATGGCATCGGCGTTGATGACGGTGGCGCCGAGCCGCTCCGCCAGCGCCAGCGCCAGCGCCGACTTGCCGCTCGCGGTCGGTCCCGCGACGATCAGCGCCGTCCGCTCAGCCACGGCTTGCGCGCGGGCCGGGGCGTTCGCAAGTTCGGCAGCGCATGTCCCACATCGTCACCCTGATCGCCGCCCCGGGCGACACGCTCGATTCCGATCTGATCGCACGAATACGACATAGGATCGGCGGTGGGCCGGAGCAGGTGCTGTCGCCCGGCGAGGCCGTGGACATCCCCTGCCCGCTTGCGCCCGACCTGCCCGCGATCCGCGCGGCGCTACGCGGCCGCGCCGTGGACGCCGTGGCGACGGCGGAGGCGGGCCGACGCAAGCGCCTGCTGGTCGCTGACATGGACAGCACCATCCTGGATGCCGAAACGCTGGACGAGTTGGCGGAACAAGCCGGCCTCAAGGACGAGATCGCCGCGATCACAAGGCGGAGCATGAACGGCGAGATCGACTTCGCCGACGCACTGCGCCAGCGCGTCGCAATGCTGAAGGGCCTGCCCTGCGACGCGCTGGAAGCCGCCTGGCGCTCGGTCCGGCTCATGGCGGGCGCGCGCGAACTTGTCGGGACCATGCGCGCGCACGGCGCGACCACGGTCTTGGTTTCCGGCGGATTTACCTGGTTCACCAGCCGGGTCGCGCACCTGCTCGGCTTCGACATCCACCACGCCAACACGCTCTTGGACGACGGCAGCGTGCTGACCGGCAAGGTGGCGGAACCGGTGCTGGACCGCGACGCAAAGCGCGACACGCTGGTGACGATCACCGCGGCCAAGCGGCTCGACCGCGCGCAGACGATGGCGGTGGGCGACGGCGCGAACGATCTCGACATGTTGCGCGAGGCCGGGCTCGGGATTGCGTTCCACGCCAAGCCGATCGTGGCCGCGGCGATCCCCGCCCGCATCGATCACGCCGATCTGCGCGCCCTGCTGTTCGTGCAGGGCTACCGCGTGCAGGAGTTCAGCGCGGATTAGGCGCGATTCGGCCGGGCTCTTGGTCCAGCAGCCATTCCGTCGGGACTTGCAGTGCGACAGCGATCTTCCGAACCGAATTGGCACTGCCCAGCGTCTCGCCCGCCTCGATCCTGTTCACAAGCCTGACCGGAATTCCGGCGGCGGCGGCCAAGGCATCTGTCGTGAGCCCCCGCTTCTCCCGCCAGAGCCTGGCCGGGTTCTCGCCTGCCCATAACCGCTCGGCTTCCTCGCCCGTGAGATAATTTCGCCGTACCTGATCCTTGCCGCATCCTTGCCGCGGGCCTTCTCCTCGGCGCGCCGGGCATAGACAGCCGCGAGATCCTCGGCGTCGTCCAAGGCATTCAGCAGCGCCTCCCAGTCGGATCGGCTGATCGTGACCGACTCGTCGGTTTCGGCAGGCAGCTTACCCCGGCTTGCGCTGCGAGCTGGGCGAGTTCGCGTCCAGGGGCAGCGGGACCCAGTGCAAGCCGTCCTGGTTCTGCACCAGCATCAGCACCGATTTGCGGTTCTGGCGACGGATGCGGTCCACCCGGTCGCGCAACTCGGCCGGCGTGTTCACCTGGTCCTGCAGCACCTGCACGATCACATCGCCGGCCTTCAGCCCGTGCTGCGCGGCCGGGCTGTCCGACGTCACCTCGGTGATCACGACGCCCTTCTGGTCCGCGTTCAATTGATACTTGTCGCGGGTCTCCTTGGTGATCGGCGAGACATGCATGCCGAAACCGGCGAGGCTGGACGGGCTCTCGGCCGGCGGGGTCTTCGCCGGCACCTTGGCGGCGACCTGCACCGTATCGTCGGGCATCTCGGCGACGGTCGCCCGCAACGTCTGCTCCTTGCCGCCGCGCCAGACCTCCACCGGCACCGTCTCGCCGATCGGCGTCTCCGCAACCAGCCGCGGCAGGTTGCGCATCTCCTTCACGTCCTGGTGGTTGAATTTCAAGATGACGTCGCCGTTGTGGATATGCGCGTTGTCGGCCGGTCCGCCGTCGTTCACGCCGGCCACCATCGCGCCCGCCGCATGCTTCAGCCCGAGGCTCTCGGCGATGTCCGGCGTGACCTGCTGGATGCGCACGCCGAGCCAACCGCGCCGGGCATGGCCGTATTTCACGAGTTGCGCGACCACGGTCTTCGCCAGATTGGACGGGATGGCGAACCCGATGCCGATGGAGCCGCCGGAGGGCGAGTAGATGGCGGTATTGATGCCGATGACCTCGCCTTGCATGTCGAACAGCGGCCCGCCCGAGTTGCCGCGGTTGATCGGCGCATCGGTCTGGATGAAGTCGTCGTACGGGCCCTGCTGGATGTCGCGGCCGCGCGCGCTGATGATGCCGGCGGTGACGGTGCCGCCGAGGCCGAACGGATTACCGATCGCCAGCACCCAGTCGCCGACCCGGTGGCCGTCGCTGTCGCCGAACTTCAGCGCCGGCAGCGGCTTGTCGGCCTTCACCTTGATCACCGCGAGATCCGTCCGCTCGTCGCGGCCGATCAGCTTGCCCTTCAGGGTCGTGCCATCGTGCAAGGTCACGGTGATCTCGTCGGCGCCGTCGATGACGTGGTTGTTGGTCACCACGATGCCGGACGGATCGATGATGAAGCCGGAGCCGAGGCTCTGCATCTTGCGCGGCAGCGACGGCTCGCTGCCGTGCTTGCCCGGCCGGTTGCGCTCCATGAAATCGTGGAAGAATTTTTCGAACGGCGAGCCGGGCGACAGACCGGGCACATCCGGCTCGTTCTTTTCAGCCCCCGCCTGCAGGCTTTGGCTGCTGGAAACGTTCACCACGCTGGGCAGCAACTCGGCCGCGAGATCCGCGAAGCTCGCGGGCGCTTCTCGGGCGTAGGCCGGCGCGAGCGCGACGCCGCAGGCGAGCGGCGCGGCGAGCACGGTCGCCAAGGCCAGCGTCGCGGCACGGAGGGGACGGAAAGGTTCCAGGCGCATCGATGAGATCCTGATCGGGCTGGCGCGATATTGCGCCCGCCGCGCCCGGAGGGGCAAGCGCATGTAGCTCCCGGATCAGATATCCGAGCCCGGCAATGACGCCGCCGCTCATGGCCCGGTCAGGCCCGGCAATCGCCGAAGTTAGCCGATCAGTCGAAATCCTGGGCGAGTTCGGCGTGGACCGGCTCGGACAGCACGGCCATGTGGCGGTAGTTCGGGTGATCGAGGCCGAGCATCACCTCGGTCCCCGGTTCGCGGAAACCCGCGATCTGCGCCGGGGTGAAGCGGAAATGGACGAATTGCACCGATGACGCCTTGCCCTCGGCGGTGGTGCGGTCCTGGTCCTGCTCCGGCTCGGCCCGGATTTGCTCGCCGCCGAAGCGCAGGAACGCGCTCTCCTCGATGCCGCCGAGTTTTCCCAATTCCCGCCGCCGCCGGTCCGGATCGTCGATCTCGATCATGAAGGTGGCGGTCAACTCGCGCCCGTCGGGAATCAGCGGGTTGTAGGCCGCCAGTTCATCGGCCACCTGCTCCGCCCCGCCCTGCTCAATGTGCAGCATCTCGTGGACCTGCTGCAGCATCGTGGCGCGGTTCTCGAAGAAGAAGGTGACGAACGGTCCGACCTCGACGCGGCGGCGCTGCTTCAGCGCGGCGATCTCGCGCTTCCGCTCGCCCCTGACCTTCGCGTATTCGGCCATCGGCATGATGTCGGCGGGCTCGATGCGGTGCTTGTTCGGCATGGCTGGTCCCGGATGCGCTCAGCCGAGCCCGTAGGCGCGGGCGAGCAACTGGATGGGGTGGGTGATGAGCGTGGGCGGCGACGCCTCGCCGTCGAGTTTCTCCAGCCCCTGCCGGATGTGCATGCCAGCGAGCGGGCATTCGGAGGTGACGAATTTCTTTCCCGACGATTGCACCTGCTTGGCCGTCGGACGGCCGACCTTCAGCGCGGTCTCGAAATGTTCGGCCTTGAACCCCCAGGAGCCGCCGTGGCCGGAGCAGCGCTCGATCACCTTCACGTCGGCATCGGGTACCAGCCGCAGCATTTCGGCCGCCTTCGGCCCCATGTTCTGCGCCCGCGCGTGGCAGGCCAGATGCAGCGCGACGCCACCCTCGATCGGCCGCAGTCCGGGCGCCAGACCCTCCTTGCGGGCGATGTCGACCACGTATTCGCTGACGTCGTAGGTGGCGGCCGCGAGCCGCTTCACCGCCGCATCCTCCGGCACGATCAGCGGCCACTCGAATTTCAGCATCAGCGCGCAGGAGGGCACGAGCGCGATGATGTCGTAGCCGTTGTCGATCCAGGCGCGCAGTTCGGCGGCCACGGCGCCGGCGGCCTCGGCGACCTCGGCGATCGCGCCCTGCTCCAGGAGCGGCATGCCGCAGCAGCGCGGATAGACGACCTCGGTTTCCACGCCGTTGCGCGCCAGAACGCCGCGGGTGGCCGCGCCGACCTCGGGGTCGTTGTAGTTGACGAAGCAGGTCGCATAAAGCACGGCCTTGCGGCCGTACGCTGGCGCGTCGCGGTTCACGTCCGGCGCACCGGCCTTCGCCTGCTTCACGAAGGTGTCGCGATGGAAGCGCGGCAGCGCCGCCTCGTGGTGCAGGCCGGCTACGCGTTCCAGCACCGGCCGCGCGCGCTGGTTTTTCGTATCGCTCGCCCAGTTGGCGAGGCCCGCCGCAGCGGCGGCGAGGCGGCCGTTGCGGTCGGTTTTCGCCAGCTCGCGGTCGGCCCGCGGGACGCCCTTCTGCCGCGTCTCGGCCACGCGATGGCGCAGCATCAAGTGGGGAAAATCGATCGCGAAGGGGTGCGGCGGCACGTACGGGCACTTCGTCATGAAGCACATGTCGCAGAGCGTGCAGGCATCCACGACCCGGCCGAAATCCTTGCTCTCGACCGCGTCCAGTTCGCCCGTGCGCGATTCGTCGATCAGGTCGAACAGGCGGGGGAATGAGTCGCAGAGATTGAAGCAGCGGCGGCAGCCGTGGCAGACGTCGAACACCCGGCGCATCTCGGCGTCGAGTTTGGTCGGGTCGGTAAAGTCTGGGTCCTGCCAGGCGATCGGCTGGCGGGTCGGGGCCTCGAGGCCGCCTTCTCTCATCGCTGCTGTCTCTGAAATGCGCAGAAAATACGCGGCCCCGGCCGGGAGCCGGCCGGGGCGCCGGTGGCGAACGCGCCGCGGCTCAGGTCAGATCGCCGAGCGCCCGCTGGAAGCGGCCGGCGTGCGACCGCTCGGCCTTGGCCAAGGTCTCGAACCAGTCGGCGATTTCGTCGAAACCCTCGTCGCGCGCGGTGCGGGCCATGCCCGGATACATGTCGGTGTATTCGTGGGTTTCACCGGCGATCGCCGCCTTCAGGTTGGCCCCCGTATTGCCGATCGGCAGGCCGGTCGCCGGGTCGCCCACATCCTCCAGGTATTCCAGATGACCATGCGCGTGCCCGGTCTCGCCCTCGGCGGTGGAGCGGAACACCGCCGCCACGTCGTTGTAGCCCTCCACGTCGGCCTTCTGGGCGAAATACAGGTAACGGCGATTGGCCTGCGATTCGCCAGAGAACGCGTATTTCAGGTTTTCCTCGGTCTTGCTGCCTTTGAGCTGCGCCATCGAACCCTCCACCAATGCGGGTAATAAGTAAGTCGCGTTTGCCCCAGAAACAGGGCCGCCGCAACCGAGTTACGCGCCGAGGCGCTAAACAAAGTCGGCCGCGAGGTCAATCAATCCGGCCGTCAATCATCGATATTGTTCGGCTCAATCAAGCGCCAGCTCACGTGACTATCCGGCGGGCTGGATGGGACCGCAAGCGACCGGCAAGGTGATCACGGCTGGCACGCCGGGCAAGGACTTCACCGAGGACGGCAAGCGGGTGCTCGCCGGGACGCCGTGAACGTAAATCACCCGCTTTTCGAGCTGCAGGCTGTCGATGCCGAACTGCTTCTTCAGCGCCGTATCGAGCCGCTTCAGCGGGATCTTTCTGTGATAGGTGAACACGCCGGCGGTATTGGCTTTCGGATAGCCCGGACCGCCGATGTTGAGCGCCGACGGGCGCCCGTTGAACGGGATCAGCGTGGTGCCGGAAACCGGTTCGGTCTCGGTGAGGTCGATGATGTTGTCGCGGTCCGTCTCCTGGGCCGGGCCCGCGCATGTGGTGTCCTTCCCGGAGGGGAAGCCGTGGATGTGGATCATATGCACACCGGGAACTCAGTCCTTTCACGCGCGCGTCGATCGTCAGGGTCTTGCCCTTGACTGTCAGCGTTACCGTCCCGGTGGCGCCGCCCCCGACCGAGGCGTTGAGCGGCTTAAGCTCGGCGCGGTACTGCCGTTCGGCCGGCGCTCCGAAACCCGCGACCGGCGCCAGCAGCGTCGTCGCGACAGCGCCCGCCAGCGCGAGCCCGGCTGAACGGTAGATACGGTAGATAGCGGCACGGCCCCAGTCATTCGCCATGGTGAACACTCCTTGAGTTTCAGCAACGATAGCCTGACGCGTCCAAGTCGACACAGCTCGGCACCCGATTCAGCGCGGGGCGAGCGCCGTGCCCTCGTAAATCCGCGCGAGTTGCAGATCGATCTCGGGCGGATCGGGGCGCAAAATACCAGATTGCCCATCCGCCGCGACGACGCGCGTTTCGATCATGTCGCCGGCGCGACGGTGATGGATCACCTCCCGCCAGCGCGTCGCCACTGGGCGGTGAAGGCGGCTCTCAAAATCCATACGCGACGTGGCGGCTGTTGCCGCTCCGCAGGTTGCGGAAACGGGCGAGCGCGAGCAGCGGAAAGAACTGCCTGTAGCCGTGATAGCGCAGATAGAACACGCGCGGGAAGCCGACGGCGTTGTACGGCAACTCCGGCCATTCGCCGTCGCCGCGCTGATTCCGCGTCAGCCACTCGACGCCGCCCGTCACCGCCGGATGCTCGGCTTCGCCCGCCGCCATCAGCCCGAGCAGCGCCCACGACGTGTGTGACGGCGTCGAGCATTTGTAACGGCCGGGCGGCGCGCCGGCATAGGTTTCCTCGTCCTCGCCCCACCCGCCGTCCTCGCGCTGCGTTTCCAGCAGGAACGCGACGGCGCGGCGGATCGCCGAATCCTCGCGCGGCAAGCCGATCGCGTTCAGCGCGCACAGCACCGACCAGGTGCCGTAAATGTAGTTGCTGCCCCAGCGGCCGAACCAACTGCCGTCCCGCTCCTGCTCGCCGCGCAGCCAGGCGACGGCGCGGGCCAGCACCGGATGATCCGCCGGCAATCCGATCTGTGCCAGGAACGAGATGCAGCGGGCGGTCACGTCGGCGGTCGGCGGATCGAGCAGCGCGCCGTGATCGGCGAACGGAATGTGGTTCAGGTAATCGTGGTCGTTGTCCGCGTCGAACGCGCCCCAGCCGCCGCCGCGGCACTGCATGCCGATGATCCAGTCGCGCGCGCGCGCGATCGCCGCCTCGTGCGCCGGATCACCGTTGCGGTGCAGCAACATGCCCACCACCGCCGTGTCGTCCACGTCCGGGTAATGCGGGTTGGCGTATTGGAACGCCCAGCCGCCGGGGGCGACGCGTGGCCGCGCCTCCGCCCAGTCGCCGATCACGTTGGTGATCTGCCGCTCGATCAGCCAGGCGCAGGCCTCCGCCACGGTCGGGCACGTGGCGCCGTCCGCCTCGGCAACCGCGTGCGCCGCCAGCGCGGTATCCCAGATCGGCGAGAGACAGGGCTGGCAGTAGCTGCGCTCGGGCCCGATCACCAGCAGCTTGCGCACCGACGACCAGGCCGTCGCCAGATCCGGATGGTCCCAGGCGCAGCCGAGCGCGTCGAACATCATCACCGCGTTGGCCATCGCCGGATAAATGCCGCCCAATCCGTCGTCGCCGTTCAGCCGCTCGCGCACGAACGCCACGGCGCGATCGATATGCCGCCGGCGCAGCCGCTTCGGCGCGAACGGATCGACGACGCGCAGCCCCGAATCGAGTCCCTTGAAGAAACGGCCCCAGGCGGAGCGATACGGGCCGCGAATCCAGTCGCGAATCGAAGCAGGCGGCTCGCGGAATAGTTCCGCCACACCGACGCCACGTGGATTGCGCGCGCGGGGCTTCAGTTCCATCAGCACCAGCAGCGGAACGATCACGGTGCGCGACCAGTACCGACACGCGCCAGATGTTGATGGGAAACCATTTCGGCGCAATCATCAATTCGAGCGGCATCACCGGCACCGCGCGCCAGGGCACCTGCCCGAACAGCGCCAGCAGCACGCGGGTGAACACGTTGGCGCGCTCGGCGCCGCCCATGCGCAAGACCGCGTCCCGTGCGCGCGTCATATGCGGCGCCGCCGGCTCGTCGCCGATCGCCTTCAGCGCGTAATAGGCCTTTACGGTCGCCGACAGATCGGGCTTGCCATCGTAGAACAGCGGCCAGCCGCCGTCCGCGCCCTGAATGTCGCGCAGATAGTTGCCGATCCGGCGCTGCAGGTCGGGCTCGATGCGATCGAGATAGTGTTCCAGCAGCACGTATTCCGCCGGAATGGTCGCGTCGGCCTCCAACTCGAACACCCAATGGCCATCGGCGCGCCGGTGTCGCGCCAAGGCGCCGCCGGCGTTGGCGATCGCGTTTTCCAGCGCGGCGTCAGCTGAAGCGGAGCGAGCGGTCGCGGTTTCGTCGCGGGGCATGGCGCCTAGTGCATATTCTGGCCGAAAGACGGTTTCCAGCCCGGGTCGGCACCCTCTAGCTTCCGCACAAAACGATGGCCGCGGCGTTGTTGCCGGACCTGATCGCACCTTCGATCGTGGCGGGCAAGCCGGTGGCGATCCAGTCGCCGGCCAGCACGAGATTGCGCAACGGCGTGCGCGGGCCGGGACGGCGACGCTCCTGCGCGTCGGTGGCGGCGAACGTGGCGCGCCGCTCCTTCACCACGCGCCAGGGCGGCATCGCGCCGGAACACAGGCAGGCCGCTCGCACGTCCGGCCAGACGGCGGCGGCGATGTCCTCGGCCGGCAGATCGACCATGTGGTTGGCGGCGCTGATGGTCACGGACACGATGTCCGATTTCACGAACACCCATTCCGCGGTGCCGCCGATCACGCCGATGAACCCCGCCTGGTGCCAGGGCACCTCGAGCGGCGCGGGGAAGCGGAAATGGATGTTGAGGATCGATTCGAACGCGTCGGGCGCCCGCACCGACGGCAGCAGGTCGGCGGCGATCCAGGGCGGAACCGCGAGCACCACGGACTCCCCGGGCGCGACCCGGATCGGCCCGTCCGGCGTGTGCAGCGACGCGACGCGCCCGTCCGCGGTCTCCAGCGCCGTGATCCGCCGCCCGAACGCGACCGAGGCGCCGCCGGCGCGCAGCCGCTCGATGGCCGGGTCGACCAGGCTTTCCGAGAGCCCATGGCGCGGAAAGCCGGGCACGCAAGCGGCGCCGCCCGCCATCAGCGTTTCGCGCATCACGGACACGAACAGCGCCGCGCTCGCTTCGTCGGGGCGCGTGTTCAGGGCGGCGACCGCCAGCGGTTCCAGCAGCCGTCGCCAGATGCGGCTGGCGCCGAACAGGCCGGCGACCGTCGTGCCGGCCACCGGTCGCAGCAGACGGAGCAGCACCAGATAGTCGCGGATTCTGGTCCCGGGAATTCGCCGCTTGCGGCGGCATATCCACCAGGGCACGCCGCCGCGGCTGGGCCGAATGCTCCAGCGCTCGCCGGTCGACAGGTCGAGGAACGGAAACAGCGGCTCGCCAGGGCCGGCGAGGGTGTGACGCGTGTTCAACCGTTCCAGGTAGCTTTGGGCGGCGTGGTTGCCCGACAGAAGCAGGTGGTTGCCGTTGTCGATGCGCGCCGACAGGCCGCGGTCGAAATAGGACCGGCACCGCCCGCCGGCGGCCGGTCCGGATTCGTGCAGCATCACCCGGCGGCCGGCTTCGAGCAGCGCCAGCGAAGCAGCCAAGCCGGCGAGCCCGGCCCCAATCACGTGGACCGGGCCGGTCACGCTTCGCGCTCCGGTGCGCCAGGGTACACGCGGGCCAACCGCTCCGCGCCACCCGCGACATCTTCCGGCACCACGTCCATCATGCGGCGTAACGCAGGGCGAGCCAAAGTTTCTGCCAGGCCGGCAGGCTGACGCGCTCCGGGCGGCTCCAGCCGCGCCGTTCGAGGCGCGCGAGAATGGCGGCGTAGGTCTCGCCCATCAGCCGAGCCGGGCGCATGGCGCGGCGGTCGCACGCGTCCATGGCAAGCTGCGCCGCGCGAAAATGCTCGCGCGCCAGCTCGGCGACACGCTCGCAGACCCTGGACAATGCGGGCGAAGCCAGCGCCGCGGCGGGGTCGTGCGGCACGCCCGCCTCGTCCAGCCATTCGCGCGGCAGATAGAGCCGGCCACGCTCCGCGTCCTCGCGCAGGTCGCGCAGGACGTTGGTGAGTTGCAGCGCCCGGCCGAGCGAGAACGCGACCCGGTCGGCTGCGGGCGAGCTGTCGCCGAAGGCACGCACCGAAAGCCGGCCGACCGCCGAGGCCACGCGGTCGCAATACAAATCGAGCGTCGCGAGGTCCGGCGCCCGGATTGCCGTCTCCGCGTCCATCTGCATGCCGTCGATCACCGCGAGAAAATCTGCTTGCCGCAAGCCGAAGCGCTGAACCGCCTGGCCGAGCACCCGCGTCACCGGACCGTCCGATTCACCCGCGTAGAGGCCGGCGACGCGATCGCGCCAGGCGGCGAGACCGCGCAGCTTTTCGTCCAGCGCGCCGGGCGCGTCGGCGATGTCGTCGACCATGCGGCAGAACGCGTAGACGGCGTACATCGCGGCCCGCCGGTCGGGCGGCAGGACGCGCATGCCGCGATAGAACGAGGTCCCGGCGGCACGGACGATCCCCGTGACCGCGTCGAGATCCGCCTGCGCCGCACCCAGTGGCGGCATTACAGGAAGCGCAGCGCGGCGAGCACGCTCGCTGCCACGTCGCCGCGGGTCAGCTTCACCCGCCTGGCGAGCGGATCGCTGCGCCGCAGCCGGCGCGACAGCCGGCGCGACAGCCCGACAATCACCGCCGTCTCCAGCCGCAGCCGCCGGCCGCGCGTGCGCCGCGGCAGCGCGACGGCTTCCTCGTTCAGCGCACATACCTGGCGCAGCAGCGCATCGAACACGCGGCGCAGGCCGGGGCTTTCGCGATCCCGCCGCAGATCGTCCATGCCGGCCCCGTGCCGGGCCATGAGGTCGAGCGGCAGATAGCAGCGATCCAGCCGCGCCAGATCGGCGCGGCAGTCCTGCAAATGGTTGAGCACCTGCAAGGCGGTGCAAAGCGCGTCGGATGGCGGATGCGTGTCCGCGCGTTCTCCGTGCAGATCGAGCACGTGCCGACCGACCGGCATGGCCGAATAGCGGCAGTACTCGTATAGTTCGGCCCAGTCGGGGTAGCGGCGCTTGGTCGCGTCCTGGCGGAAGGCGCGCAGCAGGTCGCGGGAATGCTGAGGCGTGACGCCGGTTTCGGCGAGGCTGGCGCGCAGCCGGGTGGCGCTCGGCGACCCCGCGTCCCGCTCGCCGAGCAGCACCGCCTCCATGACGTGAAGGCGCGCGATCTTGTCCTCGGGCGCGAGGCGGTCGCTGTCGGCGATGTCGTCGGCGTTGCGGGCGAAAAGGTAGAAGGCGTGCACATGCTGGCGCAGATCGGCGCGGATCAGCCGCGAGCCGACCGGGAAATTCTCGTCGCCCCGGTCCTTGCCGGACCAAATTTCCACGCCGGCATCGAGAGGCGGCGCGACCGCGCTCATGCCTGCTTCTCCGTGTAGGCCCGGCTTTTCCACACGACGCCGCGGCCAAACGCGTGGCGCAACGCCGAGCCGATGGTCGCCGCCATGTAGAACAGCGCGATCACCGGCAGGAGCGGCGCCCAGAGCGGCGAGGCGCCGAAGCGGCGCAAGGTGGGCACGTACGAGCCCGATTCGGCAACCCATGCCGCGACCCCGAGCCAGCGCGCCGCGCCGCCGCCGAACAGCGCGACAAACGGCGGCGCCAAAAACACGAGCGCCAGTCCCACCGTGGTCAGCCCGAGCAACGCCCAGGAGTAGCGGAGCTGCACGAAGGCCGAGCGCGCGATCATGGTCCAGATTTCGGCGAACCCCGGATAGTCGCGCAGGCTGCGCGCGAGCCGGCTGTGACCGAGCCAGATGCTTCCGCCGCGCTTGATCGCCCGCGCGAGCGCCACGTCGTCGATCAGCGCACCCCGGATGGCCGCGATGCCGCCGACGCGTGCCAGGGCGGCTTGTCGCACCAGCATCGTGCCGCCGGCCGCCGCGGCGGTGCCGCGCAGCGGATCGTTCACCCACGCGAACGGATACAGCATCTGGAAGAAATAGACGAACGCCGGCACCAGCGCCCGCTCGGCCAGGCTTTCGCGGCGCAGCCGTACCATTTCGGAGACCAGATCGAGCCGGTCTTCTCCCGCCTTCGCCACGAGCGAAGCGAGATGGCCGGGCTCGTGCACGATATCGGCGTCGGTCAGCAGCACGAACTCGGCCGCGCCGAACTCGGCGACGCCCTGGGCGACGGCCCACAGTTTGCCGCTCCATCCCGCCGGCGGCGGCTTGCCGGCAACGACGGTCAGGCGCGGATCGCGAAAGCCGCGCGCAATCGCGCCGGTGCCGTCGGCGCTGCCGTCGTCCACCAGGATGACGCGGAACGGGCCGTATTCCTGGGCCAGCAGCGAGCCGAGGCTGCGCGCGATAACCGCCGCCTCATCGCGCGCCGGAACGATGACGGCGACGCGCGGCGACGCCGCCGGGCGTCGCAGCGGCAGAACCGGGCCGGACTGCCAGAACCGGCCGCGCACCAGCAGCAGCCCCGCCCAGGTCAGCGCCGCGATGGCGGCCAAGCCCAGCATCAGGCCGACGCCTTGGCCGGCGGCACCATGCCGTGCGCGCGGAACCAGGCGATCGCGTCGGCGACCGCCTCGCGCGCCGGGCGGAACGCGTAGCCGAGTTCCGCCTGCGCCTTGGCCGAGCTGAAAAACATCTTCTTGCGCGCCATGCGCAGATGGTCGCGCGTGACCAGGGGCTCGATCCCGGCCACCCGCGCCAGCCCTTCGCTCGCCAGCGCCAAGGGCCAGAGCACCGCCTCGTTCAGCCTGAGCCGCGGCGGCCGGCGGCCGGCAACCTCCGCCACCAGCGCGAGCAGGGCCGCCAGCGACAGATTCTCGCCGCCCAGGATGTATTTCTCTCCGATCCGGCCGCGCTCCAGCGCCAGCAGATGCCCTTCCGCCACGTCGTCCACATGCGCGACGTTCAGCCCGGTATCGAGATAGGCCGGCATCCGGCCCGAGGCGGCGTCGGCGATCATCCGCCCGGTCGGCGTGGGCTTGATGTCGCGCGGTCCTACGGGCGTCGACGGGTTCACGATCACCGCCGGCAGTTGCCGCTCGCGCGCCATGTCCAGGACCGCCTGTTCGGAGAGGAATTTCGAGCGCTTGTACGGCCCGACGATGACGTCCTCGCTGACCGGCGTCGCCTCGTCCGCCGGGGTGCCGTCCTTGGTCAGCCCGAGCGCCGCGACGCTGCTCGTGTGCACGATCCGCTCCACCCCGGCCGCCAGCGCGGCAAGCATGATCGCCCGCGTGCCCTCGACATTGGTCCGCAGCATGCGCTCCGGGTCGGGCACCCAGAGGCGGTAGTCGGCGGCGACATGGAACAGGAACCGGCAACCCGCGAGCGCGCGCCCGAGGGACGCGCCGTCGTTCAAGTCGCCGTCGGCGATTTCGACCGGCAGCCCGGCCAGATTGCGCCGGTCGCCGCCGGGCCGCGCCAGCACCCTGACCGCATGGCCGCGCGCCAGCAGGGCGCGCACCACGGCCGAGCCCACGAAATCCGGTGGCGCCGGTGACCAGCGCGGGGCGTGAATCCTGCAAAACCAATTGGCTCCCGTTTGCTTGCCGAGGACTATTCGTAACGGCGGACGGATTGGGTATACTGGGTTCTCACGAGTTTCTGAAACGGCGGACCGGGCGCGTGGCCGGCCGCCCCTCTGCCCGGATCCGGCGCTTGAAGCAAATCTCCACCCTGCTCGCCATCGCGGGCCTCGGCCTCGGAACGCTGGTGATCGGCTGGTTCGGCTTCGCCCGCGTCGCGGCCGCCACGCTGTCCATCGGCTGGAGCGGCTTCGCGTTCCTGGCGATCTGCCAGGTTCTGCTGTTCGGCATCCTCGGTCTGGCCTGGAACGCTATCATGCCGCGGGCCGGGCTGCTCCGGGTCACGACCTGGGGCCGGATGGTGCGCAACTCGGTGGCCAATTGCCTGCCGTTTTCCATGCTGGGCGGCATCGCGGCGGGGGCGCAGTCGCTGACCACGGCGGGGCTTTCCTGGCCGCTTGCCGTCGGCTCCAGCGTGGTCGACGTGACCGCCGAGTTTCTCGGCCAGATCGCGTTCATTGCGCTCGGGCTGGTTCTGCTGCTGCTGCGCGCGCCCGATTCGGGCCTAGCGCTGCCCGCCGCCATCGTGCTCGTCGTCGCCTGCATCGCCGGCGCGGGCTTCGTCTGGCTGCAACACGGGGCCGGCCGCGTGTTTCGCGCGCTGGGGACGCGAATCGCCGGGGACCGGCTGGCCGCCGCCTCGGCGCGGCTGGATCTGCTGGAGGCGGAAATGACCGGCCTCTATCGCCGCTCCGCACAACTCGCGGTCGGCGCCGCCATCCATTTCGTCGGCTGGATCGGCACCGGGCTGGCGGGATGGCTGACCTACCGGCTGCTGGGCGCGGGGATCGACCTCGCCTCGGTGCTCGTCATCGAGGCGCTGTTGCAGGTGCTGTTGACCGCGGCGTTCCTGGTGCCGGGCGCGATCGGGGTGCAGGAAGCCGGCTACGCGAGCCTCGGGGCGGTGTTCGGGCTGCCCCCTGAACTCTCGCTCGGCGTGTCGCTGCTGCGGCGGGCGCGCGATCTTGCACTCGGCGTTCCGATCCTGCTGATCTGGCAGGTCGCAGAGGCCCGGCGGGCGATGCGAGCGCCGAGCGGGGTCCAGAGCGTCGGGAACCGGAACGGCTGAGCCGACGAGAGGAGAGTGGAAGGCGCGAAATGTCGATACTGACCATCGCCAATCTTTTGCTCATTTTCTCATTCGTGTCGTATTTCATGCATGCGTATTTCAGGAATACGGTCGATTTTCTCCATTACCGGCATTTCATGGCGGTTCCGGTCAAGAATTGGCCGATGAAATACGTGTACATGAACAGCTTCATATTGTTCATGATTTCTGTCCTCTTCTTTCTTCTAAGCATCGCAATCAGCACTTTCCACTTCGGATCGGTTGCGCTCCAGCGCGCGATCCTCGCCGTCGCCGTTGTGCTGACGCTTGGGGCGCTTCGCTTGCTGACGATGCCCCCTATCGGGCAATGGCCGAAGCGGGCACGGTGAGGGCCTGCCCGATCCCGGTCGCCCGCTTGCCGCGTTAGGCCGCCATGCTGCGGAGCGTTCTCACCGTCGGCGGCTGGACGATGGCGAGCCGGGTGCTCGGTTTCGCGCGCGACATCCTGATCGCCGCGATTCTCGGTACCGGGCCGGTGGCCGACGCCTTCTTCGTCGCGCTCAAGCTGCCCAACCTGTTCCGCCGGCTGTTCGGCGAGGGTGCGTTCAACGCCGCCTTCGTGCCCGAGTTCTCCGGCCTGCTCGCCGCCGAGGGAGCTGAGCCGGCGCGGCGGTTCGCCGTCGAGGCGTTCGGCGTCATGGCGTTCTGGCTCGGCGCGCTGACCGTCGCGGGCGAGGTGTTCATGCCAGCGCTGATGACGGTGCTGGCGCCCGGTTTCACGGAAATCCCCGCGAAATTTGCTCTGGCGGTCACGCTGTCGCGCATCACCTTCCCGTATCTGGTGCTGATCTGCCTGGCGGCGCTGGTCGCCGGCGTGCTGAACGGGCTGGAGCGTTACGCCGCCGCCGCCGCCTCCTACCTGCTGTTCAACGTCGTCTCGATCGCCTTCCTGATCGGCCTGACGCCGTATCTGCCGACCGCCGGGCACGCGCTCGCCTGGGGGGTGACCGCCTCGGGCGTGGCCCAGCTTGCGCTGCTGCTGTGGGCCGCGCATCGCGCCGGCATGCCGCTGCGCCTGCCGCGCCCCCGGATGACGCCGCGCATGCGGCTCTTGCTTCGCCGCATGGCACCAGGACTGGTCGGCGCCGGCGTGACGCAGCTTAATCTCGCGATCGACGTCATCATCGCCAGCCTGCTGCCGCCCGGTTCGGTGTCGCTGCTGTACTATGCTGACCGGGTGAACCAGCTTCCGCTCGGCACCATCGGCACCGCGGTCGGCACCGCGTTGTTGCCGATGCTGTCGCGCCAGGTCCGCGCTGGCGAGACCGAGGCGGCGAACGGCACCATGAACCGCGGGCTGGAATACGCGCTGGCGCTGACCCTGCCCGCCGCGATGGCGCTGATCGTGGCCGCGCAGCCGATCATCGGTGTGCTGTTCGGCAGGGGCGCGTTCGGGCCCGAGGCGGTGCGCGGCAGCGCCCAGGCGCTCGCGGCCTATGCGCTCGGCCTGCCCGCCTTCGTGGCGGTGAAAGTCCTGGCGCCTGGGTTTTTCGCGCGTGGCGATACCGCTACCCCGGTCAAGATCGGGGTTTTCGCGGTGGCGCTGAACCTGGTGCTGAACCTCGTGTTCATGCACCCGCTGCAATGGGTCGGGCCGGCGCTGGCGACCAGCCTGGCCGCGATGGTCAATGTCGCCTGCCTCGGCGTCGTGCTGGTCCGGCGCGGGCAGTTCACGGCGGATGCCCAGCTCCGCCGCCGCCTGCCGCGCATCGCCGCGGCCTCCGCCATCATGGCCGCCGTGCTCTGGCTCGGGCAGCTTGGGCCGGTCGCGCCGCTCGCCGCGTTGCATGGCGGGCGGACGATGGCGCTCGGCCTGCTGATCGGCGTCGGGCTGTTCGCCTATTTCGGGGCCGCGCACCTGCTCGGCGCGCTGGATCTGAAGGTGGCCGGCGCCAGCCTGCTGCGCCGCCGCGCCGCCGGCGTGTGAGCCGGCCGAATGGAGGGGCTCGATGAATGCCATCTGCTTCGAGACGTTTCGCGACAGTCTCAACGGGACCGCGCCGCCCGAACTCGCGCCGCCGCTGCGCGCGCTCTGGTGGGACGGGAAGGGCGACTGGGATCGCGCGCACGAGGCGGCGCAGGAAGACGGCGGCAAGGACGGCGCCTGGGTGCACGCCTACCTGCACCGCAAGGAGGGTGACCAGCCGAACGCCCGCTATTGGTATTCGCGCGCCGGCCGCGCGATGCCGTCAGTCAGCCTCGACGAGGAATGGGCGGACCTGGTCCAAAGCTTGCTCGCCTGACGAGAATCCGTACCCAAAGCCGTCAGCTCACCCGAACACCTCCGGCCAGGCGGCCCGCAGGGCGCTGTCCGTCGCTGCCATCCCGGCGGGAACCCCAAGGGCGGCGAGGCTGGTGACGCCGTACTCGCGAATGCCGCAGGGCACGACGCCGGCGAAATGCGCGAGGTCGGGGGCGACGTTCAGGGCGATGCCGTGCCAACTCACCCACCGCGTGATGCGCACGCCGATGGCGGCGATCTTCGCCTCGCCCCCGCTCGCCGCATCGGCGACCCAGATGCCGATCCGGTCCTTCCGCCGCTCGCCCGCCACGCCGAGCCGCGCCAAGGCTCGGATGAGCCATTCCTCTAGGCCCTCGACATACGAATGCACATCGCGCGGCCGGACGCGGCCGTGCGGGCGCGTCAGGTCCAGCATGACATAGGCGGTGCGCTGCCCCGGGCCGTGATAGGTCCATTGCCCGCCCCGCCCGGCCGCATAGGTGGGAAAGCGCCCGGGCTCGGTCAGATCGCCGGGGCGAGCCGAGGTCCCCGAGGTGTAGAGCGGGGGATGCTCGACCAGCCAGACCAGTTCGCCCGCCGCGCCGGCGCGGATCGCCGCGACCTGCGCCGCCATCGTCTCCAGCGCCGTGGGATAGGAGGTCAACCCCTTTTCCAGCCGCCATTCGGGGCCGGCGAGAAGGTTCGCGCGGGGTTGCGGCATGATCATTTGTCAACGCTCAATATGGTCCTGCCGGGGCGCGGCAAAGAGCGCCGCCCTCGACAGTACGCCCCGCGACCGGGTCCCGGCTTTCGCCGCGATGAACTTGACACCGATGAACTTGACACACCGGCATCGCGCGCGTTGTTAGCCGCGCTCCATTTTCCGGATCACAGCGATGCATCCCTATCGCAGCCATACCTGCGGCGTCCTGCGCGCGGCCGATGCCGGGAGTGCGGCCCGGCTGTCCGGCTGGGTGCACAGCAAGCGCGACCACGGCGGGCTGCTGTTCATCGATTTGCGTGACCATCACGGCCTGACCCAGTGCGTGTTCGCCGCCGGGACGCCGGCCTTCGCGCAAGCGGAGCGGGCGCGGCCGGAAAGCGTGATCACGGTGACCGGCGAGGTGGTGCTGCGCGAGCCGGAAACCGTGAACCCGAAGCTTCCCACCGGCGAGGTGGAACTCAGGGTCAGCGAGCTGGTCGAGCAGTCGGCGGCGGACGTGCTGCCGATCCAGGTGGCGGGCGAGGCGCTGTTCCCCGAGGATCTGCGGCTGCGCTACCGCTACCTCGACCTGCGCCGCGAGCGTGTCCACCGCAACATGGTGCTGCGCAGCCGTGTCATCGACAGCATTCGCCGGCGCATGATCGCGGCGGGGTTCCTGGAGTTCCAGACGCCGATCCTGACCGCCTCCAGCCCCGAGGGCGCGCGCGACTTCCTGGTGCCGTCGCGTTTGCATCCCGGAAAGTTCTACGCGCTGCCGCAGGCGCCGCAGCAGTTCAAGCAACTGCTCATGGTCGCCGGCTTCGACCGCTATTTCCAGATCGCGCCCTGCTTTCGCGACGAAGCCGCCCGCGCCGACCGCTCGCCGGGCGAGTTCTACCAGCTCGATTTCGAAATGAGCTTCGTCACCCAGGAGGACGTCTTCGCCGCCATCGAGCCGGTGATCGCCGGCGTGTTCGAGGAATTCGCCGAGGGCCGCGCGGTCGACACGCCGCCGTTCGTCCGCATTCCGTACGAAACGGCGATGCTGCAATTCGGCACGGACAAGCCGGACCTGCGCAATCCGCTGCGCATCGCCGATGTCACGGAACACTTCGCCGGCTCGCGTTTCGGCCTGTTCACCCGCATCGCCGCCTCGGGCGGCATCGTACGGGCGATCCCGGGGCCGCGCGCGGCGAACCAGCCGCGCTCGTTCTTCGACAAGCTGAACGAGTGGGCGCGGGATTCCGGCGGCGGCGGGTTGGGCTACATCGTCTACGAGGCCAGCGGCCCGAAGGGCCCGATCGCGCGCAATCTGGAGCCCGAGCGGACCGAAGCGATCCGTGCGGCGTGCGGCGTCGACGCCGGCGACGCCGTGTTCTTCGTCGCCGGCAAGCCGGAGGAGGCGACGAAGTTCGCGGGCGTCGCGCGCACGCGCATCGCCGAGGAACTGGATCTGGTCGAGCGCGGCGCGTTCCGTTTCTGCTGGATCACCGATTTCCCGATGTACGAGCTGAACGAGGAAACCGGGCAGGTCGATTTCAGTCACAACCCGTTCTCGATGCCGCAGGGCGGGATGGCGGCGCTGAACAGCAAGAACCCGCTCGAGATCAAGGCCTTCCAGTACGACATCGTGTGCAACGGCGTAGAGCTGTCCTCGGGCGCGATCCGCAACCATCGCCCCGACATCATGATCCGCGCCTTCGAGATCGCCGGCTACACGGCGGCGGATGTGGAGGCCCGTTTCGGCGGCCTGCTCAGCGCCTTCCGCTACGGCGCCCCGCCGCATGGCGGATCGGCGCCGGGGATCGATCGTATCGTGATGCTGTTGGCCGACGAGCCGAACATTCGCGAGGTGATCGTGTTCCCGCTGAACCAGCAGGGCGAGGACCTGATGATGGGCGCGCCGTCCGAGGTGCCCCCGGCGCGGCTCAAGGAACTGTCGCTGAAGCTCGACCTGCCGCCGCGGACGCGGAAGGAGTGACGGGCCGCTTCAGGCGGGCGGCTCCGGCCAAGCGCCTTCGGGGTAACTGAAATCGTGAATGACCATACCTCGGTCATGCCGACGGCAAGCAGTGGAAACCGGGCCGGTCGGGCGGGTCGGCCAGTTCCTCGTCGATCTCGACCACCTGCGCGAGCGGCGGGCCGCGCCGGCACGCCCGCAGCAGTTCCTCGACCGCGGCGGCGTCCCCGGCCACCAACGCCTCCACCGTGCCGTCGGCACGGTTGCGCACCCAGCCGGAAACCCCGAGCGCCCGGGCCGTGCGCATCATCCAGTCCCGAAAACCGACGCCCTGGACACGCCCCGACATGACAAGACGCTTGGCGCTCATCGGACCTGGTCTTCCGTTGCCTTGGTCGTCATCGCGCCGCCGGCGCCGCTGCCACGGTCGAGCAGCGGCCGGTCACCCGGAATTGATGGCCTCGGATTGACAGGATTACCTCGGGAACTAATATCCCGCCTCTCGGCGGTGTCGCGGTCCGGGCGCTGTCGCTTGCGTAATACGCGGAGGAAGGCTCGGGGCGCGGGTTCGCGCAACCGGTGCCCGTCTGTCGGACCCGGCCAGCGGCCGCTCGGGAATTGCAGGAGTACCAGGACGTGGCGCGCATTGCCGGCGTGAACATTCCCACCAACAAACGGGTTGCGATCGGACTCCGTTACATCTACGGCATCGGCCCGACCAAGGCCCAGGAGATTTGCAGCCAACTCAGCATCCCCGACGAGCGGCGGGTCAATCAGCTCAGCGATGAAGAGGTTCTCCGCATCCGCGAGCTGATCGACCGGGAATTCCGGGTCGAGGGCGATCTCCGCCGCGAGGTCGCGATGAACATCAAGCGGCTGATGGACCTCGGCTGCTATCGCGGCCTCAGGCATCGCCGCGGCCTGCCCGTTCGTGGCCAGCGCACGCATACGAACGCACGAACCCGCAAGGGCAAGGCGGTGCCGATCGCCGGCAAGAAGAAGGCGACGAAGTAGGCGCCCGGCGAGGCGCCTTGCCATCTCGGCGGTTTCCCGCGCGCGGCGCCGGGCAGCGACACTCCGCGCAGCGACACTCATTGATCAAGGGTAGAGAACAGAGATGGCCAAGTCGGCGACCACGACGCGTCCGCGCAGGAAGGAACGCAAGAACATCAGCGCCGGCGTGGCGCACGTCGCCGCCAGCTTCAACAATACGATGATCACCATTACGGACGCGCAGGGCAACGCCATCGCGTGGTCGTCGAGCGGCAGCCAGGGCTTCAAGGGCAGCCGCAAGTCCACGCCCTACGCCGCGCAGGTGGCCGCCGAGGACGCCGGGCGGAAGGCGCGCGAGCACGGGATGGAGTTGCTCGAAATCGAGGTCAGCGGGCCGGGATCGGGGCGCGAGAGCGCGCTGCGGGCCTTGCAGGCGGTCGGGTTCACCATCACCGCGATCCGCGACACCACGCCCATTCCGCACAACGGCTGCCGTCCGCGCAAGCGTCGTCGGGTCTGATCCCGCGCCCGGACAGGGCCGAGAAGACCCCCTCGGCCCCATATAGCGGGCAGGCCGTTGCAGCGATTTTTGCAGGATAATTTCGTCCCATGAGAACAAGCCTGGCGATCCAGAAGAACTGGGAAGCGCTGATCAAGCCGGAGAAGCTCGCGATCGAGCCCGGCCCGGACCGCTCCCGCGTCGCGACCATCGTCGCCGAGCCGCTGGAGCGCGGCTTCGGGATGACGCTCGGCAACGCCATCCGCCGGATTCTGCTATCCTCGCTGCAGGGGGCGGCGGTCACGGCCGTGCAGATCGACGGCGTGCTGCACGAGTTCAGCAGCATCGCGGGCGTGCGCGAGGACGTGACCGACATCGTGCTGAACATCAAGCAGCTTGCGCTTCGCATGCACGGCGAGGGGCCGAAGCGCATGACCGTGACCGCGACCGGGCCAGGCGAGGTCAGGGCCAGGCAGATCCAGACCGGGCACGATATCGACATCATGAACCCCGACCTGGTGCTGTGCACCTTGGACGAAGGCACGCGGCTCGGCATGGAGTTCACGGTGAACGCCGGCAAGGGCTACGTGCCGGCCAGCCAGAACCGGGCAGAGGACAGCCCGATCGGGCTCATTCCGGTGGACGCGATCTACTCGCCGGTGCGGCGCGTCTCCTACAGGGTCGAACCGACCCGCGTCGGCCAGGTGACCGACTACGACAAGTTGCTGCTGAGCGTGGAAACCAACGGGGCGGTAACGCCCGAGGACGCGGTGGCACTGGCCGCGCGGACGTTGCAGGACCAGTTGCAGCTCTTCATCAACTTCGAGGAGCCGCAGCAGCTGCGCCCCGAGGAGCCGCACGAGGAGCTGCCGTTCAACCGCAACCTCTTGCGCAAGGTGGACGAGCTGGAGCTGTCGGTGCGCAGCGCCAACTGCCTGAAGAACGACAACATCGTGTATATCGGCGACCTGGTGCAGAAGAGCGAGCAGGAGATGCTGCGCACGCCCAATTTCGGGCGGAAATCGCTGAACGAGATCAAGGAAGTGCTGTCCACCATGGGGCTCTCGCTCGGCATGACCGTGCCGGGCTGGCCGCCCGAGAACGTCGAAGACCTGGCCAAGCGCGCCGACGAGGCGTTCTGAGCGCCCGAGCAGGAGACGAAGATGCGCCACGGGGTTGCCGGCCGGAAGCTCGGCGTCACATCCAGCCACCGCCTCGCCATGTTCCGCAACATGGCGGTGGCGCTGCTGAAGCACGAGCAGATCACCACCACCTTGCCCAAGGCCAAGGAGTTGCGGCCGGTCGCCGAGCGGCTGATCACGCTCGGCAAGCGTGGCGGGCTGCACGCGCGGCGGCTGGCGCACGCGCAACTGCGCGACGACGCGATCGTCAACAAGCTGTTCGGCTCGCTGGCCGAGCGCTACCGGAGCCGGGCCGGCGGCTATACGCGGGTGTTGAAGGCCGGCGTGCGCTACGGCGACGCGGCGAGCATGGCGGTGATCGAGCTGATGGATCGCGACGTGTCGGCCAAGGGCCGGGACAGCGGCCCGAAGCAGGAGGCTACCGAGGAAGCCACCGAGGCCTGACATCGTCCCGGCCTCGGCCGACCGCCCGAGGAGGCGGTGATGAGTAGCGGAGCGGATTCTTACGAGACCGACTTCTTTGCTTGGACCCAGGAGCAGGCGGCGGCGCTGCGCGATGTGGCCCGGCAGCGGCCGAATTTCCCCGTGGACTGGGAGAATCTCGCCGAGGAGGTGGACTGTTTGGGTAAGTCGCTGCGGCGCGAGTTGCATAGCCGCCTCGGCGTTATCGTCGAACACCTGCTCAAGCTACAGTATTCCCCGGCCAAGGACCCCCGGGCTGGTTGGATGGACACGATCGACCGCGAGCGCGACGATATCGACTCGCTCCTGCAGCAGAATCCAAGTCTCCGCTCCGACGTGCCCGAGATCCTGGCCAACCAGGCGCCTCGGTCCGTTCGAAGTACGGTTCGCAGCCTGGAGCGTTGGGGCGAAGCCGATGCGGCTGCCGCCATTCGCGCGGCAGAGGTCGCATATACCGAGCAGCAGGTTCTGGGCGATTGGTGGCCCGAGCCCAGCAAGGCGGCATAGAAGCCGAGACGACCTCCCGAGATGGCTGTATAAACCGGCAACTGCCTCCCGGTGCCCGGCCCTGGATTGAGGCGGGACCATCGCTATTTGGGCTCAGGTGGCTGTTTCCGCTTCCCCTCTCCTGACCGGCGACCTGTTCGCCGCCCCCGACGCGGCCGAGCCGCAATCGGGGCCGCGACCGTTGGCCGACCGGCTGCGGCCGCGCACGCTCGGCGAGGTGGTCGGCCAGGATCACCTCGTCGGCTCGGATGGCGCGATCACGCGCATGCTGGCGCGCGGCTCGCTGGCTTCGCTGATCCTCTGGGGGCCGCCGGGCGTGGGCAAGACCACCGTCGCGCGGCTGCTGGCGCATGAAGCCGGGCTGCACTTCACGCAGCTTTCGGCGGTGTTCTCCGGCGTGGCCGACCTCAAGCGCGCGTTCGACGATGCCGCCCGCCGCCGGCTCGCCGGTCAGGGCACCCTGCTGTTCGTCGACGAAATCCATCGGTTCAACCGCGCCCAGCAGGACGGTTTTCTGCCGGTGGTCGAGAACGGCACGGTCGTGCTGATCGGCGCCACCACCGAGAACCCCTCGTTCGCGCTGATCGGGGCGCTGCTGTCGCGCTGCCAGGTGCTCGTGCTGCGGCGGCTCGACGACGCCGCGCTCGAACAGCTCCTTTTGCGCGCCGAGGCCGAGAGCAACCGGCCGCTGACGCTGACGCCCGAAGCGCGCGCCGCGCTGCGCGCGATGGCGGACGGCGACGGCCGCTACGTGCTCAACATGGCCGAGCAGATTTTCGCGTTACCCGAAACGACGCCCGCCCTGGACACGGCGGCGCTTTCCGAGCTGCTGGCGCGGCGGGCGGCGCTGTACGACAAGGATCGCGACGAGCACTACAACCTAATCTCGGCGCTGCACAAAGCGCTGCGCGGCTCCGATCCCGACGCGGCGCTCTATTGGCTGGCGCGCATGCTCGCCGGCGGCGAGGACCCCCGCTACATCGCCCGCCGCCTCGTCCGCTTCGCGTCGGAGGACGTCGGCATGGCGGACCCGCAGGCGCTGGCTGCAGGCGCTGGCGGCCTGGGAAGCGTACGAACGCTTGGGCAGCCCGGAGGGCGAACTCGCCATCGCGCAGGCCGTGGTCTACCTGGGCTCGGCGCCGAAATCGAACGCGCTCTATGCCGGTCTCGGCGAGGCGACGGCCGCCGCAAAGTCCACCGGCAGCCTGATGCCGCCGAAGCACATCCTGAACGCGCCGACGGGGCTGATGAGGGATCTCGGCTACGGGCGCGACTACGCCTACGACCACGCGACCGAGCTGGCGTTTTCCGGCCAGAACTATTTCCCGGAAGGCATGCGGAGGCGGCAGTTCTATCGCCCCAACGATCGCGGCTTCGAGCGCGAGATCACCAAGCGGCTGGCGCATTGGGCGAAGCTGCGGGACGGGCGGCAAGCCGGCGACGAGACGTGAGCGCGACCATTCGCACCGTCAGCGAGGACGAGGCCGATATCCGGCTCGACCGCTGGTTCCGCCGCCACTATCCGGCGCTGACCCAGGGCCGCATCCAGAAGCTTTGCCGCACCGGGCAGGTCCGTGTCGACGGCCACCGGGCCGAGGCGGCGACCCGGCTCGCCCCGGGTCAGGCCGTACGCGTTCCGCCGTTCACCGCCGGCCCTCCACCGGCGCCCGTGGCTTTGCCTGATCGGGACACCAGACGGGAAGTGGAGGGCATGGTCCTGTATCGGGACGAGGCGCTGATCGTTCTGAACAAGCCGTTCGGCCTGCCGGTCCAGGGCGGTCCGGGGATTGCCCGCCATTTGGACCGGATGCTGGACGGGTTGCGGTTCGGCTCCGCCGAGCGGCCGCGCCTGGTGCATCGGCTGGATCGGGATACGTCGGGAGTGCTCCTGCTGGCGCGCACGCCCGGGGTGGCGGCGAAACTGGCCGCCGCGTTTCGCGGTCGCGATGTACGGAAAACCTATTGGGCCGTCGTCGTGGGCCACCCGGTTCCGGACGAGGGGCGGATCGACTTGCCGCTGATCCGCACCGGGCGGCGAACCGACCGCGTCGCCGTGGCGGCGGCGCGCGAGGCGGACCCCGGATCAGGTCCGCGGGGCGCTTCGGCGCGCGCGATCACCGATTACCACGTCCGCGACCACGCGGGCCGCAAATTCAGCTGGCTGGAGCTGGAGCCGTTGACCGGACGCACACACCAGTTGCGCGTGCATTGCGCCGCGACCGGCGCGCCGATCCTGGGTGACACCAAATACGGGGTAGATGGCGACGACGGTACGGGCATCGTGGACGAGGCGCCACGTCCCCCTGCACTTGCATGCGCGGCGGCTGGTGCTCTCACATCCGGACGGCGGTATGCTGGACGCGGAAGCCGAGTTGCCGGCGCATATGCGCGAGACGTTTCGGAGCTTGGGTTTCGAGGCGCCAGGTGTCCACGCGCCGCGCCGCGTGATGGGAAGGATTGCGTAGATGTCGGAATCGCGGCCTCCGCGGCGCCGCCTCCGGTTGGCTCTTGTCGTGCTCGCCATCGCGCTGCTGGTGCCGGTAGCCGCCGGCGCGGCGCTGTTCGCCACGTTCGACGCCGACCACTACAAGCCCGAAATCCTCGCCGCGATCAGGCGTGCGACTGGCCGCGACGTCAGCGTGAGCGGCGACATCCGCCTGTCGCTCAACCCGGGGCTCACCTTGGAAGCGAACGACGCGACGCTGGGCAATTTCCCGAACGGCTCGCGTCCCGACATGGCGACCTTGCGGCGGGTCGAGGCCGAGGTGGCGTTCTGGCCCCTGTTGCGCGGCCACGTCGAAATCCAACGCCTCGTGCTGGTGCACCCGGACATCCTGCTGGAGACCGACGCCGAGGGACGACCGAACTGGTGGTTTCGCCGGCACGGCCGCACGTCGGTCCCTGCGCTGGCGGGCGAGATCGCCAAGCACGCGCATGGCTCGCGTTTCGACATCCAGTCGGTTCATGTCACCGACGGAACCCTCACCTTCCGCAACGGCCGCACCGGCAAGACCTGGGTGCTCGGGTTGCCGGATTTCGAGCTGACGGAGCCGTCTCCGGATGCCTTGGTGACGGTCGCCGGCAAGGTCTCGTATGGCGGCGATCAGATCGCCGTCTCGGGGCGGTTCGGGCCGTTGTCGCGCCTGCGGCGAGCGGCCGGGGCAAGCCCGTGGCCGGTGCAGATTTCCCTCGCCGGAAGGGGACTGCAGGTCAGCGCCGTCGGGAGCTTCACCGATCCGCGGCATGGCCGCGGCTACACCATGCGGATCGAGGGCAAGGCGGGGGATCTCGGCCGGATTGCGCCGCTGCTCCCGAACCCCAAGCTGCTGCCGGCGTTGCACGCCGTCACCTTCGCCGTGCAGGTGAACGACATGGGCGGCCCCTGGCCGGAGCCCTCGGCCGTCGCGATCCATGCCGGTCCCTCCGACCTCGAAAGCACCGTCCCCGGCCTCAAGCTGACCGCGCTCGATCTATCCGCCCCCGGTCTCGGCCGTCCGATGCAGTTTGCCGCGCAGGGCAGCTATTTCGGCGTTCCGCTGCGCATGGCGGCGCGAGTTGGGGCGCCGATCACGATGCTGCACGGGATCGCGGGCGCGCCGTTCCCCATGGATCTCACGGCCGAGGCCGCCGGCGCGACGCTCTTTGCCAAGAGCGACGCCGCCACCCCGGGCCAAGCGGCCGGGCGGACCATCGAGGTGACCGCCAAGATTCCGAATTTGGCGGCGCTGTCGCCGCTTATGCACCGGAAGCTGCCGCCGCTGCGCGACATCGCCGTCGATGCCGAATTCGCGCCGCGCGGCAGCAATTTTGTCCAGGGCTTCGTGATGAAGGGCCTGCAGTTGCGGATGCCGCAGGCCGATATCACCGGCGGCGCCGTGCTCGTGCTCGGCGGCGACCGCCCGATGCTTCACGCGACGTTGTCGGCCACCCGGATCGACGCGGACGGGATCGCCGCCCTTGCCCGGGCGCCGGCGTCCCCGCTCCCGCAAGCACCGGCGGAGTCCAGTGCGCAACCCACGACACCTCCGCTGCGCGCGCAACCGATCGCGGCGAAGGCCCCGGTCGGGCGGCCGATGCTGCTGCCGGACGAAAAACTACCCGTGGATAAACTCCGCCGGCACGACGCCGAAATGAAAATGACTATCGGCGAACTGCTGCTCGGCGGCATCGAATACCGCAACGTGATCGCACATTTTCGCCTGACGAACGGACACCTGCACGTGGCGCCGCTGGAAGGTCTCGCGCCGACCGGGCCGTTCGACATCTACTTCGATTTCAATCCCAATCAACCGAAAATCCCGGTGGTGTTCACGGCGCATTCGCGCGGGGTCGCGCTGAAGCCGCTGCTCGCGATCCTGCATCTGCCCGACGACGACGCGGGCGAACTGGAAGTCGACGCCAACCTCAAGAGTTTCGGCGATACGCCGCGCGCGATCGCGAGCAGCCTGACCGGCCATCTCGGTCTCGCGCTGGTCAACGGCGCGATCGACAACCGGCTGCTCGCCGCGCCCATGAACGCGCTGCTGCATCACGCGAGATTGCCGGCCGCGATCGGGCGCAAGAGCGGGCACAGCGACGTGCGCTGCTTCGCGATGCGCGCGGACGCCGATCGCGGCGCCGTCACGTTGCGGGCATTTGTCATCGATATGGCGCATTTTCACGCGAGCGCGCTCGGCAGCCTCAATCTCAGCAACGAAACCATGGACTTGCGCTCGCGGCCGATGCTGAAATTCGCGGGCGGCGGCGTGGCGGTGCCGGTACGCATCGACGGTCCGCTGTCGGCCCCGCGCGCGCAACCCGACCCCGATGCGGCGGCGGCCGCGGCGGCGCTGTCGCGCAAGCTCGTGTTGGGGAGCAAAACCGGCGCGCCTCCGGCAGCCGATCCGACGAACTGCGACGTGGCTTTGGCGTTGGCGCGCGGCATGCCCGTGGCCGCTCCGCCGACCGCGGCCCCGCCTCCGCCTCCGCCTCCGCCGAAGCACGAGAAGGCAAAATCGTCGCGCCACGCCCACAAACACCGGCACCGACGGTCTCGCTAAGTCACGATGCGGCGGTTCTGGTCGACGGCGAGTTGGCAAGGCGAGCCCGGCGCATTCCGGGTGCTGCTCGACGCGCGGCCGGTCCGGCTGCCCGGCGGCGCGCCGTTGTCGGTGGAAACCGAGGCGCTGGCCCGAGCCATCGCGGACGAGTGGCAGGCCGCCGCGGCGCAAGGGGGCGAGATGTCCTGGGCGGACGTTCCGCTCACCCGCCTGGCCGGGACGGCGCAGGAGCGGATCGCCGCCAACCCAGCTCCGACCGTCGCGGCGATCGCCAGATACGGCGAATCCGATCTGCTCTGCTACCGCGTCGAGGGGCCCGAGCCGCTGGTGCATCGGCAGGCACGCGGCTGGCAGCCGTGGCTGGACTGGGCCGCCCTCGAACTGGATGCGCCGCTGCGCACAACGACGGGCGTGATGCATGTCGCGCAACCGCCGGAATTGCTGCGCGCCCTGCGCCACGCGGTGGCTGCTCACAATCCGCTGGTGCTGGCGGGGCTCGGCGTCGCCGTTCCCGCGCTCGGCAGCTTGGTTCTCGGACTGGCACTCGCCGCCGCTCGGATGAAGGCGGAGGCCGCTCACCAGCTTTCGGTGCTGGACGAAACTTTCCAGGAGGAGCTTTGGGGCGCCGATGCGGACGCGGGGAAGCGACGGAAAGCAATCGCGGCCGAAATCGGCTTCGCGGCGCGACTGATGGCGCTTGCGCGACCGTAGGACCGCTTACGCGGCGTGCCAGACATCGCCGTCGCGGCGCGCCCTCCCCTCCGCCTGCAATTTCAGCAAATGCGCCAGGACGTTGCGCTCGGCGGCACGACGCAAGCGCGGGTCGATGCTCGCGTACGTGCGATGCACCAGGCCCGCAACATCGCTCGGCTGTCGCGTGAGCGCCTGAACGATCGACTGCTCGCGCGCGATGCGGTGCGCCAGCAGATCACGCACGAAGGAGCGCGGATCGTGGAGGATCGGTCCGTGGCCGGCGAGATAGAAGGTGTCCTCGCGCCGCAACAACAGGTGCAGGCTGGCGATATAGGCAGCCATGTCGCCGCTCGGCGGGTTCACGACGCTCGTGGACCACGGCATGACGTGATCGGCGGTGAACAGCATGGCGCCCGGCGCGGCGAAGCACAGGTGATCGGCGGCATGGCCGGGCGTGTGGACGGCCGTGAGTTCCACCCAGCGTATCGCCGTGGTCGAGCGTGTTGTCCGGCGTGAAGCTCGGGTCGGCGCTGCGCCGGTAGCCATACGTCGGCGCGCCGGTGGCGGCTCGCAGCGCGGCCGCCGCGCCGAAATGATCGCGATGCGTGTGGCTGACCAGGATGCGCGCGATCCGTCCGCCCGCGGCACGTAGGATGGCGGCAACATGCGCGGACGAATCCGGGCCGGGATCGAGGACAGTCAGTCCATCCCCGGCGTCGATCAGATACGTGTTGGTGCCTTGATAAGTCATCGGACCGGGATTGTCGGCGACGATCCGTCGCACGCCCGGCGCGACCTCCGGGGCAACCCCGCGAACCGGCTCGGCTTCGGTCAGAAAGCGCATGGCGGCGGGTTCATCGGCGCGGCCCATCCGGTGTCATGCCGGTTCGGCCTCGGCGCTCATGCAGATGGCGCCCTCGTGATCGCGCGTTTCGAGCCGGATGCGTCCACCATCGGGATAGCCGACCAGCGCGAGCGGATTGTGGTGAAACGCCGGCCGGCGGCCACGAAATGAAATCCCGGAGAGGCGGGCATCCGGCCGGTGGCGCCGCAACAGATCGGCCATCAGGGTCGCCTGCAGCGGCCCGTGGACGACGAGCCCCGGATACCCCTCCTCGCGCCGCACGTAATCCAGGTCGTAATGGATACGGTGCCCGTTGCCGGTCAGCGCGGAGTAGCGGAACAGCATGACCGGGTCGGGCTGGACGGTGCGTGTCCAGGCGACATCCGGCGGCGGCGGCGCGGGTTCCGCGACTTTCACGGCGGCGCCTTCGGCGCTGCGATAAACGATGTCCTGCTCCTCGACGATCGCCGGGCCGGCGCCGGGTTTGTCCGCGCTGGCGATCTCGTGGCGGACCGCGACGAACACCAGCCGCCCGGAGCCGCCGGACTTCTCCTCGACCTTCAAAATGGTGCTGCGCCGGCTCACGCGCTCGCCGGCACGCAAATCGTGATGCAGGCCGATCCGGCTTCCCGCCCACATCCGGCGCGGCAGATCGTGTACCGGCGGCAGGAAGCCGCCCCGCTTGGGGTGCCCGTCCGGCCCCAGTTCATGCGCCGGCGCCCAATCCTGGAACAGCATCCAGTGCCACAGCGGCGGCAAGACGCCGTCGGGCGCGACCTCCCGCTCCGGCAGATCTAACGTGGCCGCGAGCCCCCCGACGAGCATCGGCCAGACCGTGTCGTGCCGGGTTTCCGTGCGGCCCACGTAATCCTGGTACGGCATGGGAGCGGTCCTTCCGATCGCGCGGGATTTGGTTGTAGTCGGCCGGAGCCGCTGGCGACAGCCCGGCTTGCCAACGCGTTGCGCAAACCGCGGCGCGTGTTAAGCGTCCGCCCCCGATGCCCCCCCCCGATCCCGACCGCGACGCCAGGCAGGCGCTTGCCCGCCACAAGCTGTTCGCCAGCGGTCTGCTGGTGCTCATGGCGGCGCTCCTGCTCGGCAGCTATGCCCTGCCCCAGAGCTGGGGCATCGACCTGCTGCAATCCGCCGCCAAGGCAGGCTTCGTGGGCGGCATCGCCGATTGGTTCGCGGTCACGGCGCTGTTCCGCCATCCGCTCGGCATCCCGATCCCGCATACCGCCATCATCCCGGCGCAAAAGCTGCGGCTCGGCCGGGCGCTCGGCCGGTTCGTCGCCAACCACGTGTTCACGCCGGAGGAGGTGGCGCGAACGCTGGAGCGGCTCGATCTTCCCGGCATCCTCCAGCGATTCCTGTCCGACCCCGAGGCCGCGCGCCCGGCGGCACGGGCGCTCGCGGGCCTGCTGCCGCGGCTCTTGGCAACGATCGAGGACGGGCGGGCGCGGCGCATCATCTCGCGCCTGGTGCCGCGCCTGATGGGCGGCAGCGCCGCCGGCGTGGTGGTCGCGCGGGCGCTGCGCGGGCTGGTCGAGGGCGGGCGCCACCAGGAGGTGTTCGGCTACGCCATCCAGCAGGTCCGCACCGGGCTCGGCGCCAAGGAGGACCAGTTGCGCGAGGTCATCGAGGAGCGCGTGGCCGAGCATGGCGGCCGCCTCGTCGGCTGGGCCGTGGGCGCCACGATCGCGCGCCGGGTGCTGACGGCGGTCAACCAGGAGTTGGACAAGATGGGGCCGGAAGGCTCGGAGCTGCGCGCCGCTTTCGACACCTGGGTGCGCAACGAGATCACCCGGATCGAGGAGGACCCGGCGCGCGCCGCCGAAATCGGCCTGGCGATCCGCCGCGTGATGTCGCACGACACGGTGCAGGCCTGGCTGTGGGAGGTGTGGGCGCGGCTCAGGCTCGCGCTGGAGGCCGACGCGGCGCAGCCGAGCGGCCGAACCATCACATTCCTCGAGGGCGCGCTGGCCGATCTCGGCCGCAGCCTGGCCGCCGATACGGTGGCGCGCGAGCGGCTGCAGACGGCGGCGCAGGGCGTGGTCGCCACCGTGCTGCCGAGCGCGCGCGAGCAGCTCGCCGACTTCATCGCCGGTGTGGTGGCGGGCTGGGACACCCGGACGATCACCGACCGGCTCGAGCTGCGGGTGGGCAAGGACCTGCAATTCGTGCGGGTGAACGGCACGCTGGTCGGATTTCTGGTCGGCGGGATTTTGTACCTGATTCTGCGCGGGGCGTTCGGCTATAGCTTCTGAGTCGAGACCAGCCGCTGCCTGAAGGCGGAAGTTCCCGGCGGGTAACCGCGATGCTCGATCTGCAGAGGGTGAACCAGATGGCTACCGATATCGCGATCGCCCATTTCGAAAGGGAAAACGTCAGCCGCGTTGTCAGCGATCGCGCCGTCGATTCCGCCGGCGACGAAGCTCTGCGGATCATGATCGTTTTTACTGGCAAATCGATTCCGCCGCTAAGCGGCGAAGCCATCATCGCGAATTTGTCGCAATTGAGCGATGAACTGCAACGGAACGCGGATGAGAGATTTCCCATCCTGGAATATGCGACCGAGGAGGAATTGGCCAACGAGAGGGCGGAAGACGAATGAGACGTGGCCATACTGAATCCTGAGCGCCTCTTTCAACAACGCGAGTTCGGCTGTTCGAAGGCGCCGATCAGGAGGCCCGCAAGCTGTTCCTGATGCTGCTTGTCTGCCCGCCACGTTGATCCCACCTTGCATGGGCCCCAAACCCGTCAGCGCGACCCAATGATCCGTCTTTCCGTCCTCGACCAGTCGACCATTGTCTCCGGCCGCTCGGCGGATGAGTCGATCCGCGAGAGCCTGGAGCTGGCGCGGCATTGCGAGGCGCTGGGATACGATCGCTACTGGCTGGCCGAGCACCATAACACGGCCAGCCAGGCCGGCAGCGCGCCGGAAATCTTGATCGGCGCCATCGCCGCGACCACGAGCCGCATCCGCGTGGGCAGCGCCGGGATCATGCTGCCGCACTACGCCGCCCTGAAGGTCGCGGAACAGTTCCGCGTGCTCGAGGCGATCGCGCCGGGACGCATCGATCTGGGGCTCGGCCGCGCGCCCGGTTCCGACGGGCGGACCGCCTTCGCCCTCAACCCGCTCGCCGATACCGCCGCCGAGCACTTCCCTGCCCAGGTGCGCGACCTGCTCGACTGGATCAACGGGCGGCGCCTGCTCGAGGGGCACCCGTTCCGCGACGTGCGCGCCGAGCCCGCCGGCCCGACCGCGCCGGAAGTCTGGATCCTCGGCAGCTCGGATTACGGCGCGCAGGTGGCGGCGTTCTTCGGCCTGCCCTACTGCTTCGCCCACTTCATCACGGACGGGCGCGGCGCGGCGGAGGCGCTGGCGCTCTATCACCGGACCTACCGCCCGAGCGAGCGGCATCCGGCGCCGCATGCCGCGCTATGCGTCTGGGCGCTAGCGGCCGACAGCGAGGCGGAGGCAGAACGGCTGTTCAGCTCGCGCGGCCTCTGGCGGCTCGGGCGCGACCGCGGCGTGTTCGTGCCGTTGCCCACGCCCGAGGAAGCGGCGAGCTATCGCTATACGGAGGCGGAACTGGAGCGCACCGCCCGGCTGCGCGAGACGGCGCTGTACGGCACGGCGCCGGTGGTCGGCGAACGGCTGCGCGCGCTGGCCGCGGCGCATGGCGTCGCGGAGATCGCGATCCTCACGACCGTGCACGACCCCGCTGCGCGGCGGCACTCCTACGCGCTGCTCGCGGAGGAATTCGGCCTAGGAGCGGTAAATGTCGTGCTGGCCGCCGACTGAGCGGCGGGCGCGCCAGCGTTCGAAGCGGAACGCGGCATAGGCGACGCCGATCGCGATCAGCACAACCGGAATCAGCGCGAGCGCTAGCCCGACGAGCAGCGCGCCGAGCGTCAGCCCGCCCACGATCAGCGCCACAATGATGGCCGCGATCAGGATGCGCGTCCCGAGCGGCAACCGTGGCGCGCGCCGGAACTTGCCGTCCGGCGTCATATCCAGCGTAATGCGGCGATACTGGACCATTGCCCACGGCAGGTGGCCCCGAAAACCGGGCGCTTCAAGCCCGCCCCCGGGGGGGTCGGCATCGGCAGGCCACCGAGCTATGTTGGCAGCGGCCAACAAACCGGGAGGAAAGAATGCGAAGGAACGCTCTTTGGCTGACGGCGGCGGGATTCTGTGGGGTCCTGATCGCGTACGGGGCCGACGCCCAGAAGAAATATGGGCCGGGTGCCACCGATACCGAAATCAAGATCGGCCAGACCATGCCCTATAGCGGCCCGGCTTCGGCCTATGGCGTGATCGGCAAGGCCGAGGCCGCCTATTTCCGGATGGTCAACGACAACGGCGGCATCGGCGGGCGCAAAATCAACTTCATCTCGTTGGACGACGGCTACTCGCCGCCGCGAACGGTCGAGCAGACGCGCAAGCTGGTGGAGCAGGACGGCGTGCTGCTCGATTTCAGCGCGCTGGGCACGCCGACCAACACGGCGATTCGCAAATACATGAACATGCGCAAGGTGCCGCAGATATTCGTTGCCACCGGCGCCACCAAGTGGGGCGACTACAAGCATTATCCGTGGACGATGGGCTGGCAGCCGCCTTATCAGATGGAGGGCCGCGCGTACGCGCGTTACATCCTGGACAAGCTGCCGAACGCCAAGATCGGCATTCTTTACCAGAACGACGACTACGGGAAAGACTACGTCAAGGGGCTGAAGGACGGATTGGGCGCCAAGGCCGCCTCCATGATCGTGAAGGAGGTGACCTATGAAACCACCGATCCGACCGTCAATTCGCAGATCGCCTCGCTGCAATCCTCCGGCGCCAATGTCTTCTACAACGTCACCACGCCGAAATTCGCCGCCCAAGCGATTCGCGCGGTGTACAATCTGCGCTGGAAGCCGGTGCAGTTCCTGAATTCGGTATCCAACTCGGTCGGCGCGGTGCTGCAGCCGGCGGGGCTCGACGCCTCGAAGGGCATCATTTCGGTCCAATATATCAAGGATCCGACCGATCCGACCTGGCAGAACGATCCCGGTTTCAAGAAATACAACGCGTTCCTCGACAAGTACATGCCCGGCGCCGACAAGAACGATATTTTCCTCGCGTTCGGCTACAGCGAGGCGCAGACCATGGCGCAGGTGCTGAAGCAGTGCGGCGACGATCTCACGCGCGCGAACATCATGCGGCAGGCCACCAATCTGCATGACCTCGCGCTGCCGATGCTGCTGCCGGGAATCACCGTCAGCACGAGCCCGACCGACCATTATCCGATCAAGCACGAGCAGCTTTCCCAGTTCAACGGCAAGCGTTGGCAGCTATTCGGCAACGTGCTCGCGCTCAGCCTCGCGTCGAGCAAGTAAGCAAAACCAACGGCCGGCCGCGGCGGCGAGCCGTGGCCGGCCCGGCCGCAAGCCGAGGAGGAAGGATCATGGTCACGGGCGCTCGGCAACCCTTGCCGGTGCAACTTCCCGGCCTGCGCGTGGCGATCACCGCGGGCGCCGGCGGCATCGGCAAGGTGATGGCGGATAGTTTCCTCGCGGCGGGCGGCAAGGTCTATGTCTGTGACGTGAACGAGGCCGCGCTCGCCCAATGCGGCCATCCCGGCATGCGCGCCAATGCCGGCGAGGCGCGGGAGATGGAAGCGTTCGTGGATGCCGCGATCACGCATCTGAACGGCCTCGACGTGCTGGTGAACAACGCCGGCATCGCCGGTCCGACGAAGCGCGTCGAGGACATCGCGCCGGCGGAGCTGGACGAGACCTTGCGCATCGACCTAGCGAGTTTCTTCCACTGCGCACGCCGGGCCGTGCCAGCGTTGCGCGCGGCGGGCGGCGGCTCGATCGTCAATCTCAGCTCCGCCGCCGGCCGATTCGGTTTTCCGTTGCGCAGTCCGTATTCGGCGGTGAAATGGGGAATCATCGGCTTTACCAAGACTTTGGCAATCGAACTCGGCCCCGACGCCATTCGGGTGAACGCGCTATTGCCCGGACTGGTGGACGGGCCGCGCATCCGCGCCGTGATCGCCGCCAAGGCAAAGGCGCTCGGCATTCCCGAGGAGGAGCAGGCGCAACGTTTGCTCGCCGCCACCAGCCTGCGCTGCTTCGTCACGCAGCAGGACATCGCCAATATGGCGCTCTATCTGTGCAGCCCGTTCGGCGCGACGATCAGCGGCCAGGCGATCTCGGTGGACGGGGACATGCAGTTCCTGTCCTGAGCTCTTCGAGAGACCGTGCCGCGTCCCGGTGGGTCCCGGCTTTCGTCGGAAAAGTCGAATTGTCAGGTCAGGAGCCATGCCGCGACGCATCATTGATCTCTCCATCCCGCTGGAGAACGGCGTCGCCGCCGATCCGCCGGGCTTCGGGCCGACGCTCGGCTACTTCGGCCACAAGGATACCGTTGCGGATGTCTGCCGTTATTTCCCTGGCCTGAGGCCCGAGGATTTGCCGGATGGCGAGGGCTGGGCGGTCGAGCGCATCGAATTGTCCACACATAACGGCACGCATCTCGACGCGCCGTGGCACTACGCCTCGACCATGGACGGCGGCAGGCAGGCCGCGCGGATCGACGAAATCCCGCTGGAATGGTGCTTTCAGCCGGGCGTAAAGCTGGATTTCCGCCATTTCCCGGACGGCTACGTGGTCGGCACGGCGGAGATCGAGGCTGAACTCGCGCGCATCGGCCACGAATTGAGAGCGCTGGAGATCGTTGTGGTGAACACCGCGGCCGGCGCGCGCTACGGCCAGCCCGATTACGTCGCGACCGGCTGCGGCATGGGCCGCGAGGCGACGCTTTATCTCGCCTCGCACGGCGTGCGCGTGGTCGGCACCGACGGCTGGTCGTGGGACGCGCCGTTCGTGCACACCGCCCGCCGCTTCGCGGAAACCAAGGACCCGAGCATCATCTGGGAGGGCCACAAGGCGGGGCGCGAGATCGGCTATTGCCAGATCGAGAAATTGCACAACCTGGAGGCCCTGCCGCCGGACGGATTTACGATCGCCTGCTTCCCGGTAAAGATCCGCGACGCCTCCGCTGGCTGGACCCGGGCGGTCGCGATATTCGACGCTTGAATCGGTTGCCGCCCGGAACCAGTACCAAGGAGATGCGCGGGTCCAGCCTCGCATGACGAAGGTCAAGCGTGGGAGACAGCCGATGATCGAGGTCTTGCCGAATTTTCCCGCCAACGTGGTGGCGTTCGCCTGCAAGGGCCATGTCACGCGGTCCGACTACGAAGCCGTGCTCGTGCCGGTGGTCGAGAAGGCGGTGCGTGAGCAGCCCAAAATCCGCCTGGACTATCAGATCGGCGCCGAATTCGCCGGCATAGCTCCGGGCGCGATGTGGGAAGATTTCAAGGTCGGAATGGCGCATCTCACACGCTGGGAGCGAATAGCCGTTGTCACCGACGTGAATTGGATCCGCGAGACCGTGAGGATGTTCCGCTTTCTTATCCCGGGAAAGGCCAGGGTGTTCCCCACCTCCCAGACCCAAGCTGCCCGCGAATGGATCGTCGCCCCGATTCAATAGACCAGATGTCAGCCTGACGAGGGGAAAGCATCCCTCTTCGGGTCCGTACGATGTTCAGGCGTTTGTCCCGCTCGGTCCAAAAGCGCCTCACCTCGCTCGACATCCGCTAGTCCAGCAGCCGGGCCAGGCGCTCGAACTCCTCGACGGTGAGGGTTTCCGCCCGCCGCTCCGGGGCGATGCCGGCGCGGCTCAGCAGGTCGGCGCCGCCGAGCGGCGCCAACGCGCCACGCAGCATCTTGCGCCGCTTGCCGAAAGCCGCGGCGGTGACGCGCTCCATGGCGGCGAGCAGCATTCGGTCCGGCTGCGCGGGATGCGGGTTCAGGCGGACAACCGCGGACCACACTTTCGGGGGCGGCACGAAGGCGGCGGGCGGAATGCGCAGGCGGATCTCGGTTTGGCAAGTCCACCGCGCCAGCACCGACAGCCGCCCGTAGGCCGCGCTGCCCGGGGCGGCACAGAGGCGGGCGGCCACCTCGTCCTGGAACATCAGCGTCAAGCGCTCGAAGGCTTCCGCCCCGCGCAACCAGCGGATGAGCAGCGGCGTGGCCACGTTGTATGGCAGGTTGGCGACGATCTGCCGCGGCGGCGGGACCAGCGCGGCAATATCGACTGCCAGTGCGTCCGCCTCGACGATGCGCAGCCGGCTTCCGGCGACCGAGCGCAACTCCGCGAGCGCGGCGACGGCGCGGGCGTCGATCTCGATCGCGGTCACGTCGGCCGCGGCGGTGGCCAGCAGCGCCCGGGTCAGGCCGCCCGGCCCAGGGCCGACCTCGACCACGTGGCGGCCGTCGAGCGGGCCGGCCTCGCGCGCGATCCGGGCGGTCAGGTTCGTGTCCAGCAGAAAATGCTGCCCCAGCGAACGGCGCGCGGCGAGCCCGGCCCGGGCAATGACCTCGCGCAGCGGCGGCAAGGCCGAGTACGGGCTTTCGGTCAACCGCGCCGGTCGCGGCCTGCCGCCCTCAGCGGATCATGCCGCGCCGTGGCGCCGGTCGATAACGGCGCGGCGGCGCAGGTCGCGCAGCAGTTGCCGCGACGCCAGTTCGATGCGCTCGCTCAGAAGCTGGCGGGCGACTTGCTCCCGGTCCACCGCGCCCAGGTTCTTTTCCTCGCGCGAGCAGACCATCAGGAGACCGATGCCGTCGCGGGAGACCAGGGGCTGGCTCGATTTGCCGGGCGGAAGGCCTTCGAGCAGCTTGCGCAGTTGCGGCGACGGCACGGCTTCCAGGCGCAGGTCGGCCGGCGGCATTACCTTGACGTCGCCGCCCGCCTCGGCGGCGGATTTCAGCACGTCGCAGCCATGCGCCGTGGCGGCGACGCGCTTGGCGCGCTCCAGTTGGCGCCGCTGCTGGTCGGTCGGATTCGCCGGATTGAGCGCCGCGCTGAAGGTGAACAACACGCGCTCGAGCTTGAGCAGGGTCGCCGGATCGTTACCGATCTGGCGTTTCGCGCGCAGCGCAACGATGGAATACCCGCCCGCGACGCGAACCGGGTTGCTCACCGCGCCCACCGGCATTTCGCGAATAATGCGGGCGACCTGGGGATCGACCTGATTCGGCTGCACCCAGCCCAGGTCGCCGCCCTGCAGCGCCGTCTGGCTCTGGCTGAACTGCGCCGCCACCACCCCGAACGGCGCGCCGTGGCGTAGCTGCTGGATGACGGTGTCGGCGAACCGCCGCGCCTCCGGCTCGCGCGACGGCTCCTCGACCGGAATGAAGATTTCGCTGACGCGGTATTCGGGCTTGCCGGCTTCGGATTTCAGCAGCCGCACCTGCGCGTCGATATCGGTAGGGCTGATGCCGGCATTCGCGCCGAGTTGCTGGCGCAACACGCGCCCCCAGCCGAGTTGCACCCGGATCTGGTCGATCAACGTGCGCATCTCGACGCCGTCGGCCGCCAGTTTCCGGCGCAGCGCGCCGGGCGGCATGTTGTTCTGCTTCTCGACCTCGGTGATCGCGTCGGCGATCTCCTTGTCGGTGACGACGATTTTCCGCCGCTGCACCTCCTGCAGGCGCAGCCGCTCGTCGATGAGCTGGTTGGTCACCTGCGGCGTCAGCCGGTTGAGCACTTCCGGGGTGATCGGCAGGCCGGTGGACAGCGCGAACAGCCGCCGGCGGTTGTCGACATCGCCCTTGCTGATCACGTCGCCGTTCACGACCGCGACGATGCCGGCGCTCATGCCGCCCGTCTCGTCCGCCAGCGCCCGCGCGGTGCGCGTGGCCGGCGCCGCGTGGCAAGCGAGCGGATAAGGAAGCGTCAGCGCCAAAACCGGCAGCACGCGCGCAAGGCGCGCCGCCGGCGGGGGGAGGAACCGTAAAGACATCACAACTCTACCCTGTTGTCCGAATCTAAAGCGTCGAGAAGCCGAACTGCCCGAGCGTCTTGAAGGTGAAATTGATCGTCGCGCCCGTGATGTTGCTCTCCCCGTTGTAATTAGTGAACAACCGGAAGAAATTCAGGGCGACCATGAAGCACTCGTCCTCGTACGCGCCATTGGCGCCGACGGCTACCATGGCGTTGTGCTCAATGTCGCGCCGCGCGTAGCCGCCCAGCCGCCAGTGGCCGTATTTGGTGGCGACCCCGACCATCACCTCGTTGCGCGGGATGAAGTAGCTTTCCGTGGGCTGCTGGCCCGGCGGCGTATCGAGCGCGTAGTAGGGATCGACGCTGCTGTACATATAGCCGAAGGTCAGCTTCAGCCGCTGTGGCCCTAATCCCGCCGTCGCGTCGGCGAAGCGAATGTCGAAGTTCTTGTGATCGACGCGGGTGCGGGCGGTCAAGTCGAGCCAGGAGGTGGGCTCGAAATAAGCGCGCGCCACGATGTCGGAGACATAGTCGTTCAGGCCGGATTCCGGCGGCAGCAGGTCGCCGGCCTTGTGCGTGTTGTAGGACTGGCCGATCAGTGCATCGAACACGGTGCCGTTCGCGTACCACGCGGCATGCAACCCGAGATCGGCGCGCGAGCCGCCCTCCTCGCGGTCGATGCCGGGAAAGCGGTTCAGCGAAAACAGGTTCATGTCGGTGAACAGCAGGTCCAGGCTGTCCTCGTTGGGAATGCGGACATAGCTGCTGCCCAGCTGATCGTTCGGCCGCAAGACGATCTGGGCGATCGGCTCGATCAACTGGCTTCCTTCGGTCCCGCCGGGGCGCATGAACGGCCATTTCAGCATCACCGCGGCGGTCGGCATGGCCTGCGCGGTGTCGGCGCTGTTGACGGAGCTGAAATTCGGCGGGCCGCCGAGATCCGATGCGTTGTACGCGGCGGTGTCGAGGTGCAGCCGGACGTTCCAGACGTCGCCGAGCCGGCCGACCTCGGGCAGCTCGTACTCGACGATGCCGTTCACGCGCTGTGTGTTGGTGCCGGAGATCCTGAGGACGTTGAACCCGCCGCCCTGGAACAGCCAACGCCCGCCGAGCCAGTCCCGCTGGCCGAAGTAATCGTACTGGTAGCGCGGCAGCACGTAGGGAAGCTGCTTGTCGTCGACGCTGCTGACCAGCCCCTGATAGAACAACGTATCCACGCGCGAGTAAGCGCCTTGCCCGAACCCTTCGGCGTAAATGGAGCTCGACAGAAAATTCTGCCCATAGCCCGACAGGCGGAAGTCGCGCAGATAGTTGGCCGACGTCGCCTCGTTGACGTCGAAGCCGTAGCGCCATTCGTCGTTCAGGTTGAATTGTCCCTGAGCGAAGACAAGTCCCTGAAAGCGTCCCTCGTCATAGCCGCCGGCGACATTGACCCGCATGTTGCCGTCATTGAACCGGTGGCGGTAAATGGTGTCTATCTCGCCCACCCCGCGGCTCGCCAGGGTCGGAATAAACGTCGCGTCGGAGGATTTGTCGATCGCCCAGAAATACGGAATGCTCGCGAACGCTCCGATCAGCGAGTTGTTGCCGATCGAGGGGGGAAGCAACCCGCTCTGGCGCTTCACGGATGGGTCGGGAATGGCGAAGTACGGCGTATAGGCGACCGGAACGCCGTACATGTCCAGCACCGCGTCCTCGAACTCGATCCGCTTGTTTTCCAGATCGTGCAGGACCGAATAGGCGCGAATATCCCATTCCGGCGGCGCGCTCGGGTTGCTTTTGCAGAGATTGCAGGGTGAGTAGATGGCCCGACTCAGTTCGTTCAGCTTGCCGCCCATGCGGCGCGCGCCGTTGGCCGCCAGTTTCGCGTTCTGCGCCAGAATCACGCGCAATCCGCGCAGCACCGCGTCGCGCATGCCCTGGGAAAGTTCGGCGTAGTCGGAGAACATCACCTCGCCGTCCGGTTCCAACAGCACGACATGTCCGGAGGCGGCAACCACGTTGGTGTTGCGGTCGTAGGTGACCTTGTCCGCGCGTATCACGTGGTCGCCCTGCCAAGCTTCCACGTGCCCGGTCGCGGTGACGATGTTGCTGTCGCGGTCGTATTGCACCTGGTCCGCGGTGAACGTGACCGGCTGGTTCTTCTGCAGCGGATGCGCGCGCAGCCCGGCGCCCACCCCAGGAAGCTGCGCCATCGCGAGCTTTGAGACGATCACGGCGCAGGCACCGAGACCGAGCGCGGCAACCGCCGCCCGCCGGATCAGATGGTGACGATCGGAGGCCGGGCGACCCGGCCGGGATCCGCCGCGCATGACTTACCCGTCTTCCAAATGCAGCAGCATGGCGACAGCCAGCAGCAGCCCCGACATCGCCGGCGCCCAGGCCGCGAGCGCAACCGGCAGCGCCCCGGAGTCGCCGAATTCCGCCGCGACCTTCGAGATCAGGAACAGCGCGAACCCGGCGCTGACACCGCTGGCCAGCATGCGCGCCACCCCGCCGCGACGGGCCGGGCGCATGGAGAACCCCGCCGCCACCAAGGTCATCGTGGCCGCCAGCAGCGGCAGCGCCAGCAGGGTCTGGAAGTGCAGGCGATGGCGGATCGAGGAAAATCCGGACCGGTCGAGCAAGGCGATGAAATCCGGCAGCTTCCAAAACGACAACGTGTCCGGCGAGGCGAAGCTTTCCTCGACGCGGCTGACCGTCAGATCGGTCTTGAGCCGCATTGTGCGCGGTGGCTCGGGCAGACGGTCGGGCGCGATGCTGCGCGCGTCATCCAGCACCCAGGCGCCCTTGTCCAGTTGCGCGCGCTTGGCCTCGATGCGCTGCTTCAGCCGATCCCCCGCGCCGACGCGGAACACGCTCACGTCGGTTGCTATCAGCTTGCGCCGATGCAGGGACACATGCAGCGCGTGCAGGATCGCGACCCCCGTGGGTCCGATCGCGCGGTCGGATTGGCGCAGCCAGAGCTGGCCGCCGGACAGCGCCAGCGGCCCGCCGGCGGTCCGGAGCACAGTATTGTCGAGCATCTCGGCGCGGGCGAACATGGCCGAGGAGAGCGGGCTCACCGCCATGGTCGCGAACGCGCCGAGGAACATGGCGGCGAGCACCGGGGCGGCGAGGAACTGCCAAGCCGAGAGGCCGGCGGCGCGCGCCACGATCAGCTCCGATGAGCGCGTGAGCCGCCAGAACGCGATGATGCCGCCGAGCAGCACCGCGAACGGCAGGATCTCCATGGAGATCCAGGGCAGGCGCAGGGCGGCGATTTCGGTGACCAGGCCGAGCGTCGCCTGCGGCTTGGTGATGGACCGGCGCAACAGCTCGATGAAGTCGAACAGCGAGACCAGGCCGGAGAGCGAGGCCGTCATCACCAGAACCGCCAAGGTGAACTGCTTGGCGATGTAGCGCGAAAGCGTTGCCGCGACGATCATCGGCCGGCCACGAGCTCCGCGACCGGCAGGGCACGGCGGACCCGCCGTCGCCTGAGCCCCCGCGGGAAGAGCAGAATCGCCGCGGCGATCACGCCCGGCAAGGTCGCCTGGAGCCAGACCAGCGGCAACAGGCGCGTCGAGCGCGCGGCGAGGTTGTAGAGCGCCAACTCGGCCGCGAGCAGGCCGACGATGATCAGCACCGCCGTCACGATCCGCAGAAGCCCGCCGTGCCGGCGAAAGCCGCCGGTGAGCACCGATACCAGCGCGACCAGCGCGAACGAGAGCGAGGTCAGCGGGGCAGACAGACGCTTGTGCGCCTCGGCGCGCAGCTTGGAGAAATCGCGCGGGTTCACGAGCGTCGGATTGGGGTGCAGCAGTTCGGAGATGGACATTTCGGAGGAGTCGCGGAACCGCTGCTCCGCCGTCTTGGCGCCTTGCGTGAGCTCGATCGAATTCTCGGCGAAGGTCAGCATGTTGAGCCGGCCGGTCTGCGGGTCGATCTCCTGTCGGCTGCCGTTCTCCAGAACGACGCGCGGCGCATCACGCGAGGGGATCAGCCGGCCGCGCTGCGCGAGTATCGTAGCGTGGTTGTTCTTTTGTCGGGCATCGTCGATCAGGATACCACGCAGGGTGCCGTCAGGGTCGCGCGAACGGATATAGATGGTCAGATTGTCCGCCACCGTGGTGAACACGCCCTCCTGCAGCAAGAAAGCCGCGATGCGGTTGCGAATCTCGAACTGATATTCGCGGAATGCGGTGGATGACGCGGGGACGATCCAGAGGTTCAGCGCGTAGCCGGCGATGGTCGAGAGCGCGGCCAGAGCAAGCGCGGGGCGCGCCAACGCCCACGGCGAGAGGCCGACCGCGCGCATCACCGTCAACTCGCGGTCGCTGGCCAGCCGCTGATACACGAACTGGACGACCACGTACGTGGTGATCGGCAGGATCACCGCGACGAAGCTCGGAATCAGCAGTCCCGTCAGGTGCATGAACACCAGCAGCGACAAGCCGCGATTCACCATCATCTCGATGAACCGCAGCGACTGGGTCAGCCAGATCAGCGCGACGAGCCCGCCCGTCGATGCGATCAGCGCAACCGCCAGTTGACGGAACACATACCGATCGAGCCGCGTAATCAGCTTGCCGGAGCGCATGGACGGGGCTGTTCTCCGATGCGGGACGGTGTCGTTTCTGAGCCAGGCGGCGGCCGAACGCAACCCGCCTTACAACAGGTTACACGGCGATGTTCGCGCGGGCCGGCGACGATGCTGCGGCGCCGCGTTCCGCGAAGCCCCAGCCGAGCATCAGAAACAGCCAGCCGCAATTCGGGACGGAAAAGAACTCGCTGGTCGACGCGATCGGCCAAAGCGCCATGAGCGCGGTCACGAACAGCGCGACGCGGAGCGGCTCCGGCGCCCGCCGCAATCCTCGCCCGAGCGCAGAGAGCCAGGTGAGGACGAGGCCGGCGAACAGAGCGAGGCCGGGCAGGCCCGCGGAGGTCGCCGCCTCCAGGTAGAAATTGTGCGGATGCAGATTGCATTTCTCGGGGCTGGCGGTCGCCGTGCCGCGGATGTCCAGCCAGGCAATGCCGGAGTCATAGCGCGGGTCCTCGCAGGAAATCCGGAAGCCGCGAAAGCCGAGGCCGAACAGCGGGTGGTCCTCGGTCATCACCGTCGCGCGCGTGAACAAGAGGCCGTACGGGCTGCGCGCGAAATTCTCGGCTTGGGCGCGGAAATGCAGCACCAGCTTGGCGTAGGTCGGGGGCGAAACGACCGGCGTCGCCGCGACCAGCACCGCGCCGACCAGCAGCGCGCCCGCGAGGGTGAGCCGGATGCGTGGCAGCAGCAGGCCGGTGACCACGAAGCCGAGCAGGGTCAGCAGCGCCGGCATGCGCTGACCGATCAGCACCATCGTCGCCACCCCGCCTGCAATCAGCAGCGCGCCGGCGATTGGGCGCGCCAAACCGGCTCGGGCGGAGCGCTCGCCCGCGATCAGCGCCACGGCCGGCGGCAACATCGCCGGGAACAGCACCAGCGCGAAAGCGGCGCCGGCGCGCGGCTTGTTGAACGGCCCGGTCAGCGCGCCATCCTCCCAGCGCGGCAAGCCGAACAGGTTCGCCCCGGTCACATATTGCTGCCAGCATTCCAGGGCGATCCAGGCGGCGCTGAGGACGACCATCGCCCACAGCCACCGCCGCGTTTGCGCGCGCGGCAACACCCATTCGCCGAGCGCGGCGGCGAAGACGAAGAAGCGCAGCGCGACCAGCGCCTGGACCAGGGACGGAAAGCCGCCCGGCCCGAGCGCCGAGCACACCACCAGCCAGGACCAGAAGGGCAGCGCCGTGAGCGTATAGGGCCGGCGCAGCCAACCCCAATCGCGCGTGCCGACGGCGTGCAGCAGAAAGGCGCCATCGACGATGCCGATCAGCACCTCGGCGAGCGCCCGCGAGTAGAGCAGCGCGATCGGCAGCGCGAGCGTCGCGCCCTGGGCCAGCAGGGCAATGCTCGGTTGGTAGCCGGCGGGCATGGCGAGGCTAGAGGATTTCGACGGCAACGTGCCCTTTCTCGGCCGAGAAGCCGGTATAGCGGTAGCGGCGGTCGCCGCCGGCGATCCATTCCTGAAAAGCCTTGAACTCATGCTGCCGCCAGCCGGGATAGTTGAAATATTCGTCGAACACGATCCAGGTGCCCGACACGATACGCCCGCCGAGCAGGTCGAACACGGTTCGCGTGGAGTCGTAAATGTCGCAATCGACGTGCAGCAGCGCCACGGTCTCGGCGGTGGCTGCGAGGAAACCGGGGAGCGTGCGATCGAACCAGCCGACATGCAGGCGGGCATTGGCGGGCACCTTCGGCAACCGCCCCTGCCGGTCGAATTTGCCCTTGGTTTCCCGCGTGCCGCTCCAGTCGAGCGGCAGGCCGCGGAACGAATCGAAGCCGTGCACGTCGCGCGTCGTGTGGCGTGCGATCCAGCGCAGCAAGCTCGCCCTTTTCCACGCCGAACTCCAGCACCAGCCCCTGTTGCGGGGCGCGCGCGAGAGCGAAGCGCAGCAGTTCGAAGCGGTCGCCGAGAACCTGCGCGCCCGGCATATTCGCGACGATGTAATCGACGCTGTCGGCCTTCGCGCGCAGACAGAGATCGATCCACAAATCATTGCGGTAATATTTGTGGAGGATCTTGCGATACGCCCTCGCGAGCAGTCCGCTGGCAAATACTGACATGGCGGATTCCCGGGCCGCGAGGCGCGGTCCCGATAGTCGAGGCGGAAACGGCGAGTCAACCCCGGCGCGGACGGCGAAACCGGCTCCCCGGCACGCGAAAACAGGGTCTCCTTGCGGGCGAACGTGCGGGCCGACCGCGCGCGAGCGATGCAACCGCGTCGAATCGCCGATCGCCCCGCTGCAGGTCAGCCGCCCGGAGCCGTGCCCAGCGCGGCCGCGATCTCGTCCAGAATGGCCGGGTCGTCGATGGTCGCGGGCGGCGCGGCGGGTTCGCCGTCGGCGATGCGGCGGATGCTGGCGCGCAGGATCTTGCCCGAGCGCGTCTTCGGCAGCCGCGCCACGACCCGCGCCTCCTTGAACGAGGCCACGGGACCGATCCGCTCGCGCACCAAGGCAACCAGTTCGCCCGCGATGTCGGCATGGCCGCGGGTCACGCCCGCCTTCAGCACCACCAATCCGACCGGCACCTGGCCTTTCAGCTTGTCGCGGGCGCCGATCACCGCGCATTCGGCGACGTCCGGATGCGCCGCCAGCACCTCCTCGATGGCGCCGGTGGAGAGCCGGTGGCCGGCGGTGTTGATGATGTCGTCGGTGCGGCTCATCACCCAGACATCGCCGTCGGCATCGATCATGCCCGCGTCGCCGGTGCGGTACCAGCCGGGGAAATCGGCCAGATAGGATTGCCGATAGCCCTCCGCGTTCTGCCACAGTGTCGGCGCGCAGCCGGGCGGCAGCGGCAGGCGAATGGCGAGGCTGCCGCTCACGCCGGCCGGCTGAACCTCGCCATGCTCGTCGAGCACATGCAGATCGTAGCCGGGACTGGGACGCCCGCCGGAGCCGGGCTTGAACGGGAACAAGCCGTAGCCGCGGAAGCCCGCGGTGATCGGCCAGCCGGTTTCGGTCTGCCACCAGTGATCGACCACCGGCACATCGAGCTTTTCCTTGGCCCAGAGCGCGGTGGGCGGGTCGCAGCGCTCGCCGGCCAGGTACAGCGCCTCGAAGGCGGAAAGATCGTATTTGCCGATCAGCGCGCCTTCCGGGTCCTGCTGCTTGATGGCGCGGAACGCCGTGGGCGCGGTGAACAGCACGCGCACCTTGTGCTCGGCGGCGACGCGCCAGAACGCGCCCGCGTCCGGCGTGCCGACCGGCTTGCCCTCGTACATCACGCTGGTGCAGCCGGCGAGCAGCGGCGCGTAGACGATGTAGCTGTGCCCGACCACCCAGCCGACATCCGAGGCCGTCCAGAACATGTCGCCGGCGTCGAGGCCGTAAATCATGCGCATGGAATTGTGCAGGGCGACGGCGTGCCCGCCGTTGTCGCGCACGTTGCCCTTCGGCCGCCCGGTCGTGCCCGACGTGTAGAGAATGTACAGCGGATCGGTCGCGGCGACGGGCACCGGATCGCGCGGCTGTGCGGCGGCCTCGGCCTCGCGGTAATCGTGGTCGCGGCCGGGGATCAGTTCGGCCTTCAGCATCTCCCGTTGCAGCACGAGACAGGCTTCGGGCTTGTGCGGTGACAGCGCGATCGCCGCGTCGAGCAGCGGCTTGTAGGCGACGATGCGTCCCGGTTCGAGGCCGCAACTGGCGGTGACGATGACGCGCGGGCGGGCATCGGCGATGCGGCTGGCGAGTTCCGGCGAGGCGAAGCCGCCGAACACCACGGAGTGGATGGCGCCGAGGCGGGCGCAGGCGAGCATAGAAATCGCCGCCTCCGGCACCATCGGCATGTAGATTACCACGCGGTCGCCCGCGCGCACCCCGAGCTTGGCGAGCGCCCCGGCGAGGCAAGCGGTGCGGTCGCGCATCTCGCGATAGGTGAAGCGCTCGATCCGCCCAGCCATCGGACTGTCCCAGATCAGCGCGGTCTGCTCGGCGCGGCCGGCGGCGACGTGGCGATCGAGGCAGTTGTAGCAGGTGTTCAGCCGCGCGCCCGCGAACCACTGGCCGAAGGCGCCGAGCGCGGGATCGAACACCCGGTCCCAGCGCCGTTTCCAGTCGATGCCCTCGGCGCGTTCCGCCCACCACGCCTCCGGGTCGCGCCGCCAGGCGGCGTATTCCTCCGCGTAGCGGCTGGTTGCCTCGTGCTGCATCGCGCTGATCTCCCGGGCTTCGCCTGGCCGGGAGTCTGCGCCGGCCGGCTGGCGCCGGCAATTCGGTTGTGACGGTCCGCCGCGGCGCTTAGAACAGAATGCGAACTTCTCGCCGGAACAACGATGGTCGACGATCACCACAAGCCGCACGGGTCGGACACGTTGGTGATCCCGTTCGAGATCCCGTGGTCCATCGGCGGCGCGGCCGAGCGTCCGCCCGAGAGTGGCGCGCAATCGCGCCAGGACGCCCAGCCCGAACCACATCCGGCGCAACGCGCGCCCCCTGCGCCGAAGATGAAGCAAAGGAGCGAGAAGCGGACGCCGTCGGCCGAGTCCCGGCTGATCATGGCCCGCGTCTCGGGTGAGCCGGCGCTTGCGCTCAGCGGCGGCAGCGACGGCGACCTGACGCTCTGGGGTGACGATGGCGATCCGCCGGAGCCGAAGCCGCTGGCGAGCGTTCGCCTCGACCTCGACGGCTCGCAGCTGTTCGCGGCCGGCGAGTTCATCGGCCGGCTGTTCGAGGGCGAGGGATCAGCCGTGCTCGACCCCGCTTGGCTGCGCGGCATCGGCGCGGCCACTCCGCCGCAGCATGAACCAAAGACGCCCGGGCCGCTGAGCCGTAGCCAGGCGGAGGAGCGGGAGGCCTCCGGCCATTTGCCGGGCCAGCCCGTCCACGAGGAGCCGGAACACGCCACGGCCACGCCGCCGTCCCGTGACCGAGCGACCATTACATCGCGTTCAGGCCAAACCAGCCGGCCACTTCGCAGCGTGCCGGCGAGCCGGGACGCTTGATGCGCAGCAGCCGGCCGATATCGAGTTTGCCCGGATCCCAATGCGCGTTCTCCGGCACGTGCTGGTGACCGCACCAGCCGTCGAAGGCGTTCCACTCGTCCGCGGTCATTCGCGCGTTGCTCTTGAGGCCGGAGGCCTCCGAACCGCAGAACTTGCGGTAGTTCCAGCCCTTCACCCCGGCCTGGGTCTCGACCCAGCGCATCCAGTCCCACAGCCGCTCGACCATGGCTTCCGGCAACTTGCCGATTTCCGCCGCTTTCCAGGCAATTTCGATCTGGATCGCCGAGCGGCGGTTCGTCTCGACGCCGCCGGCGCGGTTTTCCAGCGCGCGGGCGGCCGCCGTGATCGGGAAGTGCTGGTAAAACCTGGCGTCCGACTTCTCCAGCACCAGGGTGAAATGCGGCGGATCGTGGTGTCCGTAATAGCTGGTCTTGGAGGGCGTGTAGCTCTTCACCTCCGTGGTATGGATGACGCCGCGAAACGGCCCGCCGGTGTAGGCCCCGCCATTCTGGCTGGCGAACTCGAGCTTGGTCGCCTCCGACCACCACGCATCCATACCAACCTCCCAACACGACTTACGCTGGTCCGGCCGCTGGTCCGGCGTTTCGGCTGCGCGACCAACACCGAAACCGGGTCGCTTGTGATACGATCTCGGCGGCCAACGGATGCGCGCCGCCCGGGAAGAATTCTGGCCGGGCAGCCGCCGGTGCGGCGGCAGGCAGGGTTGACCGGCGGCAGCGGCGGCCGGAAAAGGCGCGCCATGCAGCGCGTGTTCTCCGGCATCCAGCCCTCCGGCATTCCGACGCTCGGCAACTATCTCGGCGCCATCCGCAACTGGGTGGCGCTGCAGCGCAAGCACGCCTGCATCTATTGCGTGGTCGACATGCACGCTATCACCGTGTGGCAGGAGCCCGAGAAGCTGCTGGCCCGAACGCGCGAGATGGCCGCAAGCCTGATCGCCTGCGGCATCGACCCGAACGCGCATATCCTGTTCCACCAGAGCGGGGTGCGCGCCCATGCGCAGCTCGCCTGGATCTTCAACTGCGTGGCGCGCCTGGGCTGGCTCAACCGCATGACGCAGTTCAAGGACAAGGCCGGCAGGGACCGTGAGAACGCTTCGGCCGGGCTGTACGTCTATCCGAACCTGATGGCGGCCGACATCCTGGCCTATCAGGCCACGCGCGTGCCGGTGGGCGACGACCAGAAGCAGCATCTGGAACTGGCGAACGACATCGCCCAGAAGTTCAACCACGACTACGGCGTGGATTTCTTTCCGCTGATCGAGCCGGTGATCACCGGCCCGGCCACGCGCGTGATGAGCCTGCGCGACGGGACGAAGAAGATGTCGAAGTCCGACGCGTCGGACCAGAGCCGCATCAACCTCAACGACGACGCCGATACGATCGCGCTGAAGATCCGCCGCGCCCGCACCGATCCCGCCCCGCTGCCCTCGGACCCCGCCGAACTGGAAGGACGGCCGGAGGCGCGCAACCTGGTCGGCATCTACGCTGCGCTCGACGGCAGCGACGTGGCAACCGTGCTCAGCGCCCATGGCGGCGAGGGTTTCTCCGTGTTCAAGGAGGCGCTGGCGGCGCTCTTGATCGAGAAGCTGGCGCCGATCGCGGCCGAAACCCGCCACCTGCTCGACGACCCGGCGACGCTGGATGCCCTGCTGCGCGAGGGCGCCGCCCGCGCCGCGGCCATCGCCGACCCGATCGTAGCCGAGGCCGAGCGGCTGGTCGGCTTCCTGCGCGTGTAGCCCCGTATCACCGCCTAGCACGCGGCCGCGGCCATCGCTTCGCGCTGGAACGCGCGGTGTTTCTCACCGTGCTGCACCGGCTGATGCGCGGCGGCTCGGATCTGGCCGCCGATCGCTGGCGCGAGCATTACCGCATCGCCGGCACCGACGGTCTCGATCTGCACCACCTCTATCGTGCGATGGCCTGGCTGGGCGAGGAACTGCCGGCCGATCAGCAGAATGGTGCGACGCCGTTCGCCCCGCGCTGTACGAAGGACCTGATCGAGGAGCAGCTGTTCGCGCATCGGCGCGATCTGTTCAGTCGGCTCGACCTGGTGTTCATGGATACCACCAGCCTGTATTTCGAAGGCCTGGGCGGCCAGACGATCGGACAGCATGGCTACAGCAAGGACCATCGGCCCGACCTGCGGCAGATGATCCTCGCCGTGCTGATCGATGGTGACGGCCGGCCTGTGTGCTCGGAGATGTGGCCGGGTAACACCGCCGACGTGACCTCCCTGGTGCCGGTGATCGAGAGGCTGCGCCAGCGCTTCGCCATTGGCCGGGTCTGCATTGTCGCCGATCGCGGCATGATCAGCGCCGAGACCATCGCAGCATTGGAGGCGCGTAGCCTGCTCTACATCCTCGGCGTCCGCGAGCGCAGCGACAAGCTGGTGCGCGAGGTCGTGCTCGGCGATGCCGCGCCGTTCGTGCCGCTGGTGATCGAGAAGCGCGGCCGCGACATCGAGTACGGCGCCAAGGCGGTCACCCTTGGCGGTGCGCGCTACATCGTCTGCATCAACCATCAGGAGGCGGCGAAGGATGCCGCCGAGCGTGCCGCCATCCTGGCCGCCCTGGAGCGCCAACTGCGCCGTGGCGACAAGGCGCTGGTCGGCAACGCCGGCTATCGCCGCTTCCTCAAGACCGTCGGCAAGGATCACTTCACGATCGACCGAGCCAAGGCCGCGGAAGACGCCCGCTTCGATGGCATCTTCGTGCTGCGCACCAACACCGGGCTCGACCCGCTGGCGGCCATGCGCGCTACAAGCAGCCATCGACTTGCCCCTCCGCAGTTTGTTTGACCTCCCCGCGCCGGAATCGTAGGCTCTCCGGGAGCGGACGCGACAACGGTCGTTCCGCCCTCGTGCCTCCGTGACGTACTGCATCGTGGAACGTGCCGACGACGTCGTTAACGGGGAGGTCTCAACGCATGTCAGGGCTAGTCGGAGCGCCGACAAACATTCCGTGGTGGAAAGAACCTACGAAAGATCAGTGGTATGCCTGGGTGGCGGCGTGGATGGGTTGGACGCTCGACGCGTTCGACTTCACCGTCTTCCTGCTGATCATGCATCCGATCGCCGAGGAATTTCACGTCTCCATGACCTCGGTGACGTTCGTGTTCACGATCACGCTGTGGATGCGCCTCGTCGGCGCGACCGCCTCGGGGTGGCTCGGCGATCGCCTCGGCCGCAAGCTGCCGCTGATGATTTCGATCCTCGGCTACTCGGTGTGCAATTTCATCGCGGGCTTCTCGCCGACCTTCCTGTTCCTGTTCTTCTTCCGCGCGCTGCTCGGCTTCTTCATGGGCGCGGAATGGCCGGCCGGCGCCTCGCTGGCGATGGAATCCTGGCCGGTGCGCTCGCGCGGCTTCATGAGCGGCGTGCTGCAAGGCTCCTGGGGGATCGGCTTCCTGATCTCGTACTTCCTCTACGGCGCGTTCTACAACACGATCGGCTGGCGCGGCCTGCTCTGGGCCGGCATCCTGCCGGCGCTCGCGGTGGTTTACGTGCGCTACTTCGTCAAGGAGCCCGAGGTCTGGGTCGAGAACCGGCGGATTCAGCGCGCGCAAAACCGCGAAGTCCACGCGCCGCTTCTCAGCATTTTCAAGCCGGCGATGTTGGGCAACACGTTGACCGCGTGCTGGTTCATGGCCAGCGCCTTCGTCGTCTACTACTCGATCAACGTGCTGTTCGCGACGCATCTGCAGGTCGACCTGAAGCTGAAGCCCGGCGCGATTGGCGAGGTCGGTGTCGCCGCCAACTTCGTCGCCTTCGTCGCCAGCGCGGCGTGGGGATGGGTGGCGGACAAGATCGGCCGGCGTTGGGCGATGATCATGCCGGCGCTGGTGGCGATTCCGCTCGCGCCCATGTATCTCCTGAGCAACAATTTCAGCTTAATCTGGTGGGGCTTCGTGCTGCAGGGGGCGGCCGGGAGCGGCGGCATGTACGGCCAATTGCCGAGCTATCTCGCCGAACGGTTCCCCACCGAGGTACGCGCGACCGCGGCCGGCTTCTGCTACCACCAGGGGGCGATATGGGGCGGGCTGGTGGCGCCGATCCTGGCCTACGTCGCCGTCACCTATCATATCGGATACGCCATCCCGATGCTGATCGGCACCGTGGTGGCGGCGCTCAGCTTCGTCGTCGCCGTGCTGCTCGGGCCGGAAACGAAGGGCAAGGTGCTCGTTGCGGATCTCGCCGTGACGTAAGGCTCAGCACGCCTTGGCGGGCCGTCGCGCCGGTTGCGGCGCGGACGGTTCGCCGGCGATCCGCACGCTGTCGGGCAGCCGATCCCGGATGAACCGGGCGAGCGCCGTCAGATCGTCGCGGCGCGGAAAGCTGCTGCGCCAGACCAGCCCCATCCGACGATAGTCGAGCGCCGCCTGGAACGGCCGCACCGCGACGCCGCCAACGCGCGCCAGATGCGGCACCGCCAGCGCCGGCAACAAGGTGCAGCCGAGCCCGGCCGCGACCATCTGGCAGATCGTCTCCAGGCTGCTGGCCCTGAGATCGTCCGAGGCCGAGGGGTTGTCGGTCAGATGCTCGCCGCAGATCGCCAATGCCTGATCCCGCAAGCAATGGCCCTCGCTCAGCAGCAGCAGCGGCTCGCCGGCGAGGTCACGTTCGGTGACGACGTTCTTGGCCGCCAATTTGTGCTCCGCCGGACAGGCGAACCAGAACGGCTCCTCAAACAGCGGCATGGCGGTGCAGCCCTCCGCTTCCACCGGGAGCGCCAGCAACAGCGCGTCCAGCTCATAGGCCGCGAGTTCCTGCAACAGGTTGCCGGTCAGGTCCTCGCGCAGCACGACCCGCAGCTCGGGATACGCGTCGTGCAGCGGGCGCAGGAACAGCGGCAGCAGATACGGGCTGGCGGTCGGAATGATGCCGAGCCGGACGGTGCTGGCGAGCAGCCCTTTGTCGTGGCGCGCCGTCTGGCAGATCTGGTCGGTCTCCTCCAGAACCCGCCGGGCATGCGCGACGATCCGCTCGCCGACCGGCGTGAGCACCACGGCGCGATGCGTGCGCTCGACCAGGGTGACGCCCAGAAATTCTTCCAGCTTGCGCAACTGCGTGCTGAGCGTGGGTTGCGTGATGTGGCACCGCTCGGCGGCGCGTCCGAAATGCTTCAGATCGGCAACCGCGACCAGGTAGCGCAGCTCCGAGAGCGTCATCTCCTTCCCTCCCGCCCAAAGCTTTCTTCAATCCCGCTGAAAGTTTTTCTCAATCGTCTTATAACATCTCATTCATTTCATATTGATCCGGCGTCCCGCAAGCCCCGAGCCCGTTTGTCTCCGTCGGGCAAAACCGCTAGGCGGCGGCCATGATCCTGTTGCGACACGGGCAGAGCGAGTTCAACCGGCACTTCACGGCGACGCGGCGCGATCCCGGCATCACCGATCCGCCGCTCACCCCGCTTGGCCGGGAGCAGGCGGAAGCCGCCGCCGCCGCGCTCGGGCGGGAACGAGTCGGGCACATCATCGTCTCGCCGTACACGCGGGCGCTGCAAACCGCCGTGCCGATCGCCCGCGCCCTCGGCGTCCCGGTCGTCGTCAACCCGATCGTGCGCGAGCGCTGCGCCTTCACCTGCGACATCGGCACGCCCCGCACCGAATTGGCGCAGACCTGGCCGCAGCACGATTTCTCCGCCCTGGAGGAAATTTGGTGGCCGGCGATGGCGGAATCGGCCGCCGCCGTGGTGGACCGGGCTGCGCTGTTCCGCGACGAGATGGCGGCACTCGCGAACTGGTCCAACACGCTGGTCATCACGCATTGGGGCTTCATCATGGCGCTGACCGGGAGCAGCGCCGCCAACGGCCAATGGCTGCGCTACGACCCGACCGCCCCGGCGCCGGCGGAGATCAGTTGGCGCCCCTAGCCGGCCAAAAGAAGCGGCCGCGCCCCTGGCTTCCGGAGTTCCCGACGTGCTACGGGCGGGTCACTGATCGCCCCACCGTTGCGCGCGGCGGTTCGGCCCGCGCCAAGAACGGAGATTCGCAGGAAATGTCTCAGACTACCTCGGCCGTTCCTCCGCAGGGACAAGCCCAGGCGGGACCGCCGCTGGTGGTGAACGCGCAATACGTCAAGGATCTGTCCTTCGAGGTTCCCGGCGCGCCGCAAATCTACCAGCGCCTGCGCGCCGCCCCTCAGGTCGGCATCAATCTCGACGTGCAGGTGCGCCGGCTGCAGGACACCGGTGGCGTCTACGAGGTCGGGCTGGTGATCCGGGCCGAGGCGCGCGAGGCCACTGGCGGCGGCAACGGGCAGCCCCCGCCCCCGCAGCCGGGCGCGGAGTCCGGCCCCGCCGTGTTCATCGCCGAACTCACCTATGCCGGCGTGTTCACGCTGACCGGCATCGCCGAGAACGCCATCGAGCCGGTGCTGCTGGTGGAATGTCCGCGCCTTCTGTTCCCGTTCGCGCGCAATCTGCTCGGCGAGATGACGCGCGAGGGCGGCTTTCCGCCGGTGCTGCTGCAGCCGATCGACTTCGTCGCGCTGTGGCAGAGCCGCCGCGCGCAGGGCGAGTTGGGGCAATCCTCGATCCCGGCCGGCGGCGCGGTCGCCTAGGGCGGAATCGGAACGCGCGGCGCGGGCCGGGCGTTCGCGTTATCCGCGCGTTTTTGCTGGTTGGGCGATAGCGCCTGATTCGAACACCGCCATGCGCGGGCTCGACCCGTGCATCTCGTCGACACAGCCCGGGCCGGGTCAGGCCCGGCCCCACTAGACTTCTCGGTTGTCGGTAAAGACCGGCCCTAGCCGACCGCCTCGGCGGTAAGGCGCGGCGCTTCCACGCGTGGGGCCGGGTCGGTGATCATTTCGACGCGACCGCTGATCTGTCCGCCGTCCTCCACCTGCAACCGACGGCAGCGGGCCGTGCCGAGAACGCGCCCCGTGTTGCGAATCACCAGGCTGACGCGCGCGATCAGCGTGCCGTCAATCGTGCCGGCGATCTCCGCCTCCTCGACCTCGATCTCGCCCTTGAACAGCCCGCCATGGCTGATCGAGAGTTCGGTCGCCTGAATCGTGCTGGCCTCCACGGTACCCTCGACCACCAGACGCTCGGCATCCTGAACCGTGCCTTGCAGGCTGATGCCGCGGCCCACGACCAGCGTTCGCCGGTCCGCCAGATCGCGCGCCGGGTTGCGGCCGAAGGTCGCCGGCGGGGACGGCGGGCGCAACGGCGCGGGCGGCGGGACCGGAGCCGCGGCGGAAAGCGGGGTGGTGGGCGGTCGAGTCATGGGCTCTGGCTCCTTTGGTGCACCCGGGCGGAACGGCGGCACGCCAAGGCCGCCATCGGTCGATTTGGAGGAACCCCAGAGAGGCGATGCACCTCCGGGCGTGAAGCGGGCTCCGGTCGCCGGAGTCGGTGAACCCTGGTATTCCGGCATGTCGGCCTCGGCTTCGGTCAAGGGTGAATCCTGATCGGCAGCGCTGGCTTCGGAGCCATCAGCTTTGCGGCGTTTGAACACGGGACCTCCGAATCGTCACGCATCGATATGAACCGGCCTAACACAACGCTCCGTCGCGCAACAACCCGACAGTTCGGTTTTCAACAGATTTTCGCCGACGATGGCGCAGCCTCGTGCAGCACGTGCACCATCGCCGCGGTGCCCACGACCGGCACCAGAAGGTTGAGGATCGGGAACACCCCCGCGGCCGCCAGCAGGCCTCCCTGGGCGAGGATGCGGCCGCGCAAGCGGCGGGCCAGGATGGCCGCGTCGCGCCGGCTCATCCGCCGCATCGCCACCGCCCCGAACAGGCCCCGACCGATCGCCCAGGCGCCGATCAGCCAGGCCAGCAGCAATCCGGGGCCCGGCAGCAGCAGCGCGACCGGGATGGCGAGCAGGCTGAACAGCAGGACGCGCAGCCCGACCGCGAGCGCGTCGGCGAGCTGACCCCAAACCGAGGCGCCGCTCCGAATCGGCAGGCCGGGGTAATGCCGGCGCTCCACCGCTGCGGCAATCCGGTCCACGTAGAACGTGCCGATCGCGGCGGCCACCGGCAGGAACAGCCAAACCGCGAGCAGCGCGGCCCCCACGCTCCCGAGCACACCGGCCAGCCACGCCCACCATCCCGACCATCCCTCGGCGGCGACGAGATGGTGCAGGCCCCAGAACGCCCCGAACAGCAGTCCGCCGAACGCCAGCACCGCCCAGACCAGGCTGCGCGCCACCACGCCCAGAAAAACCGGGTCGTCGAGTTGCGCGAGCGCGAGCAACATCGGTTTCAGCATCCGAATGTCCTTTGGCCGGATTGCCGGGCGTTGGGGCGGATGTTACCCCGACCGGCGCCTCGCACGCGGAGTTCCGGCATGGACAGTCCCCGTTTCGACATTCTCGGCATCGGCAACGCCATCGTCGATCTGCTGGCCCCGGTGGACGACGCGTTTCTCAGCCGGCACGACCAGCACAAGGGCCGGATGGTGCTGGTCGACCAGCATGGCGTCGAGCGGCTCCAAGCGGCCATGCCGCAGGGGACCGTTCGCGGCGGCGGTTCTGCCGCCAATACCTGCGTGGTGGCCGCCGGCCTCGGCACGCGCGTGGCGTTCCTGGGCAAGGTGGCCGACGATGAACTCGGCGCCGCCTTTGGCCGCGACCTGACGACGGCGGGCGTGCATTTCCCGACCCAGCCTCTCCGCGACGGCGCGCCCACCGCGCGCTGCCTGGTTCTCGTCACCCCCGACGGCCAGCGCACCATGAGCACCTTTCTGGGCGCCTGCGTCGCGTTCGGCGAGGACGACCTGGACAAGACGCTGCTGCGCGACTCGGCGATCCTCTATCTCGAGGGCTATCTGTTCGATCCCCCGGCGGCGCAGCGCGCCTTCCGCCGCGCCGCCCAGGTCGCGCGCGCGGCCGGGCGCCGAGTTCGCACTGTCGCTGTCCGACGCGTTCTGCGTCGACCGGCACCGCGACGCCTTTCGGGAACTGGTGCGCCATGTCGACATCCTGTTCGCCAACGAAGCCGAAATCGCCAGCCTCTACGAGGAGAACACCTGGGACGCCGCCACGGCGGCCGCGCGCCGCGAGATCGCGCTCGCGGTCCTGACGCGTAGCGAACAAGGCAGCGTCGTCCTGTCCGGCTCCGAGCGGCACGTGATTGCCGCCGACCCGACCGACGTGGTGGACACGACCGGCGCCGGGGATGCCTACGCCGCCGGCTTTCTCGCCGGGCTGGTCGCGGGGCGACCGCTCGACGCCTGCGGCCGATTGGGCAGCATGGCCGCGTCCGAAGTAATCAGCCATTTCGGCGCCAGGCCGGAAGCGGATTCGCGGGCCCGCGCCGCAAGCATGGTTTGATGCCGTTCTTGGGATTAACAAAACGCACAATCGCGGTTTTGTGCGCGGATCAAGCACAACCGAACGAATGACTGCCCGTTTCGCCCATGAGACGTGCGCACCCCTGTGCGCTAGCTCACTTTCGATTTTAATGGGAGACAGCCAGATGCGTAAGACGCTGCTGACCTCCGCCGCCGTTTTGGGTCTGGCCTTGACGGCGCCGGCATTCGCGAACACCGGCGGCACCGAGTACATCCCACCGCCGCACAAGCTGATGCGCGAAGGCGTCATGAACCCGAGGACGGGCGCCCGCTACGGACATGTGCCGGGGATCGGGCAGTCGGTACCGTTCTCCACGCACGCCAGCAACATCGTGCCGGGCGATACCCACTCCCAGATCGCGCCGAACCTGGTGCCGAAGCCTCCCGTGGGCCGCAATGCCAGCATGCATGCGTTCCTGCACTCGGCTCGCCGCGCGATCGCCAGAGGCCGCACCGGCGAGGCGCAGGAAGCGCTGGAGCGCGCCATGACCGCGCGGCTCAACCGCGACCAGTTGCGAGGTATCGAGCCGTCCAGTGATCCGGTCGTCGGACAGCTTGAGACAGCGCTGAACGATCTGGCATTCCACCGCTATGCCGCCGTGGACCGCAAGATCGCGCGCGCGATGACCGGGACCGGGGTCGCCGAGAACGCGCCGTTTGGCAACACCATGGGCATGGGTCAGCCGGGCGCCGAGTACAACACGTACGGCACCGCGCCGGCCGCGGGCTCGCAGACGCCCTCCGCGAACTCGCCGCAAACCAGCGGCTTGCATACGCCGCCCACAGGCGCGCCCCACCGCACCGCGAATGTGGGCACGCTCGGCACCGAAGTGTCGCCTCCGGGCAGCCAAATGAACCCGACCGGCAACCCGAAGTACTGATCGCGTCAAACGCCGGCAAGGTGTATAACAGAGCCCTCCCCGCCTGCTGCGGGGCGGGCTTTGCTTTTTGGGCTCGTATCCGGCCCTGCCCTGCCCTATCTCTGCGGCGCAGCAAGACATCCCGTTCCTGCCGGGCCCGCGAGCGTCCCCGCTCCGGCGCGTTCTCCAACCTGTGCCGAAGTGCCCGATGGATTTCCGCAACATCGCCATCATTGCCCATGTCGACCACGGCAAGACCACGCTGGTCGACCAGATGCTCCGCCAGTCGGGCACGTTCCGCGAGCACCAGGTGGTGAGCGAGCGGGCGCTCGACCGCAACGACCTTGAGCGCGAGCGCGGCATCACCATCCTCGCCAAGTGCACCGAGCGTCCTCTGGCGCGATACACGGATCAACATCGTGGACACGCCCGGCCACGCCGATTTCGGCGGCGAGGTGGAGCGCATCCTCAACATGGTCGATGGCGCGCTCGTGCTGGTCGACGCCGCCGAGGGCGTGCTGCCGCAGACCAAGTTTGTGGTCGGCAAGGCGCTGGCGCGTGGCCTCCGGCCGATCGTGGTGATCAACAAGGTCGACCGGCCCGATGCACGGCCGGACGAGGTCGTGGACGAGGTCTTCGACCTGTTCGTCGCGCTCGACGCCGAGGCGGCCCAGCTCGATTTCCCGATCCTCTATGCCTCCGGCCGCCAGGGCTGGGCGGATCCGCGTCTGGATGGCCCGCGCCGCGACCTGTCGGCGCTGTTCGATCTCGTCGTCGGTCACGTGCGGCCGCCCGTTTGCGATCCCGAGGCGCCGTTCGCGATGGTCGCCTCGATGCTCGAATACGACAATTTTCTCGGCCGCGTGCTGACCGGACGCGTCGAGCAAGGGCGCGCCAAGCTGAACATGCCGGTGAAGGTGCTTCGGCCAAGCGCCGAGTTGGATGGCGCCGTCGTGGAAACCGGGCGGCTGACCAAGCTGCTGGCGTTCCGCGGGCTGGAGCGGGTGGCGGTGGAAACGGCGGAAGCCGGCGATATCGTCGCCGTGGCGGGCCTGGCCGAGGCCACGGTGCCGGACACGATCGGCGCGCCGGAGCTGGCCGCGCCGCTACCGGCGATCCCGGTCGATCCGCCCACGCTCGCCATGACCTTCCGCATCAACGACGGCCCGCTCGCCGGGCGCGACGGCAGCAAGGTCACCTCGCGGCAGATCCGCGAGCGGCTGTTTCGCGAGGCCGAGGGCAATATCGCCATCCGGGTGTCCGAGAGCACCGAGACCGAGGCGTTCGAGGTCGCCGGGCGCGGCGAGTTGCAATTGGGCGTGCTGATCGAGACCATGCGGCGCGAGGGGTTCGAGCTGACCATCGGACGGCCGCGCGTGTTGACGCGCGCGAATCCGGACACCGACGCCCGCGAGGAGCCGCTGGAAGATGTGCTGGTGGATGTCGACGAACCGTACTCAGGCGTGGTGGTGGACAAACTCAGCCGCCGCCGCGCCGAGTTGCGCGACATGCGCCCGTTCGGCGCCGGCAAGGTGCGGCTGACCTTCCTCGCTCCCTCGCGCGGGCTGATCGGCTACCACGGCGAGTTCCTGACCGACACGCGCGGCACCGGCATCATGCACCGGTTGTTCGCCGGCTACGGCCCGTGGCAGGCGGCCCGGTCGAGGGCCGCCGCAACGGCTCGCTGATCGCCAACGCCGAGGGCGAGGCGGTGCATTACGCGCTGTTCTATCTTCAGGAGCGCGGCACCTTGTTCATCGGACCGGGCGAGCGCGTCTATCTCGGCATGATCATCGGCGAGAACAGCCGCGCCGCCGACCTCGACGTCAATCCGCTGAAGGAAAAGAAACTCACCAACATCCGCGCCGCCGGCAAGGACGACGCGATGCTGCTGACCCCGCCGCGCCGCATGAGCCTGGAACAGGCGATCGCCTATGTCGAGGACAACGAACTGGTCGAGGTCACCCCGGGCGCGGTACGGCTGCGCAAGCGCCACCTCGATCCGCACGCCCGCCGCCGCGCCGAGCAGCGGGGCGAGACGGCGGCGGCGTGATATTTCGGTGACGCCGGGCGTGTCCGCAATGCTTCGATACGAACTGGGTTGTTGTCGGGTTGCAAGCAATGACCTAAACGGTTGTCGCGGGTGCGTCTTCGGCACCGCCCGCCGCGAGCGGAGCCGTCACCTGCCGACCAGAACCTCGATGGAGAGTTAGATGCGTATCAATAGCCGCGCGCTGTCGTTTGCGGTCGTGGGCTTGGGTCTGATGCTGACGGGCGTGCCGGCTATGGCCGCCGGCGAAACCGAATCGATGCAGGGTGGACAGACTCCCGGGGCGAGCTCCGGCCAGTCCGAATCGATGAGCACCCACGGCGCGACCGGCACGATGCACAAGACGAAGCACCACCGCCACCATGCCCGCCATCACCACCATCGCAAGTCGAGCCACAAGACGGCCGCGAAGTCGGGCATGAGCAGTGGCGCCGGCGCGGGTAGCGGTTCCGGCATGAGCAGCGCCCCGAACGAGACGCCCCCGAAGTAAGCAGCCGCCCGCGCTGCAACACTTGTGCGCGGGCTCGGCCCGCGCATCTCCTCGGGGCCGCCGCGAAATGGCTGCGTTGCGTTCAGCCATAACGAAACGGAAGCGTGTCCCTTCAAGCATCCGCAAATCACCCGGCCGCGGCGCCCGTCCTGGCCGGGTTTTTTGATCGCCGTTCTCGGCCGCAAGCCGTGGCGAACGGAGAGGTTGCCTTCGCCACCCGGCCAGTGCATCCCACGCGCGTTCCGAGGGGATGACGCCGAGGGGACCGTAAGATGGCCGAAACCGCCGCCGTGTCCGGGTTTCGCGGGTCGCTGGCCGATCGCCGCATGTGGCTGATGGCGCTTTACGGCTTCGGCTGTGGCCTGCCCTTGCCGCTCTCCGGGTTCACGCTCGGCCAGTGGATGAGCGAATTGGGGCTGTCGCTCGGCGCGATCGGGCTGGCCGCGATGATCGGCATGCCGTACATCCTGAAATTCGCCTGGGCGCCGGCGCTCGACCGGATCGCTCCGCCGGGCCTGCTTCGTCGCCTCGGCCGCCGGCGCGGCTGGCTCACGGCGATCCAGCCGGCGCTGATGCTGAGCGTCGTGGCCCTGGCCATGTCCAATCCGGCCCGCGCGCCGGTTTCGACCGTGCTGGCGGCGATCTCTCTCGCGTTCCTCTCGGCCAGTCAGGATATCGTCGTGGACGCTTGGCGGATCGAGACGTTTCCGCCGGAGCAGCAAGGCACCGCCGTCGCGCGCTATGTCTGGGGCTACCGCTTCGCGCTGATCGCCGCCAATGCCGGGGCGATCAAGCTGGCCAGCCTGCTCGGCTGGCACGGGTCGCTCCTGGTCATGGCGGCGCTGAGCTGTTCCGGTCTGCTCGCCACCCTGGCGGCGACCGAGCCGACGGCTCCGCGCGTCGCCGTGCGTAGAGGGCTGTACAGCGCGGTCGTCGAGCCCTTACGCGAGTTCCTGAGCCGCGGCGGCGCGCTCACCATCGTCGCGTTCATCATCCTGTTTCACCTGGGCGACGCGCTCGCGGGCGTGATGCTGCCGCCGTATTACCGCGCGCTCGGCTATGTGCGTGACGACGTGGCGCTGGCCAATTTGCCCTCGCTCGCGGCGGCGCTGGCGGGCATCAGCCTGGGCGGACTGTTGGTTGCGCGGATTGGCACCGGGCGCGCGCTGGTCTCGACCGGCTTCGTGCAAATGGCGGCGATCCTGCTGTATCTCGCGCTCGGCTATGCCGGGGGCGACCGGGGCGCGCTGGTGCTGACGGTCTCGACCGAGGCCTTCGTCGGCGGCCTGGCCGCCGCGGCCTTCCTGGCGTTCCTGTCCAATCTCTGCGCGCCGGCCTATACGGCAACGCAATACGCGCTGCTCTCCGCGCTCGCGGCGGTGCCGTTGCGCACCCTGGGCGGGCTGTCGGGATTCCTGGCGGCCGCCGTCGGCTGGAGGACCTTCTTCGCGCTATCCACCTTCTCGGCGCTCCCGGCCATGCTGATCATGCTGTACCTGCTGCGCCGGTTCCCGGGCGCGAACCCGGCACCCGAGCCCGTGCCGGCGCAGTAGCATCGGCCGCCGATCCGGCCACTCCAAAAGCGCTCTAACTAAATCCGCTCCCAGTACCCCGTTTCCTCGTCCAGCCGCGCCTGTTCGAGGCCGCGGAAATCGCCGCGGGAGACGATACCCACCAGCTTGCCGTTCTGCGCCACCGGCAGATGCCGGAAGCCGCCGTCCTGCATCAGCCGCAGCGCGTCGATCGCGTGCTGGCCGGGCGGCATGGTCTCGGGCTTCGGCGTCATCACCTCCTGAAGCGTCGTCGACGACGGATCGTGCGCCTCCGCGAGCACGCGGCAGACGGCGTCGCGCCCGGTGAAGATGCCGAGCACGTAACCGGTCTCGTCGGTGACGACGATGGCGCCGATGCGGCGCTCGCGCATCGTCCGGGCGGCATCCTGGACGGTGGCGCTGGGCGGCATCGAAACGGGATGCTGCCGGCTGACGATTTCCGACATGAGGCGATTGGTCACGGTCCATATTCCTTTCTGGCCGTTCGGGGCACGCAAATGACAAGGTGACGCCGCATGGGCGAACGACTCAGGCCTGCGCTTCGTCTTCCGCCGGAACGGCGGCGCCGCTGTTCGGCTCCACCCAGGTGAGGTGATCGCGCACGTCCTTGCCCCCGGGCGCCGACTCGGCCGCCACCCGCAAGGCACTGCGCTCGCGTTCGTCGAAAATCACCCCGTCGAGATGCACCACGCCCTCGCTCACCGTCACGGCGATGTTGGTGGCCGCGGCCCAGCCGCTGTTCCTGATCTCTTGCAAGACGTGATCGCGAATCGCGTCGTCGCTGGACAAATCCGGCTGGCTGTCCAGCGTCCGGCCCAAGGCGCGGATCAGGTCGGCGCGGCTGACGATGCCGACGCAGCAGTCGGCGACAACGACCGGCACCCGCTTGATCCGCCGCTCCTCCATCAGCGTCACCACGTCGGCGAGCGGCGTGTCCGGCGGGACGGCCACAACGCTGCGCGTCATAACCTCGCCCGCCTTGCGGGCATGGGTGCGCACATAGTCCTCGGCGAGCCGTCCCGGACCGAGCAGGAACGCGAACCAGCGTGGCCGCTGCCGCTCGGTGCCCGTTTCGGCACGCCGCAGCAGATCCCCTTCGGTGACGATCCCGACCAGCGTGCCGTCGCGCGCCACGACCGGAACCCCGCTGATATGGCGGTCCAGCATGAGGCGAATCACCTCGGCCAGCGGCGTGTCCTCCCGCACGGTCACGGGATCGCGGGTCATCGCATTGGCGGCGTTCATCGCTCGCTCCTCCAACTCCGGGGTAATCTGCCGTATGCGGCGGGCATTGCCTTGATCGAAATCAAGCGGTCGCGCGGCTCGGCGGCTCAGGACGTGCCGGTGCCCGACCCGCCTGCCGCGTCGGCGAGTTGCGAGCGCGGCGTCGTCTCCTCCGGCATGATCAGCCAGACCAGCACGGTGGCGCAGGCGCCCGCGCTGGCGAGGCCGAGGAACGCGGCGTCGTAGCCCCAGCGATGCGCGATCGGCCCGGCGATCGCCGTGAAGAGCGTGGCACCGAGACCAATTCCGAGGTTGATCGCGCCCATGGCGAGGTTCAGGCGGCCGACCCGATAGGTGAGGTCCGCCGCGATCAGCGGCACCATGACGCCGAACACCGCGCCGCTGACGCCGTCGAGCGCCTGTGCCGCGACCAGCGCGTAGGGGCTGATGGTCGCGGCCAGCAGCAGATTGCGGATCGGTTGAGCGAGAAAGCCGAGCAGCAACACCGGGCGCCGCCCGCGCTCCTTGGCGATGCGGCCAAGCCGGAGCGATAGCACCGCCACGATCGCCTGCGGCACGATGACCGCGACCGAGAGCAGCACGCCGGCGGCCGCGCCGAGCCGTTCGCTCAACCGGTTGCCCGCCAGCATAATCGTCGCGGCGTTTCGACGAAGAACCAGGCCGCGCAAATGGCGAACACCAGCAAACCCCGGTCGAGCAGCAGGCGCCATGCCGGCCGCGCTCGCGCGGGTGCAGCATGGCCGCGTGCGCCATGCTGGATTCCGCCGGCACGCGGTCCGCGTCGCTGAACCGCAGCATGAGCAGCAGCGCCGGCAGGGTCAGCCCGGCGGTGAGCAGCAGTACCGCGCGTTGCGAAATGTACGAGTCGGAGAGGCCGAGCGCGATCGCCGCGCCCGCGCTCCCCAGGGCGGCAAAGCGCGCATTGCGCCCGTGATCCTCGCCGAGATCGGCGGTGCCGCGCACGGCGAGCGTGAGCGCCGCGATGGCGGGGCCGAGCATGGCGCTGGCGAAGGCGTGCAGGACGGTCGCCGCGAAGGACGGCGACGAACGGCCCGAACCCCACCTGCACGGCCGCGACCAGGAAATTGATCCCGGCCAATCCCGGCGGCTCAGCGGCGATCGCGCCATGCGGCACTATAACGAATTCCGCCCGGTCCGCTCGTTTCCATCCGCCGTCGCCGGCCCTTCGCCGGACGGCCGGATCAGTGCGAGACGAGCACCGGCAGCGTCATGGTCCGGAGCAGCAGTTCGGTCACGCCGCCGAGCATCAGTTCACGCACGCGCGAATGCCCGTAGCCGCCGATCACCAGCATGTCAGCGCCGATATCGGATGCGTAGCTCAGCAGCGCGTCACCGACGGTGATGTCATCGGCCACTGAATGGGCAGCGCGGACCTCGATGCCGTGCCGGGCCAGATGGCGCGCCATGTCAGCCGCCGGCATGCCGTTTTCCGCGGCGATGCCACGGCGCGGGTTGATCGACAGCACCGTGACCAGGCCCGCCCCTTTCAGCAGCGGAATGGCGTCGTGGATGGCGCGCGCCGCCTCGCGCGTGCCGTTCCATCCGACGAGCACCGCCTTGCCGCAGGTGCTCTCCAACGGCAGGGCATAGGGTACAACCAGTAGAGGGCGCCCGGCGGCGAACAGAACCTCCGGCACGATGTCGACACCGCCGAACGGCGACGGAACGTCCGGATTGCGCTGGCCGACGATGACGAGATCGGAATATCGCGCCTGCAACGCGACGGTGGGGCCGAACGGCCCGTCGGCGGCGCGGAATTCGCCGCTCACCCCGTCCTTCCGACTCTGCTCGCGGAAGCGGGTCTCGATCCCCGCGAACTCGGATTCCTGCTCCCGCCGCCAGCGCTGCATGAGCGAATCGACTTCCGCCGCATCGAGATAGCCCGCCGAATTCGATCGCGAGCGGCGGCGGGGACAACGGCGGGACAATATAGAGGCCGGTGAGATGCGCCTCCTGCCGGGCGGCGAGCGCGCAGGCGAACCGCAGCCGCGCCAGGCCCTGCTCGGAGCCGTCGAGGTGAACGAGGAGATCCTTCATGGGCATGAGACTGTTCCTCCTTGGATGGCGGCGCGGGCCGCTCAGGCATTCGCCGCGCGCGGCCGCTTTTGTCTTGCTTGCTCGATCTCGTGCTCGGTTTCACGCACCGCGCGGATCGTGCGCGGCAGACTCGCCGGGTTCACGCTGATCGAATCGATGCCGAGCTCGGTCAGGAACCTGGCGATTTCCGGATAGTTGGCGGGCGCCTCGCCGCAGATCCCGACATGGCGCTTGTTGCGCTTCGCACCGGTCACGGCGAGGCGCAGCATTTCCAACATGCCGGGATCGCGCTCGTCGAAATCGAAGGCGACGATTTCCGAATCGCGGTCCACGCCGAGCGTCAACTGCGTCAGGTCGTTGGAGCCGATCGAGAACCCGTCGAATTCCGCGGCGAACGCGTCGATCTGAATGACGTTGTTCGGGATCTCGCACATCACGAAGACCCGCAGCCCGTCCTCGCCGCGCTTCAGGCCGTGTTCGGCCATGACGGCGATCACGCGGCGCGCTTCCTCGACGCGGCGGCAGAACGGGACCATCACGGCGACGTTGGTGAGCCCCATCGTCGCGCGCACGCGATGCAGCGCCTGGCACTCCAGCGCGAACCCGGCGGCGTAGGCCGGATGCGCGTAGCGCGAGGCGCCGCGGAAACCGAGCATCGGGTTCTCCTCCTTGGGCTCGAAACCGGCGCCGCCGAGCAGGCGGGCGTATTCGTTGCTCTTGAAATCCGACAGCCGGACGATCACCGGATTCGGATAGAAGGCGGCGGCGATGGTGCCGATTCCCTCGGCGAGATTGCGCACGAAGTATTCCGCCGGCGTGTCGAACTGGCGGGTCAGCTCCTTGATGCGCGCCCGCGTCTCCGGATCGCGCACCTTCTCGGGCGCGGCGAGCGCCATCGGATGCACGCCGATATGCTCGTTGATGATGAACTCCATGCGCGCCAAGCCGACGCCGGCGTTCGGCAGCATGGCCGCGTGGAACGCCAGGTCCGGATTGGCGAGATTGACCATGATCTCGGTGCGCGGCAGCTCCAACTCGCTTGCCGCCGTGCGCGTCACCTCGAACGGCACCTCGCCGGCATAGACCTGCCCGACATCGCCCTCGGCGCACGAGACCGTGACGGTGTTTCCGGTCTTCAGTTTCTGTGTCGCCACTTCCGCGCCCACCACGGCGGGAACGCCCAGTTCGCGGGCGACGATGGCCGCGTGGCAGGTGCGGCCGCCGCGATCGGTGACGATGGCGCTCGCCGTCTTCATCACCGCGTCCCAATCGGGGCTGGTCGCGCTGGCGACCAGCACCTCGCCGGGGCGGAAGCTTTCGAGGTCCTTGGGCGAGGCGATCACGCGCACCGAACCGGATGCGATCTTTTCGCCCACCGCCTTGCCGGTGACGATCGGCGTCGCTTGCCCCGTCAGCGCATAGGTTTCGAACACGTCGACGGTCTTGCGCGACGCCACCGTCTCCGGCCGCGCCTGCACGACGTAAAGGCGGCCGTCGAGCGCGTCCTTCGCCCATTCCACGTCCATCGGCTCGGGATGGCCGGCGCGGCTGGAGTAATGGTTCTCGATCTTCAGCGCGTAGTCGGCGAGCGTCAGCACGTCGGCGTCGTCGATGCAGTAGCGCCCCTGCTCCTCCTCACTTGTCGGCAGGTTCTTCGTGGTCGCGGCGCCCTGCCCCTCGGCGTAGGTCATGCGCATCTGCTTGCGCCCGAGCGAGCGGCGGAGCACCGCGCGGTAGCCGGCGCGGAAGGTCGGCTTGTGGACGTAGAACTCGTCCGGATCGACCGCGCCCTGCACGACGTTCTCGCCCAGACCGTAGGCGCCGGTGATGAACACCACCTCGCGAAATCCGGATTCCGTATCCAGCGTGAAGATCACCCCGCTCGCCGACTGGTCCGAGCGGACCATCTTCATCACCCCGACCGACAGCCCGACCTTGAAATGGTCGAACCCGTTATTGGCCCGATAGACAATCGCGCGGTCGGTGAAGATCGAGGCGAAGCAGTGCCGGCTGGCGTCGAACACCGCGTCCGGACCACGGACGTTCAAATAGCTTTCGTGTTGGCCCGCGAAACTCGCGGTCGGCAAATCCTCCGCCGTGGCGGAGCTGCGCACCGCGACCGCGACGCCGTCGCCGTACTCGGATTCGAGCTTGCGATATGCGGCGGCGATTTGCTGGCGCAATTCGTCCGTGCCGGTCGCCGCGTACACGATTTCGCGCGCGCGCGCGGCGCGCTTGGCCAGCAGGCCGACATCCGCGAGATCGAGCCCGTCCAGCAGCCGGTGCAGCTCGTCCCACGCGTTCGCCCGGCCGAGCGCATCGTAGTACGCATGCACGGTCAGCGCGAAGCCGTTCGGAACGCTGACGCCTTCCTTGCCCAGCGCGCTGTAGAGTTCCCCGAGCGAGGCGTTCTTGCCGCCGACCAGCGGCACGTCCTCGATGCGGAGTGTTCCGAACCAGCGGATGTCGTCTTGATTGGTCGGCATGCGGCCCCTCGCCTAGCGTTGCCCGCATCCAAGCCCCCCGAGCCCCGGTCGGCATTGACCTACATCAAGGAGGTTTCGTCGGAATCCGTGCTCTCCAGGCCGGGCCGGCGACCGAGGGCGACCCAAAGCGTTGACCCTGGCGGATCGCGTGCCGGCCACGCCCAGACCGCACGCGGCCGTCCTGGCCCGCAAGTTGAAAGAGGAACCACTCATGGCGAAGCACAAGAAACTCTGGGTCGCGATCGTGGATGGCGAGCATGCCCGCATCGTCGTGCCCGCCGGCGCGGCGGGAACGTTCCGGACCAGCGAGGCGATCGATTCCGCCACCGCGCACAAGAAGTCCGAGGAGCTCGGCACGGACAAGCCCGGCCGCGCGTTCGAAAGCGTCGGGGCAACCCGCCACGCGATCGCGCCAAAACACGATCCGCACGCGCTGGCGGAACAGAAATTCGAGCATTTCATCGCCGATCGTCTCAACCGTGCCTCGGCCGAGGGCGCGTTCGACGAACTCGTCCTGGCGGCCCCGCCGAAGGCCATGCCGGAGATCCGCGACCAGTTGGACCGCACGACCTCGGCCAAGCTGATCGGCACGCTGGTCAAGGATCTGACCAGATCCCCGACCACGAACTCGGTTCGCATTTGACCGAGTGGGCGCGGACCGGCCAGGGCGAGAGCATCTGACGCGGCCATGAACCCGTCGCCCGGACGGCGCGCGGGCCGAGGCGCCCGGCGGGCGATTGATATCGATCAAGGCACCGGCCATCGCGCGCCCGCAGATTGCGGCCGTCACGGACAGGAGATCACCCATGGTCGGGATCGTGCTCACGCCTGAACAGGTCAGATCGGCACCGCCGGAGGTGCGGGAGTGGATCAAGAGCCTGATGGAGGCGGAATTCGCCGGGGAACTCGGCGCCGGACACGCGCAGGCCCATGCCGTCGCCCTGGCGGCGTGCAGCGGCGAGGAGGCGGCGGCGATGATGGAGCGCATCCGCAGCGATTACCTGATGTCCCAGGTGTTGTTCGAGTTGGGGCGCGACGCTCCGGCCGGAACGCCGCAGCCGCCGCGACTGCACCGCGCCGCCATCGCCGACATCATGCGGCACACGCGGCTCTCGAGCCTCGATCAGCTCGGCGCTTGCCTGAATGCCTTGCAGGAAACCTTCCGCGCGGTGCGCAACGATCCCGCCGCGCTCCTGTTCGCGTTCGACCAGCGCGGCGCGATCTATGTCGACGAGACGACGCATCAGAGCATCAAGCGGCTCTGGCTCGATCTCATCAACGAACAAATGGCGGCGAGATCCGGCCCTCCGCCGACCAACGGCCAGGGCTTCGCCGCCGGCGCCGGGCTCAATCCGTCGGCGATGGACGCCGCCGTGGCGTAGCGCGCGTTTGTAACGCCCGCGGTTGTTGAGACATCTGGTTGGAGGCTATGGCGGCGGGCGGCGGGTTGGCGGGCGCCGCTGCGCCAGACCCTTGCGGTCGGTCGCGGCGCCTGCCCGCTCCGCTCTACGTTCCCCCATCGCTCATTCCTCCGCAGATACCGTCCGCTTGCGGGATGTCTCAATGAACTGTGGAGCGGAGGAAAGGGGATTTGCGCTCGACAGTCATTCAACAAAACTTAACGAATACGCTCTATTAGGCAGAATGCTGACAACCGAGCAATTCCATTTGCTGCCTTATTAGTATGGCACATCAGGGCTTTTTCGCGACCACGCTCCCGATGAAAATTTTTAACACCAGCCTGTGGTCAAGGAAAAATCCCAATGTCGCACCTACGTCAGTCAAGAACCGGGTGGCGGACCCTGCTCAGGCAGGAGCGGGCCGCGGTTGCGGGAATTTTCGCCGTTCTCGCCGTGCCGCTGGCCTCCAGCATCGCGCTCGCGGTTGATTATTCGCTGATTGCCCATGCCCGGATAGCCTTGCAGGATGCTGTGGACCAGGCAGCCATCACCGGGGCCAGCGCATATTCCGACGCTAACCAAGCGACCAGCGCCAAAACGGCCGCAACCAACGCTTTCAAGGCTGCGCGGCTGCCAGGGACGCTTACCTCGGGCACACCCAATGTCACCACGAACGCGAGTGGTACGATCAACCCGAACCTCGGCACGCAATCGGCCTACACGGTCACTGTCACCGACACCGCGCAGATCAACGCCGGGTTCATCCGGATTTTCCGTCCCTCGCTCAGCATCACAGCGACCGCTACCGCCGCCAATCCCAAGATTGCCCCCAAGATCACGGTCAGCCAAGTCCGCTCAAGCGCCTGTGACGCCAACACGATATACCTCTATGTCGTTCCCACAGGATCGAACGGCAAACCTGACTATACCAGCGTGCCGACCTTCACCACCGGCTCCGGCGGCAACTACTACCAGATCGGCAACAATTTCGGCGGCGCCCTACCGAGCGGTCAGGCGCTTCCAACGGTAACTGCGAACCAAGCGCTCGGGATCATGCTGGCCAACAAAAAGAATGGAAACGGCTGTGGGATCAGTGCAGCCGATTCGTATGGCAATCCGAACGGGTACACGGTCAATTTTTACTCGTCCTTCGAGGGCGCTGGGCAGCCGCCTAGCCAGAAAGCCTCATCCTCGTCATACACACTCACCACCACGACGACGATTTCGGGCCATGGAGGAAACCGAACAACCACCACGACGTACTCGGCCAACTGGGGTAGCGGAAACGTCTCGGAATCCGATCCCGGTAATCCCTCGTGCAATTCCGGCACGACCCACACCTCGGGCAATACAACGACGCTGACACAAACTTGCACGTCAACAGAGCCAAGCACGGCATCTACCTATTCCGCCACGCCGAGCGGCGGGATCATGGGCAACACGCCCAACTGCAGCCTGTACGTTCAGACCGGCGTGACGCAGAGCTACATCAATAATTTGAGCTCGAGCTCCAGCCCACCCAACGCCGCCTCCTCGGGGCACCAGGGATCCTGCTACAGCCCTACCGACAGCACGTCGGGATACAAATACGCGACCCCCAGCTGCTCGCAGCTTTCCTCACTTTCGGCGCAGAGCGCGGTTTTCTGGTGGAACGATACCGGGGGCTCCCGCAACGTGAGCCACCCCAGCTACGGCTGGAGCTCGGGAACGTCCCCCGGTTCCGCCGATGACCGCGACTACAACGATGCGTTCTTCGCGCTCACCTGCAGCGCCGGGAACGGCGGCAGCGGCACCGGCCTCACCTCGGTCGTGCTGACGCAGTGATCCTCAGGCTGCGGCACGCCCGCCGCATCGATCACGAGGTCAACGAACGAACATAGCTGGCGGGGCGCGCTTCGACGCTCGAAGAAACAGCGGGCGTGAGAGAGTTGTGCGGAACTGTAGCGGGCCTGGGCGCGCATTCAATGCGCCATCAGAATGGGGATGCCCGCGTTCTGTAGCACGTGACTGGTCACGCCGCCGAGCAGGATCCCGCGCACGCGGCTGCGCGTGTATGCGCCCATCACCAGCATCGTCGCGTGGTGCTCGGCGGCCGCGTGCAACAGCGCGGCGCCCACCGATTTGTGCTCCGGGCCGGCGCGGAACGAGCGGGCGCGGATGCCGTGCCAAACCAGGTAGCCGGGTAGGTCGAGCTGCCGCATCCCGTCGCCGGGGTCGAGGAAATCGTCGTTTCGCCACGGCGCCGTGAACACCGCCACGCGCTCGGCCGCGTGCAACAGCGGCAGCGCGCCCGCTACCGCCCGCGCCAACTCCAGGCTGCCGTTCCAGGCGATCAGCACGTGGCGCAGCAAATCGTCCGGCACCGTGTTGGGCACCAGCAGCACCGGCCGGCCGCTGTCGAACACCGCCGTGTCGAAGGCCCGCTCCGTGGCGCTGTGATACGCGCCGGGGAAATTCAGCACGATCAGGTCGCTGAGCCGCCCCTGCTGCAGCATGGCGACTTCGAGCGGCCCCACATGCGTGCCGAAACAGCCATAGGTGTCGCGCAGGAAGCCGTCCACCGGCTCGCAGGCGAGCTTGTTGTCGCCCCGCCAGGCGTCGAAGCCGGCGCGCGCCCGCGCCTCGGCCTCTTGAAACTCCTGCTCGATCGCCGCCGTGGTGACGCCGGCCCGGCGCGCGACCTCCGGCAGCGAGGCGAACACCGCCTCGGCATCGGGGCGGATGAACACGGCGTTCACATGGCCCTCGACCCGCCGCGCGATCTTCAGCGCGGCCTCCAACTGCCGCTCCGCGGCCACGTCGGGGCAGATCGGAACCAGGATGTTGCGGGTGGGCATGGCGAAACCTCCTGGACCGTGCTTGGGCGCATTTGGTGGCCGGGCGGAGCCGATCAAGCAGCCGCGCCCAGCCGCCGCCGCAGTTCGGCGATCTCGGCGCGCGTGACGTGGGCGGTGCCGCGGCTCGTCACCGCGGCGGACCCGGCCGCGATCCCCCAGGACAGCGCCTCGCGCCGGCCGAACCCGCGCGAGAACGCCCAGATCAGCGCCGCCATGAAGCTGTCCCCGGCCCCGGCCGCGCTCCGCTCCGCAACCGGCAACCCGGGCAGGCGGATCACCTCCTCGGCGGTGGCCAGCAGCGCGCCGTCGCGCCCCAGCGTTACCACGACCTCCTCGGCCGCCCCGGACCGGGCCAGCGCGACCGCCTCGCTGGCTTGGGAGTCGCCGTCCGGGAGCGCGCGTCCGACCAGCGCCTCGAACTCGCCGAGGCTCGGCTTGACCAGCGCGAGGCCGTGGTTGAGCGCGGCCCGCAGCGCGGAGCCCGAGGTGTCGAGCGCGAAAAACTGGCGGCGGCGGGACGCGATGGCGGCGGCGCGGGCGTAGAAATCCTCCGGGACGCCGCGCGGCAGGCTGCCGCTGGCGACCACCCACTCGGCCTCGACCGTTTCGAGCCAGCCCAGAACGGCTTGCCACTCGCGTTCGGCGACCTCGGGTCCCTCGGGCACGAAGCGGTATTCCAGGCTGGTGGTGCTTTCATGCACATTCAGGCTGATGCGCGTTCGCCCGCCGATCGGGATGGAGTGGCGCGGCACGCCGATGCCATCGAGCAGTTCGTCCAGGAACCGTCCGGTCACGCCCCCGGTCAGGGTGAGCGCCAGCACGTCGCCGCCCAACTCGTGCACCACGCGCGCGACATTGACGCCGCCGCCGCCTGGATCGACGTGCTCGGACTTGGTGCGGATCTTGTGCGTCGGCCGAACCCGCTCCGTCTCGCAGGCAATGTCGACGGCCGGGTTAAGCGTGAGGGTGACGATGCGGGGCATTTGCGGCGATTGTCGGACGATCCGGAAGCGAGCTTCATTGATCGAGATCAACCGCCCATGAGAGCGCAAGCGACGAACCCGATCGTCAAGGATCTCCTGCTGCTGGGCGGCGGGCACAGCCACGTCGCCGTGCTGCGGAATTTCGGCATGAAGCCGATACCCGGCGTGCGCCTGACGCTGATTTCGCGCGACGTCCACACACCTTATTCCGGCATGTTGCCAGGGCTGATCGCCGGTCACTACGGCTTCGACGAGGCGCATATCGACCTCGGCCCGCTCGCCCGCTTCGCCGGGGCGCGGCTGCTGCACGACGAGGTGATCGGGCTCGACCCGGCGGCGCGCCGCGCGATCTGCCGCGGCCGCCCGCCGGTCGCCTACGACCTGCTCTCGATCGACATCGGCTCCACGCCGCGCCTCGATGTGCCCGGCGCCGAGGGGAATGTCGTGCCGGTGAAGCCGATCAACCGCTTTCTGGCGCAATGGGAGCGTCTGACGGCTCGCGTGTTGGCGCGCGCCGGCGCAGCGCGCATCGGCGTGGTCGGCGCGGGCGCGGGCGGCGTGGAGCTCCTGCTCGCGGCGCAATTCCGGCTGCGACACCTGCTTGCCGAAAGCGCGGCGGATGCCGCCCTGCCGGAGTTCCATCTGTTCACCGACAGCGCGGATATTCTGCCGTCCTACGGCGCCAGCGTGCGCGATCGATTCCGCCGCGTCCTTGCGGCGCGCGGCGTGGTGGTCCATGCCGGCGCCGCGGTGGTGGAGGTCGGGCCGCGCCGGCTGACATGCGCCAATGGCGAGGCCTACGAACTGGACGAAATTCTGTGGGTCACGCCAGCCGGCGCGGCGCCGTGGCTGCGCGAGAGCGGCCTCGCGGTCGATCCGCGGGGATTCGTTCTGATCAACGATTGCGTGCAATCGGTCTCGCATCCCGAGGTGTTCGCCACCGGCGATACCGCCGTCATGCAGCGGCATCCGCGTCCGCGCGCCGGTGTGTTCGCGGTGCGGCAGGGCAAGCCGCTCGCGCGCAATCTGCGCCTTGCGCTGCGCGGGCGGCCGCTGAAACCGTTCGTGCCGCAGCGCGAATTCCTGTCGCTGATCTCGACCGGCGACAAATACGCCGTCGCGTCGCGCAACGGCCTGGCCGCCGAGGGCACGCTGATCTGGCGCTGGAAGGATCGCATCGATCGCCGCTTCATGCTAAAGTACAACGATCTGCCCGAGATGGCGGAGCAGGCGTCGCCGGCGCTCGCTGCCGGGCTCGCCGACCAGGCGGCGCTGCGCGAAATCTCCGCCATCGCCATGCGCTGCGGCGGCTGCGGCGCGAAGATCGGCAGCTCCGTGCTGGAACGCGCGCTGCAACGGCTCGCGCCGTATGCGCGCGACGACGTGCTGATCGGGCTCGATGCGCCGGACGACGCCGCGGTGGTCGCGCTGCCGCCGGGCAAAGTCGCGGTGCAAACGGTGGATTACTTTCGCGCCTTCATCGACGATCCGTATCTGTTCGGCCAGATCACGGCGAACCACGCGCTCGGCGACATTTTCGCCATGGGCGCGGAGCCGCAAACGGCGCTCGCCATCGCCACGCTGCCGTACGGATTGGAGGCAAAGCTGGAGGAGCAACTGTTCCAACTCATGGCCGGCGCGTTGGCGGTGTTCGCGGATCCCGCACAGCGCTGGTCGGCGGGCATACCAGCGAAGGTGCGGAACTCGCGCTCGGTTTTGCGGTCAACGGCATCGCCGATCCCGAGCGGTTGCTGCGGAAATCGGGGCTGCGGCCGGGCAACGCGCTGGTTCTGACCAAGCCGCTCGGCACTGGGACGCTGTTCGCCGCCGATATGCGCGGCAAGGCGAAGGCGCGCTGGATCGACGAAGCGCTCGCCGCCATGACGCAATCGAACCGCGCGGCGGCGGAGTGTCTGCGCCGCTACCGCGCGAGCGCCTGCACCGACGTGACCGGCTTCGGCCTGATCGGCCACTTGGTCGAGATGGTGAAAGCGTCCGGCGTCGATGTCGAACTCGATGTCGCGTCGGTGCCGGCATTTGCGGGCGCGATCGAAACCGTGCGGCTCGGCATTTTCAGCTCGCTGCAACCGCAGAATGTTCGCTTGCGCCGCGCCTTGCGCAATTCCTCGGCGGCTGCCCGGGACGAACGCTTTCCGCTGCTTTTCGACCCGCAAACGGCCGGCGGGTTGCTCGCCGGGATTCCCGCGGAGTCAGCAACCCAATGTGTCGCCGCGCTGCATGACCTCGGCTATGCCGACGCGGCGATCGTCGGGCGGGTGTTGCCCCGAAGCGACGCGCTGGAGCCGATCACCCTGGCCGAGCCGGGCCAGCAGCGCGCGCCAGGCGTCGCGCTCGCGGGCGGGATCGAAGAGCGGCGCCCGGGCGGCGCACCGGCGGGCAAGCTCGGTGCGGAACAGTGAATTCGGACTCGAACCGACGCATGAGCGCGGACAGCGCCGCCGTGTCGCCGGGCGGAAAATACCCGGAATAGTCCTGGCCGAGCAGCCCAACGTTTCCGGCGATGCGCGAGGCGATCACCGGCACGCCGGCGGCAACCGCCTCGGAAACGATATTGGCGCCGCCCTCCATGACCGAACTCAGCACCAGGACGTGCGCGCGGGCAAGTTCGCGGCGCACGCGCCAGAACGGCACCTCGCCGAGCCAACGATAGCGCGCGTTCGCGTCCATCTCGGCGCGCGCGCGCGCGGCCCATTCGGCATCGTACGCCCGCCCGAGATGCGTCACGCGGATGCGCGACGACGGCGGCAGGCATCGAGCGGCCTCGGCCACGAGCAGCGGGTCTTTTTCCTCCCGCAGATTGGCGGCGACCAGGACGTCGAGATGCGCGCGCCGCGATGGGCCGCGCCGCCGGAGCGGCCGCGCCGATTGGAAGATCACCGTGAGCTTGTCGCGGAATTGCTCGGGAATGGCGTCGCCCGCCAATTCGTGCAACCCGACCAGCGCATCGGCTAGCGCCAGCGACCGCATCACCGTGTCCGGATCGGTGCCGATGAAGCGGTAGATGTCGGTCCCGGCAAGGCCGACGACCAACGGCCTGTCCGGATGGCGGTCGCGAAACCGCAGCACGGACGCGGCGCTGCGCCAGGCGTGCAGCGCGATCAGCAGATCGGCATTCTCGCCGTCACAGGCGAGCGCGACGCGCACGCGATGGCCCAGGTTGCGCAGGATGGCGGCCCAGCGCGCGGCCGTGGTGCGGTTGCCCGAGCGAGAGCGTTTATCGGCCGGCGTGACCAGGGTAATGTGCAGCTTCCGCACTCGGGCCTGCTTCGCGGCGGTGATCATGACCCAACCGATACCGACAATCCGGCTGATGGAGATGCTCCAGAACTGCCGGGCGCGCACGCTCGAACTCGTGGCGGATCTCGATGCCGGCCAGCATATCGGTCCCATGCTCGACATCGTCAATCCACCGCTTTGGGAACTCGGGCACCTCGCTTGGTTTCATGAGTTTTTCGTGCTGCGCCGATTGGACGGCGGCGCGCTGCGATTTCAGGAGGCCGATGCGCTCTACGATTCCTCGACCGTGCCGCACGATGCGCGCTGGCAGCTCCCTTTGCCCACGCTGGAACGGACACGGCGCTACCTCGCGGACGTGCTGGATGCGATGACCGCGCGGCTGCGGGAGCCGATCGTCGGGAGCGCCGAATGCGCGCTCTACCTGCTCGGCCTGTTTCACGAGGACATGCACGGCGAAGCGCTCACTTACACGCGCCAGACGCTCGGATACCCGGCGCCGATCCTGTCGGGCGCGGCGCCACCAATCGGCGCGGAGGCGGGCCCCCTGCCCGGCGACGTGGAAATTTCCGGCGGACGCTTCTGGCTCGGTTCGCCGCAAGACGCGCCGTTCGTGTTCGATAACGAGAAATGGGCGCATCCGGTCGATGTTTCGCCGTTTCGCATCGCCCGCGCCCCGGTTACGAACGCCGAGTTCCTCCCCTTCGTCGAAGATGGCGGCTACCGCGCACGACGCTTTTGGGGCGACGCGGGTTGGCAATGGCGCGAGGCGGAACGCGCCGAGCATCCGGTCTACTGGGTCCCGCAAGGTGGCGGCCGCTTCGCTGTTCGCCGCTTCGACCGACTGGCACCGCTCGCGCCGCACCAGCCGGTGATGCACGTGAACTGGCACGAGGCCACAGCCTGGTGCCACTGGGCCGGACGGCGGCTGCCGACCGAAGCCGAATGGGAGGTCGCGGCGGCCGGCGCGCCGAACCGGGACGGCAGCCTGGCCGATGGGAAACAGCGATATCCCTGGGGCGATGCTCCTCCCGAACCGGCTCATGCCAATCTCGACGGCGCGGCACTCGGTCCCGAGTACGTGGCCGCCCATCCCGATGGCGACAGCGCCTGGGGTTGCCGACAGATGATCGGCAATGTCTGGGAATGGACAGCCAGCCGCTTCGAGCCCTATCCGGGGTTTTCGCCCGACGCGTACGAGGATTATTCCGCGCCCTGGTTCGGCGCGCGGATGGTGCTGCGCGGCGGAAGCTGGGCGACGCGGGCGCGCATGATCACCAACACCTATCGCAATTTCTTCACGCCCGAGCGCCGCGACGTCTTCGCCGGATTCCGCACCGTAGCGCTGTGAACCCGGCTCAGGCGCCCTCGAGCAGGCCGCCGAACCGCTCCCAGATCTTGCCGTTCCAGCGCGTGAGCTGGAGTTGGCGGATCGGGTGATAATTCGTGGGGCTCGTGTTGATCCTGATGCCGGGCAGCAGAACGGGAATGTCGAGGTCGTGGAGGTTAGCCGCCTGCCGCATGACGTTTCGCCGCGAGAAATCGCCGCCGCACTGCTTCAGCACCCGCAACATCGTCTGGCTCACGCCGTAGCCCCAGACGTTGAACACGTCCGTCATATCCCCGTGCGGCACGTATTTGTCCATGAACGCGCGCCATTCCGTCATCCCGGCATCGTTGTGCCAGGCCGGATCGGTGGGGTCCTTGACGAAATTCCCGGTAATCAGGCCGACCGCCTTTTCCGGCCCCACCGGCTTGATCACGCTGCCGACCGAGGCGGAGACGTTGTTGACGAAGAACAACGCCGGCTTCCAGCCGATATCGTACGCCTTGCGGATCGCCTGCGCCGCGAATTTCGGGACCGCGATCAGGAAGAACGTGTCCACGCCGGAAGACTGCAACGAGGTGATCTGAGATTCCACGGTGGGATCGGTCACTTCGTAGGTCAGCGACTTGACGACCATCTTGTCGAACCGGGCGCCGAGCACGTCCCGCACGCCGGTCACGTAGTCCTTTCCATAGTCGTCATTCTGATAGAGGATGCCGATCTTCGCGTGCGGCTTGGTGTTCAATACGTGCTTGGCGTAGATCTGCGCCTCGGTGCGGTAGCTGGGCAGCCAGCCCATGGTCCAGGGGTAGTGCTTGTAGTCGCCCCACTTGTCGGCACCGGTGAGAATCAAAAGCTGCGGCACCTTGTGCTGATTGAGGTATTTGTGCACCGCGGTGTTGGTCGGCGTGCCGATGCTGGCGAACATGAAGGCGACCCGATCCTGCTCGACCAGGCGGCGGGTCTGCTCGACGGTGCGCGGCGGACTGTAACCGTCGTCCAGCGATACGAAGTTGATCTTGCGGCCGGCGACGCCGCCATGGTCGTTCACCATCCGGAAGAATGCCGCCTCCACGCGTCCGGTCACGCCGTAGCTCGACGCGGGACCGCTGTACGGCACGGTGTTGCCGATCTTGATCTCTGTCGCGGTGACGCCGGGCGTAGCTTCGGCGTGAGCCGCCCCGACAAACGGCGCGCCGGCAACGGCCGCGGCGGCGCCCTTCAGCAGCGTTCTGCGCAACATGCTTCGCTCCTCCCCCGTGCTTGCGGCGAGAAAGCGCCCGAAATGGCCGGCCGGTTCGTTTCACTGTCGCGCCGGTGGCGATCGCTGGCAGCCTTCGGCCGAAGCCGCGAGGATACGACGCGGCAAGGCGATTGCAAGCGCGATCCCACCGCGATTCGGTTCAGGCGCCGCCGCCGTGAATTACCTGGCCGAACCGCTCCCACGTCGTCCCGGTCCAGCGCGCGAGTTGCATGCCGCGGATCGGGTAATGATTGGCCGGTCCCGTATTCACCCTGATGCCCGGCAGAAGCACCCGTATCGCCAGATCATGCAGGCTGGTGCACTGGCGCATGATGTTAGGTCGCGAGAAATCGTTCCCGCACAGCTTCAGCACCGTGATCAAGGCGCTCGCGGCGGCGTAGCCGTTCACGTAGGACTGGTCCGACAGGTCGGCGTCCGGCAGGTATTTGCGCATGAAGGACCGCCATTCCCGCATGCCGGCATCGTTTGCCCAGGCCGGATCGCTGGCTTCCTTCAGATACTTGGCGCTGATGATGCCGACCGCCTTCTCCGGCCCCGCCGGCTTGATGACCGCGCCGACCGAGGCCGCGCCGCTCATCAGGAAGAACAGCGGCTTCCAGCCGATGTCGTAAACGCGCCTGATCGTCATTGCCGAAAATTTCGGCACCGCGATGACCATCAGCGTGTCGGCGCCGGCCGATTGTAGCGAAACCACCTGCGAATCGATGGTCGGGTCGGTGACCTCGTAGCTGGCCGAGCGGACGATCATGCGCGCCGCGTTGTCACCGAGCCCCTCCCTCACGCCGGCCACGAAATCCTTGCCGCCATCGTCGTTCTGCCAAAGCAGGCCGATGCGCGCCGCGGGCTTATGGGCGAGAATGTATTTCGCGTAGATTATCCCCTCGGTGCGGTAGCTGGGCAGCCAAGCCATCGTCCAGGGGAAACGCCGCGCATCGCCCCATTTGTCCGCGCCGGTCATCAGGAACAGTTGCGGAATCCGCTTCGCGGTCAGGTACCGCGCGACGGCGGAATTGGTCGGCGTGCCAAAGCTGCTGAACATGAACGCCACGCCGTCCTGCTCGACCAGCCTGCGTGTCTGTTCGACGGTTTTCGGCGGGCTGTAGCCGTCGTCGAGCGAGAAGAACTTAATCTTGCGTCCGGCGACGCCGCCGTGATCGTTGATCATCCGGAAATACGCCGCCTCCACCCGCCCGAGCACGCCGAAGCTGGAAGCGGGACCGCTATACGGCATCGTATTGCCGATCCGGATTTCGGTCGCGCCGACGCCTTGCGTGGCTTGCGCGCGCGTCAGCGACGCGGCGGCGATGGCGAAGCCCGTGGCCCCGCGCAGGACCGTGCGGCGATGCAAGATTTCCTCCTCCATTGCTTGCCGGCCCGCTGCGGTCGTGGTGGAACGCTGCCGGGCCGCCCCGAGGAGAGTACGACATGCCGCTCCGCATCGTCGATGTGCGCGAGATCACCCGTCCGATCGCGTCGCCGATCCGCAACGCCTACATCGACTTTTCCCGCATGACGACCAGCCTGGTGGCACTCGTCACCAATGTCGAGCGCGACGGCAGGCCGGTCGTCGGCTACGGCTTCAACTCCAACGGGCGCTACGGCCAGGGCGGGCTGATCCGTGAGCGCTTCGCCCCGCGCCTGCGCGAAGCCGAGCCCGAGAGCTTGCTTGACGAAACGAGGGGAAATTTCGATCCCGACCGCATCTGGGCGGTGCTGATGGCGAACGAGAAGCCGGGCGGGCATGGCGAGCGGTCGGTCGCGGTAGGCACCATCGACATGGCGGTCTGGGACGCGGTGGCGAAGATCGCCGGCAAGCCGCTGTTCCGCCTGCTCGCCGAACGACACGGGCGCCAAGCCGAGCCGCGCGTCTTCGTCTATGCGGCCGGCGGCTATTATTACCCGGGCAAGGATATCGACGCGCTGCGCGCGGAAATGCGCGGCTATGTCGAACGCGGCTACACCGTGGTGAAGATGAAGATCGGCGGCGCGCCGCTCGAGGAGGACCGGCGGCGAATCGAGGCGGTGCTGGCCGAGATCGACGGCAAAGCACGATTGGCCGTGGACGCGAACGGCCGGTTCGATTTGGAAACCGCCATCGCCTACGCGAAGGCGCTGCGGCCATATGATCTGTTCTGGTACGAGGAGCCGGGCGATCCGCTGGATTTCCGCTTGCAGGCGGCGCTCGGCGAATTCTATCCGGCGCCGATGGGAACGGGGGAAAACCTGTTCAGCCATCAGGACGCGCGCAACCTGCTGCGCTACGGCGGCATGCGCCCCGATCGCGACTGGCTGCAATTCGACTGCGCCCTCTCTTACGGCCTGTGCGAATACCAGCGGACACTCGCCGTGGTGGAGCAGGCCGGCTGGTCGCGCAGGCGCTGCATCCCGCATGGCGGGCATCAGATGTCGCTGAACATCGCGGCCGGGCTCGGCCTCGGCGGCAACGAGAACTATCCCGACCTGTTCCAGCCCTATGGGGGCTTTCCGGACGACGTGCCGGTCGCGGACGGCCACATCGTCATGCCGGACCTGCCCGGCATCGGCTTCGAGGGCAAGTCGTCGCTCTTTCAGCAGATGCGCGAACTCGCCTCATGACGGATTGCCGCCCGGAGCGGCTTCCGGTGCAACCGATGCGATCAGATCGGCCCCCTCGTGGCGGACGTTGTTGACCCGGCGCGACACCGGCCAGACGCGCAGCACGCCCGGCGCGGCGGGCCGCAGCAGTGCCTCCGGATCACCCTCGGCTTCGCCGAGCCACGCCGGCCAATCCTCCGGTTCCACCACGACGGGCATGCGATCGTGCAGCCCGGCGAGATCGGCGTTGGCGCGCGTGGTCAGGATCGCGAAGCTGCGCAAAACCTCGCCGTCCTGGCCGCGCCAGCCCTCCCAAATGCCGGCGAACGCCATGGGCAAGCCGTCAGCGCGGGCGATCGCGAAGGGGTGCCGGTCACCGTTGCCGGCCTTTCGCCACTCGTAGAACGCGCTCGCCGGCACCAGCGCGCGGCGGCGGGCGAAGGCGTCGCGGAACATCGGCGCGGTCGCAACCGTCTCCGCGCGCGCGTTGATCGGCTGGCGGGTCGCGCTCTTGTCCTTCGCCCAATACGGCAGCAGCCCCCATTGCAGCAGGTCGAGATGCCGCAGCCCCGTTTCGGGATACCGGCGGACCACCATCGCCAACTGCGTCGGCGCCAGATTCCAGGTCGGCCCGATATTCGGCAGCGGGTTCACCGTGCCGAACAGCCTGGCGATTTCCTCCGGCGGCAGGGAACTGACGTAGCGGCCGCACATGCGCGCTGCACTCCGTGACAAGCTTCGCCGCGATCGGGGCATGGGCTCGGTTGACGCGGCCGGCGTCGCTATTCTCTATGCGCTGCCGCAGGAGCCAATATAGTGGACGCGATCAGTCCCGAGCCGATCTCGCCGCTGGCGAAGGCCGACGCCCTGGCGGCGGCGCGGGAGTTCGCGGCGGCCGAGGCGGCCTATCGGATCGCCGCGGAGCATGACCCCGACCGCGCCGAGGCGCATCTGAAGCTCGGCAATCTGCTGCTTCGGCTGGGCCGAGCCGAGGCGGCGTTGCCGGCGCTGCGCCGCGCCGCAACGCTCGATCCGGACTCGGCGCTGATCCACTGCCATCTGGGCCTGGCGCTGCAAGAGCTGCGCGAGCCCGCGGAGGCGGCGCTCGCGCTGGAGCAGGCGCTGCGGCTGCGGCCGGACTTTCCCGAGGCGCTGGGGAGCCTCGCGGAGGCGTGGCGCAAGCTGGGACGGCTGGACGAGGCAAGGAACGCCGCCGAACGAGCCATCGCGCGCGACTTCACCCAGCCGGAGGCGCATCTCGCGCTCGGCAATGTATTCGGCGATTTGGGCGAATTCGTGCTGGCGGCGAATGCGTATCGCCGGGTGCTCGGGCTGCGGCCGCGCGACGCGACGGCCATATCCAACCTCGGCATCGCGCTGTACGAGCTCGGCCACTTTCCGGAGTCGATTGCGCAGCACCGCGCGGCGCTGGCGGTGCAGCCGGATTCGCCGGCGTTTCGCTACAACCTTTCGGTCGCGCTGCTGGCGAACGGCGAGTTGGACGAAGGCTGGGACGCGTACGAGGCGCGGCTCGATCTCGATCTGCCGTCCATCCTCTCGCACGAGGTGAGGGCGCCGCGCTGGAACGGAGAGCCACTCGCCGGACGCACGATCCTGTTGTACGGCGAGCAGGGGCTTGGCGACACACTGCAATTCGTCCGCTACGCGCCGCTGGTCGCCGAGCGCGGCGGGCGCGTGCTGCTGGGAGTGCCGCAGCCGCTGGTCCGGCTGCTGACCGGCCTGCCGGACGTGGCCGAGGTGCTCCCGGCCGGCGTCCCCGTACCCCCGTTCGATGTGCATTGTCCGCTGCTCAGCCTGCCGCGCGTGTTCGGAACGACCCTGGACAGCATTCCCGCCGCGATCCCCTATCTCGCGGCCGACCCGGCGCTGATCGCGGCGTGGCGCGGACGCATCCACCGCAATGGCGGGCGCAATGTCGGGCTGGTCTGGGCGGGCAATCCACGGCCCGATCAGCCCTGGGCCGCCGTGGTGGACCGCCGCCGCTCCATGCCGCTGGCGCGTTTCGCGCCGCTCGCCGGCATTCCGGGGGTCCGCTATGTCAGCTTGCAGAAGGGCCCGCCGGCCGAGCAATTGGCCGACCCGCCGCCGGGGTTGTCGATCCTGGACCCGATGGGCGCGATCGAGGATTTCGCCGATACCGCTGCCCTGCTCGCCCATATCGATCTGATCGTGACGGTCGATACCTCGGTGGCGCACCTCGCCGGGGCGCTCGGCAAGCCGGTATGGATGCTGTCGCGCCACGACGCCTGCTGGCGCTGGCTGCGCGACCGCGACGACAGCCCATGGTATCCGACGATGCGCATCTACCGTCAGCAACGGCCGGGAGACTGGGACGGCGTGATCGCGGTGGTCGCCGCCGATCTCCGCCGTTGGGCGGTCGAGCAGCGGTGACCTGGAACGGCTGTTATTTTGCCGCCGTCTTCGCGGGCTTCGGCGCGCCTGCGATCCTGACCTGCTGACCGTCGGCGATGTCGGCCGGCGGCGTCAGAGCCAGCCGTTCGCCGCCCTCGAGGCCGGACCGCAGCTCCAGGGTCGTGCCGAAATCGCGGTAGATCGTGATCGGGCGCAGATGCACCCGGTCGTGGTCGTCGATCGTGGCCACGCGCAGGCCGTCGGCGTTGAACATCGCCGCGTCTGCCGGGATCACGACGCTCGGCGCGGTGCGCGGGATGGCGAAGTCCACGCTCACGTAGAGCCCTGGCCGCAAGGTTCCGTCCGGGTTGGGCACGTCCACCTCGGCCAGCATGGTCCGCGATGCGGGATCGAGCGCCACGGAATTGCGGGCGACCTTGCCCTCGAAAACGCGCCCCGGCAGTTCCGGCACATGCACGTTGGCGGTCAGCCCGTCGCGCAACCCCACCGCCCCGCTCTGCGGCACATGTACCTGCACGCGCACCACCTTGTCGTGCTGCACCGTGAACAGCGGCGTGCCGCCGCCGCCATTGTCGGCCTTGACCAGGTCCCCGACATCGACGTTGCGCGCCGTGACCACCCCACTGAACGGCGCCCGGACCTTCTCGTATTGAGTGAGCTGCACCAGACGCTGCACGGTGGCGATCTGCGCCCGCAGATTGGCCTCCGCCACCTTCACGCCGGCATCCGCGTTGGCGACGGCGGCCTGCTTGGCGGCCAAGCCCAGCCGCGTGTTGTCCGCGCTCTGCCGGCTCTCCCAGCCCTGACGCGCAAGGTGCGAGGTGCGGTAATTCGTCACGTCGGCGAGCGCCAAGTTGGAGCGCGCCTGCGCCGCCAGGGCGCGCGACTGCTCCAGCGCCGCCTGCATCTGGCCCAGTTGCGCCTCGGCCTGCGCGCGCTGCTGATCGAGATCCGGCGCGGCGATGCGCACCAACATATCACCCTTGTGCACGCGCGTGCCGATGTCCGCCATCCGCTCGGCGACGTACCCGGTCGCGCGGGCGAAGATCTGTGCCTGCTGGAACGGCTCCACGCTGCCGGGCAAGGTCAACCTCACCGGCCCGTTCTGGCGTTTGGCGAACGCGACCCGAACGGTCGGCACGAAATGCGCCGTCTGCTGCTGCGCCTCGGCGGCGGCCATGTTCTCCTGCCAGTGGCCGTAAGCGCCCCACGCCAGCGCTGCGGCGAGGGCGACCCCCACGATCAGGTACAGCCGACGCGGCGGCCGCGCTTCGCCGATCGAGAGTTTGTCCGTCTCTTCCCTGGCCGGCAGTCTTTCGCTGACGTTCATACATAATCCTCCAGCGGCTTCACCTCGCTTCGCCGCAGCACCGAGTAAAGGAATGGAACGAACAACAGGGTGGAACAAGTGCCGAAGGCTATGCCGCCCATCACCGCCCTGGCCAGCGCCGCGTTCGCCTCGCTGCCGTCGGCCAGCCCGAGCGACATCGGCAGCATGCCCACGAACATCGCGCCCGCCGTCATCAGCACCGGGCGCAGCCGCGTCCGCCCCGCCATCATCGCCGCCTCCGCCGCCGTGCAGCCGGTCGCCTCGCGATATTCGCGGGCGAAGGTGACGAGCAGGATCGAGTTCGCCGAGGCCACGCCGACGCTCATGATCGCACCCATCAGCGAGGGGATCGAGAACGTCGTTTGCGTCACGTACAGGCTGCCGACGATGCCGCAGAACGCGAGCGGCAGCGCGGCAAGCACCACGAACGGATCGCCCCAGTTCTGGAAATTCACCACCATCAGCAGATAGACGAAGGCCATCGCGCCGATCAGCCCTATGCCGAGATGGAAGAACGCGTCGTCCTTGCTCTGTATCTGCCCGCGCAGGACAATCTGGTTACCCGGCTTCAACTGCTTTTGGAATGCCGGGATGATCCTCTTCAGGTCGGCCTCGATGGAGCCGAGGTCGCGGTCCTGGGCGCTCGCATAGATGTCGAAGGTCCGCTGAATGTTCCGATGCGTGATCAGCGTCTGCATCGCCTCGCGCTTCAAGGTGGCGACGTTCGACAGCATCTCGAGCTTGCCGGGCCCCTTGCCGGACAGCAGCAGCGGCGTGTTCTCCAGATCGGTCATGGTGTCGATCCGGTCTTCCGGGGTTTGCACCGCCACCCGATAGGGCACGCCGGTCTTCGGATCGGCCCAGAAATTCGGCGAGACCTGGAAGCTCGAGCTCAACGACGTGTTCAGATCGTTGGCGATCTGCTCCTCGGTCAATCCGACCTGCGCCGCGCGCAGCCGATCGACGTTGACGAAGAAGCTCGGCGTATTGACGATCTGATGCAAATGCGCGTCGACCACACCCCGCACCGTCTTGATCTTCGGCAGCATTGCAAGCATGACCCGAAGGTTGTGGGCGGCGTCATGGCCGGCAATCTGCACGTCGATGGGGGCCGGAAGTCCGAAGTTCAGGATCTGCGTGATGATGTCCGCGGGCTGGAAGTAGAAGGTCGCGGCCGGGAACTTGTCACGCAGCACGGTGCGCAATTTGCGCATGTACCGTCTGGCCGGCGCGTGCCCCTCCTTGAGGTTGATCAGAATCTGCCCATCGTTCATCGCGACGGTCGAGCCGTCGTCATACGCCAGGTTATAGTTGATGGCCGGCATGCCTATGTTGTCGAGGATCAGGCCGAGTTGCTTCGGCGGAATGACCTGGCGGATCTGGTCCTCCACGGCCTGGAACAGCCGCTCGGTCTCTTCGACGCGCTGCCCCGCCGGACCGCGGACATGCAAACGGAGCTGCCCGGCGCTGATCTGCGGGAAATAGTCCTCGCCGACGAACATAGTCAGCACACCCGCCCCCGCAAGCAGCGAACCGGCGACCAGCAGCGTCGCCGTCCGACGCGACAGGATCACGCCCAGCAGTCCGAGATAGGACTGGCGGAAGTGCTCGAAGCCGCGCTCGAATCGCGCGTGGATCCGGGCGAACAGCCCCGGTGATTTCGGCTCCTCGGCATGGCTGTGCCGCTCGCCGTGCACCAGCAGGTCGATCAGGATCGGCACCAAGGTCCGCGACAGCACGTAGGACGCGATCATGGCGAACACGACCGCCAGCGCCTGCGGGGTGAACAGGAACTTCGCCACGTCGGTCAGGAACACGACCGAAATGAAGGCGGCGCAGATGGTGAGCGTGGAGATCAAGGTCGGCTTGGCGATCCCCGCCGCGCCTTCCACCACGGCGTGCCGGAACGGCTGGCCTTCCTCGAACAAGCGGTAGGTGTTCTCGATCGCCACGGTGGCGTCGTCGACCAGCACGCCGACCGCCAGCGCCAGCCCGCCCAAGGTCATCAGGTTGATGGTTTCCCCGAGGGCCGCGAGCAGCGCGAGCGAACTCAGCACCGCCAGCGGAATCGAGACCATCACGATCAAGGTGGATCGCCAGGAGCCCAGGAACATCAGGATCATGAGCCCGGTGAGGCCGGCGGCGATGATGCCCTCGCGCACCACGTCCTCGATGGCGTTCGACACGAACACCGACTGGTCGAACAGCGGCGTGAACTTCATGTCCGGCGGCGCCGCCGCCCGGATCTGCGGCAGCATCGACTTGACCAGGTTCACCACCGACAGCGTCGAGGCGTTGCCGTTCTTCAGGATAGTTTGCAGCACCGCGCGCCGGCCGTTCGCGCGCACGATGTTCTGCTGCACCTCGTAGCCGTCGCGCACGTAACCCACGTCGCGCAGCAGAACCGGCGCCCCGTTGACGATCTTGATCGGAATCCGCCCGAGCGAGGCGATGGCGTCCGGCGAGGAATTCAGCCGCACCGGGTACTGCTTCTGACCGATCTTGATGAGGCCGGACGGAACCACGACGTTTTCCGCGCTCACCGCCCTGGTCACGTCCATCGGCGTCAGGCCGTGCGCCTGCAACGCGTGCTGGTCGAGGTCGACCATGACGGTGCGCAGCTTGCCGCCGAACGGGATCGGCAAGGTCGCGCCCGGCAACTGCGTCAGCACCTGCCGCACGCGATAGAGCCCGTAGTCGAACAGCTGCTGCTCGTTCGACTTGTCCGAGGACAGCGCGAGCTGAATTACCGGCACCGAGGACGCGTAGTATCTGATGACCGTGGGCGCCTGGATCCCGGGCGGCATGATGGCGCGAATCCAGTTCACCGACGCCACGCACTGCGCGATGGCAAGGTCGAGGTTCACGTCGGGCTGGAAATACACCTTGATGACGCTGACCCCGTACATCGTCTGGCTCTCGATGTTCCGGATGCCGGTGATGTTGTTCGAGAGCGAGTACTCGGAGTACGTGGTGACGCGCTTCTCCATCTCCGGCGTGGTCAGGCCGGAATAGGTCCAGATGATCGTGACGACCGGGATGTTGACCGTCGGGAAAACGTCCTTGGGCATCTTGATGATCGCGCCAAGGCCGAGAAACAGGATGAGGACCGACAAAACGTAGAAGCTGACGCGAAACTTCAGCGCATACTTGACCAGACCCATACTCTTACCGTACCGCCTCCAATCCGATCCGAGACCCTAGGGCCGCCTTCCCGGTCCGGACCGACCGACGGCGTTGTCGTTGTTAGGCCACCCGCGACCGCCCCGGTTCGGCCAAGAACGCCGTCAAGAGCGTGGGCCAGGGATCCGCGATGGGACCCGTCACGAGCGGACGAGTTCGTGTCTTTGTCCCTCGTGCGGCCAATTCAGCACATCCGGCTATGACGTGCCAACAGGCCGGTTTCATGGCAGAACTGCTCATTCGAGCGGCGGCAGCTACTGGAAAGACGCTTTCGGCAATCCAGGGTCTCCAACGCTCGGCTATTGCAGGATGCCGAACCGCCGCCATACCGGCACCCGTGCTTCCAGGATGCGAGCAAACGACTCGCGCAGCTTGTCCGGCTCCACCCCCTCGCGGCTGGCGGACACCTCCTTGATCCAAGCCTCGGGATCGGCGTGTTCGGGATCGGCTTGCAGCTTCAGGAACACCATCAGTTCGAGACCGTTGGCGTTGAGCGCCGCGCCGAGCGAGGAACTCGCGAGCGCGAACCGCGCGTTCAGCAGGTCCGGCCGGAGCACGCGCGGCCCGATCCGGCGGTTGAAGCGCTCGGACGCGCCGTCCTCGGCGTGCGGCCGCGGCGTGACGGGAACCGCCTGGTCGGTCCCCACCAGCATGCCGATCAGCTCCGCCGGATTGTCGCGCCGCCCGACCACCTCGGGCAGCGTTATCAGGTCCCGCACGCGGCGCGGCCCGTCGTTCAGGGCGGCGATGATCGGCCCATAGAAAGCCGGCTCCATGGAGGCCTTACCGACCTGAAACACGGCCTCGGATTCGAAGTGCTCCGGCAGGCAGGCGAGCGCGAGCGTCACCTCGCCCAACATGACGTTCCGCTCCGCGGTGCTCACGCGCCGGGCGCCACGCACGAACACGTCGTGGCGCAGGCCGCGGGTGAGGCACATATCCTTGATCAGCTCAGCCATCACTGGGTCGTCGAACTGATCGGCGAGCTTCCGCTGCTCCTCGGTCAGCATCAGTTGGCTGAAATTTTCCGCCAGCGCCGCCGAACCGACCCAGTCCAGCTTCGCCTCGGCGAAGTCCGCGACCACGTCGGCGTGGAAGCACGGATTCCAGTTCTCGTTCATAAACTCGTGGGAGAGATAGGGCGCCGCGGATTTGGCCGCCGAGTCCAGCAGCGCGGTCGCGTAGCCGTAGTTCTTGATCTGCCCCGCCTCCGCCGCCAGGAGCGACTGCACGAGGCGCAGCCCGGCCTGCGCCTGCTGGTCGCTTCGCGCGCTCACGCGCCGACCACCCTCGCGCAGGGTCCGCTGCAAGCCGAGGGCGCTCTGCCAGGCGGGCAGCGCGTTGTAGCTCGCGTGGACCACGCCGCCGGCGCGGACCTTGGCGCGGAGCAGGCGCAGGACGCCGCCCTTCACGCCGGCCGAGACCCAGCTCCAGAGGCCGTGCAGGCTCACGACGTCCGCCTCGGGAATCGCCGCCAACTCCGCGTCCTCGGCCAGGGTGGCCAGATCCGCCTCGATGAAGCGGATGTTCGCCAGCCCGGCCTCGCGCGCGAGTTGACGTGCCGCCGCGACATGCGCCGGATTGAAGTCGATGCCGGTCACCTGCCAAGCCGGGTTGCACGCGGCCAGCACCATCGCCGTATAGCCGAACCCGCAGCCCAGCTCGAGATACGCGAGCGGTTCGTCCGCTTGCGGGTCGATCGCGGGAACGCTGTTCAGCATGCAGGCCAGCGAGAGAATCCCCGGCGATTGCAGCCGGTAATAGCCCGGCATATACGCGACATCCGTGATGTAGCCCGCGCCCCAACCCGTCATGCTGCCCGTTTCCTTGCCGCCGCTTCCTCGGCCTCGACCACCTCCGCCTCGAACACCGCGTCGGCTGCGTCCTGCCGGCGGAATCCCGGGCCGGGCCGCGGGAACCCAGGTGTTCCAGCCGAGCCGGGGCGGCGGATCGGCTCCGGCGTCCAGAAACAGCGGTGGAATCTGGTCGGCCGCCAGAACCGGATTGATCGCGAACCCGGTTTCGAAACCCAGATAGGCGCGCACCAGCGAAACCAGCCGGCGCAGTCCCTGCCGGTCCGGCAGCAGTGCCTCGAACGCGGTGCGGTCCAGTGGGCCAATGCGCAGGATCACTCGCGCCTGCACGTCCCAGGCCCGGGTCCCGATCGCGGCGTCCACCGCCAGCCGGTTCCACGCGCCCGGCCGGCGCCCGACCGCGAGGCGGGTCTGCTGATCGGCGGGCAGCTTCAGCCAGGCCCCGGCGAACTGCACAACCTCGACCTCGCGCCCGAGCCAGTCGGACGCGAGCGCGGCGAGCCGGTCGGCCGAGCGCGGCCGCATGGCGTAGAAACCGGCATAGTGCAGCAGCGGCTCGGGGCCGGCGGCGAGGCGCGGGACGAGATGGTCGGTGCCGTAGCCGCCGAGCGCCAGCACCGCCCGCGAGACCGGGTCGGGGGACGGCGGCGAGTCCAGCATGGCGGTCTCGGCCGCCCGGTGCAGGCGATACTTCGCACCCGCGCGCGCGAACAGTCCGACCATCCGATGGCCGAGCATGTCCAGGAAATCGTGCAGCGCGCGCGAGCGGTCGCGCAGCGTGGCCGTGACGATCTCGCTGAAGAAACGCGGCAGCACGCCGGCAGGCCCGGTCAGCCCCATGACCGAGGCGGTGACGCGCGGCAGGCCGGACTTGCCCTGGTCCGGCCGAACCTCGGTCACGTCGGCGGGGGGATAGGCCAGCGCCGGCGGGCTGCGGAAGCGGGCGATGTCCGTGAAGTCGCTCCGACGCTCCGCCCGCGCCAGCACCCGGACGGCGGCGTCGAAGCCGAACCGCCAGGGCTGGCGGCGCAGCCGAGCCAGCGCCGAGGGACGCTCGGCGGTCACAGCAGCACCCGCGCCCCGGCGCGGGCCGGCCAGGCGGCGGCCCGACCCGGCCGTCCGCGCAACAGCGCGGTGGTGCGAACGAACGAATTGACTGTGGCGTGCAGGGCGAGAAACCGATCGAGCACGGCGGCGAGCACGTAGAGCCCAGCGGTCGGCCAGGCGCGCTGGTCGAATTCGAGCGTCACGTCGAGGCCGCGGCAGAACGCCCCGGCGCGCGCACCCGGCACGCGCGCGGCGCCCGGCTTGGCCGATACCGCGAGCAGGCCCTCGATCGCGGCGCGCGTCTCGGCCGAATCCCGCAAATCATAGAGCCGCAACACCTCCTTAAGCGCCTGCGCCCCTTCCTCGCCGCCGGTGACGGAGAGATGGCCGAGCGAGAGGTGCGAGACGAGCCGCCAGAATCCACGCTCGCGCAATCGCGGCCGGAGCGTCGGCGTCGGCGCGGTGAGGCACACGACGCGGCTGACCGCCGCCGCGCCCTCCACGAGCCGCAGCCGCGGATGGCCGCCGCCGAACGGCAGATCGGCCGGCAAGTCGCGGTTCAAGCACGTCGCGTCGATGGACAGGACGGCGTCGGCCGGCCGCTCCGGGTCGAACTCCGGATCGTGGGGCGCCACGAACACCTCGGTCCCGCCGAGCGCGCCGTCGTTGCCGCGCCGAACCGTGTGGTAGAATCCGCCCGGCGTTTCCGCCTCGGGGTCGCCGTGGGTCAGGCGGTAGAAGCTGCGCCAGGGCCGGTGCGAGCCGTCCGGCCGGGTCTCGCGAACCCGCTCCAGGCTCCAGATTTCCAGCGCCGCCGGGCGGCGGGCGTCCGGCACGACGCGGTACTCGATATCCGTCTGCGCGAGCGCGACCGGCTCGCAGCGCTGCGGGAACAGGTTGACCACCGGCGTGCAGCCGAGCGCCAGGGCATCGGCGTCGACCGCGCGCTCCAGCTCGGGGAGGGTCCGGTCGAGATAGACGAACACCTCCAGCCGGTTGCCGCCCGACACCATGGTTTTCGCGTCAATGCCGGCGAGGTCGAGAAACAGGAATTTTTCCGGGAACGCGAAGTATTCGGTGAGCAGGCGGAACCCGGAGAAGCTCCGCCGCGGCCAGGGCAGCAGCGCCTCCTCCGGCTCGAACCCGACCGGCTGGAGGACGTCGCGCGAGACGATGATCGGCGCGGGATCGTTCGGGCCGTCGGCGAAGGCCACCGAAACGGCGTTGCAGCACAGCAGTTCATAGAGCGGGGCCGCCGCGTTGCCGGACCCGCGCAGGAAGAAGCGCAGCTTGTCCACGCCCAATTGCGCGAAGGTCGCTTCCGGGTTGGCGCATTTCAGCGTGATGCGCAGCACGCCGACGGCGCCGGCCGCCTGCGGATTGGCCGGCGCGGCGAGCGGCAGCCCCGACAAGCGGACGTTCTCGATGACGACCGGCCAGAGGGTCAGCGGATAGGCGGTGCGGAAGCGGCAGGTTTCGCCGCGCACCGGCTCGGTATCCAGCGCGAGCCCCGGAGCGATCTGGGTGGGCACGAGCAGATCGGGCTGGCTGTGGAACTGCACGATAGCGCAGGACGGTACCGGCGCCAGATAGTGCGGATAAAGCACCCCAAGCAGCGCATCCGTCAGCTCCGGGAACTCGTCGTCCAGGCGGTGATGCACGCGTCCGGCCAGGAACGCCACGCCTTCCAGCAGGCGCTCCACGTGCGGATCGTCGACCGCGTCCGGCGCCAGCCGTAGCCGGCCGGCGATCTTCGGGTGCGCCTCGGCGAACTCGGCGGCCAACCGCCTGAGCGCCCGCAGCTCCCGATCGTAATAAGGCAGCAGCGCGTCAGACATCGTCGCGGGAGCGTACCGTCGCCTCGGCGGTGGACGGGTCGATCAACGTGTCGAACGCGATCGGCTCGGGCGCCGGCTCGGCGTGCAGCAGCGCCTCGATCCTGAGCCGCAACGTCGCGTCCTGCGGGTCCGCCCGTTCATGCGGCGAGACGCGCACGCTGACGAAGCGCGGCTCGAACAGCCGGATGATTTCCTCGATTTCCGCGCACAGCCGCTCGCGGTCGCGCGCGTCGGTGACGCCGCCGAGCGTGAAGTCGGGCACGCCGAAGGCGAGCGGCGAGACGTTCAGCTCGCTATACCCGCTCGGCCAGGAGCGCCAGCGCCGCCGCGCGTTCAACAGCGCCTCCAGGTCGCGCCGCACCCCGCGACGCAGCGCCGCCATCGCCTCGGCCGCCGAGAGCGGCCGGTCCTGCTCGGCATCGGGCGCGTCGTCGATCAGCCGGTCGAGCAGCGGCAATTGCGCGCGGTGCGCGTCGCCCCTTCCCCCCTCGCGCCGGTTCGACGATCCGCTCATTCGCCGAAGGTGAGCGCGCCGAGATCCATGATGCCGCAATCCTCCTCGCCCACCAGGAAGACCCGCTGCCCGATGCCGCGAACCGGACCGTCGTCGTCTTGTCGCCAGTCGGTTGCGCGCCCGAGCCGGTAGTCGTCGGCCAGATCGGGATCGTCGTTGCCGTAGATCGCCGGCAGATAGACGACGCCGTCGGGCCCCTCGCGCACCGACATGCTGGCCCGGCGCCAGACCAGATCGCGCGGCCGGCGCGGTGGCTCGAACTCGACGCTGGCGACCCGCTCGGTCGGGATCCAGTAGTATTTGCCGGTCGTGGTCAGCACCTCGAAGAATCCGGCGCAGAGATCGTCGATGTCGCGGAAGTCGTCGAACGCGGTCTCGCCGGCGCGGCCCGCCGCGCGCGGGCGCAACAGCTCCGCCTCGTTGGCGCGCTGGCCGGCCGCCGCGACATCGCCCGCCCGCAGAGCGACGAGCGCCGCCAGCGTTTCGCGCATGCTCGGCGTCGGCTCGCCGAGGAATTCCGGAATTCGACCGTCCCGGCGCAACTGCCGGCGCGCCATGTCGGCGCGTATCAACTGGCGGAACTCCGCGACCACGACCGCCGCCGACGGCTCCGCTTCCGAGGCGGCGTCGAGAATGACGTCGGCGCGTTCCAGATTGCCCGACAGCACCAGCAACTCCGCCAGCAGCACCCGCGCGCCCAGATCGCCCGGCGCCTTGCGCACGGCGAGATTGGCCTGGTCGATCGCCGGGGCCAGCTTGCCGGCGCGGAACAAGGCGCCTGCCGTTTCCTGCGCTTCCGACATGATTTCCTCCGCTAGCGTTTCATCCCGGGCGCCGTCAATTCGGTGACCAGGCGGAATGTGGCCGCAAGTCCTTCGAGCTGAAACTGCGGCTGCAAATGGATGACGCAGCCGTAGACCCCGGGCTTGCCGGGCTGCTCCCGCACCGCGACGCTGGCGCCGACCAGCGGATAACGGGCCCGCAGCTCGGGACCCGGCGAGGTGCTGACGTTGACGTAGTTCGGTCAGCCAGCCCTGCAGGCGGCGCTCGATATCGTCGGACGTCAGGAAGGCACCGACCATTTCGCGGCCGAGCAGTTTCAGCGCGTGCGCGAAGCGGGACACGCACAGCATGGCGCCGATCTGCGCGCTCAGGCGCGCGTTCGCATCGGCCGCCGCCGCCGTTCTGCCGATGAAGCGCGGCGGCGTTTGCAGGCTGCCAACCGAACCGAACACCGCCTCCTCGCTGAACGGCAGCGCGGAGAGCGGCATCAGCCCGGCATCGACCAGGCTGCGTTCCTGCCGATCGGTCAGCACCACGTCGAGCGGCGGGCGCGTCCAGACATGATCCGGGTCGGTGTGAAACGGCTCCACCGTGATCCCGCCGACGACGCCGCCGCCCAGCCGGTCGATCTCGACGCCGCGCACGTCCGCCGGCCAGCCGTAGGTGGCGAAGGCCCGCGCGACTACCGCGGCGAAGCCGAACCCGGCGCTCGTCCAGACGCGCGCGCGCACATCGGGCGCGGCCTCGCGATAGCGGAACCCGTCGGCGCGGCCCGGATCGTCGCCCCAGGGTTCGCGCGCCAGCATGCGCGGCAGCGCGATGGCGACGAAGCGGATATCCTCGCGGCGCGAAAGGCCGCGCCAGCGATCGTATTCGGCGCTGCGGAAGGCCGCCGCCGGGTCCGCGACCGTGGCCAGTTCCTCGAAACCGTCCACCGCCAGCAGCGCCGGCGACGCCGAGAGGACGGTGGGGGCGAAGGCGGCGGCGGCCACCGCGGACAGTGACGCCAGCGCCGTCACGTCGTCGGTCGGCGCGCCGGGACCCGGACGATGGCGCACCTCGTGATCGATCACCAGCAAGCCGAACGGTTCGCCGCCCGGCGTGCCGAACTCGTCCTCGTAAACGCGCCGAAACGTCTGGCTCTGGTCGAATTCCGGCGCGCGCTCCAGGTCGCGGCACAGTTCGGCCCAGGAAACGTTCAGCACTTTCGTCTTGGTCTTGGTACCCGGCTCGATGCCGGCGACCAGCCAGCGCAGCCCGCGCCAGCTTCCCTCCAGCCGTTGCAGCCTGGGCGCGTGCAGCACCGCGTCGAGCTGGACCCCGATCAGCGCGTCGATGTCGGCGATGTCGCGGTCGAGCGCGGTGCGCCAGCGCTCCGGATCGGCGGCGAGCCGCGCCATCGTCTCCGGGCCGAACCAATGGAACAGCGCAGGCAGGCCGGAATCTGGCTCCGCCAGGAACGCCGCCAGACGCTCGGCGACATCGCGGTGCTTCTGGCCAAAATAGCGTCCGCCGAGGACGGATTCGCGGAGCGACGGATGCGCCCACGCCTCCGCCGTCCCAGCATGCCGCTCTATGACGCCGGACTCGCTCACGCCGCTGCTCCGCCCGCCCGGTCCGCGACGGCGGCACGGGGCCGCTCGCCGCGAACCGGCTGGCTCACGCCTTCTGCGGAATGCGGGCGACCATCCGCATGCTGGTCGTCAGCTCCTCCATCTGCAGCCACGGCCGCAGATAGGCGATGGCGTTGTACGAGCCGGGCCGTCCTGGGATCTCCCGCACCTCGACCTTCGCCTCGCGCAACGGATACTTGGCCTTCGTCTCCTGCCCGGCATCCTGGTTCGAGTTGACGTAGTTGGTGATCCAGCGATTGAGCCAGCCCTCGACGTCGCCGGCTTCCATGAAGCTGCCGATCTTGTCGCGCGCCATCACCTTCAGGTAGTGCGCGAACCGGCTGGTCGCCATGATGTACGGCAGCCGCGCCGAGATGGCGGCGTTGGCGGTCGCTTCCGGCCGGTCGTATTTCTTCGGCTTCTGCACCGTCTGCGCGCCAAAGAACACCGCGTAGTCGGTGTTGCGGTAATGGCAGAGCGGCAGGAAGCCCTGGTTCGACAGCTCGAACTCGCGCCGGTCGGTGATGCCGATTTCGGTCGGGCACTTGGTGTCGAGGTCGCCGTCGTCGGACGTGAAGACGTGGTTCGGCAGATTTTCCACCTTGCCGCCGCCCTCGGCGCCGCGGATGGCGACACAGAAGCCGTATTTGGCGAAGGCGTCGGTCAGCCGCGTGCCCATCACGAAGGCCGCGTTCATCCAGCAATACTGGTCGTGGTTCATCGGCTTGGCGGCGCCGGCCTCGTCATACGGCGCCTCCTCGTAGCCGAACTCATCGATCGGCTTGGTGTTGGCGCCGTACGGCAAGCGCGCGATCACCCGCGGCATGACCAGCGACACGAATCGCGCATCCTCGCTGTCGCGGAAGCTGCGCCACTTCGTGTATTCCTGCGTGTCGAAGATCTTCGCAAGATCGCGCGGCCGCGACAACTCGGTCCAGCTTTCGAAGCCGAACATGTTCGCGTGCGCCGCCGAGATGAACGGCGCGAAGGCCGCGGCCGAGACGTTCGAGATCAGCCGCAGCGTGTCCACGTCGTCCGGATGGTTGGTCCATTCGTAGTCGCCGATCAGGGCCGCGTACGGCTCGCCGCCCGGCGTGCCGAATTCGTTCTCGTAGATCTTCTTGAACAGCTGGCTTTGATCGAACTCGACGGCGCGGGTCAGGTCGCGGTTCAAATCGCGCTTGGTCGCGTTCAGCACCCGCAGCTTCAGTTGCGTGCCGGTTTCGCTGTTCATGACCAGGTGGTGCAGGCCGCGCCAGGATCCTTCCAGCTTCAGGAACTTCTCGTGGTGCATCACCTCGTTGAGCTGCGCCGAAACCTTGCGATCGATGGCGGCGATGGCGCGGTCGAAAGTGCGCGACAGGTTCTTGTCGAAGGTGACGGTGCCGCTCAGCGCCTCCTCGACCAGCGTCTTGACCAGTTCCTGGGCGCGATCGGGCGCCGTCTGCTTGGTCGCCGCGACCACCTGATCGAGGAACGAGGCCTGCTCGGCGGTCGTGGCGGCGGCGGGGGCGGCGGGCGGCTTCGGTTCCGGACATGGATCAGCCCTCCTGCTTGCCGAGGCCGAGTTGGCTCGACAGCGACTTCAGCTCGGCTTCGTTCTGCAAAACCTGCTCGAGCAGGCCCTCCAACTCGTCCGAACGGTCCACCTTGCTCATCAGGTCGCGCAGCTTGTTGCGCGTCTCCAACAGCGCCTTCAGCGCCGGAATCTGCTCGGCCACGCGCGCCGGCTCGAAGTCGTCGATCGAGTTGAACTTCAGGTTCATCGACATCTGGCTGCCGTCGCCCGCCAGCGTATTGTCCACCTTGAGGTTCAGCCCCGGCGTCATGCGCGCCATGACGTCGTTAAAGTTGTCGCGGTCGATCTGGATGAACTTGCGGTCCGCCAGCGGACGCAAGGGCTGCGTCGGATCACCCGAGAAGTCGCCGAGGATGCCCATGACGAACGGCAGCTCCCGTTCGAGCATCGCGCCTTCGGTTTCGACCTCGTAAGTGATATGAACGCGCGGCTTGCGCACGCGATTCAGCTTGTCGTGAACGCTGGCACTCATGGCCGATCACCCCCTGTCCATGCTGCCCGGCGCGGCATCCTGACCGTCAGCGGAATTGGCACGCAGCCGAAACCGCCGGAGCCCTGCCAGGACTAATCTGGAAATACTACTCGTCCGCGGCAAAGCCGGTCAATGTCCTCTTGCGGCAATTCCGGGTCTTGGCGTGGCGAGTCCGGGCGAGCTACTCCGGTTCGGCCGCCTTGATGCCGAGCGACGTCTGAATTGCGGTGCGCGTGGCCACGTCCGGCACGATCTCCTCCAGCAGTTGCGGCCAGCTCATGCGCCCGCGCCGGACCGCCTCCGCCAGCGTGTAGGCCAGCGGCGAATGCGGCTCGGTCGCGCGAAAGTATTCCGCGATGCGCGTGAGTTCGTGGAGCATGTCGTCCCGCGTCGCGCCATCGCCCCGGCCGAAGGCGACGGACCCCGCTTCCGCCGTTCGGGGCGCGGATTGCATCGCGCCCGCGCTGGCGGCGCCCGGCCCGGATGTCGCATCCGCGGCGGAGGCCGGGGCGTATTTCGCGGCGACGCTTTCGATCTGTTGGAGCAAATCGCGAATGCGACTGGTCGGTGGAGAATCCGCGCCGGCTTTGGCGTCGAGCAGGTCGCTCATCGCCTGCCACGCCCGCAACGCCGCCGCCGCTTCGTCGCGCAGGCTCGCCAGCCGCTCCGCTCCGGCGGTGCGTGCCTCGCTCTCCATCTGCTCGAAGGGAACCGCGCCCGCTTGCAGCCGTGCCTCGAGTCTGGCCGGGTCGCCGATCGTCGCCAGTTCCGCGGATTGCTCGTATTGCCAGAACGCGAAATTGCTGCCGTCCATGCGCGCCCATAGCGGGAGTTTTCGTAACGGCTGCATCAGGGTGCCGTCGCCGCCCAGCCCGTTCAGCCCCGCCACCGGCGCGACGCGCGTGGCGATGCCGTCCTCGTCGGGTACCGGATACAGGTTCTCGTCCCAGAACGCGTCGGCGAGGCCGCCGATCAGTTGCGCCCCGCCGGTCAGCCCGCGGAGCCCCTCGATGCGCACCAGCGCCTCGGTGAGCCACGCGGCGACCTCGAGGTCCTTGGTCTGCTCCGCCAGTACCTTGGTGGCCAGATCGCGAACGGTGCGCCACTGAGATGGAACCCCGGCATCCGGCCCGCCCGCCAATTCGGAATCCGGCGCATCCGCCGCACGTTCGGCCGCGCGCGCCTCGGCCCTTGCATCCCGCAGGCGATAGTAGGGCGATTGCGGCGAGAAGTCCTCGCGCAGATCGACGCCCGCCGGCGCCTCGCCTGGTATCGGCGCGAGCAGTGCGTCGAGATCGAAGCCTTCCGGCAAATCCATCGTGTGTCTCCCCCAGCCGGCATTTACCCGACGCGGCCGTCCGCGTCACGCCGCGCGGCGTCGCCGCTATTGCGCGTTTGCTTGGACAATCCAGCCGTGCAACCATAGCCGCGGCCGAACTGTCGATAGGCAAGCCCGGGAACTCCTTCCGCGGGCATTTCGACAGGCGGAGGGTATGATGGCCGCAATCGATCTCAAATCACTCGTTTCGCGTCTGAACGATCACTGCCGGCGCGCGCTCGAGGCCGCTGCCGGGCTGACGCTCTCGCGCACCCACTACAACGTGGAAATCGAGCACTGGCTGCTCAAGCTCGCCGACGGCGCGGATAACGACATCGTCGCCATCCTGCGCCACTACGAGGTGGACGCCGGGCGGCTGCTCGGTGACCTGAACCGCAGCCTCGACAAGATGAAGACCGGCAATGCGCGGGCGCCGAGCCTGTCGCCGGAAATCGTGGAGGCGGCCAAGCAGGCGTGGCTGCTCGCGTCCGTGGAGCAGGGTCAGGCGCGCGTCCGTTCGGGCCACATCCTCTGGGCGCTGCTCGCCGACGAGACGCTTTCGCAACATACGCGGGCATCGTCACGGCAGTTCGAGAAGATCCCCACGGATGCGCTGAAGCGGGACTTCGCGGCGATCACCGCCAACTCGGCCGAGGCCGCGGCCGCGACTGCGGCGACCGAGGGCGCGCCGATGGCCGAGGGCGCGCCAGGTCCGGCGGGAACCGGCGCGCTTGAGCTGTACACGCTCGATCTCACCGCGCGGGCGAAGGCGGGCAAGATCGACCCGATACTCGGGCGTGACAGCGAAATCCGCCAAGTCATCGACATCCTCACGCGCCGGCGCCAGAACAATCCCATCCTCACGGGCGAGGCCGGTGTCGGCAAGACCGCCGTGGTGGAGGGATTTGCGCTCCGGATCGCGGAGGGCGACGTTCCGCCCGCGCTGAAGAACGTGGTCGTGCGCACGCTCGATCTCGGGCTGTTGCAGGCCGGGGCCGGTGTGAAGGGCGAATTCGAAAATCGCCTGAAATCGGTCATCCAGGAGATCAAGGCGAGCCCGCGGCCGATCATCCTGTTCATCGACGAGGCGCACACGCTAATCGGGGCGGGCGGTTCGGCGGGGCAAGGCGATGCCGCCAACCTGCTGAAACCGGAACTGGCGCGGGGCGAGCTTCGCACCGTCGCCGCGACGACCTGGGCGGAGTACAAGAAGTACTTCGAAAAGGACGCGGCGCTGACGCGGCGCTTCCAGGTGGTCAAGGTCGAGGAGCCGAGCGAGCCGATGGCGATCGCCATGGTCCGCGGCCTGGTCTCCACGTTGGAGAAGCACCATCGCATTCGCATCCTGGACGAGGCGGTGGCCTCGGCGGTGCATCTGTCGGCGCGCTACATCCCGAGCCGGCAACTACCCGACAAGGCGATTTCGCTGATCGATACCGCCTGCGCCCGCGTGGCGATGAGCCAGGCTGGGGTGCCGGCGCCGGTCGAGGACCGGCGGCGCCGGATCGGGCTGATCGACACTGAACTGGCCATACTCGACCGCGAAATGGCCTCGGGCGCCGATCATGCGGCGCACAAGGCGGAACTGCTGGAGGAACGCGAGAAGGCCGAGCAGGAACTGGCGCGGCTGAATGATCAATGGCAGCAAGAACAGTCGCTGGCCGCCGATATCGGGGGATTGCGGACCTCGCTCGAGGATCCCGACAACCCCGAGGACAAGGACGCGTTGCGCGACAAACTGGCGACGGCGGCGGCAAAGCTGCACGAACTCCAGGGCGAGCGCCCGCTGATCTTTCCGGTGGTCGACGGCCAGGCGGTCGCGGAGATCGTCGAGAGCTGGACCGGTATTCCAGCCGGACGGATGCAAGCCGACGAGATTCGCACCGTGCTCAACCTGCGCGAGACGATGGAACGGCGAATCGTCGGGCAGTCGCATGCGCTCGAGGCCATCGCCGAGGCGATTCGCACCTCGCGCGCCAAGCTGACGGACCCGCGCAAGCCGATCGGTGTGTTCCTGATGGTGGGCACGTCGGGGACCGGGAAAACCGAGACGGCGCTGACCTTGGCCGACGTGCTTTACGGCGGCGAGCAGAACCTGACCTCGCTCAATATGAGCGAGTTCAAGGAAGAGCACAAAGTCAGCCTGCTCATGGGCAGCCCGCCCGGCTACGTCGGCTACGGCGAAGGCGGCGTGCTCACGGAAGCGGTGCGCCGTCGTCCGTATTCGGTGATCCTGCTGGACGAGATGGAAAAGGCGCATCCCGGCATCCAGGACGTCTTCTACCAAGTATTCGATAAGGGAACGATGAAGGACGGCGAAGGTCGTGACATCGACTTCAAAAACACGGTCATCATCATGACGTCGAACGCCGGAACCGACCTCATCACCAAGCTGTTCGCCGATCCGGACACCGCGCCCGACGCGGCCGGCCTTGCGGAAGCGCTGCGCCCGGAGCTGATGAAATACTTCAAGCCCGCCTTCCTTGGGCGGGTGACGCTCGTGCCGTATTTCCCGCTTTCGGAAAGCGTGATCCGCCAGATCGTCGAGCTGCAGCTCGGCCGCATTCGCCGGCGCGTCTGGGATTCCTACCGCGCCGTATTCGAATACGCACCGGAGCTGGTGGAGACGATCGCGGCGCGCTGCACCGAGAGCTCCTCGGGCGCGCGCAACGTGGAGCACATCCTTTCGCGCACCCTCTTGCCGGAACTCTCGGCGGAGGTTCTCGCGCGACTGGCCGACGGCGAGACCATCTCGCGCGTCTCTGTCGGACTGACCCAGGAGGGTTCGTTCCGATATGCCTTGAACTGAAAATCCGACAATCCCCGCGTTACCCCACAGGAGGAACCAGATGGCTGTTTACCTGAAATACGAAGCTATCGATGGCGAGGTGACCACCGCGCCGTACCAAAAATGGATCGAGGTCAACTCGTTCCAGCTCGGCGTCGGCCGCTCGATCTCCATGCCGCTCGGTGGCGGCGTGTCGAAGCGGGAATCGAGCAACCCCAGCATCAGCGAGATCACGATCACCAAGGATTTGGACAGTACCTCGCCGAAGCTCATGGAACAGGCCCTGGTCGGCAAAATGAATTCCAAGGCGGAGTTCGCCTTCGTCCGAACCAAGACCGGCGGTGAAACGGAGGACTACCTGCATGTCACGCTGACCAACTGCGCCATCAGCGGATATAGCGCGAGCTCCGGCGGCGACCGGCCAAGCGAGAGCGTTTCGGTGAACTTCACCAAAATCGAATACAAGTATACGAGCTACGACGAGAAGGGGACTGGCACGCCAGGCGCGTTCACCTACGACCTCGAGACCCGCAAGAAGAGCTGACGACCGACCGCGAGAGCGCGTTCGGGGCGACCCGAAGCACCTGTTTCAGTTTCTCGTCATGCCCGGGGCACGGTCCCGGGCATTTCGAGTTTCATGGCCCCCAAACCCATCTTCGACACTTGGGCTGTTCGGATTTAGCGTAGGTATATGATTTCATTATGTGTGGTTGGTGATTTGCGCGAATATGTAGTGCCACGTCTGATGATAATTGCCGTTGAATGAACCATTTATATTTGGCAATCTGTGCGCACCCTATCGAGTCGCGCATGGACTTCCGCCACAAACAGTCGCAGGGTCGCATCTACCTGCAGATCGTGGAAAGCCACCGCACCGGCGATCAGGTGCGCCAGCGGGTGATCGCCACCCTGGGCAGGCTGGATGAACTTGAAGCCAGCGGGCAACTCGAGCGACTGCTGCGCTCCGGTGTGCGCTTCGTGCAGCAGGCGATGGTGCTGGATGCCGCCAGAACCGGTGATGCGCCCGCCGTCGCGGTGCGACGCATCGGGCCAGCGCTGCTGTTCGAGCGGCTGTGGCAGGAGACCGGCTGCCAGGACGTGATCACCGCCTTGGCACGCGGCCGCGGCCATCGCTTCGCGCTGGAACGCGCGGTGTTTCTCACCGTGCTGCACCGGCTGATGCGCGGCGGCTCGGATCTGGCCGCCGATCGCTGGCGCGAGCATTACCGCATCGCCGGCACCGACGGTCTCGATCTGCACCACCTCTATCGTGCGATGGCCTGGCTGGGCGAGGAACTGCCGGCCGATCAGCAGAATGGTGCGACGCCGTTCGCCCCGCGCTGTACGAAGGACCTGATCGAGGAGCAGCTGTTCGCGCATCGGCGCGATCTGTTCAGTCGGCTCGACCTGGTGTTCATGGATACCACCAGCCTGTATTTCGAAGGCCTGGGCGGCCAGACGATCGGACAGCATGGCTACAGCAAGGACCATCGGCCCGACCTGCGGCAGATGATCCTCGCCGTGCTGATCGATGGTGACGGCCGGCCTGTGTGCTCGGAGATGTGGCCGGGTAACACCGCCGACGTGACCTCCCTGGTGCCGGTGATCGAGAGGCTGCGCCAGCGCTTCGCCATTGGCCGGGTCTGCATTGTCGCCGATCGCGGCATGATCAGCGCCGAGACCATCGCAGCATTGGAGGCGCGTAGCCTGCTCTACATCCTCGGCGTCCGCGAGCGCAGCGACAAGCTGGTGCGCGAGGTCGTGCTCGGCGATGCCGCGCCGTTCGTGCCGCTGGTGATCGAGAAGCGCGGCCGCGACATCGAGTACGGCGCCAAGGCGGTCACCCTTGGCGGTGCGCGCTACATCGTCTGCATCAACCATCAGGAGGCGGCGAAGGATGCCGCCGAGCGTGCCGCCATCCTGGCCGCCCTGGAGCGCCAACTGCGCCGTGGCGACAAGGCGCTGGTCGGCAACGCCGGCTATCGCCGCTTCCTCAAGACCGTCGGCAAGGATCACTTCACGATCGACCGAGCCAAGGCCGCGGAAGACGCCCGCTTCGATGGCATCTTCGTGCTGCGCACCAACACCGGGCTCGACCCGCTGGCGGCCATGCTGCGCTACCAGCAGCTCTGGACCGTCGAGCAGACCTTCCGCACCGCCAAGCATCTGCTCGCCACGCGGCCGATCTTCCACAAGCTCGACGAGACCATCCGCGGCCACGTGTTCTGCAGCTTCCTGGCTCTCGTGCTCAAGGCCGAGTTGGACGCCCGCATCGCAGCCCTCGGCAGCACCGCATCATGGCCGGCGATCGTCGCCGATCTCGACGCGTTGACCGAGACCGAGGTCGAGCAGGACAGCAAACACTTCCTCCTGCGATCCACCCCGAGACCAGCCGCCAGCCTCGCCCTGCGCGCTGCCGGGGTCGCTCTGGCGCCTACCGTGCAGACCGTCGCCAAAAGCTGATTACGATCCCCCAACGTGTAGTGCCACGCCATCGCCGCAGCGCGAATTGCCGCGTCTATTCAATCATACCAACCGCTCGGTCCGTTGACTCGAATGTGAATGGGAGCGGCTCGGCGCAGTGTGATTTGTGGGTTGCCCGTGGAGACATGGGGGACGGCTATGACCGTGGCGATCACACGTAGAGATCTGTCGGTGACGGAACTACGGAACGCGGCAACGCGAACGGAGGACGCCAAAGCGGCGCGTCGGATGCTGGCAATCGCGCTGGTGCTCGACGGCTGGACACGGGACGCGGCGGCGGAAGCCGGCGGCATGGACCGGCAAACCTTGTGCGATTGGGTGCATCGCTACAACGACTTCGGACTGGCTGGGTTGTCCAACCGGCCGCGGCGGAACGGCCCGCGGCCGCGCCTGACGGCCGAACAGCAATTGCAGCTGGCGGGATGGGTTGAGCAAGCGCCGGATTTCGCCGAACATGGCGTGGTGCGCTGGCGCTGCGTCGATTTGCAGCGGCGCGTCAAGCAGGAGTTCGACGTCGATTTGCATGAGCGCAGCATCGGCAAATGGCTGCGCCGACTGTCGTTCCGGCGACTATCGGTGCGCCCGCAGCACCCGCAGAGCAAGCCCGAGGAACAGGTGGTTTTCAGCGTGAGTTTCCCGCCCGTGTAGCCGCCGCGTTGCCGCCGGAAGCGGCGGGTACGTCGGTCGAGATCTGGTTCGCCGACGAGGCCAGGGTCGGCCAGCAGGGAACGCTGACGCGGGTGTGGGCGAAGCGCGGCTCGCGTCCACGCGCGCCGCGCGATCGGCGCTACGAATGGGCGTATCTGTTCGGCGCGATCTGCCCGGAACGCAGCACCGGGGCGGCGATCATTATGCCTGCGGTGAATGTGGCGGCAATGAACGAGCACCTCGCGGAAATCAGCCGCTGCGTCTCGCTGGGCGCGATCGCCGTGGTGGTACTGGACGGTGCCGGCTGGCACAGCTCGCCGCGATTGGTGGTGCCGGACAACATCGTGCTGCTGCCGCTGCCGCCTTACGCACCGGAGTTGAACCCGGTGGAGAATATCTGGGAGTATCTGCGAGCGAAACTTTCTCAGCCACCGCGTCTGGCAGAGCTATGACGACATTCTCGACGCTTGCTGCGATGCCTGGAACAAACTCATGCAATGCCGGCGCAGCTCGCGTCCATAACCCGTCGCGTCTGGGCAAAAGCGGTCAGCGAATAGGGCGGTGGCCAAACCCAATGTCCCTGCGAGTCGAAATCCGCAACAAGGGCTGACGCGGTAGGGCTTGCTCAACCGAACGGAACGCCGGCCCGTTGCGGCGGCAGCGTGGCATCGTCCTGGAACGGACCGTAACGGACGACCTCGACTTCGACCGCGGTCACGTTGTCGCCGACCCGCTGATCCAGCGCCGAGCGGATCAGCGCTTCCGTCGCGGAATCTTCGGAGGCGTCGGCGAGGATGGCGGCGATCTCCGCCTCACCTAGCGTCTTGCACAACCCGTCGCTGCACAGCAGGAACCGGTCACCCGGCAATAGCTGGCCGGTCAGCTTGTCCAGGTCGAGCTCGCCGTCGGCGCCCACCGCGCGGGTGATCACATTGCCTTGCGGATGCCCGGCCGCCTGCTCCTCGGTGATGCGCCCCGAATTGAGCAACTCCTGCAGCAGGCTGTGATCGCGGGTGAGCTGCGCCAGCAGCCCGTCGCGCATCAGATAGGCGCGCGAATCGCCAGCCCAGAGACAGGCAAAATGCGTATCCCGCGCCAGCAGCACCACCACCGTCGACGCGATGATGGCGCCCGGCCCACGCCGCGCCGCTTCCTCGCGCAGCGACCGATGCGCCTGCGCGAGGCGCTGGCGCACTTCCGCGATCACCTGCGCGGCGCCCAGCCGCAACGGAATCGCATCCAGCACGTCGGCGATCATCGCGGAGGCCACATCGCCGGCCTGGTGCCCGCCCGCGCCGTCGGCGACCGCCCATAAGCCGAGGTCCGGGCGATTGACGTAGCGATCCTCGTTATGGCTGCGCACCGCACCGACATGCGTGCCCGCCGAGGACTGGAACCGGCCGCTTCGCGCGACGCTCACGCGGATTGACATCTCGCCCTCATCCGGTCGTCCAGCATCGCGGCGAAGCCAGGCCCGTCGGGCAGGCCAATCGTCTCGATCGCGCGGGCGGCAACGCGCGGCGCGCCCTCCGTCCACCAGCGAACAATGCCCCGATTCTTCGGTTGGGGAACAGACATTTCGGCCGGCACACACGGCGCCTCGTGCAGCGCCTGGGCCAGATCTTCGGGCGCCGTGTCTTCCGCGACAGCGCCCCGTCCCGCCGCTTCCGCGGCGTCCAGCCAGCCACCGCCGTCGCGCGCCAGACCCGGCGCGCTGCCCCCCGGGGCGATCGTCGCCAAGGTCAGTGGAAAGTGCCGGCCAGCGCGGTCGACGCTCGGCATCCAGAGGCCGAGCGCCGCGTCGGTTCCGCAAACGCCGGCATCGAGCGCGAACCGCCAGACCGGGGCTTCCAGCCACGCCGGCAGCCAATCGTCCGCCAGCAGGTCGCGGCTGGCCGGGATGACCGCTTGCAGCCACGCATCCCAGGAAGCGATGAATGCGCCAGGAAGGCCGGAGCGCACGAAATCGCCACGCGCCGGGATCTTGCCGAAAAAGCCGCTGGGTCCGCCGCTCATCGCCGCGGGCTCACTTGATGCTCGGGCAACGGAATCCCGACAGTATCCCCGGCGCGAACGGATTGCGCACCGACCCGGCGCGGATCTCGAAAGCCGCCTGCCGCTCGCCCAACCGGAACGTCAGCAGGTAGCGATCCGCCGAGCCCTCGCGCTGCAACTGCCCGCGATCGAACAGCCGGAACAGCGCCCACGGCCCGGATTCCTGGATGGCGCCGCTCCCCGCCGCCGGCGGCGGATCGAACACCAGTCGGACGTCCTGCATGCCGTTCGGGCCCGGCCAGGTGATCTGCGTCGCGCGAGTCGGACCGTGCGCGTACGTCACCGTCACCCCGCCCAGGTCCAGCGTGACCTGCTTAGCGCCGTCGTCGAGCGAGACCGGAGTGATGTCGAAACGGACGCTCGGGGTCGTGCCGCCCGCGGCGAAGAACAGGTCGCGGATTTCGGCGGCGCGCTCGAACGGCGCCAGCTCGGCCGTGGTGATCGGGGAAACGCCGTCCGCCGCCTGCGCGTGCCAGGGCCGGGTGCTGGTATCGACATAGGGCCGGAGCTGCGAATTGACGAAACCGTCGATCTGCCCGCCCGGGGCGAAGAGCTTGGCGAAGTCGTCGATCGGAATGCTCGCGCTGGCGCCGCGATTGAACGGATACCGCCCGGCGACCTGCTGACACAGCGGCGCCGGACCGCCGGCGCCGTCCAGCGCGGCCTTCACCATCTGCCGTGCCCCGCCGCCCCTGAGACCAGTGCTGTTGACGGCGAGCGTCTGCAACCAGCGGGCAACCGGCTGCGGATCGCGCGACGCCTCGGCGCGCAGCAACTGCGCCGGGTCCTCGCCGGTCGGCGGGGGCGGCGCGGCGCCCGGCGTCGCCGCCGACAGCTTCGCCAGTTGCTGTTGCAACTCGTTGAGCAGCCGCAGCGCTCCGTCGATCGGCGCGCCGGGGCCATTGCCGACGAAATTGCGCAGTGCCTTATAGCGGTCGTCGATCGCCTGCCCGGGCGCCGCCGGAGCGGGTTGGCCGGTCGCCGCCGGCAGGAGCAGCTTCTGCAATTGCGCGGTCGCCGGATTGGCGAGCGCCTGGGTCGCCTTCGCCGCCGCGCCCTGCCCCACCGAAGCGGGAACCACGCCGGCCGCCGGCGTGGGCGGCTTGGTCAGGGTCAGTTCGCGCCCGACGCTGGTCAGCAGCTCGCGCATTGGCGATTGCGGCGACGACAGAATGTACAAATCGCGCACCGCCTGCGGCAGGCTGCGCAGCGGCACGACCTCCAGGTCGTTCAGCATGGCGTCCCATTGCCGCGCGTAATCTGCCTCGTAGCGCGCGATCACGCCGCGTTCGAGATCGAGCAGTTGCGAACTGCCGGGCTGGACCTCGGCGCGCCTGCCGAGCACCCAGCTTTCTTGCGCGACCTCGTGGCTGGCGTTGCCGAGCGCGGGCAGCAGTACCTTGTAGAAGCCGGCAACCGTGTAGAAGCCCGGAATGCCCTGGGTCAGCGGCTTGCCGGACTTACGCAGGAACACGCCCGTTCCCGCGGGGCCGAGCGCCGCCGCCGGTGTCCAGGGCGGCACCGCCTGCGCCGCGGCGGACGGTTTGATGCGCGAATACACCCGATCGGCGAGCGGAATGCGGCTGAACGCCGTCCGCGCTTGCGCGACCAGCGCGCCGTCCAGTTCGACCGCCGGCAGCGGCTGCGCGAGCAGCTTGTTCAGATGCCGCGCCAGCGAGGCCCGCATCGGCGCCGACACGGCGTCGGGATAGGTCGCCTCCCAATCCAGCGTCATCCAGGCGCGGACCAGTTGCGGATCGAGCGGCCCCTGCCCGCCCAGCATCAGGTAGACCCGGGTCGCCTGATACAAGAAATCCGGCCGCTCCAGGCTGCCGCGCATCTGCGATTCCAGCCGCCAGATCAGCCGGGGCAGCAGAATGTGTTCGAGCGCGTTGCGGTAAACGGCGCGCCCGCCGGCGACCAGCTTGCCGGTTTGCGACAGCCCGAACCCGCCGCCCTCGCGCGCCAATTCCACCGGCAGCGCCCGCGCCTGGTCGAGCACCGGGACGACGCGCGGCATGTCGGCGTCCGACACCGGATCGAGCTTCAGGCCGTTGGCCGCCCGCGTGTACGCGGCGAGCGCGTTGCCGGCCCGGTCCATCGCCTGCTGGTTGGCCGCATGGCTGCGCCACAACGCGCCGCCGACCAGCAGGACGGCGAGCACCGCGGCGGCATAGCCGGCCGCGCGCATCAGCACGCGCCGCCGCGCCGCGCCGGGGTTGCTGGAGACCAGCATGGCCTCGCCGAACACCACCTGCGTGAGCAGCCGATGCAGGAAGTAGCTCCGCCCCTGCTGCGGGCGCAGGCTGGGCGCGCGGCGCTGATCTACGCCGAAGGCGCGCGCCAGCACGCCGGTCAGCCGGTCGATCGGCGTGCCCTCCTGCGTGCCGGAGGTCAGGTAAACGCCGCGCAGGAACGGCGCCGGATCGAGCCGCGAGCCGCCGAACGCCTCCTGCAAGAACTCGGCGAGCGGCTGCTCCAGGCTGGCGACCTGCGCCGGAAAGCCGGCGAGCATGGACCGCCGCTCCGGGCTGCGCTCGGCTTGCAGCCGCTCCAGCAGCCGCGCGTTCAGCCGCTCGACCAGCAGGCGGAACTCGGCCACGAAGCCGGCCAGCGGCCCGGCCTCGGGCTGGCGCAGGGCGAAGGTCGTGCCCCAGACCTGACCCCGCCGCTCGCTGTCCAGATCGTCGAAGAACTCGGTGAAGCCGGCGACCAGGTCGGCCTTGGTCAGCATGGCGTAGACCGGCACGCGCACGCCGAGGCGCTCGGACAGCTCCTTGACGCGTCGGCGGATGGCGCGTGCATGCGCGAGCCGCTCCTCGCGCGTCGCGGCGGCGACGTCGGAGACGGCGATCGCGACCAGCACGCCATTCAGCGGCTGGCGCGTCCGCGTGCGCTTCAACAGCTCGAGGAACCCCTCCCAGCCCGCCTTGTCGACGGCGGCATCGGAGTCCTGGGTCGTGTAGCGCCCGGCCGTGTCGATCAGCACCGCCTGCTCGGTGAACCACCACTCGCAGAGCCTTGTGCCGCCCACGCCGGCGATCGCGCCCTGCCCCATTTCGGCGGCCAGCGGGAAGCGCAGCCCGGCGTTCAGCAGCGCCGTGGTCTTGCCGGCGCCGGGCGGGCCGATGATCACGTACCAGGGCTGCTCGTACAGATAGCCCCGCGTGCCGCGCGCCTTGCGCAACAGGCCGAGCGAAGCGGCGAGCTTTTCCCTGAGCGCCGTGACTTCCTCGGCGGAGGCGGCAGCGGTCGCGTCCGGGGCCGCCGTGAGCCCCTCGGCCAGCGCCGCCTCGCGCTTGCGCCGCCGGTGGTCGATCCAGAAATTAATGCCGGCCCACAGCGCCAGCATCACGACGACGATCACCGCCCGGGCGATGACGCCTTCCAATACCGAAACGAGCGGGCCGAAAAACCAGACCAGGGCGCAGAGCAGCGCCGTGCCGAACAGGCTCAGCAGCCAGCGGAGAAGCGTGGACGTGAAAATGCGGCGCATCGTTGATTTCTCTCAGCCGGCGCGGTGCAGCACCACCTCGATCCGGCGATTTTCCTCGCGTCCTTCCCGCGTCGCGTTGGACGCGATCGGGTCGGCGTCGGCGCGGCCTTCGGCGGTCATGCGAGAAGCGTCTCCGATCGTCTGGGCGATGATCACGCGCGCGGCCTCGGCGCGGGCGGTGGAAAGCTGGAAGTTCGAGGGGAAGCGCACGGTGCGGATCGGCTGGTTGTCAGTGTAGCCGATCACCTGCACCTTTCCGGGCTCCTGCTTCAGCGCGGCGCCGATCCGCTCCAGCAGCGGGTGGAAACGCTGCTGCACGGTGGCGCTGCCGGAGGCGAACAGGCCGCCGTTGCGGATACGCACGATCGGCGTGGACGGCGTGCCGAGCACCTTGACCAGTCCCTCGTCGATCTCCGGCTTCAGGAAGGTGCGCAGCTTGTCGAGCGAGGTCGGTTCGGCGGCGGGCGGCGGCGGTGGCGGCGGCTGCACCGGCGCGACGCGGGCAATTTTCGGCATGTGCGACAGCGGCGCCGCCAGCATCCCTCGTACAGCGCGTCGGATTGTGCGTTCAGCCCGTTGGAGAACCAGACGAACAGGCCGGCGATCGCGGCCAAGGCCACGCTGGCCACGACCCAGACCGGCACCACGGCGCGCGCCGGCCGATACGGGGCCGAGGCGCCGCGCCAGTGCGGCGACGAGCTCGGGCTCGGCCGGCTGCTGCCGCTGGCGCAGGATCAGCTCGTAGACTTCCTCGCGCAGCTTATCGAGTTCGGCCGGGCCGCGGGGCCGCACCCGGAATTCGCCCATGTACCCGAGCGACATGCAAAGATACATGAGTTCCAGGACTTGCAGAAACTTGCCTGGATACTGGCGCATCTGTGCGAGCAGATCGAAGAAGCCCTCGCCGCCTTCGACCCGCTGATGGAATGTGGCGACCAGCGAATTGGCGGCCCACGCGCCGTGGCTGCCCCAGGGCGAATTCTGCACGATGTCGTCGAGGCTGGCGCACAGCGCATAATGCGCCGGGCCGCAAGACTTCGAGCGGCACGCCGGCATCGCGCGCGCGGGTCTCGAAGGCGCGGATTTCGCGCACCGCGCGCTCACGCAGGTCGGCCGGGTCGGGCTGGCTGAGCGTGTTGCGCAGCCGAGCGATCAGTTGCAGCAACGGCGCGGCCGCCTGGGTCAGCACCGAGATGCCGGTCGCGACGCCTTCCGGCGCCTCGGCGGGCGTGATCGCGGGCGCGACCGGTTCCTGCGCCGGCGGCCGCCACGGCGCCGCCGCCCGATCCTCCGCCGGCGGCGCGGCCTGCGGCGGCGGCGCCCGGCGGCCGCCGGGCGCGGGTCGGATGACCGTGCGCTCGCTGTCGTCGGGTTCGGCAAACGGATTGTCACTCATGCGCCGAAGTCCCCAAATCCCTCACCCCCGGATCGCCCATAGCTCCATGCGTAATCCGGGAAAATCGCCGGAGACATGGATGGCGAACCCGCCGGAGTTCTGCATCTGTTGCCAATGCGGACTGTTGCGGTCCAGTTCGAAATACGTCGCCCCCGCGTAGAACGGCAACTGGCGCGGCGCCACCGGCAACGGCCGCACGGCGATGCCGGGCAGCGCCACGTTGACGAGTTCGCGGATCTGCTCGACCGCGCCGATCTTCACCTGGCTGGGGAACAGCCGGCGCAGGTTCTCGCTGGGCACGTCGGCCTGCACGCAGAGAACGAACGTGCCGCGCAGCACCGTGCGATCGACGATCGGACCGACGCGCACGCCGTGCCGGCGCTCCTGCAACGGAATTGGGATCGCCGTCGCCTCGATCACCGCCGAGAGCGAGCGGCGCAGATCGGCCACCACGGGCGCAAAACTGCGTTGCAGATCGTCGTGCCGGTACGGCGGGTAATGTTGCGGCCGCCGCGACGCCTCGGTGAACGTACCGAACTCGCCAGCCATCTGCACCAGCGCGGAATACAGCTCTTCCGGATGCACGTTGCCGGCATCCGCCCAGTGCTCGAACAGCTTCTGCCAGCGGTTCACCACTTGCAGCAGCATGAAATCCTGCACCTCGGCGGCGCCGCGCGAGCCCGGCGCCGTCAATCGCGCCGCGAACGCCTCGCCCCGCTGGTTCAGCATGCCCGCCAGTTCGGTGAGCAACCCCGACAGCGGCGCGACGGCCGAGCAAAGCAGCGCGGGCGGAATCCAGTTCTCGTCCAGCAGCACGCGCTTGTCCGCCGTCACCTCGACCACGCGGGCGAGTCCGATGCAGAGCCAGCCGGTGCGCTCCTCGGTTTCCAGCATGTAGCGCATGCGCAGCCGCCCGATCTGTAATTCGGCCGGCTGCGGCGAGGCGGAATGCGTGTCGTATGCTTCGAAGCCGCGCAGCGCGTAGCGGCCCTCTTCCGCGCCGTTCGCCGCGATTTCCACCGCCCCCGGCTGGCGTACCGGAATGGCGAGATAAACTAGGCAGCGGCGCGCCGATTCCGGCAGTTCGAGCGGCGGCGGATGATCGGTTTCGCCGGGCAACGAAAACGGCGTTCCGTCCTCGAACACGCCGGCGGCGGCGCTGAGCGCGAAACGCCCGGTGGCCAGCAGGTCGCGGTCGATCGCCATCTCGATGAGGCCCCAGCGATGCGGTGCCAGCGATGCCGTGCGCCCGCGCACGAACGCCTCCAGCCAGCGGTCCTGCTGCTGAAAATGCTGCGCCCGCAGGAACATGCCTTCCTGCCAGACGACGCGGTTCGTCCAACTCATGTGGGCGAGCGCTTTCCCCCTGCCTCGCCGGAAGCGGCGAGCCGGCTACAGCGTAGCACCTCGGCTACGTGGGAGCGAGCGTCGCGGTAACGCCGTGGATCTTCAGCGTGAGCCGCGTCGGTCCGTGCGGCGCGACCGGATTGACCACGCGCCAATGCGCGCGGTCGATGTCGCGGAACAGCACCGCCACGCCGAGGAACTGCACGCCCGGCTTCAGCTCGCGCTTGACCGCCTTCGTTTCGCCTGGTCGGACGATGATCTGCTCCGAGCCGAGCGACTGGTCGCCGAGCGTCTGCGCCTCCTTGTCCTTGAGCGCGAACACGTCGGCGCTCTCGAACTTGCCCGTTGCTGCGAGCTGATAAAGCCGCACCGCAACCGGCGCCGGACGGCCGGCGTGATCGGGGTTCTGGTCGGGACCACCGATGATCGTGAGGTCGAGCACGGGCGGGGGTGGCGGCGGTGGCGGCGTCGCGCAGGCGGCGAGCGCGGCAGGCAAGGCCAGCACAGCGCGGCGTGATATCATCTCGGTGGTCCCTCCCGTTGTTTGACCTCGTCCAGCGCCTGCTCGTACGCACGCGCGAAGGCCTTGCCGAAAATGCTGTCGAAATCGTCGGCCAGCGCCCTGCTGATGCGCGCATGCAGCTTCTCGTAGGCGTCCCAGGCACGCGCCTTCTTCTGCGCCGGCACCAGCGCCAACCCGCCCTGTTCCGCCTCCTGGCGCAGCACGGCCGGATCGAGTTCCGCGAGCAGCGAGCGCACCGCCGCCTGCATGGCGGTCATGGTGGCAAGCTCGTGCAGCCGCATGTCGCGCAGCGCGTCGGCGATGGCGGCGGACGGCTGCATGCTAACCCGACGGCCGGTGCCGAGCAGGGCGGACAGCGCGTCGTCGGCATCGGCGGAGAATTTCAGCGGATTGTTGCCGCTCGAGCGGATCATCGTCTGCTCGATGCGGAACTCGCCCTTGATGGCGGCGCGGGCGATCAGGACGTCGCGCAACCCGCCCACAAGCACCCGGAACGCGCGGCCCAATTCCTCGAAGGTCGCCGACGGATCGGCAAGCCTGGCGTCCTGCATGCCGACGCCGCGGATGAAACTGGCGAGCAGCGAGGCATCGGCGGGCGCGACCGGCGGCGGCTGGGCGGGCGGTGGCTGGGCGGGCCGCGCCGGCCGGGGCGGCGGCGCAACCTCCTCGAACTCGTCGGCGTCCGGCGCGGGCGGGCCGAGATCCGGCGCCGGCGGCAGGTCGTCGGGGATTCGCGCCACAGGCGGCGCCGGCGCGGGGCGCGGCGGCGGTCGCGGAACGGGCGCTACGCGCGGCGGTGGCGAGCGCGGCGGCGGCGGCGGGTCCGGCTGCGCGGGGGAGAGATCGAGGTCCCAGTCGTCCGGGATCACCGGTGCCGGCCCGGAGGGCGGGCGAAACGCGTCCTCCAGCCCCGGATTGTGGTCAGACTGGGTTGGAAAGCCGAGCCCGTCCTCGCGCGGCTCGGACGCGAGCGGATCGAAATCCGACGGCAGTTGCATCTGCTCCGGCGCGACCACGCGCTCGAGCGGCGGCTGCTCGGCGAACGGCGAGCGCGCCGGCGCAAAGGGATCGTCGCCGAACGGATCGTCCCGGCGGGCGGGATCGGCGCGGCGGGGCGACGGCGCGGCCGCCTCGATCAGCCGCGCCTCGATTTCGTACGGGCCGAGATGCAGCCGGTCGCCGTCGCGCAGCGCGCGCGGCTTGCCCGGCCCGACCGGCTCCGCCTCGCGGTTCAGGAAGGTGCCGTTCGTGCTCGTGTCGGCGAGCTGCCAGCCGCCGGAACGGAACGCCAGCACGCAGTGGCGCTTGGACAGGTGCCGGTCCGGATCGGGCAGCATCCAGTCGTTCTCCGAACCGCGGCCGATGCTGAACTCGCCGCCCGTCACCTCGCGCGTTTCCGGCGGAACGGCGTCCGGGCAGCGCAGCATGGTGAGAACGAGCGTCACCCGGTCATCCTATCAGCACGGTCGGGGCGCCGAGAATGATGGTACCGCCATGCGCGGTGAGATCGCCCATGCGCGCCGCCGGCTGACCGCAGACCAGCACCTTGAACGAGCCGAGCGCGATCACGTCGGGGGGGCCGACGCAGACCGCCATGTCGCCGACCCGCGCCTGCGGCAGCCCGCAGGTCAGCACGGTTATGGCGGCGGGCGGCAGGATCGGGCCGCCGACATGCGGCACCACGCCGGTGACCATCGGGCAGACATGCATGTCGGTGATGCGGGCGGCGGGCAGACCCATCAGGGTGTCTCCGGTTCCAGCCGGCCGACGCCGCCGCCGGCGATGTCGCGGGCGCTGGTCAGAAAGGCGGCGAGCCGGGCCGGCTGGCGCGTCGGGTCGCCGCGCACCGAGGCGAGCGTCACCGCCCCGGAAACCGCTTTCCCGGTCAGATCGTCAGCCGGCGGCACTTTCGGATTTTCCGGCGGCGAGAGCGAATCCCCGCTGAAGAACGCCGCGACGGCCGCCCAGGCCTCGGGCGTCTGCGTACCCGCTTGCTGCGCCTTGTCCATCGCGGCGCGGCGGATTTCGTCGGTCTGCCGGCGCACCCACAGCTCGGCGCCCTCCAGCGCCTGGCGGTCGAGCTCGGGCAGGTTCGCGGGCGTGGTGTGGCGCGCGCACATGCACGCCCACCAGACCGATTTGCGCTTGGGCAGCGTGTGCGCGAACAGCCGCACCGCATCGAGCAGAAACCCGCCGGCCTCGAGCGCCGCGAGCGCCTCGGGCGCCGTCGCCTGGCCGGCAACCGCGGCCGCCGGCTCCTCGGCCAGTTCGGCGCGCGCGATCAAGATCGGCAAGCCGACCGGCTGCAGCTTCGCGAGCATCGCTCCGTTCGTTCCCCCGGACATCGCGTGGTCAGCCGATCATGATAATGCCACCCTGGGCCTGCAGCATGGCGCTGCCGTTCACCTGGGTCATCAAGCCCTTCACCTGCGTCTGTATCTGGCCTTCGATCGTGATCATCATGCCTTTGATCGTCACCCCCATCTGGTCGATCTTAATGCTGCTGCTTCCGACCGTCATGGTGATCCCCTGCATCGCGGTCTCGTCAATCTTGCCGAGCCCCGCCTTGGTGGACAGGTTGCCCAGCTTGAGCTCGACCGACATGTTGCCCATCGACAGCGTGGTCGACAGGTTGCCCTGCTTCAGCAGCAGGGTGTCGTTGCCCATGTCGATCGTCGTGTCGCGGTTGCCTTTCTGGATTTCGATCTTCTGATTGCCACCGATCGTGACCGTCTCGTCCGCCTTTACCGTTTTGATGCGGCAATTGTCCACGGTCAGCTTCTGGTCATGCTCGACCTCGATCGTATGGTCCTTCTCGGCGTGCAGGAAGACCAGTTCATTGCCTTTCTTGTCGTCGATCGAGAATTCCGAGAAGTTCGACGAGCTGCCGTTCAAGGAAGAGCGCGTGCGCCATCCGCTCTTGGTTTTCTGGCCCGGCAGCGGAAAGGTGGGCATGTTGCTGGCATTGTAGAGGCAGCCGGCCACGATCGGCCGGTCCGGGTCGCCCTCCAGGAAGACGATCAGCACCTCCATGCCGATGCGCGGCAGGATCTGGGCACCCCACTGATTCCCGGCCCATCCCTGCACGACCCGCAAATAGGCACTGCTGTTCGCGTCCTTCTTGCCCAGCCGGTCCCAATAAAACTGAACTTTTACGCGGCCGTATTTATCGGCGTAGATTTCCTCCCCTGACGGCCCGACCACCAGCGCGGTCTGCGGCCCCTGGATCGTCGGTCGTGGCGTGAAGCGCGCCGGCCGGAACTTGGCTTTGCTCGCCGCCGCCCAAAACTGGTTGCTGTACATCGGGGCGGAGGTGGTGACGCCGAGATTTGACAAGTCGTGCGCGCGGTGCTCCACCCCCAGGACCGCGAAGACCTCGGTTTTCCCGGCGTATTCCGGCGCCAAGTCGAGTGAAAACGTCTTGCCGCAGTGGAACGTCGTCGCGGCCCCGCGCCCCCTGACGACATCCCAGCCGGTTTCCTCCTGTTCGATGCGCAACTCGGCAAGTTTTTTGCCGCGATCCGTCTTCAGAAACCCACCCGGATAATCGTAGACCTCGTACTTCGTCATTTGTTTCACGGGTAGGACCGATGGCGCGGAGCCCTCCAGCTCCGTGTCCGGCGTCTCGAAGTTGTAGTCCTTCAAGGTCCACTTGCCGGGTCGAAACTCGTAGCTTCGCTCCCACTCGCTGATGCAGCCCAAGCTCGGCGTGCTCGAGTACGTGACCAGTTCCTTCTCGGAATCCCGGAACGACGAGGGATTGTCCGCCAGTGTCAGGACGTGCCGCCCGTCCTGGTGCTTGAAGTAATAGAATATGCCCTCTTCCTCGAGCAGCCGCGCGACGAAGTTGAAGGCTGTTTCGCGATACTGCACGCGGTATTCGTGGACCGGGTGGTCGCCAGTGACCCCTCCGAAATCGAAGTCCGCGAATCCGTGGTCGTTGAAGATCTGCTGGACGATGTCCGGCACGGATTGGTTCTGGAAGATCCGGCAGTCCGTCGTGCGGGTGAGGAACCAGAGCCACGGGACGACGTGCGCGCGGTAAATGCGGCGGTCGCGGAACGACAGTTCCGCGGCGTGCAGGCGGCTGATAAATCCGTTGAAATAACTGACCGGCGCCTGCTCCGGACTTACCGTCCACGTCACGCTCTGACCCACCAAGCTACTCGGGTCGATGCTCAGGTTCTCGGACACCAATTCCAATTCGAACGCGAACAGCTCCGATATCGCCTCTCGGCCCTGAAAGCCGAGCAGCACGAAGTCCTCGTCCCCGACCGGATGCGTGAGGGAGATCAGCGCGAGTTCCTGGAGGTCGGCGTCGCTCATGGAAACACCCGTTGTTCGCTCGAAACACCAACAGCGATCATGGCGTGACCTTCACGGCTTTCGGGTCGGTGATCAGCGTCCTGAAATCGTTGCTAGGCGTTCCGGACTTGCCGACTTGCAGCCGCTCCGTCGATCTGTTGATCGGGCTGCCGGCAGGGGGAATTCGAGACATTGTAGACAATCTCGTCTGAAAACCCGATCACGGTCACACCGAAGAAGCCGGCGATCTGCTTGAGAAAGGCCGAGTCCTGGCCGGAATGACAGAGATAGAGCACGATCATCGCGCCGTCTGCAAACTTCTTGCGCACGTCCTCGACAGTGAAGCTGGTTTTGCCGCGGATCGGCTTGGGCGAGGTGAACGTCACCCCCGGCTGATCTTAGATTGGCCATGCTGGTGGGATCCATGGCGGTCATATTGTCGTTCTGGCCGTTGACGTTCAGAAAAACGTCGGCTCTGCCGATGGAGCGCTTCTCGATATGGCCGCCGAATGCCACCATGGATTTGTTGCTATGTGACATCAGATTGAGCCGGCTGATCCCGCCGTCTCGCTGCTCCAGGATGGCGCCCAAGAAGTTGCCGAAGGTCGGGGTCAGGAGCACCGTCCCGCCCATGATCGCTTGGAAATCCTTGGTCTGCGGCATCCACCGCCCCTGCCGCAGCTCATCCGCTTCCTCGGCCGCCGAGATCGGCGGATCCCATTCGAAATCGCCCTCGGTATTGATCTCCTTGGCGTGGATGGGGGTGGTCGGCTTCTTCGGCCCCATCGGCACCGCGCGGTTCGGATCGTCCAACACATCACCGAGGCCGAGCGGGTTCGGCCGGTCGAAATTCCCGGGACCGCCGCTGCCCGCCGGCGCATCGGCGGGTGCGCGCAAGCCAGTCCAGCCGGGCTGGTCGTCGGATTGCCAAGCCCGCGTCGAAATCGGATTTCGATCCGGCATTTTATCTACGCGGTACTGCAATTTTTTCGGTCAATGTACCCTCCCGGACGCTTCCGTGCCCGATCGCCATACGTGCGAGCCCCGCCTCCAGACGCGCCCCCCGGAAACCCGGCGCCGTCGAGCGTCTCCCGGGGAACCGGCGCGCAGGCGCGGCTCGCCGCGCCTGCTCGGCCCGATCGGACGGCTCGGTCAGACTCTCCGAGGCCCAGAAGCGGATCGGCATGAGTGTCCCGGCCCCGGCGGCCGCCGTCAGCGTAAGGAACGGTTTGGTGGTCGTTGTCGACATTGCGCTCGTGCCGCAAGGGGTGAGAACTCTTTCCGGGGCTTTCGCGGCCCCGTCAATCTCAAAGCGCCCCGTCAATCTGAAAGCGCCATGGCGACTTCGGCGCCTCCGGCACTACACTGGGTCGACTCAGCAGCGGAGTCCGACATGAGCGGCGGCGGCAACATGCGTTTCACCACTTCGCGGGCCGGTCAGCGGGGCGAGCAGGCAGCCAGCGGCAAGGTCGAGTTCGCGACCGCGGGCGGGCACAAGCTGACGCTGGACGGCGCGGCCGGTGGCTCCGTCACGCTGCAGCATTCCAACGGCTACAAGATCACGATCGACGGCAGCGGCAAGGTCGAGATTTGGGCCGCGCAGCTCTCGACCACCGCCCCCATGGTCAGCGTCGATGCCGGTATCGCTCAGTTCATCGGCCTGGTAAAATGCGACACGCTGGTCGCCAACGCGGTTCTCAACACGACGTACAGTCCCGGCGCCGGCAACGTTTGGTGATAGAGTGGCGGCCATGCCGGAACGGAGAACAGGCATCCGGATAGATGTGCTCGCGCTGCTCGGCGTTCTATGCGGCGCACTCTTCTGCTGCTCGGCAGCGCTCGCCGCGGATGCGCCGGCTCCCGGCTCGCATCTTGCACTGGTAATCGGGGAGAGTGCGTACAGGCCGTTGCCACCGCTGCCCGTCTGCGCCGGCTCGGCGCGCTCGGTCGGGGCCGCGCTGCGGCACGACGGCTTCGCGGTCACGCAACTGATCAACGCGAGCAACGGTGAAATCGCGGCCGCTCTCACTAAGTTCGGCAAGCGGCTTGCCCATGCGCCGGGATCGACCGCCGTACTGTACTTCTGCGGCTATGCCGCTGGCCTGAACGCCCGCGGCTTTCTCCTGCCGGTCGAGGCCAATATCGAGCGGCGCTTCGACGTCATCACGCAGGGCATCGTCGCGACGTCGGCGCTGACCACCGTGGCCGGTCCGGCGACCGCCGCCGGGCTGCTCGTCCTCGACGTGTTCCCGCGCCCCGGCGACCATGCGCTGGCGCCGCTGGCCCGCCTCACCGAGGCCGCAGCAAGGCCGGGTGATGGTTATCTCGCGGTGGCCGAGACCCACCCCAATGATGCGCAAACCCCGCTGACAACCGCGCTGGTGGCCGCCTTGAGCGCCCCCACCGTGGAAACAGGCAAACTCGTCGACGAGGCGCGGCGGCGGGTCGCCACCATTGCCGGCAGCAAGGTGATCGCCGCCCAGGCGCCTACGAGCACAACCTACCTGGCCGGGGGACCTCCGCCCGCGCCCGCTCCCGCGAAGCCGCCGCCCGCTCCGCCGCCGAAGCAACCGACGGCGGAGACCGCGGTGCCCGCCGAACCCGCCGGACCTGCCGCTCCGGCGCCGTCCCCGGCTCGCCCGGCGGCGGAAGCATCGGCACCGCCCGCGGCGGCCACCGGGCCGCTGATGCCGGACGAAGCCCATATGAGCGATGCCGACCGGCGGCGCGTGCAGGCGGCGCTGGCCCTGCTCGGCTATTACAGCGGCCGCATCGACGGCGTATTCGGCCCGGAGACGCGCGCGGCGATCCGCCGCTTTCAGCACGAAATCGGTGTCGACATGACGGGCGAACTCACCGCCGCGGAGGCGCAACGGCTGGTCGCGCAGCGCTAGACTCCGCCCGCCGGCGGGCGCAAACCGGCCCCAGGCGTCGCGGGGCGGGGCACGATGGGACTCAAGGCCAAGTTCAATTTGGTGATGCTGGCGGCTTTCCTGGTCGGGCTCGCGCTTGCCGCCGTGCTCGCCTACCGCATCGTGCAGGACAACGCGCGCCGCGAGGTGCTGCAGGACGCGGCGCTCATGATGGCGGAGGCCTCGGCGATCCGGACCTACACCTCGCGCGAGATCGGGCCGCTGCTCGCCGAGCAGAGCAAGGTGCATTTTCTGCCGGATACCATCCCGGCCTTCGCCGCGCAGACCAACTTCCGCCAGATCCAGCGGGATTTCCCCGACTACAGCTATCGCGAGCCGACGCTGAACCCGACCAATCCGGCCGACAAGGCGCAGCCCTGGGAAGCCGACATCATCCACAAATTCCGCAACAGCTCCAATCTCGCCAGCCTGGTGACCGAACGGACCACCGCGACCGGCCCGATCCTGTCGCTGTCGCGCCCGCTCCGCGTCACCGAGAAGGAATGTCTCACCTGCCACTCCACGCCGTCAGTGGCCCCGGCTTCGATGATCGAGCTGTACGGCTCGGACCACGGCTTCGGCTGGAAGCTCGGCGATGTGATCGCCGCGCAGGTGGTCTCGGTACCCGAGCGCGTGCCGCTGGAACGGGCGAACCGCACCTTCCTTCTGTTCCTCGGCGGCCTGCTCGCCGTGTTCCTGGTCATGGTGCTGCTGCTGAACCTGCTGTTGCATTATGTGATCGTTAAGCCGGTGCGCCGCATTTCATCCATCGCCGGCGAGGTCAGCCTGGGCAACATGGAGGCGCGCGAGTTCAAGGTGCGCGGCCACGACGAGATCGCCTCGCTCGCGGAATCGTTCAACCGCATGCGCCGCAGCCTCGCCAACGCGCTGCGGCTGCTCGGGGAATGAGCGGGGCCTGACGCACCGCCGATGAACGAGCTGCCCGCGCAAATCGGCCGTTACGAGGTGCAGTCGGTCATCGGCCGCGGCGCGATGGGCGTCATCTACCGGGCGCACGATCCGGCCATCGACCGGCTCGTCGCGCTGAAGCTGGTGCGCGCCGATCTGCTGAGCGGCGACGAGCGCGAGGACTATCTGAAACGGTTCCGCCAGGAGGCGCAGGCGGCCGGACGCTGCATGCACCCGAACATCGTCGCCATCTACGATTTCGCCCTGCACGAGGGCAATCCGTTCCTGGCGATGGAATACGTGCAGGGCATCAGCCTCGCCGAGGCGCTGGCGCGCGGCACGCGGTTTCGGATCGCCGAGGCTGTCTACATCGTGCGCCAGATGCTGGACGCGCTGGCCTGCGCGCACGCGCTCGGCGTCGTGCATCGCGACGTGAAACCGGCGAACGTGCTGCTGCTGGCGAGCGGTCACGTGAAGGTCACGGATTTCGGCATTTCCCGCATCGAGACGTCGCACCTGACCCAAACCGGCTCCGTCGTCGGCACGCCCAGCTACATGTCGCCGGAACAGTGCCGCGCCGGGCAGGTCGACGCGCGCAGCGACGTATTCTCGGCCGGCGCCGTGCTCTACGAACTGCTGAGCGGCGAACGCCCGTTTTCCGGCCGCACGTTCAGCCAGGTCATGCACCAGGTCATGAACGAGGACCCGGCCGACATCCGCGAAAAGGTGCCCGGCCTGCCAAGCCCGGTGTACGCGGCCCTGCGCCGGGCGCTCGAAAAACGCCCGGAGGACCGCTTCCCCTCGGCACAAGCGATGGCCGACGTGCTGCGAAGTAACGGCGCGGCAGTCACCGCGGACGATCGCACCGTCGTCGCCCAGGCCGGCGACCCGGCGCATTTCGCCGAGTTCGGCAAGAACCGGGCAGGAGCAGGACGGCGCCCGGCACGATCCGGGCCTTCTCGACAGCATCGAGCGGCGGCTTGCCCTACATGTTGGACCGATCGCCAAACGCCTCGTCCAGACGGCCAGCCGCAAGACGCCGACCGCCGAAGCACTCTGCGAGGTCCTGTCGCGCAGCATCGAGGAGCCGGCCGCACGCGCGGCCTTTCTCGACGACGCTATGGGGCTCGCGCGCTCGCAAACCGGCTCGGGCATGACACGCACCACGGTCGCCTTCGCTAGCAACCCGGCGATCCCGCCCGATCGGGCCGAACAGGTGCAACACGACCTGGCGCGCTTCCTCGGGCCGATCGCCAGGGTCCTGGTGAAGCGCGCGATCGGCTCGGCCGGTTCGGTCCAGGAACTGCGCGAGAAGTTGGCGGCCCATATCGAGAGCCCGGGCGACCGGGCCACATTCCTGAAGGGTCGCTGAGTCGCGCCGGCCACAGCCTCTTTCCAATCCGCCGGCCGGGCGGCAAAACTCGTTGTGCTTTGCGACGCGGCGAGGCGAATCGGCGGCGGACCGAGGCAAAGAACCCGATCATGAAGCACTGGCGGATCGAGGACGTGGCCTGGGACCGGTTCGATCGGGCGAAGGTCGATCCGGCCATCATCCCGCTGGTCAAGGCGGCGGCGATGGTCGAACGCAACGGCTCCGACTATGCGATCTACCTGAACAACGTCTTCGCCGACGACCCGGACTTCCGCCAGGCCGCCGATCACTGGGCCAGCGAGGAAGTGCAGCACGGCGACGCGCTCGGCCGCTGGGCGATGCTGGCCGATCCGGACTGGGACTACCGGGCGGCGTTCGCCCGCTACAAGGCCGGCTTCAAGCTGCCGCTCGACGCCACGCGCTCGGTACGCGGCTCGCGCTCCGGCGAACTGATTGCGCGCTGCATGGTGGAGACCGGCACCTCCAGCTACTACACCGCGCTCGCCGATGCCGCCGAGGAGCCGGTGCTCGCGCAGATCTGCCGCCTGATCGCTGCCGACGAATACCGCCATTTCAAGCTGTTCTACGACCATATGCGCCGCTATTTGGCGCGCGAGCGCATCGGCCTGCCGCGGCGGATCGCCATCGCGCTCGGGCGCATCACCGAAAGCGAGGACGACGAGTTGGCCTTCGCCTGGCATTGCGGCAACGATCCCGCCGGCGCGCCCTACGAGCACCGCCGGGCCTCCGCCGCCTACATGGCGCGGGCGATCCCGTACTACCGGCCGCGGCACGTCGAGCGTGGCGCCCGCATGATCCTGAAGGCGGTCGGCCTGCCACCGCGCGGGCGCCTCTCGGATTCTGGTGACCCGACTGTTCTGGCGGATTTTGCAGCACCGTCGCCGGCGCTGCGCCCGGCTCGCCGTACCACTGTAATCCCCGGCATAAGAACTGGCGGCCGCGCCGCCTTTCGTGCTCAATGGCCATCACGCCTCACGCGCCCCGCCCCCGCGGAGCGGCTCGCGATCCACGAGAAGTCAGCGGAATGAGCCGAACGCAGCAGGAACGAGACCAGAACCACAACCGAGACGCGAAGGCTCCGCCTCGTTTTCTCAATTCCTGCTGAACGCGCCAGACAATGATGGCCGACTGGCCGGCGTTCGGCGCAATGTCGGGAGAGGGAAGTGGAACGGTGCGATGCGCCAAACGGCTGCGACTGACATCCAACAGTGCCGTCGGCGGAGCAGCCTGCGGCTCGTCCGACTCCCGCGGGTCCGAACGCGTTGACCTTTTATCATAGCGATCCGCTCTACCCGGCGTCGGGATTTCTGGTCGGGTTTCTCGTCGGCATGACCGGCATGGGCGGCGGCTCGCTGATGACGCCCCTATTGATCCTGGTATTCGGGGTGCATCCGGCCGCGGCGGTCGGGACCGACCTGGTTTACGCCTCCGTGACCAAGGCCGTCGGCACGGTCCTTCACGGCGTGAACCGCACCGTCGACTGGCGGATCACCGCCCGGCTCGCGATGGGAAGCGTGCCGGCCACCGCATTGACTCTGCTATTTCTTTCCAACCTGAACATTCACGGCGGCACGGCCTCGGAGGTGATTTCGTTCATCCTCGGGATCGCGCTGATCGCGACCGCGCTGTCGCTCATGTTCCGTGGCCGCATCGTCGACTTCGTCGCCCGGCGATTGGGCGAGCCGGATCCTCGCCGGGCCGCCATGCTCACGGTGGCAACCGGGGCGGTGCTCGGCGTCACAGTCTCGATTTCCTCGGTCGGCGCCGGAGCATTGGGCATTACCGCGCTGATTCTGCTCTATCCGCGCGAACGGATGGCCTGCATCGTGGGGTCCGACATCGCACACGCGGTCCCGCTCACCCTGCTCGCCGGCCTGGGACACTGGTTCCTCGGCTCGGTCGCCTGGGCGCTTCTCGGGTCGCTCCTGTTCGGGTCCATCCCCGGCATCATCCTCGGCAGCTACGTGTCTACGCGTGTGCCCGAGGCCGTGCTGCGCGCCGTTCTCGCGACGACGCTGCTGCTGGTGGGCAGCAAGCTCGTGGTCTGAGGGCGCCGCTCGGCGGTATCAGTCGCCGCTCGGCGGCAACCGGGGCTTCGCTGCGCCGTTCTGCTCCTCACTGCCATGCTTGGGCCGGAGGAGCTGATGGGGAGCGGCGTGTGAAAGTCATGCGGCGAGGCCAGCCGGTGCTGCTGATCTGCTTGCTCGGCATGGCGGGCTGCACATCGGTGCTGACCGAAACGACCTCGGACGTGGCAGGCATCGCCGGGGCGGGCGCCGCGAACGCCGTTACCAACAGTGCCGCGCTCGCCACCGGCATCGGCCTCGGCATCCAGTCCGGCGCCCGTTTCGGCCTGCAATTTGTCGAGCGGCGCGTGCACGGGGCCGAGCAGGACCGCATCGCCGAGGCGGCCGGCCCGCTGGCCATCGGCGCGGTTGGCACGTGGAGCGTGCGCCACCGCATCCCGATCGAGCCGGACGAGCACGGCGAGGTAGTGGTCACGCGCATCCTCGGCGGCGGCAACATGGTCTGCAAGGACATCATCTTTTCCGTCGAGCACCGGACCCAGAAGGGGCCGCGCCGCGCCTTCTACACCGCGAGCGTGTGCCTGGACGGCACGGTCTGGCGCTGGGCGACCGCGGAGCCGGCGACCGCCCGCTGGGGCGCCTTGCAGTGACCGCCCGCTCGGCGGCCGCCTTCCGCCCGACCGCGATCTTCGCTTTCCTGCTGCTGCTGCCGGGATGCAAGGCGGTGGGCGAAATCGCGGGCGTCGCGGCCGGGGTCGCCGGCGGCACCGCCACCGGCAATCCCGCGGCCGGGTTCGCGATCGGCGTGGTCACGAATGCCGGTGTGGACGAGTTGGTCAATTGGATCGACCGCAGCCGCCAAGGCGCCGAGCAGGCGGCGATCGCCCAAATCGCGGGCCGGCTTGCGATCGGCCAGAGCCATCCCTGGCGTATCCGCCACACCATTCCGATCGGCAACGAGCACGGTACGCTGCGCGTCGTAGCCGTCACCGCGACGCCCCTCACGACCTGCAAGGAGGTGGTGTTCTCGGTCGACGACGATGACGACCATGCGCCGGGACGGCGGTTCACCACCGCGGTTTGTCGGCAGGGCAAAAGCTGGCGCTGGGCGCTGGCCGAGCCGGCGGTCCAGCGCTGGGGCTATCTCCAGTAGGCGCGCCTCCCGCCTCACAACACGGTGCGCGGGCAAACAGCTGCGGTACCCGGCGTTTACGACGGTACGGTAACAGCCTCGCTCCGCGAGGCCGGCACAGGAGGCGTTCCATGAAGAACACCGTACTAGCCGCCGCTGGTGGCGCACTGACGGCAATGCTGCTGTTGTCCCAGCCGGGAGTGGCGCGCGAGGAGAATCCGGGAATGACCAAGCAGGCGGTTCCCTCGATGAAGCCCGCGGCCAAGGAGAAGACGAAGAACGTCGCGCCGCTCACCGTCGGCGCCGTGCCCAACCCGGGCGCGAAGGCCCTCGGCACCGCGCAAGCCGCCCCGTCCAAGCTGCCCGCGCCGAAGGCGACGCCCGAAGCGGTGGATTCCCATCAGGGCATGGCCGGGGGCGGCCACGTCGCGCAGACGCAGTCGAAACAGTAAGACGGCCGCAGGCCCGGGCGCGGGCCCCGGACACCTCGGCGGCGCGCGATTGCCGCGCCGCAACACTTCGGGGTCGCTGCCGTTTGGCGAACTCGGTTTGGTGGATCATCCTATGGCCTCGATCCCCCAACCGAGTTTCCGCCCATGATCCTCCGCTACACGCGCCCGGTGATGGCCGCCGTCTGGGCGCCGGAGAACCGCCTGAAAATCTGGTTCGAGGTCGAGGCCCTCGCTGCCGAGGCGATGGCCGAGTTTGGCGCCGTCCCGCGCGAGGCGGCGCGCAACATCCGCGCGCGCGGCGCGGCGAAGGTCGCGGCGATCGGCTCGGCCGAGATCGCAGAGATCGACGCCGTCGAGCGCGAGACCCGCCACGACGTGATCGCCTTTTTGACCTGGCTCGGCAAGGCGATCGGGCCGGACGCCCGATTTCTCCACCTCGGCATGACCTCCAGCGACCTGTTGGACACCACGCTGGCGGTGCAGCTGCGGCAGACGGCCGACCTGCTGCTGGACGACCTCGACCGCGTTCTGGCGGCCCTGAAGTACCGCGCCTTCGCGCACAAGCACACGCTCACCATCGGGCGCAGCCACGGCATCCACGCCGAGCCCACGACCTTCGGCCTGAAGCTCGCCGGTCATTATGCCGAGTTCGCGCGCGACCGGACTCGATTGGAAGCCGCGCGGGCGGAGATCGCCACCTGTGCCATCAGCGGCGCGGTCGGCACCTTCGCCCATGTGGACCCGCGCGTGGAGGCCTATGTCGCCGACCGGCTCGGCCTGACACCCGAACCCGTTTCCACCCAGGTGATCCCGCGCGACCGGCATGCGGTGCTCTTCTGCACGCTCGGCGTGATCGCGAGCGGCATCGAGCGGCTGGCCACGGAAATCCGCCATTTGCAGCGCAGCGAGGTGCGGGAAGCAGAAGAATTCTTCCATCCCGGCCAGAAGGGCAGCAGCGCCATGCCGCACAAGCGCAATCCGGTGCTGAGCGAAAACCTGACCGGGCTGGCGCGGCTGGTGCGCGGCGCGGTGGTGCCGGCCTTGGAAAATGTCGCGCTGTGGCACGAGCGCGACATCAGCCATTCCTCGGTCGAGCGGGTGATCGCGCCCGACGCCACGATTGCGTTGGACTTCGCCCTCGACCGGCTGGCCGGCCTGATCGAGCGGCTGGTCATCTACCCCGAGCGGATGCGCGCCAACCTGGAGAGCCTGGGCGGGGTCGTGCATTCCGGCGAGGTCCTGCTCGCCCTCGCCCGCGCCGGGCTGTCGCGCGAGGACGCCTATCGTATCGTCCAGCGCAACGCGATGGCGACGTGGACGAAGCTCGGCACGCCGGAGGGTCGGGATTTTCGCGCCCACCTCGAATCCGACCCGGAACTGGCCGGCCGGGTGACGCCGGAACTGCTCGATGCGGCGATGGACCCGGGGATGCACCTCAAGGAGCTCGATTGCATCTTCACCCGCGTGTTCGGCGAACCGGGCCCTCCCCCGGACTCCCTCCCACAAGGAGAATCCTGAACGGAAAGCCGCGAATGTGCACCGTCGTCGTCCTGATCCGTCCCGGTCACGGGTGGCCGCTGATCCTCGCGGCCAATCGCGACGAAATGCTGGACCGGCCCTGGGACCCGCCGGGCGCGCACTGGCCGGAGCGGCCGGGCTCGGTCGCGGGGCGGGATCGCTCGGGTGGCGGCACCTGGATGGGCATGAACCGGTATCGCGTGATCGCCACGGTGCTCAACCGGCCCGGGAGCTTGGGCCCCAAGCCCGGCAAGCGCAGCCGGGGCGAGCTGCCGCTGTTCGCGCTGGAACACCCGACGGCGGCGGAAGCCGCCGCGGCGATCGCGGCGCTGGAAGCCGCGTCCTACCGCCGCTTCAACATGGTCATCGCGGACGCCGCCGGGGCTTATTTCATCCGCGGCCTCGGCGAGGGGCGGCCCGAATCCGTCCCCCTCGCCGTCGGCCTCCACATGGTGACGGCGCACGACCCGGACAGCCGCGACAGCCCGCGGGTGAACCGCCACCTGCCCCGCTTCGTCGCGGCGCCCCCGCCGGAACCGCCGGAGCGGTGGTCCGGCTGGACGGCCATCCTCGCCGACCGCTCCGGCCCGCCGGAGAGCCAGATCAACATCGTCCCACGTGCCGGATTCGGCACCGTCTGCGCCTCGCTCGCCGCGCTCGGCCGAGAAAGCGAGGCGGTGTGGCTGTTCGCCGCCGGCTCGCCGGATCGAACGGCGTTCGCCCCCGTGCCACTTCCCTGAGCTTGGGCCGTGGCAGGCCGGCCCAGGCCTTGCTATATCCCCCTCGCGCCGGTGTGGGCGCAGTTCCGCCCGGCCGATTCGCCCCGTGCGCGGCTGCCGCAACCGGACCGAGGGAAGTTGCCATGGCCCGCCGCCGCCAACTCTATGAAGGCAAAGCCAAGATCCTGTTCGAGGGCCCCGAGCCCGGCACGCTCGTCCAGTACTTCAAGGACGACGCTACCGCCTTCAACGCCCAGAAGAAGGGCATCATCACCGGCAAGGGCGTGCTCAACAACCGCATCAGCGAGTACCTGATGCTGCGCCTCGCCGATGTCGGCATCCCGACGCATTTCGTGCGCCGGCTGAACATGCGCGAGCAGCTCATTCGGGAGGTCGAGATCGTTCCGCTCGAGGTGGTGGTGCGCAACGTCGCCGCCGGCAGCCTGTCGACGCGCCTCGGCATCCCGGAGGGCACGCGCCTGCCCCGCTCGATCATCGAGTATTATTACAAGAACGACGCGCTCGGCGATCCGATGGTGGCCGAGGAGCACATCACCGCCTTCGGCTGGGCCAACATGCAGGACATGGACGACATCGTCGCGCTCAGCCTGCGCACCAACGATTTCCTGAGCGGCCTGTTTCTCGGCATCGGCATCACGCTGATCGACTTCAAGCTGGAGTTCGGGCGGCTCTGGGACAACGAGGATATGCGCATCGTCATCGCCGACGAGATCAGCCCCGACAATTGCCGGCTCTGGGATTCCAAGACCAACGAGAAGATGGACAAGGACCGTTTCCGCCGCGACCTCGGCAAGGTCGAGGAAGCGTATCAGGAAGTGGCGAAGCGGCTCGGCATTCTGCCCGAGGCCGGCGTGCGCGACCTCAAGGGCCCGGAGCTCATGCAATGAAGGCGGTGGTCACGGTCATGCCGAAGGCGGGCGTGCTGGACCCCCAAGGCAAGGCGATCGGCCGCGCGCTGGCGAACCTCGGGTTTTCCGGCGTGGGCGAGGTGCGCGCGGGCAAGGTGATCGAGGTCGAGCTGGCGGAAACCGAGCCATCGCGGGCGCGCGCGGAAGCCGAGGAAATGGCCCGCAAGCTGCTCGCCAACCCGGTGATCGAACGCTTCGAGATCCGCCTCGCGTAACCCGATGGCCAAAGCGTGGTCCGACGCTCCCCATTCCGGCGCAAGCCGGAATCCACTCACCCGCGCTCCGTGCGGCGCCGTGGACCCCGGCTTTCGCCGGGATGGCCCGAAGACGTTCCGATTAAGTTTTCAAATGGCATACCGGAAAGGTTCGGCGACATGACACGCTCACTGATCTCCTCGGCGCTGCTGGCCGTGGGGCTGGCCTTCGGTCTGACCGCGCTTTTTCCAAGCGCAGCGCATGCCGACCTGATCAAGCTCGACCTGCTGACGAAAAGCTGTGCCGGCAAGAACCCGATCGCGCGGGCCGATTGCGAAGGCTACATCGCCGCCGTCTACGACATGCTGGAGGCGCAGCATGCGATCTGCCCAAAGGACGTGCGGCTGAAGGCCGTGCGCGAGATGGTCGTGGGCTATCTGAACTCGCATCATTTCCCCACGGGCACGACGTCGATCGGCGCGGTCAGCGAGGCGCTGAAGGCCGGATTTGCGTGCAAGAAATCCTGACACGATGAACGCGGCGGTCGTCGTCTTCCCGGGCATCAACCGCGAGCGCGACATGGCCATCGCGCTCGCGTGCGCCACCGGGCGGCAGCCGCGCATGCTGTGGCACAGGGAAACGGACCTGTCCGGGCTCGACCTGATCGTGCTGCCGGGCGGGTTCAGTTTCGGCGACTACCTGCGTTGCGGCGCGATGGCGGCGCAGTCGCCGGTGATGCGGGCGGTGCGCGACTTCGCCGCACGCGGCGGCTACGTGCTTGGAGTTTGCAACGGGTTTCAGATCCTCACCGAGGCGCAGATGCTGCCCGGCGCGCTCTTGCGCAATGCGGCGCTGCGCTTCATCTCCCGCGACTGCCATCTGCGGGTGGAGCGCGCCGATACGGTGTTCGCCGCGCGCTATCAGCGGGGCCAGGTGTTCCGCGCGCCCATGGCGCACGGCGACGGCAACTACTTCGCCAATGACGCGACGCTGGATCGGCTGGAAGGCGACGGCCTGATCGGCTTCCGCTACGCCACGCCGGACGGGCGCGTGGTGCCGGAGGCCAACCACAACGGCAGCGCGCGCAATATCGCCGGCATCTACAGTGCCAACCGCCGCGTGCTCGGCCTCATGCCGCACCCCGAAAACTTGATCGACCCCGTCGTAGGCGGCGAGGACGGCAGGCCACTGTTCGACAGCCTTGCCGCGCTGGCGGCGTGATCCAATGGTCGGAACCGAAGGTCTTGCAGCGAAGAGGTCGACCTTACCGGCGAAAGCCGGGACCCGCCGTTGGGCGGCACCGCTTTCGAATGATGTCGAAACGCTGGCGCGGTGGCGCCGTGAATACCCGCCTTCGCCGGTAAAGAAATCGAACTTCGGTCGGGCCGCTTTCGCCGGCTCGCTATGTCCGTGACGCAGCCAGAGACGCAGCCAGGCGAATCCCTCGCCCGGCAATTCGGCCTGAGCGAGGCCGAATATGCGCGTCGTCCTCGCCATCATGGGCCGAACGCCGAGTCTCACCGAACTCGGCATCTTCAGCGTCATGTGGTCGGAGCACTGCTCCTACAAATCCTCGCGCATCTGGCTGAAGAAGCTGCCGACCAGCGCGCCCTGGGTCATCCACGGCCCGGGCGAGAACGCGGGCGTCGTCGATATCGGCGACGGCCTCGCCGCCGTGTTCAAGATGGAGAGCCACAACCACCCGAGCTTCATCGAGCCCTATCAGGGCGCGGCCACGGGCGTCGGTGGCATTCTGCGCGACGTGTTCACCATGGGCGCGCGGCCGATCGCCAATCTGAACGCGCTCCGCTTCGGCAGCCCGGAGCACCCGCTGACCAAGCGCATCGTGGACGGGGTGGTGCGCGGCATCGGCGGCTACGGCAATTGCGTCGGCGTGCCGACCGTCGGGGGCGAGATCAACTTTCATCCCGCCTACAACGGCAACCCGCTGGTCAACGCGATGACGGTGGGCATCGCGCGCAAGGACCGCATCTTCCTCAGCGCCGCCGTCGGGCTTCGGCAATCCGGTCGTTTATGTCGGCTCGAAGACCGGCCGCGACGGTATCCACGGCGCCACCATGGCAAGCGCCGAGTTCGGCGAGGATTTGGAGGAAAAGCGGCCGACCGTGCAGGTCGGCGACCCGTTCACCGAAAAGCTCCTGATCGAGGCCTGCCTCGAACTCATGGAAACCGACGCCATCGTCGCTATACAGGACATGGGCGCCGCCGGGCTGACCAGTTCCTCGGTGGAGATGGCCGGCAAGGGCGGGCTCGGCATCGAACTCGATCTCGATCGCGTGCCGCAGCGCGAGACCGCCATGACGGCCTACGAGATGATGCTGTCGGAAAGCCAGGAGCGCATGCTGATGGTGTTGCGCCCCGAGCGGGAAGCGCTGGCGCGCGCGATTTTCGAGAAATGGGAGCTGGATTTTTCCGTTATTGGCCGGCTCACCGACAGCGGCCGCATCGTTGTTCGCCACCAGGGGCGGGTAGCGGCCGACATCCCGCTCGAGCCCTTGGCGCAGCAGGCGCCGCTCTACGAGCGCCCTGTTGCGCGGCAGCCGAAACCGGCCCCGCTCGGGGAAGTCCCCGATCCCGTCGGCCTCGAGGCGGCGCTGCTGAAGCTGATCGGCTGTCCCGATCTGTGTTCCCGCGCCTGGGTCTGGGACCAGTACGACAGCACCGTCGGCGGCCAGACCGTGAAACGGCCCGGCGCAGCCGACGCCGCTGTGGTCCGAATTGAGGGACACGCTCGCGCGCTGGCGCTCACCACCGACTGCACGCCGCGCTACTGCGCCGCCGATCCGTACCAGGGCGCGGCACAGGCGGTCGCGGAGGCCTGGCGCAACCTCACGGCCGTCGGCGCCCGCCCGCTTGCGATCACCGACAACATGAATTTCGGCAACCCGGAGCGCCCCGAGATCATGGGCCAGTTCGCCGGCACGATCGAGGGCATGGCGGCGGCCTGCGAGAGCGCTCGACTTCCCCGTCGTGAGCGGCAATGTCAGCCTGTACAACGAAACGGACGGCCGCGCGATCCTGCCCACGCCTGCGATCGGCGGCCTCGGCGTGCTGGAGAACGCGGCGCAGGCGGTCGGGCTCGCCCTCGCGCCGGGCCTCGACCTGGTGCTGATCGGCGCCACCTCCGGCTGGCTCGGCCAGTCGCTCTGGCTGCGCGAAATCGCGGGGCGAGAAGCGGGTGCGCCGCCGCCCGTCGACTTGGCCGCCGAGCGCCGGGCCGGAGACTTCGTGCGCGAGCAAATCCTGCGCGGCGGCGTGCGGGCCTGCCACGACATCTCGGATGGCGGGCTGCTGATCGCCGTCGCCGAAATGGCGCTGGCTGGCGGCACCGGCGTCCACCTGCTCGATCCGCCCTCTACCCTGGCTCCGCACGCCTGGTGGTTCGGCGAGGATCAGGGGCGCTACGTGCTCGCGGTCGCCGACGCCGATGCGCTGCTGGACGCCACCAGGCGCGCCGACATTCCGGCCCGGCGCCTCGGACGGAGCGAAAGTCGCGGCGATCAGGCGCATTTGACTCTGCCCGATGGCCTCGCCATATCGCTGGCGACGCTGCGCACGGCGCACGAGCAGTTCTTCCCGTCCTGGATGAGACGCGCAATCCGGCTGAAAACGGTGGGATATTAGGCATGGCGATGTCGGTCGGCGATATAGAGGCCCTGATCAAGGCGGCCCTGCCCGACGCGAGGGTGACCATCGAGGACCTCGCCGGCGACGGCGACCACTACGCCGCCAGCATCGTGAGCGAACACTTTCGCGGCAAGTCGCGTGTGCAGCAGCATCAGTTGGTCTATGCCGCGCTGAGCGGCCGCATGGGCGGCCAGTTGCACGCGCTGGCCTTGCAGACATCGGCCCCGGATTAGGAGTTGAACGAGATGAGTGACGTCGTCACAGAGCGCATCAAGTCCGACATCACCGAGCATCCGGTGATGCTCTACATGAAGGGCACCGCCATGTTCCCGCAATGCGGCTTCTCCGCGCGCGTGGTGCAGATCCTGACCCACATGGGGGTTCCGTTCCAGACCGCGAACGTGCTCGAGGACCAGGAACTGCGCGAGGGTGTCAAGCAATTCTCCAACTGGCCGACCGTTCCCCAGCTCTACGTGAAGGGCGAGTTCGTCGGCGGCTGCGACATCGTGACCGAGATGTATCAGTCCGGCGAACTCGCGACCCTGCTCAAGGACAAGGGCGTCCCCCACCAGCAGGCGGCCTGAACGGCCGCTCTGCCTGCCCTCGCTGCCGAGTGGTGACAAGCCGGCGGGTTCGTTTCGAGGAAGGTAGGGGCCGTTCGGCCGCCGCTTGGGGGCGCGATCGAGTAGTCGCGTGAGCTTACGAGCACGCCTGCCGATCGCGACGACGATCTGCGGATTGCCGGCCGGTAGCAGGCTGTTCATCTCCGTGCAGTCTCCCACGAATTACGGTAGCGCATGGCTGCGGTCTCCCATCCGGCGCCGCTGCCCCGCGCGCGGCGCTTGACCCGGCTGGTGGAGCAACCTTTAGCTCTGTGACGGCTCTCGGGGAGGTCCGTGTTGCGCGTCGATGCCATCACGAACGATGGCCCGCTCGGGTGAGCAAGCGCCGGCTTGCCGTTGTTTTGGTCGGGTCGCTCGCGGGCTGCGCGCGCTATCAGGCCGCACCGATTTCCGCCGCCGCCAATGCCGCGATGCTCGAATCCCGGTCCTTCGCTGATCGGCGGCTGCATGAGTTCCTCCGCGCCAGCCTGCCCGGCCGATCCGACGAATGGAACCTGGCCAGGCTCACGCTCGCGGGGCTCTACTTCCACCCCGATATCGACATCGCCCGCTCAAGGCTGGGCGCCGCCCGCGCGGCGATCGCTACCGCCCGGCAAATCCCGAACCCCACGCTGAACGTCTCGCCGCTCTACAACCTCGACGTCGCCACCCCGACGCCCTGGACGGTCGGCGGCGTGGTGAGCTTCGTCATCGAGACCTTCGGCAAGCGCGGCGCGCGGACGGCGCGAGCGCGGGCGCTCGCCGAGGCCGCGCGCTGGGATTCGGCGACCGCCGGCTGGCAGGTGCGCGCCCGCGTTCGCGCCGCCCTGATCGCGCTTTGGGCGGCCGAGCGCCGATTGGACATCGCCCGGCGGCGGCTCACCCTGCAATCGCAATTGGTCGCGCTGCTGGCGCAGCGCTTCGTGGCCGGCGGGGCCTCCGCACTCGACCTCGAGCGCGAACGCGTCAACCGCGCGCAAATGGTGTTGGCCATCGGCGATTTGGAGCGTGCCCGCGCCGATTTGCGGGTTCAGCTTGCCACCGCGATCGGCGTGCCCGTGCGCGCGCTGGACGCCATTCACCTCGCACTCGCCGAATTCGACACGAACGCCCCACCCGCGATGGCCTCGGCCGCGGCGCTACGCGAGCGCGCGCTGACCGGCCGCACGGATATCGAGGCCAGCCTGGCGGAGTACAAGGCGGCCGAGGCGGCACTGCGGCTGGAGGTCGCCAACCAGTATCCGAATCTCTCGATCGGTCCCGAATACGACTGGGGCGCCATTACCGAGACGAGCGCTTCGAATCAGGTCGGGACGCCCTTGGGGTTCGAATTGCCGATCTTCAATCGGAACGAAGGTCCGATCGCCGAGGCCGCCGCGCGGCGTCGACAGGCCGCGGCCGCGTTCACCGCGTTGCAGGCGCGGATCATCGGCCAGGTGGACAGTGCGGCCTCCGACTACCGCGCCGCGCTGCGGACGCTCGCCACCGCCGAGACGCTGCGATCGGATGCCGAAGGCCGGTTGCGCCGCGTCGAAACCTCGTTCCGCGCCGGCGCGCTCGATCGCCCGACCCTGGTCACCGCCGAAATCGAGGCAGCCGCCGCGACCCGCGCGCTGCTCGATGCGAGGCTGGCGGAACGCCGGGCGGTCGGCGCGCTCGAGGACGCGCTGCAGCAACCTTTCTTCGATCCCGGCGCGTGGCCAACGGTGTCGGATCGCAACCCGCGCCCGCTCGCCGCGCCCGCTCCGGCGGCGATCGCCCATGAGTAGGTGGAGCGACCGGAGCGCGGCGCGGTTACTGGCCTCGCGCGCGCGCCCGGCGCGGTCGCGTTGGCCGTGGCTGCTGCTCGTCTTGGCGATCGTGCTCGGCATGGTCGGCGCGGCGCTCTGGGGGCTCATCGGAGGACCGGACGATCACCCGGCGACCCGCGCGGCGCGGCCCGAGGCGGCAACGTCCGTGCGCAGCGCCGCCGGGAGCGGCGAGCCGGTCATCACCTTGAACGCGGCGGTGCGGCGGCAAAACGGCATCGAAACGGCCACGCCGGCGAGCAAGCCCTATGTCGAGCAGGCGCGCGCCTACGGCACGGTGCTCGATCTCTCCGCGCTGACCGCGCTCGCCAACAAGTTCGCCGACGCGAGGGCGCAGGTCGCGATCGCCGAGGCCAGGCTGACGGCTTCCAGGGCGGCCTATCACCGCGCGCAAACCCTGTTCCGCAACCAGCAGAACGTGTCGAAGGCCGAGTTCCAGAGCGCCGAGGCGGCCTTCCGCACCGATCAGGCCGGCCTCGCGGCGGCCGAGGCACAACAGCGCAACCTGGCGGCCACGGCGGTGCAGGATTGGGGCGCGGTGCTGGGCAAGCAACTCGCCGGTGGCGGGCCGCTGGTCACGCGGCTGATCGCCCGTGAGGCATTCCTGATTCAGGTCTCCCTGCCGCCCGGCGTCACCTTGCCGCGACCGCCGGCCGCCGGCGCGATCACGCTCGCGGGCCACGCCCGCGTTCCGATGCAATTCGTCTCGCGGGCGCCGCGGGTGGACCCAAAGATTTCAGGGCGTCAGCTTTCTCTACGTGGCCGCCGCCGAAACCGGCGTGCTGCCAGGCATGGACGTGCTCGCCCTGCTTCCGCAGGGCAAAGCGGTGGACGGCGTTCTCGTGCCTTCCGCGGCCATCGTGTGGTGGCAAGGCCGCGCCTGGGCCTATGTCCGCGCCGGCCCGGACCGCTTCGTCCGCCGCGAAATCCCGACCTCCCTCCCCGCCCCCGACGGCAGCGGCGGCTACATCGTTCGCGATCTGCCTGCGGGTGCCGAGATCGTCACCCAAGGCGCGCAAGCGCTGCTCTCGGAAGAATTCCGCGCGCAAATCGATGTCGGGGACTGACAGTTTCGCGATGACCGGCGAACCCGGCGATGACCGAGTGCTCACCTTTGTCCTTGCGCGAGCGAACTCACTCTAAGATGCCTCCGCCCAACATCCCTGCCGGCCCGCAGGCCACGCTGATCGCCTTCGCGATCCGCTATCGCGCCATCGTCATGCTGCTGGCGATCGTGCTGCTCGGGTACGGCGCCTACAGCCTCTCCGGCGCGCGCTACGACGTGTTTCCGGAATTCGCGCCGCCGCGCGTCAGTATCCAGACCGAGGCGCCCGGCCTCTCGCCCGAACAGGTCGAGGTCCTCGTCACCCGCCCGATCGAAACCGGCCTCAGCGGTGTGCCCGGCATCAAGATGCTGCTGTCGAACTCGATCCAGGGCCTCTCGGTCGTCAACGTGTTCTTCGACGCCGCGAGCGATATCTACCGCGACCGCCAGGTGGTCGCGGAGCGGCTGACCGTCGCGGCGCAGCAACTGCCGCGCGATGTGCATCCGCCCACCATCACGCCGCTGACCTCGTCGTCGGCGATGGTCCTGGTCGTCGGCCTGACCTCCAAGACGCAGTCGTTGATGAAACTGCGAACGGTGGCCGACGGGCTGATGCGGCTCCGGCTTGCCGGCGTGCCGGGGATCGCCGATACCGCCGTCTTCGGCGGCGAGGTCGCCTCGATCCAGATCCAGGTGCATCCTGATCGGCTGATCCGCTACGGGCTCGGCCTGAATGATGTCGTGGCCGCCGCCAATCGGGCGACCGGCGTGCGGGGCGCCGGGCTGATCGATCTGCCGAATCAGCGCGTGGTGCTGCAAACGCGCGGCCAGTCAGCCACCCCGGCGGCGATCGCGAACACGGTGCTGCTGCGCGGCGCGTCCGGCACCGTCACGATCGGCGATGTCGCCGACGTAGTGATGGCCCCCGAACCGGCGGTCAGCGGCGCCACCATCCAGGGCGGCCCCGGCGTCGTCCTGAATGTCGAGGAACAGTACGGCGCCAACACGCCTGAGGTGACGAAGGCGCTGGAGGCCGCGCTGGACGAGTTGCGGCCCGCGCTGGCCGCCGACCATATCGACCTGCGGACCGATTTGTTCCGCCCGGCGGACTTCATCGTCACCGCCATCAACAATATCCGCGAATCGCTGGTGATCGGCGGCGTGCTGGTGATCGTCGTGCTCTGGCTGTTCCTGTTCGACGTGCGCACCGCGGCGATCTGCTCCATCGCCATTCCGCTCTCGCTCGTGACCGCCGCCGTCGTGCTGCTCCACATGGGCGCGACCTTCAACACGATGACGCTCGGCGGGCTCGCCATCGCCATCGGCGAGGTGGTGGACGACGCGGTGATCGGCGTCGAGAACATCGTCCGCCGGTTGCGCGAGAACCGGCGGCTGCCGAATCCCCGCCCCGAGGCGCGCGTCATCCTCGCCGCGACCTTCGAGGTCCGCACCGCGGTCGTTTACGCGACCTTCGCCGTGATCCTGGTGTTCTTTCCCATCCTCATGCTGCCGGGCGTGGCCGGGCGGCTGTTCGCCCCGCTCGGACTGGCCTATATCTTCGCGGTTCTGGCCTCGCTCGGCGTCGCGCTGATGGTGACGCCGGCGCTGGCGATGACGTTCCTCTCCCGCCGGCGGACGCAAAGCCACGACCCGCCGCTGCTGCGCTGGTCGCGCGCGGCCTACGCGCCGCCGCTCAGGCGGATCGCCGCCCATCCGGGGCTGGTCATGGCGGCCGCGCTGGCGATCACGATTTTAGGGTGCGCGCCGCTGCCGTTCTTCGGCGGCAGCTTCATTCCGGAACTGAAGGAAGGCCATTTCGACGTGCATGTCACGTCGGTTCCCGGCACCTCGGTCCACGAATCGCTGCGCCTGGGGCAGAAAATTTCCGAGGCGCTGCTGCGCATCCCGTACGTGCGCTCGGTGGCGCAGCGCGTCGGCCGCGCGGAACTGTCGCCGGACACGCTGGGGACGCATCAGAGCGAATTCGAGGTGGACCTGCTGCCGGGGCTTTCCGGCGAGCAGACCGAACAGGCGCAGGCCGATATCAACCGCGCGATGAAAAATTTCGTCGGCGTGGTGTACGCCACTAACACGTTCCTCACCGAGCGGATGGAGGAAACCTTCTCCGGCTTCACCGCCGAACTCGCGGTGAAGATTTTCGGCGACAACCTGAACGTGCTGGATCGCAAGGCGCGCGCGATCGCGCGCGTGCTCGGCGGCATTCCCGGTGCGGAATTGGTGCAGGTGCAATCCCCGCTCGGCATGCCCGAGTTGACCATCGCGCTCCGCAAGCCCGATCTGGAGCGCTGGGGCTTCGATCCGGTGAGTGTCCTGGATGTCGTCCGCGCGGCCTATCAGGGCGACGTCACCGGCCAGGTGTATTCCGGCCCCAGGGTCACCGACGTTGTCGTCATCCTCGACGCAAAGCACCGGAACAGCATCACCGATATCGGCAACCTCCCGCTCCGCTCGCCGCGCGGCCAATACGTTCCGCTGAAGGAATTGGCGACCATTTACGAATTGAGCGGCCGCTATCAGGTGCAGCACCAGGGCGACCAGCGCATGCAGACGGTCACGGCCGACGTGGCCGGCGGTGATGTCGAGGGGTTCGTCGCGCAGGCGAAATCGCGCATCGCGGCCGAGGTCGCCTTGCCGCCGGGCACCTATCTGTCGTTCGCGGGCGCGGCCGAGGCGCAGGCGCAGTCGCGGCACGACCTGATCATCAACGGACTGATGGCCGGCATCGGCATGGTGCTGCTGCTGTCGATCGTCACGCGGAATTGGCGCAATCTGCTGCTGGTGCTGGTGAACCTGCCGTTCGCGCTGGTCGGCGGCGTTCTGGCGGTGGCCGCGATCGGCGGCGTGCTGACGGTGGGCGCGATGGTGGGCTTCGTCAGTCTGTTCGGCATCACGTTGCGCAATTCCATGATGATGATTTCACATTACGAACATCTGGTCGAAGACGGCATGCCGTGGAATCTGGACACGGCGATCAAGGGCGCGACCGACCGGTTGGCGGCGATCCTGATGACCTCGCTGGTGACGGGGCTCGGCCTGTTGCCGCTCGCCATCGGCATGAACGCGCCGGGGCGCGAGATCGAAGGACCGATGGCGGTGGTCATTTTCGGCGGCCTGCTCAGTTCGATGGCGCTGAACCTGCTGGTGCTGCCCACGCTCGCCTTGCGCTTCGGCCGCTTCGAGCCCGCAAGCGATGACTTCGCCCCCGCGGCCGAGCCGGCGGAGTGAACCGCGGCCCTTGGCTTCGGCCCGCTCAGCGGGCCTCGCAACGACGGATGGCCGCAACAAGTCCGGCCATGACGACTTCAGTGGTTCGTCAGCGCGAGTAGAACTCGACCACCAGGTTCGGCTCCATCTGCACCGGATAGGGCACGTCCGACAGCTTCGGCGGGCGCGCGAACCGGCCGCGCATGGCGCGGTGGTCCACTTCCAGGAATTCCGGGACGTCGCGCTCGCTGCTCTGCGCGGCATCCAGCACGACGGCGAGCTGCTTCGATTTCTCCCGCACTTCGACGAGGTCGTTGTCGCGCACCTGGTACGAGGGGATGTTCACGCGCTTGCCGTTGACAAGCACGTGCCCGTGGCTGACGAACTGCCTTGCCGCGAACGGCGTGATCGCGAATTTCATGCGATAGACCACCGCATCCAGCCGGCGCTCCAGCAGCTCGATCAGGTTCTCGCTGGTGTCGCCCTTCCGGCGCACCGCTTCCTGATAATATTTCTGGAACTGCTTTTCGCTGATGTTGCCGTAGTAGCCCTTCAGCTTCTGCTTCGCCATGAGCTGCACGCCGAAGTCGGAGGGCTTGCGCCGGCGCTGGCCGTGCTGGCCGGGGCCGTAGTCGCGCTTGGCGATGGGGGATTTCGCGCGCCCCCAGAGGTTCACGCCCAGGCGGCGATTTATCTTGTACTTGCTCTCGGCGCGCTTGGTCATGCGCGTTGCCCTTCTCGCTGGCCGTATGTGTCACGGCTTGTTGTGCCGGTAGTCCGACCCTCGGCGCATCAGCGCGGGGCGGCGGGCGCGGGCGAACAGCCCGTCCACGTTCCCGGCAGGAAGCGCCGCCTATAGGTCGGCGGCCGCCGGCTTGTCAAACGGCCGCAGCCGGGCGTAGCCACGCCGGCATGGTCAGCCGCCGGGACATTATCTGGCTCGGGATCGCCGCCGCCCTGTCGGGCAGCCTGATCGGCGGCATTCTGCTGGCGGCCGGCATCGCGCTCGTCATGAGCGGCCGGCACGCCGGCATCGTGCTGGTCTGCGCCGGCGCGCCGGTATCCGTTTTGATCGGCTGGCTCATGGGCCGGCGGCTGGCGCGCGAGGCCGACGGCACGCCCGCTCAATAGCCGACCATCCGTCATTGCGCGGTGTACCGCCGTCGATCACCAACTCGGCGCCCGTACGAAGTGGTTACTCGTCGGGCTGATTCGCCTTGACGCGGCGCATCGTGTCCTCGCCGGCCACGCCCACCATGCCGGCGAGCGCGCCCGGCGCGCCGGTCAAGACGAGCGATTCGCTCGGGGCGTCGCTGGTGACCAGATGCCCGAGCGTCGCCGCGTCCAGCCGGCACTGCACCGTGCAGCGGAACTGCCCGGTCAGCGCCGCGCTGCCCAGCCGCGCGATGCCGATCCAGCTATCGACCAGCGTGCCGTCGCGCCCGGTCAGCAGCGACAGTCGCCCGTCCAGGTTCTGCCCGTCGAAATCGACGCTGACTGTATAGTCATACGCCCTGACGGGCAGGGCATCGCCGAGATTAAGGTCCGGCCCGATGCCCCCGACCGTGCCTTGCAGCGAGCGCAGCGCCGCGATCCAGAAGGCGCGCGCGGTCTCGCCGAACGAAGGGTCGCCAGTGATGTCCTCGCCCTCGCCGAAGCCGTAGAAAACGCCGCCGTGCAGATAGGTGCCAAGCTTCTGGCCGTAGCTGACTTCCTGCGGCGCGACCGGCTTGAACGCGGAACCGAGGTCGCTGTTCTCGGCGAAATCGGAATAGACGATAGCGCGCACCGTCTCGCGGCTGTGCAGGAACCGCCCGTAATCCGAGGCGAGCGCGCGCAGAATCTGCTTGGTGGGCGGCGAGCCCGCATCGATCGGCCGCGCCGGCCGTTTCGCCTCGGTGTAGAGGCGGGTGAGCGCGGCGCCGAAATCGCGCAGGAAATACTTGCGCTGGTCGGCGAGTTCGGATTCCGGCGACCTGCTGAACAACCCCTCCACCGCCTCCATCATCCCCGCCGGCTTCACCGCCGCGCGGGCGGCGTCGGACAGGCCCGGCCAGCAGCCGGACCAATATTCGCGGCTCTGGCCCGAGCCGGGCGACAGACGTACCACCGAGACGCGCTCGCCGGGCGCGAGCGTGCCCCTCAGCTTGGTGTCGAGCTTGGTGGCCCACTCCGTCCGGCCTTCGACCATCATCGTGTCGTCGATATAGACGACCGTCTGACGGACCACCGGCTGGTGGCAGTAGGCGGGGTCGAGCCCGTAATTGCCGAAAATGGTGCGCGCCTGAACCGGCGCGGCGGTGGTCAGCGGGGCAAGCAGCGCGGCCAAGAGGAAGCGCGGGCGCATCATACGTCATCCCCGGGCTTGACCCGGGCAGCCACGTCTCTGGTTCCCGCAAAAATGTCGGGGATGGCCGGAACAAGTCCGGCCATGACGATGAACAAACCGCGATACCTCATTCCGTGAGAACCCTGCATTACGCGTCCAACCGCCGGACCAGCTCGGCGTCGATCTTGCCCGCCAGGGCGGGGGCGGCGGCGCGGAGGGCCGCGACGATGTTCTTCACCAAGGCCGCCTCGTGCTGCTCGATCTGTTCATAAAGTTTCCGCTCCGGTTCGACACGCTGCAGTTGCGTCTGCGCCGCCCGCTCCCGCGCCTCGATGTCCTTGGCGAACTTCGCGTCGAGCGTGCGGATATCCTCGTCGTACGGCTTGCAGAACCGGTGATAGCCGCGGGAGGCACGGTGATATTGCCGGCTCGCGTCCATGTAATCGGGGTCGGCGTCGTGCGCCGCGTAGGAAATGATGACGCCGACGACCCAGGCCATCACGTTCCACAACAGGCTGAGCATGATGTCGCGCTCGGGATTGACCTCGATTGTCGCGTCGGCGCCGAGGATGTTCATGGCCGGTTGCCCGGTCATCTGATGCATCACCGCCGCCCAGCGCGAACCGGCGGCGCAGGCGAATACCGCGATCAGCAGGAACGACGCCAACATCAGAATGCGCCAATCGCCGATCCGCTCGGCACGATTGCGCTGCTGGCCGAAGCGGTGCGTCCATTGCTTGAACAGCTTGCCGAAATGATGCGCCGCCAGCGCCAGCGAAATCGCCATCAGAATGGTCGCGCCCGCCGCGATCGCGGGCACGCCGACGAACAGATAGAACACGTCGTAATTGATCAGCCACTCGGCGAAACCGAGGCAGAGCAGCATGATCCAGTAGAGCGGCGAGGACGTGTACAGCAGCGCGTCACGATTGGCGTTCTGCTCGCGCAACATGCGGAACCGGTTCTCGGCCTCCTCGAAGCGGGCGCGCACCTGTACGTGGCGCCGCTCGGCCTGCATCCGCGTCTTGACCGTGTCCTTATGGCGTTCGCGCTTTTGGGCGAGTTCGGTGATATCCTGTTGCGTCTTCTCGGCCGCGCGGATCTCCGGCAGCGCCGGCTGCAGCGCGTAATCGAACTCCTCCCGCACCCGGCGCCACTCCCGCATCAATTTCCGCGCGGGCTCCAGCAGCGGGATCGGCACGTCGAAAGCCGCTTCCCCGTCGCTGTATATGTGGGCGGCAGGCTCGCCGCGGTTGGCGCTGTCGAGCGCCTCCTTGCTGAAGCTCAGCATGTTCACGGCGTCGGTGGGGAAGGAGATCGCCACCGTGAACGCCTGCTTGAGCTCCTCGGGAGCGTCACGCTCCAGGTTCTGCGCAATGCGGCCGTTGAACATGCGGGCTCCTCAGTAGGGCGTCGTATCGGTGCCGGGCAGCGCCTTGTGCACCGGCCGCAGCGTGGCCGGATGCGAGGGCGGTTTCGGGGCCAGGCCGGCCGGCTTCGCGCCGCCGCCCGGCGCCGAACCGCGCGCCGAGGCCGGGTCGGGCAGCGTCCGTCGCGACGACGGCACCGGTTGAATGAGGGTCGGGCCTTCGCTCACCGGCTGGGCCACCTCGGTTCGCGCCGGCGCCGGCGTGGACCGCGCCAGCGGCGGAGACTCAGACGCGGCCGGCTCGGTGCGGAGCGGGACGGGCGGGGTCAGGTGAACCGGGCGAAGCGCCCGATGCGCCGGCGGCGGTCGCAGCGGCGCCGTGTGCATCGTCTGCGCGAGCGCGCGCGCCCTGGGCTCGAGCGGAACCAGCCGCCAGTGCGCCGGCTCATGCGGAGCGCGCGCCCAGGGCCGGCGCCAGGGTGCCGGGCGGGCCTCGCGGTCCAAGACCGCGGCCGCACGGTCCGCCGGGGCGGGCACGCTCGCCGCGGGTGCTTCGGTCGGGTGATCCGCCGGTTGCCGGCCCATCAGCTTGGCGAACAGCGGCGAATTGCACCCTGCCAGCAGGGTGACGACGGCGAGGCTCGCCGGCTGTATCAACTTCCAGGCGTATCGGGACATCTCGATCTCGCGAGGCAACAGAGGAGGCGGAACGCCTCGAGCGATTTGCCTTCGTTTCCTCCTTCCCCCAGGTCGCCGCGCGACCGCGTTTCCGATAGTAACGGAGCCGGAGCCCTAGTCAAAGCGACCCTGGGAGAGCGCGCATGACCCGGCCGAATTCCAGGCGCATGGCGCTGATCGCGTTCTTGCAGGCGCAGAACTGCTCGAACTATCCGGGCTCGTGGCGGCATCCGGAGACCCAAGGCGATTTCCTGACGGCGGCGTACTACCAGCGGATCGCCGGCATTCTGGAAGCCGGAAAATTCCACATGGCGTTCTTCGACGACCGCCTCGCCATGCCGGACATCTACGGCCACGACCACCGCGAAACGGTCGCGCACGGCATCCGCGCCGTGAAGCTCGATCCGGTCCCGATCGTCACCGCCATGGGGCTGGCGACGCGCGGCCTCGGCGTCGGCGCGACCTGCTCGACCACGTATTTCGAGCCGTTCCACGTCGCGCGGGTGTTCGCGACCCTCGATCACCTGACCGGCGGACGCGCGGCCTGGAACATCGTCACCTCGCTGAACGATTCCGAGGCGGCGAATTTCGGCCTGGAACACCACCCCGAGCACGACCTGCGCTACGACCGCGCCGACGAGTTCATGGAGGTGGTGCTCGGCCATTGGACGAGTTGGGACGCCGGCGCGCTCCTGGTCGACCGCGCCGGGGGAAACTTCGCCGATCCGGCGAAGGTGCGCCGGTTCGACCATCGCGGCCGCTGGTTCGCGAGCCGCGGTCCGTTCACGGTGCCGCGCACGCCGCAGGGGCGGCCGGTGCTGATCCAGGCGGGACAGAGCGGCCGCGGACGAACGTTCGCCGCGCGCTGGGCGGATCTGGTGTTCGTAGGTACAGCGGGAACTGGCGCGGGCGCAGGCGGCGTATCGCGAGTTCAAGGAGGCGGTCGCGGCGGCCGGACGCGATCCGGACCAGGTGCTGCTCGCGCCGGCCTGCTACGTCATCCCCGCGCCGAGCCGCGCCGAGGCCGCGGCGGCGCGCGAACGCATCGAAGCGCTGGCCAAACCGATCGACGCGCTGGTGCTGCTCGCCGAGGCGCTGAACTTCGATTTCGCCGCAAAGCGTCTGGACGAGCCGCTCAGCGACGCGGATCTGGCCAGCATGTCCGGGTTGCAGGCGATCCGCGACCGCGTCGTCGCCGCCAGCGGCAAGCGCAACCCGACGCCCGCCGATTTCGTCCGCGTCAGCGGCCGCGGCACGCTCCGGGAAATGCCGGTCTTTTCCGGCACGCCTGCCGATGTCGCCGACGAGATGGAGGCTTGGTTCTCGGGCCGCGCGTGCGACGGATTCGTGATCGCGGCCACCCACATCCCCGGCGCCTACGCGGACTTCGCGCGCCTGGTCGTGCCGGAGTTGCAGCGGCGCGGGCTGTTCCAGACCGAGTACGCGTCGCCGACCCTGCGCGGCAATCTCGGCCTCGCCCCGCCGCCATGAGCCGGCCGCCGCTACTCGCGTTTGCGCCAGCGTCTCCGTAGAATGGACCGAGCATGACCGTTCCCGCCCCCGCCCGCATGACCGCCGACGAATTCATCGCCTGGGCCATGCAGCAGCCCGAGACCGAGCACTACGAACTAGCCGCCGGCGAAGTCGTCGCGATGGCTCCGGAGCGCCTGGTGCACACGCGCACCAAGTTTCTGATTGCGCGCCGCCTCGCGGAGGCGATCGAGGCTGCCAGCCTGCCTTGTGAGACCTTGCCCGGCGGGGCCTCGGTTCAGATCGATCAGACCACCATCTACGAACCCGATGTTCTCGCGCGCTGCGGCCCACCGCTGCCGGACGACACGGTGCAGCTTTCGGACCCGATCATTCTCGTCGAAGTCCGCTCCCCCTCGACGGAATACCGGGATGCCGGTGCCAAGCTGGAGGGCTACTTCGGCCTGCCATCGGTGCGCCACTATCTCATCGTCAAGACTGAGAACCGGAGCGTGATCCACCACGCGCGCGACACCGCCGGCGCGATCACCACCCGGATCGTCCGCGACGGCCGGCTGATGCTCGACCCGCCGGGGATCGAACTCAAGGATTTCTTCAGTTGAGCCCCGATCCGGAAAAGTTTGGCACGGCCGAGGAGCAGGCGCGCATCCTGGCGCACGCGCTGCCGTTCCTGCGCCGCTACGCCGGGGCGACCGTCGTCATCAAATACGGTGGCCACGCCATGGGCGAGGAAACGCTGGCGCAGCAGTTCGGCGCCGACATCGCGCTGCTCAAGCAGGTCGGCATCAACCCGGTCGTGGTGCATGGCGGCGGACCGCAGATCAACGCCATGCTGAAGCGCCTCGCCATCCAGTCTACCTTCGTCGACGGGCTGCGCGTCACCGACGCCGCCATGGTCGAAGTGGTCGAGATGGTGCTCGCCGGCACGGTCAACAAACAGGTCGCCTCCCTGATCACCGGCGCCGGGGCGCTCGCCGTCGGCATCTGCGGCAAGGACGGCGGCATGATCCGCGCCCGCAAGCTCGCCCGCACGAAGGTCGATCCGGACAGCCGGATCGAGCGCGTTCTCGATCTCGGCTTCGTCGGCGAGCCGGAGCACGTGGACGTGCGGGTCATCCATGCCCTGACCGGCGCGGGGCTGGTTCCGGTCATCGCCCCCGTGGGCGTCGGCGCCGACGGCCAAACCTATAATATCAATGCCGATACCGTGGCCGGCGCCATTGCCGGCGCGCTCGGCGCCACGCGGCTGCTGATGCTGACCGACGTGCAGGGCGTGCTGGACGGCGCCGGCAAGCCGATCGCGGAGCTGTCGGTATCCGGGGCGCGGGCAGCCATAGCCGACCGCACCATCACCAACGGCATGATTCCCAAGGTGGAAACCTGCATCGACGCGGTCGAGAAGGGCGTCAGGGGCGCGGTCATCATCGACGGGCGGATGCCGCACGCCTGCCTGCTCGAACTCTTCACCGACCGCGGCGTAGGAACGCTGATAAGGGCCTAGCTAGCGGCCGCGGCTCAGAGCGAGATCGGCCGACGCGCCGTGGCCTCGTTCCAGACCTTGTCCCGGTCCAGGTCGAACACGAGCTTGGGCTCCTCGGGCTCGGTAAACCAGGCGTGCAGCGCGATTTCCCGCTCGAGCTGACCCGGTGCCCAGCCGGCGTAGCCGAAGGCGACCAGCGCCTTTCGCGGCCCCTTGCCATGGGCCATGTCTACCAGCACCGCTCGGCTGGCGGTCACCGCCACGTGTTCGTCGATCGCGATGGTCCCCGTCCGGCGGTACTCGGCGCTGTGCACGACGAAACCGAGCCGGGGCTGCACCGGGCCACCGGCGAAGATGCGCAGCTTGCCCGGAATTGCGGCGCCCTTCTCGCCGAGCGCCTTCATGATGCCGGCCCAGGGCCGTTCGTCGATCGGGCGATTGATGATGATCCCGAGCGCGCCGCGCGCATCGTGCTGCACCAGCAGGATCACCGCGTGGTAGAAGCGCTGATCGCCGATCTCCGACGTGGCCACCAGAAGCTGGCCGGTGAGCGCGGCACGGCCCGGTTTCTCCGCCGCCTTCGGCTGCGCCGCACCCACCAAGAGCGCCGCGGCAAGGACCACGGCGAGCGACAATACCCGGCGTCGGACAACGCCGGCGCGCCCCGGAATGAAGCTCGCCCGGAGCTGCCGGACCGGCCGCGCGCAGCGGCTCATTTCGCAGAATTTTCTACCATCGAGGGGGAGATCGCGCAAAATCAGTCGTCGCGAAACCGCTGGTAGAATCATGTTTGCCCCTTTCCGGCTCACATGCCAGTGTGCTCCGCTCGGTGTCGCCCGGCTAGTCGGCCGCGCCGGACAGGATTCGCGGTCGTTCGGAGCGCAGCATGCCTGCAAAAGGTATCCCCAACATGGCCATCACAGACAACCCGCAATATTGGAGGGATCGCGCCGAGGAATCCCGTTGTATTGCGGACTGATGTCCGATTTGGACGCTAGGCGCGCTATGGTCGCGGTCGCTGAAGGTTACGAGCGCTTGGCGCGACGCGCTGAGGATTTGGTTGCCGTACAGCCCAGCCCGCTCCGACGAATCCTTTCTTGTCCAAATTAAAGCCGGCACCCGATGTCGCCATGGCGACGGGCTTGTCGACTCCATCCGGTCGTGCTGCGCTGCGAGGAGCGGCGGGTGAGGAAGCCATGCGAACGATACGGATCGGTTCCGGCGCGGGCTATTCCGGGGACCGGATCGAGCCGGCGGTCGAACTCGCCGAAAAGGGCGACATCGCCTATCTCGGCTTCGAGTGTCTGGGCGAGCGCACCGTCGCGCTGGCGCAGGCCGAGAAGCTGAAGAACCCGAACGCCGGCTTCGACCCGCTGTTGGTCGCGCGCATGGAGGCGGTGCTGCCGATCGCCGCCGCCAGGCGCATCCGCATCATCACCAACATGGGCGCGGCCAATCCCCTCGGGGCCGCGCGCAAGGTCGTGGACGTCGCGCGCCGGCTCGGCCTCGCCGGGCTGAAGGTCGCGGCCGTCACTGGCGACGACGTGCTGATGCAGCTACGCGACGGCGACTATCCGCTCTTGGAACGGCCGGGCACGGTCGCCTCGCTCGGCGATGTCATCTGGTCCGCCAACGCGTATCTCGGCGTCGGCCCGATCGTGGAGGCGCTGGCCGGCGGGGCCGACGTGGTCGTCACCGGCCGCGTCGGCGATCCGGCGCTGTTCCTGGCACCCATCGTGCACGAGTTCGGCTGGGCCCTGGACGACTGGGACCGGCTCGGCAAGGGCACCGTCACCGGGCACCTCCTGGAATGCGCCGGCCAGATCACCGGCGGGTATTTCGCCGATCCCGGCTACAAGGACGTGCCCGATCTGGCGCGGCTCGGTTTCCCGATCGCCGAGGTCTCGGAGGACGGCGCCTGTGTCATCACCAAGGTGGCGGGCTCGGGCGGCCGCATCAGCCTGCAATCCTGCAAGGAGCAGCTTCTGTACGAACTGCTCGATCCGACCGCCTATCTGCAACCGGACGTCGTCGCGGATTTCGCCTCCGTCCGCTTCACGGAACAGGCGCGCGACCGGATCGCCGTCGCGGGCGGCTCGGGCCGCCGCCGGCCGGACACGCTGAAAGTCTCGGTCGGCTATCGCGACGGCTATATCGGCGAGGGCCAGATTTCCTATTGCGGCCCCGGCGCGGTAGCGCGCGGGCGGCTCGCGCTGGATATCGTCAGGGAGCGCCTGAAACTGACCAGCGTGCAAGCCAGCGAGACCCGCTTCGAGCTGATCGGCGTCGATGCCGTCCACCGGGGCGGGGCGGCGCCACCCGCGACCGAACCCGCCGAAATCCGCGTCCGCGTGGCCGGACGCACCGCCACCGAAGCCGAGGCGATCCGAATCGGCAACGAGGTGGAAACGCTCTACACCAACGGCCCGGCTGGCGGTGGCGGCGCCTGGAAACAGGCGAAGCAGGTGGTAGCGGTGGTTTCCACCTTGATCCCGCGCGAGAAGGTGCGCCCCGCGGTCGGCTACGAGGTCGCCTAACCATGCAACTGCGCGAATTGGCGCATGCCCGCACCGGCGACAAGGGCAACACGTCGCAGATTTCCGTCATCGCCTACGACCCGGGCGATTTCGTCTTCCTCGCCGAGCATGTCACCGCCGAGCGTGTTCGGATGCATTTCGCCGCGATCGTGACAGGCGAAGTCACGCGCCACGAGTTGCCGGCCCTGGGCGCGCTGATCTTCGTGCTCGAGCGCGCGCTCGCCGGCGGCGTCACCCGCTCACTGTCGCTCGACGCCCACGGCAAATGCCTGGGTTCGGTGCTGCTAGAACTGGAGGTGCCGGCCCGACAATAACGCCGCCCATCCAGCGCACCAATTCGGGTCGAGTCGAAATCGGCAACTCTGTCGCACCACTCGAATCAGCGGTCACGCGAAACTCACTGCCGCGCGCCCGTATCCGGCGCGGGCGGCGCCCGGTCGCCCTTCGGGTGATTCCACCCCCAACGGACACCGCTTTCGATGGTGTTCCAGCCCTTTTTCAGCGCGTTGCCGGTCTCGTGCGCGGCTTCCTTCGTCCCCTCCCAGCCACGGCGGAGGAAGCTTCCGGTCTCGCGCGCGGCATGGCCGACGTGCTGACGCGCCTCGGGCCCTGCGTTCTGGGTGTCTGGGCCGGTTCCGGGGGGCGTGGCGAAGGCCGCCGAGGCGGCGCTCGCGGCGAATACGGCGGCGAATAGCAGACGACGCATAGCAACGTCTCCCGCGGTTGTTCATGCCAAAAGGCGACCCGGCAATTTGCCTGGTCCAATCGGGGCCAGAACGCGCGGCGACCGCTTAGGTTGGCGCGCGGAGACGCCGGCGCCGCCCGGCGCGCCGCCTCACCGGCCGAACAGCACGGCGTTCGGCCTGCGCTGCAGCTCGCTTGCGAAATTGCGCAACGAATGCACCGCGTTCGATACCGAATCCAGGATGCGCGAGATTTGCGTCCGCTCCGGCGAATAGGGCGAGAGCATGTTGGCCACCTCGTGCAACGCCCGCTGCATCTCCTCCAGGCTCGCCTGCGCCGCCTTCAGCGCCTTGCGCAAATCCTTGGCCGTCAGTTGATTGAGGTTCTTCACCGTCTTGCGGGCATCGCCCGAGAGGCCCTGGATGCTGGTCGCCGCCTTCTCGATCGAGCCCAGGGTGGCGTGCAGCTGCTCCATGAGCTTGGCGCGATCGCCGTTCAGACCGGCCATCAGGTTTTTGGCGTTGGAGGCCGTGGCGGCGAGGTTCTTGAGCAGATCCGAAACCTCCGGCGCGGCGATCAGCTGATCGAGATCGTGCACCGCCTTGTCGAGCGAGTTCGCGATCTCGCGCAACGGCAGGCCGGTGACCACGTCCTTCAGCCGCTCGATCTCGGATTTGATCGTCGGAATCTGCGGTAGCTCCAGCGTGTTCGGCTTGAACAGCTCGAGCGGCGTTCCCGGCTTCAGATCCAGCTCGACGAACATCTGCCCGGTCACGAAGCTCTGGATCGAGAGTTCGGCCCGCAGCCCCTTGGCCACCGCCTGCGGGATGGTCATCTGCTCGCCCTTGCTGCCGCGGACGTAATTCCAGGCGTGCGGATTGATCTCCATGACCACCGGAATCACGGCGGACTGGTCGCGAAGGTCGACTTCGAGATTGACGCCCGAGACCTTGCCCACCGGAACGCCGCGGAATTCCACCTGGGCGCCCGGCGCGAGCCCGTGCACGTTGCCGTGGAAATACGCCACCGCGCGCATCTGGGGCTGGAACCACCGCGCGCCGCCGATGCTGACGACGGCAATGATCGCCAGCGCCAGGCCGCCCAGGATGAAGGCGCCGACCGCGGTGGGACTGACCTTCATGCCGAGGCCTGCCCATTGACGGTCGCGAGCGCCCGCCCCGGCTCGTCGCGGGTCAGAAAGTCGCGCACGGTCGGGTTGTCACACTCGCGCAGCAGCCGCCGCGGATTGCCGCGCGCGATCGGCGTTTTCGAATCCGCGTCGAGGAAGATCGAGTTGTCGCCGATAGCGAAAATGGTCGCCAGTTCGTGCGTGACGATGACGATGGTCGCGCCCAGGCTGTCGCGCAGCTCCAGGATCAGATCGTCCAGACGCTTCGCGGTGATCGGATCGAGGCCGGCGGATGGTTCGTCGAGAAACAGGATGTCGGGATCGAGCGCCATGGCGCGCGCGAGGCCAGCGCGCTTGCGCATGCCGCCGCTGAGTTCCGACGGATAGCGGTGCTCGGTGCCGGCCAGCCCGACCAGCGAGAGCTTGAGCGATACGATCGCGTCGATCTCCGCCTTCGGCGCCGAGGTGAACTGCGCGATCGGCAGCGCGACATTCTCGGCGACCGTCATCGAGCTCCACAGCGCCCCGCTCTGGAACACCACGCCGAAGCGGCGGCGCATCGCCTGGCGCGTCGTTTCGTCCGAGCCCCAGAACCGCACGCCATCGTAGAGCACATCGCCGCTCGCCGGCGGCACGAGACCAGTCATGTGCCGCAGCAGCGTGCTCTTGCCGCAGCCGCTGCGGCCCATGATCACGAAGATCGCGCCCGCCGCCACCGCGAACGCCACGTTTCGCTGCAGCAGATGCCCGCCGATGCGCATCTCCAGCGCCTCGACCGCGATCAGTGGCGGCGCCTGCCCGTCCGATACCGCCATCAGATGCCCATGATGTTGAGCGCCACCGCGAAGATGGCGTCGGCGACGATGATTTGCAGAATGCCGGACACCACCGCCGAGGTGGCGGCGTTGCCGACCGCGACGGCGTTGCGCGCCGCCATCAGGCCGCGGCGGCATCCGGTAAACCCAACCAGCAGCCCGAACACCAGGCCTTTCGCCAGGCCGATGATCAGGTTCGTCATCGTCGCGGCATGTTGCGTTTCCAGAAGATAGCTTTCGGTCGTGATATTCAGCCCGAACGCGGAGACCAGCACGCCGCCGAGAATGCCGGCGGCATCCGCGTACAGCACCAGGACCGGCATCATCACCGCGAGCGCGAACACGCGCGGCAGCACCAGGAACTCGGCCGGCCGGATGCCGAGCGTGGACAGCGCGTCCACCTCCTCGTTGCCCTGCATGGCGGCGATCTCGGCGGCGAAGGCGGCGCCGGTGCGCCCCGCCAGCACGATGCCGGTCATGATCGCGCCCATCTCGCGCATCATGGCGATGGTGACCAGGTCGGCGACGTAGATCGCCGCGCCGAAGCGGCTGAATTGCAGGTTGGCGATGAACGCCAGGATCATGCCGACCAGGAGCGCGATGATGCTGACGATGGGCAACGCGTCGGCGCCGCAGCGCTGAATCATCACCAGCACGTCGGAGCGCCTGACATCGGCCGCCGCGCGCAACCAGCGGGTGGTGGAAATCGCCAGTTCGCCGACCAGGGTGACGGCGCCCACCGCGCTCCCGGACGCCAACAGCGCGCCGCCGCCGATCCGTTCCAGGACGTTGCGGCGAATGCCTCGCTCGGCTCGCCCGCTCTCGTCGATCGGGCCGGCCAGGTCGAGCAGCCGCCGCATGCCCTCGGGCAGGTTGCTCCGATCCAGCACCACGCCGCGCTCGTGGCACGCCGCCTCGATGCGCCGCAGGAAGGCGAGCAGCGCGCTGTCCCAGCGTTCGAGACCGGTCCCCACGATGGCGACGCGCCGAAGCGGCGGCGTCCTGTCTAGTTGCCGCACGGTCGCCTCGGGCGACGGCAAGCTGGCGTCCATCGACCAGGTGCCGGACAACACGAGTGCCATCACGCCGTCCGGGCCGACCATGTGTTCGATGCTGGCGGATTTCTTGCCGTTCGGCGCCAAGTGCTTGCCCCGGTCCGGGCCTACGGCCGGATCGCGCGATAGCGATCGATGCCATCGCCGCCGGTTTCCAGCACAAGGTCGCCGCGTGCGAGCATGTGGTTCACATGCGCCAGCACCTCGCCGAAAGCGAAGCCGGTCTGATGCTCGTCCAGCTCGCGATGGAACACGTGTGGGATGAGGTCGAACACCGAGCGCGGCGCGGCGCGGCACGCCGCGGCGATCATCCCGCAGCGTTCGTCGTGATGCGCCAGCAGCTCCGCGATGCGGACATGCAGGCCATGGAACGGCAGCCCGTGGCCAGGCAGCACCAGCACGTCGGGCGGGATTGCCTCGCGCAGGCCGGTGAGCGACTCGATGTAGATGCCGAGCGCGTCCAGGTCCGGCTCCATCGCCATCACGCTGACATTGGGCGATATCCTAGCGATCACCTGGTCCGCGGCGAAGAACAGCCGCTCCTCGGCGGCGTAGAGCATCGCCTGCTCCAGCGAGTGCCCGCCGCCCGTGCGCACCAGCAGCCGCCGCGCGCCGACGCGCAAGCCGTCGCCGTGCCGGATGCGATGATAGGTGGTCGGCACGCCCGTCGTGCGGCGCAGATATTCGTGCCCGCGGCTGAGCACGAGTTCCGTCAGCTCCGGCGGCAGGCCGTGGCGGCGGTAGAACGGGCGGTGCATCTCCGAACCGAGATCGCCAGGCGCGTGCTGCAGGGCCAGGCTGAACAGATACTCCGGCCGCGGCATCACCAGGGGTAGCCTGAACCGCTCGGCGAACCAGCCCGCCAGCCCGACATGGTCCGGATGATAATGCGTCACGATCATGCGGGTGAGCCGCTGCCCCGCCAACGGTCCGGCAAGCACCGATTCCCAGCCGGCGCGGCAGGCGTCGGTGCCGAGCCCGGTATCCAGCATCGCCCAGCCGTCGTCGTCGCGGAGCAGGTAGATGTTCACGTGATCGAGCCGGTACGGCAACGGCAGCCGCAGCCATTGCACGCCGCGCGCGACCTCGATCAGGCGCCCGGCCGCCGGCGGCTGCGCATGGGAAAAAACCAGACTTGGGCCGGTGGTCGGATTGTGCATCGCGATATTCTACAGGGCGGAGAACGGGACGGGAAACCGGGGCCCGGGCGGCATGAACGTCATGTGTTCGGCGGGCGCCGCGACCGTGTGTTGCCGGGCGCGTCGCGTTCATCCTCCGGGGTAGTTAGATCCCGCACCTCCTCGTCGGTCCGGCTCGCGTCGCTGTAGAACACCAGCCCCATCAGCACGACGGCAAGCGCCGCGGTGCCGACGCTGCCCAGCAGCAACGCGATCACGGTGTTCGCGTCCACGCCGAGGCCGTGAAAGCCGCTCATCACCCACAGCGTCGCGATCACCCCCGCCACCGCGGCGACGCAACAGCCGAGCAGGATCAGCCCCCAGAGCCTGACCCATGCCCGCACCATCGGATCCTCGAATCGCATGGGCTTCGTGCTCTCGTCAGCGAGGCCGGGTCGCGCCGCGACACGAACGCGAGGCGCCACGCGGCACGATTCCACCGTTGTAGCCGCATCGCGCGCTTTTCGCAGCACTGCCATGCTGGCTTCCGCGGCCGGCCTTCCAATATCATCCACACCGCTCGCGAACCCGTAATCCAGCGGCGAGGCGGGACAACACACAAAGCAGTCGCGGACCCGAGGGGCGCTGTGACCGGCGCCACACCCCGAGCGGGTGCGACGTGCGTATTGACGACGACGAGACGCGAAGGAGAGGCGCCATGCTGATCGCACCGACCAGTCCGCAACCCGATACGACCGAGTTGAGCAGCAGCGCCGGATTGGACGATGCGCCTCCTATACGTGATCGCGTGCTGCGTACGCTCGCGCTCGCCGCGGCCACCGACGACGATGGCGAGCGTCGCCGTTTGCTGACCTTCGTGGTGGTCGGCGCCGGACAGGCTGGCGTGGCGCTGGCCGGTTCCCTCGCCGAATGCCTTGCCGCCGCGCTCGATCGCGATTTCCCCCGCCTCGACCCCTCCATGGCGCGCGTCGTGCTGGTGGATCCCGCCGTCCGCGTCCTCCCGGGCTTCGCCATCAGCCTGTCCAGCCTGGCGCGTGACGCGCTGAAGCGCCTCGGCGTGGAGCTGCGCCTCGGCGTGGCGCCGAGCAACGACGCGGTCGGCATCGTGCTCGCCGGCAAGCCGATCCCGAGCGCGACCGTGCTCTGGGCGGACGGCGACGTCCCCGCCGCTCGCGGGTCCAAGTTCGCGCCGGTCTGCCGCGGCTTCGCGGTCGCCGAAATCGGCCGGTTCCGCCTCTCCGGCAGCTTCGCCTGGCTGGTCTGGCGGGTTGCGCGGCTCTTGACCGCCAGCGAGGCCCGCCAGCACGGCGCCGTGGCGCTCCGCCGCGCCCGACCCGACACGGCCTCCCGCCGCGCCGTCGCCGCGATCGAGCGCAAGCGCGCCCGCCGGCAGGATAGGCCCGTCCCGGGCGTGCTGCTCTGCCGCTGACGTGGCGGCATCGTGGAGGGCGGCGTCTACGCCGCCGGTGCGCTGATCCGCTCCGACCAGCCCTGCCGCGGCGCACCCGGTGCGGCCGTTTCGGCCGCCGCCATGACGCAGGCGACCGCCAGCCCCGCGTAGGCGGCCGGGTTCAGGGGGCCGGATTGGGGCAGCCAGCGCGTTGCCCCGTCCAGCATCGCGAACATTGAGATCGTGATCGGGGCGGTCGGGTGCCCGCCGAGCCGCGCGAAAACGAGCTGCGCGTCTTGGGTATCACGGACTGACGTGGCCCATGAATTTCTCGGGCGGCCGCGTGCCCCATTGCGAGCGCAGTCCGTCCTCCGCCGATATGAGGTTGCCGCCGTTGCGCGCGTTCAGCCGGTCGGTGTCCGCCCAGTGCTCGTGCACCCGCCGCCACGGATCGGCCCAATAATCGTATACTTGGCTGCCCAGCAGGTGCCGCCCGATCCCCCACATATGCTCGTACTTTCCCAGGCTCGCAAGATGCTCGTGCCCGATGAACACATCGTCGATGTCCTGCACCTCGAAGGAGAAATGATTGAGCCCCGCGCACGCGTTTTTCATGCAGAAGAACGCGTGGTGGTCCACGTACTCGTCGCCACGATCGAGGCGATTGAACGAACCGACAATATTGTCCGGGCTACCGGCATAGACGTCGTCGGAGCAAATCAGCCCGAGCGTGTCGCGGAACCAGCGAACGGTGTCCATGTTCCTTGGCGAGCCGAGCACAACGTGGCCGATGCGGTTGACGCGCGAGGGTCCGCGACGGAAGCGCATCAGTTCGCCCGCGCGGTTCAGCGGCTCCGGGCCGGAGTTCAGCGGCTGGCGCACCACCTGAATCGGCCAGACCGCCTCGAGCCCGTGAACCACCTCAACGGCATAGCCGTTCGGTTCCGAGAGCCGGACCCGGGTGCCTCCGCCGGGCTCGTCGATGTGCTCGATCCCCGACGCGCCGGGGAGTTGGGCGAGCACCTTCAGGTCCTCCTCGCTGCTCGCGCACCAGGCAAAGCCGAGGAACGCCGGGTCGCCCTTCTCCGTCACATGAATATGGTGGAAGGGCCCCGTCCCGCGCATGTAAAGCGCGGTCGGCGTTCGCGCCGCGCGCACCATGCCGAATGCCGTGAGAAACTCTTCCTGCGCGTCGAGATCAGGCGAACGCAGCCGCCCAAACGCGAGTTCTCGCACCCTGATCGCCGGCATTTGTCCGCTTCCCTGATCTGGCAGTAATGGTACTCAGCGAACTGCATCCGCTCAAGCGCCATACCGAATTCCCTTGGTCATCCGGAGCCGCAAACACGACGCCCACGCGCGAATAGCGCCAAGACCGATGCCGAACAGACTGGCGGAAACGGCCATGAGCGCTTGACTATGGCATCCATCCGGCGGATTGCCTGCGTAGACTTCAGCACCACGGTCGGCATCACGGAGGCGTTGCCATGCCTGGTCCGCACCTCGTGTATTTCGCCGACCCGATGTGCTCCTGGTGCTGGGGCTTCTCACCCGTGATCGCCGCCATCCGCGAGCGGTTCGGGAAGAGCTTGCCGATCCGACTTGTGCTTGGTGGCCTGCGCCCGGGGACGACGACGGCGATGGATGACGCGGCCCGCGCCGCGGCGCGCTCGCATTGGGAACATGTGCGCGAAGCGTCCGGCCAGCCCTTCGACTTCGCTTTCTTCTCGCGCGAGACCTTCGTCTATGATACCGAGCCCGCCTGTCGCGCCGTCGTCGTGATGCGCCGGCGCGGCATGGACGAGGGGCTCGCCGGGTTGCGCCGCATTCACGCGGCGTTCTACGCGGAGAACCGCAACGTCACCGCCGCCGGCACGCTGACCGAAATCGCCGTCGAGCTTGGTTTCGACGCGACGGCATTCCGCGCTGAGTTTGACGCCGAGGCCGCGGTCGCAGAGACTTCGCGCGGACTTCGCGCTCACGCAAAACGCGGGTATCGTCGGCTTCCCGACCCTGATCGCCGGCAGCGGTGGGGACAACCAATACGTGCTGGTTACCCACGGCTTTCAGGTGGTCGGAGTCGTCATTCCCGCGCTGGAGCGATGGCTCGCCGGGCTGGCTTCGGCATGATATGCATGACGGTCGCTCGGCGACCACGTTTGTTTTCCGGGCCGCTCCGATCGGTCGCGGAACCGGGCATGCGATGTAGGAGAACGCGATGAGCCTCGAGGAAAAGCTGGCGGCCGTGCGCGAAGGGGCGTCGAAGCGCATTCCGGCTGAGCGACTTGCTGTCATGCACAATGCCACCGAGCGACTGCGCCGGTCCGGCATTCTGCAGCAGGTCATCAAGCCTGGTGCGCAGGCGCCGGACTTCACCCTGGCGGACCAAGACCGCAACCCGGTCACGCTATCGGCGCTGGCCGCGTCCGGACCCGTCGTAATGAGTGTGTTCCGGGGCTTCTGGTGACCCTACTGCCGACATGAGCTGGATGCTCTGCAAGCAGTAGTTCCCGAAATCTCGTTGCTGGGCGCAAGCCTTGTTGTTATTTCGCCGCAGTTGCAGGAGTTCACCAAGCTCGGCGCGGAGCGGCACAAGCTGACGTTTCCGATCCTGACCGACCCCGGCAACAGGGTGGGCGAGGCCTACGGGCTGGCGTTTCGGCTACCGGACGACCTGATCGAGGTCTACAAGGCGAACGGCATCGACCTGACGAAGTTCAACGGCGACGACAGCTGGCGGTTGTCGATGCCCGCTCGCATCGTCATTCGGCGCGGCGGCACCATAGCCTCCGCCGAGGCGGATCCAGACTACACGCACCGGCCGGAACCAGAGGAGACGCTGGCGGTGTTGCGCGAACTCCAGAAGCGCGGGTGACACCTTTCGGAATCAAGCCGTCGGCTCTCGAAGCCGGCGGCTCTTTGCCGCGCCGCGCTGGCTCGGCCCACACTGTTTCAAAACCACGACGACAGGGGGAAGCCAATGAGCGACGTCACCATCTTGGCCACGGGCTTCGGCTTTCCTGAAGGCCCCGCGGTTTGTCCCGACGGCGGCATCATCCTGACCGAGATTCGTAACCAGCAGCTCTCTCGTGTCGCCTCCGACGGTTCGCTCGGCGTGTTCTCCCGTTGCGGCGGCGGACCGAACGGCTTGGCCTTCGGGCCCGATGGCGCGCTCTATCTCTGCAACAATGGCGGCAGCAAATACGTCGAGGGCTTCTCGATGGGCATCGCGCCGCACCCCGACTACAAGTTCGGCTACATCCAGCGCATCGATCCCGCGACCGGTGAGGCCACCGTGCTCTACACCGAGGTCGACGGCAACAAGCTGTCGGCGCCCAACGATCTCGTGTTCGACAAGCACGGCGGATTCTACTTCACCGACCTTGGCAAGCGCTACACGCGCCACCGCGACCACGGCGGGATCTACTACGCGCTACCGGATGGCTCGAAGATCAGCGAGATCGCCCATCCGATGCTCAGCCCAAACGGTTGCGGCTTGTCGCCCGATGGCAAGACGCTGTACGCCGCCGACACCGAGGGTGCCCGCCTCTGGGCCTTCGACATCGAGGCGCCCGGCGTGCTGCGCAAACCGCCCCCCCACGCGCACCACAGCGGACGGGTAATTTGCGGCCTGCCCGGCAATGCCCGCTTCGACAGCCTCGCCGTACTGGAAAACGGCGACATCGCGGTCGCCACGCTCAACACCGGCTACATCACCGAGATTTCACCCGCCGGCGATATCGTCCGCGCCGTGAAGATGCCGGACATCTACCCGACCAATATGTGCTTCGGCGGGCCGGACATGCGCACCGCCTACATCACGCTGTCCGACACCGGCCGCCTGGGCACGATGCCGTGGCCGACGCCAGGGCTGAAGCTGAACTTCTGACCGGGCTCAGAGGTCGTTGCTCTGCCCGGCGCGCGGTCGGGGTTCAGCCCTATCGTCAGTAGCAAAGATAGCCGCCGTCCACCGGCAGCGTGACGCCGGTAATGAAGCGCGCCATGTCGGAGGCCAGGAACACGGCCGGGCCGGCGATATCCTCGGGCGTGCCGATCCGGCCGAGCGGAATGCGCCCCTCGAACTGCGCCATGTAGCTCGGGTTCTGCCGCGCCGTTTCGTTCAGCGGCGTGGCGATCAACCCCGGACCGATGGCGTTGACGCGAATGCCCATCGGCGAAAGCTCGATCGCCAGCGCCTTGGTCAGCGCCCGCACACCGCCCTTGGAGGTCGTGTACGCGGCCGAGTTCCGCAACGCGACGAAGGACTGCACGGAACCGATATTCACGACCGCGCCCTTCGTCTCGCGCAACTGGGCCAGGAACGCGGTGGTCACGAAATACGGCCCGTCGAGATTGACGGCGAGCGTCGTGTCCCAGTCCTCCCGGGCGTTCGCATCCGTGACCGACCCGCGGCGGATGATCCCGGCGTTGTTCACCAGCACCGAAATGTCACCCAGGTCGGCGCGCACGCGGCGCGCCAACTCGTCGCACGCGCCGCGGTCGGAGACGTCGGCGCTATAATAGGCGGCGCGTCCCCCGAGTGATTCCGCGATCGTGCGAGCCGCTTCGGCCTTGATGTCGACGGCGATCACGCGGGCGCCCGCCTGCGCCATGCCGCGCGCGATCCCGGCGCCGATCCCCGACCCGGCGCCGGTCACCAGCGCCAACTTCCCTGCCAGCAGACCCGACATTCGCCCCCTCCCTTTTCCCGATTGCCCCGGGTCGCGCCAGGGTAATGGCCGCGCGCAGCGCCCGCTACTCCACGGTCACCGACTTCGCGAGGTTGCGCGGCTGGTCGACGTCTGTGCCTTTCAGCACCGCCACATGATAGGCCAGGAGTTGCACCGGGACGGCATACAGGATCGGCGCCACGAACGGATCGACCTCGGGCACCACGATCGTTTCGACCGCTATGCCGCGCAGCCGCTCGGCGCCGGCGGCGTCGCTGAACACGATCACCCGCCCCCCGCGCGCCGCGGCTTCCTGCAAGTTCGACGCGGTCTTGTCGAACAACGGCCCGGAGGGGGCGATGGCGATCACCGGCACGGCACGATCGATCAATGCGATCGGCCCGTGCTTCATTTCGCCGGCCGCGTAACCTTCGGCGTGGATGTAGCTGATCTCCTTCAGCTTGAGCGCGCCCTCGAGGGCGATCGGGAAGCAGTTGCCGCGCCCGAGATAGAGCACGTCGCGCGCCTCCGCCACGCGCTCCGCCAATCTGGCGATGCGCTGCTGGTCATCCAGAATGACGGCCGCGATGCCGGGCACTTCGAGCAAGGAACCGGTCAGCACCGCCTCGCGCTCGGCTGACAGCTCGCCCCGCGCCCGCGCCGCCGCCAGCGCCAAGCAGGCCAGCACGACGAGCTGCGTCGTGAACGCCTTGGTGCTGGCCACCCCGATCTCCGGCCCCGCCACGGTTTCCAGCACGGCATCCGATTCGCGCGCCATGCTGCTTTCCGGCACGTTGACCACCGAAAGCACGTGCTGACCGGCCTCGCGCATGTAGCGCAGCGCCGCCAGGGTATCGGCGGTCTCGCCCGACTGGCTGACCAGCAGGCCGAGCCCGCCGCGCGGCAGCGGCGGCGCGCGATAACGGAATTCGCTCGCCACGTCCGCATCGACCGGCAGGCGCGCGACGCTCTCGAACCAGCAGCGCCCGACCAATCCGGCGTAATAGGCCGAGCCGCAAGCGCTGACGGTCACGCGCGGAACGGCGGCGAAATCGAACGGCAGGTCGGGGAGCACCACGGACCGCGAGCCCGGATCGACCATGCGGCGCAACGTGTCGCCGATCACCGCGGGGTGCTCGTGCAGCTCCTTTTCCATGAAGTGGCGGAACTCGCCTTTGCCGATCGCCGCCCCGGTCAACGCCGTCAGGTGGATGTTCCGCTCGACGGGGTTGCCATGCGCGTCGAAGAATTCCGCGCCGGTCCGGCGCACCACCGTCCAGTCGCCGTCGCGCAGATAGGCGATCCGGCGGGTGAGCGGCGCCAGCGCCAGCGCGTCCGAGCCGAGATACATGGCGTCCTCGCCAAATCCGACGGCGAGCGGCGCGCCGTGTCGGGCGCCGATCATCAGCTCGGAATGGCCGGCGAAAATCATGGCGAGCGCGTAGGAGCCCTGAAGCCGTGGCAAGGCGGCCTCGGCGGCGGCAACCGGCGCCATGCCGCGTTTCAGGTGCAGATCGACCAGTTGCGCGATCGTCTCGGTGTCGGTTTCGGTCTCGAACTCCTGGCCCTCGTCCTCCAACTCGCGGCGCAGTTCGGTATGGTTTTCGATAATGCCGTTGTGGACCACCGCCACGCGCGCCGTGCCGTGCGGATGCGCGTTGCCCTCGGTCGGCGCGCCGTGCGTTGCCCAGCGCGTATGGCCGATGCCCGTAGTGCCGGGGAGCGGCGCGCAGTCCAGCGCGGTGCTCAGGCTGACCAGCTTGCCGGCCGCCCGGCAGCGCTCGATGCGGCCATTCACGAGCGTGGCGATACCGGCGCTGTCGTAGCCGCGATATTCGAGGCGACGCAAGGCTTCCAACAGCACCGGAGCCGCCGCCTGCGCCCCAACCACGCCGACAATGCCGCACATCAGGTTGTTTCCTTCTTACGCTCAGGCGCTTTCGACGCGCGGCGGGATCGGAACTCGGCGGCGCGCCCGGGCTTCTCGACCTGCACGCCGCGCGCGATCGCCAGCGCGTCCGGCGCGACGTCGCGCACGATCACGCTGCCGGCCGCCGTGATCGCCCGTGCGCCCACCGTCACTGGCGCGACCAGCGCCGTGTCGGAGCCGATGAACGCCCCTTCTCCGATGACGGTGCGGTGCTTGGCGACTCCATCGTAATTGCAGGTGATAGTGCCGGCGCCGATATTGGCCCCGGCACCCACCTCGACGTCGCCGAGATAACTCAGGTGGTTGGCCTTCGCGCCCCGCCCAAGCCGCGCCGCCTTCAGCTCCACGAAATTGCCCACATGCGCGCCCTCGCCGACCACCGTGCCGGGCCGCACCCTCGCATACGGGCCGACGATTGCGCCCGCGGCGACCGTGCAACCCTCGAGATGGCTGAAGGCGCGGATCTCGGCGCCCGGCCCGACCTCCACACCGGGACCGAACACCACGTACGGCGCCACGCTCACGTCGGTCGCGAGGCGGGTGTCGGCGGACAAAAACACGGTTTCCGGCGCGGTCATGCCCACGCCGGCATCCATGGCGGCGGTGCGCAAACGGCTCTGCACGGTTGCCTCGGCCGCGGCCAACTCCGCCCGCGAATTGATGCCGCGCAGCTCCTCGAACAGCCCCTCGACGGCGACCACGCGGGCGCCGCCCATCGCGGCATGGGCGACCACATCGGTCAGGTAATACTCGCCGGCCGGGTTGTCGGGCCGCACCTGGCCAAGCCAGCGCACCAGAGCACCGGCGGCGCCACACAGGCCCCCCGCGTTGCACAGGGTTCGCGCGCGTTCCGCCTCGGTCGCGTTGGTCCATTCGACGACGCGCTCGACATGGCCGCCGGCTTCGATCACGCGCCCGTAGTGGCCGGGCTCGGGCGGGCGCATGGCGAGCAGCGCCAGGCTGGCATCGCCGCTCTGCAACCGGGCGAGCAGCTTGCGCAAGGTGTCGGCTCGGACGAGTGGATTGTCGGCGTAGAGAACCGCGACTAGGCCCTCGCCGAACCAGGGCGCCGCCTGCAACGCGGCATGGGCGGTGCCGAGGCGCTCCGGCTGAACGACCGTCGGGTGCGGGGCAGCCACCGCCGCCACGCCCGCCATGCCGGGACCGACCACGACCACGACGCGGTCGAACACCTCGGCGCAGGCGTCGATCAGATGGCGGAGCATCGGGCGCCCGGCGATCGGGTGCAGCGCCTTCGGCAGCGCCGATTTCATGCGGGTGCCGAGCCCGGCGGCGAGGATGATTGCGGTCGCGGACATGCCGCCCTGGCTAGCGGTGGCACCCGCCCGTTGTCAAAGCTTCCCGCGTGACACGGGAGTTCTGGCCGATACGGCTGCCGGTCCGTTGGCCTGCTCGGCGGCTCAGGCCGTATTGCGCCAGAGTTCGAGCCGCGGATCGAAATGCTTCGGATGCGCCGCTTCCAGCGTGCGCACCACCGAGTCCGCCTCCTCGGGAAGCGGAAAGACCGCAAGGATGGGGTCGCCGTGTCGGACCGCAGTCCCGGTAGGCCTCCGCGCCATGATCCGGCCAGACCGTGTTGCGGATCCGGCCGATCAGGTTCTTGTCGGCCGGCTCGCTCGCGGCCGCCGCCTCGCGATCCGCCGGGGCATGCTCCACCAACTCGATCCGCTCGGCCGGAATACCGAGTTGCAGCAGCCGTTCCCGCGCCTCCCTCGCTTGCGCAAGATCGCCGAAGATCGCGACAATGCGTCGCTCCCCGAGGTCTGCCGCCGGATTGTGCAGCGGACCGTTGACGGTTGTGGGACTGTCATCCATGGCCAGGATCTCCTGTGGCCCGCTGAACCGGGCTCGCATGTCGCCCGCTGCAACGGGTGGGTGCCGGCGCCGGTTGTGCCGCCTCTCGGGAATTTCCGGGACTTGGGCGGGAACAAATGCGGAGGGTGAAAGGCCGCGCCGTTGACACTCCGGAGCACGCCGACCTATCACGCGCTGGTTCCGCGTGGCGCGGGGTGCGTAGCTCAGCGGCAGAGCACCGCCTTCACACGGCGGGGGTCGCAGGTTCAAACCCTGCCGCACCCACCAATGAAATCAAAGTCTTACGTGCACTCGGCGAAAAACGGCTGGGCGACCTAGCCAACACATAGCCAACAGGTTCGGGGGGATGGCGGTTCGTTTGCCCGTCTCGGGAGCGATGTTTGCTCGCCACAGCGTTCCCGCTATGTTCTGGGCGCATGGGCTCGCGAAACCCCGATCGCCTGCCGCAGACTGGCATGTTGCGGCTCGGCCGCCCCGGTCACGTGTGGATAGCCCGATGCGTCCGGTGCGGCCGGAAATCGCTGCTGCCGACCGATCGCATTTTGGCGCGGTTCGGCGAGCGGGTGCCGCTGCACCAGGCCGCGAGCCGCCTGAAATGCGCCGGGTGCGGGCATCGCGGGGCGGAGGCTTACCTCGGCGAACTGCCGGAGCCGGGTGCTGGCGGCAGTTGACGAACCAGAAGCAGCCATCGGCGCTGAATTCCTGGCCTCGGTCGGGCCGAATGGTGAAGGAGCCGCCCATGAGCGAGAAGCAAGGGGAACCGGAAGTCTTAGTGTCTGAGAGTTTGACTCGAATCGCCCATGCAACTCCAACGCGTTGATTTCCTTAGCAACTCCGATGTCAGGGTTGTTCAAGCCGCGGCGAGGCGGCGCGACATCAACTTTACGCTGGCGATGTAGAGCCAAGTCACCGAGCTTTCGATCGTCGCTTCAACATCCTTCGCCAGGCGGCGGTTGCGATTCAGCCAGGCGAACGTGCGTTCGACCACCCAGCGACGCGGCAGCAGGACAAAGCCGCGGACGAGGTCCGAACGCTTGACGATCTCGATCGTCCAGTCGCCGAGCTTCGCGATGGCTCCTTTCAGTTTCTCACCGGCGTAGCCGCCATCGGCAAAGACATGGCGCAGCCAGGGAAACGAGTTTCGCACACTCGCCAGCAGATCGGGTGCGCCGTCACGATCCTGCACATTCGCCGGATGCACGATCATCCCGACCGGCAGGCCGATGGTGTCGGTGAGGATATGACGCTTGCGCCCTTTGATCATCTTCTCGGCCGCATAGCCGCGCGGTCCACCGGACTCGGTCGTCTTGGCCGACTGGCTGTCGATCACGCCAGCGGTCGGGCTTGCCTCGCGGCCGGCGGCTTCGCGCACGTCCATCAGCAGCACATGGTTGACGCTCTGCCAGGTTCCGTTATCCCGCCACGCATAGAAATACCGCTGCACGGTGGTGTATGGCGGGAACTCCTTGGGCAGCCGCCGCCACTGGCAGCCCGACTGGGCGATGTAGAAGATGGCGTCGACGACATCTCGCAGGCGGGTGTGGCGCTTCCGCCCACGCTCGGCCGGCGGCGGCAGGTGCACCTCGATCACCGACCACTCCTCGTCGGTGGTATCGCTTGCATAGCGCAGACCGTCGCGCCGATACCTGGCACGCGTGATTTCAGTCCAGGCCATGATGTCACTCCTCGGTGTCTTCGCAACCCGAGAGAATCGTCGCCACTGAAATCACGCAACCCCCTGCGCCAGCCAGCGACCGCGCGCAACCAACACCCAAGTCGTTGAAATAACTCGAAGGTCCGTTCCGGATAGATTCCGGGTCAGCCTCTAAGACGCAAGCGGGTGTTCCCGCACCCCTTGCGGCGCCTATTGCCGCGGAAACCGCCGCGGCTCGGATCGGTTCACGCCATCGCGAGCCTAACCTGCGGTTGATCGACGTGCAACGAATTTCGCTCATCATCGCTGCCGGGCTCGGCAGCCGCTTCGGGCTGGCCGGCTCCGTCCATCAGGTCCGCAATCCGCTTGGCGACCACATCAGCGGCGGCGAGGAGCACGGCATCGGCGGAATGGACGTAGCGCGACGTGATCGAGTGCCCCTTGTGTCCGATCAGAGTGGCTATCGTCGGTTCGCTGTAGCCGAGGTCCGCGGCAACCGAAGCGAACGAGTGCCGCAATACATGAGGCGTCACGTCGCTGGGCAGTCCGCCCAGCTTGGCAATACGGCGCCAGAGTTTGAAAAATCCATTCATTCCGCCCTCACCGCGCGTCGCTGGGAAAACCAGCTCGCCCATGAGCGGTTGTGCGCGGAGGATGTCGCAAGCGGCGCGAGAGAGTGGTCGCACAGATCGGCCAGTTTTGCTGTCCGCGAGAACGGCCGTTCTGTTGGCTAAGTCTATTTCCTGCCGGCGCAGCGCCAGCGCCTCGCCCCGCCGCCATCCGGTGAGCGCGAGGAAGCGAGTGCAGGCAATTGCTGCGGGCCAAATGCCTTCGGCTTCCGCTCTGCGGAGCGCCTCGCCGAGCGCCGCGTATTCTCGATCCAAAGCGCGCCGCTCGCGCTTACCCTCGGCGAATTTGCGGACGCGGTGCGCCGGGTTGTCCGACCGTAACCCCTTTTCCACCGCATAGGACAGAATGGCGCCGAGTAAGCCGATGGTGCGCGTCGCCACGCCGCGCCCGCCACGGACCAACGAAAGCCCGCGCGGCTTGGTTTTTCGCCGGCTGACCGTTCGCCCCTCGGCGACATCGTGCATGAACCGTTCCACGTCTGCGCGCGTGACCGCGGCAACCGGTAGATTGCCTAGCAGCGGCTCTATGTGACCTTCGATCCGTCCGTGATCGGATGCCAGTGTGAGCGGCTTTTTCGGCTTGCCGCCGCGGACCAGAACGCGCCCGGCGGTCGCATCCTGCCAATACTGGTCGCACAACTCGGCAATCGTGAGCGCCTTGCGGCGCGCCTGTTTCTCCGCTGCCGGATCGGCGCCTTTTGCGGATTCGCCGAGTAGCCGGCGGGCTTCGGTGCGGGCTGTATCCGGGGTCCAAGGGGAACCGTGGCGGCCGATCGTGTGCCAGCGTTGGCGCCCCTCGGGGGTGCGGTAGACCACGACATAGGCAACCGCAGCGCCCTTCTGCCGGCGAGCATGGAAGCCGAGAACGAGATCATCCCACACCTTCTCGCCAGGCTTCAGCGCCCGAACCTCCCGCAACCCGATCCGTTTTCTATCCGGCACGACGCCTCCGCGTAGCCAACACATAGCCAACAGGATGGCGCAAGCCGTAACAAGCAAGAGCGGAGGTTGGCAAGGAAAATCCGCAGCAGTCAGCCGATTTTGCAAAGCCAATCTGTTGGCTACAAACCGTCGCAAAGCCTTGGAACCGCCTTCACACGGCGGGGGTCGCAGGTTCAAACCCTGCCGCACCCACCAACGGGTGTGGTGATGCAGCGACGCGTCACCCTCCCCTCTGTGGGGCCGCCTTCCTCTCCAGATATGATGAAGTTGCTCGTGTCGTAAGCCGCGGATGGGCGCCCGAGCCGGCGGTCGCGTTCATATCATCAAGGCGCCGCGCACACTTTCCTGCGACACCTCGGCCTTGCGGATCTCCCGCACCACCTCGCCTTTTTCCATGACGTAGCATCGTTCCGCCAGCGCCAGGATGGTGTCGAGATTCTGTTCCACGAAGACGACCGTGGTGCCGAACTCGTCGCGGATCGCCCGCAAAACACGGCAGATCAGCTTGACAATCGACGGCTGAATCCCCTCGGACGGCTCGTCCAGCAGCAGGAGGTCCGGGCCACCGATCAGCGCGCGACCGATCGCGAGCTGCTGCTGCTCGCCCCCCGAGAGCGTGCCGGCCGCTTGGCTGCGGCGTTCCCGCAGCACCGGAAAGTATTTGTACACGCGCTCAAGGTGCGACTGGCCGCGCGCGCCGCCGATCAGTTCGCCGACCGCGAGGTTTTCCTGCACCGTCATGCGCGGGAACACGTCGCGGCCCTGCGGGATATAGCCGATGCCGAGTTCGCGCGCGGCTGTCGGCCGCGGTGTGCGTGATGTCGCGGTCGCGGTAGCGGATGCTGCCGGCGGAGGCACCGAGCAAGCCGATCAGGCAGCGCATGGTCGTGGTCTTCCCGACCCCGTTGCGACCGATGACGGCGACGATCTCGCCCGCTCCGATCGACAAATTCACGCCGCGCAACACCGGCGTCATGCCGTAACGCGCGCACAGGCCGGAGACCTCAAGCATCGTGCGCCGCCCCGAGATAGATTTCTTCCACGCCCGGATTGGCGATGATGTCCTCGATCGTGCCGCGGGCGAAGACGCGGCCGAGATGCAGTACCGTCACGCGCGTGGCGATCTGCCGCACGAAGGCCATGTCGTGCTCCACCACCAGCACTGTCATGCCCGAGGCGTTCAGTCGCTGGATCAGTTCGCCGGTGCGAAAGGTTTCCTCCGGCGACAACCCGGCCGTCGGCTCGTCCAGCAGCAACAGGCGCGGGCGGAGCGCCAGCGCCATGCCAATCTCCAGCCATTGCTGTTGACCGTGCGACAGTTCGCCGGCGAGCCTGTCCGCGTGCTCGGCAAGACCGAGCAGGACGAGCAGGCGTTCTTCTTCCTCGGATTCCCGGCGCGGGCGGACATGGTGCTGCAGGGCAATGTGCAAATTCTGCCGGACCGGCAGCGCACGAAATACGCTCGGCGTCTGCATCTTGATGCTCATTCCGCGCACCACGCGCGCAAAAGCGGGCAACTGGGTGATGTCGGCGCCGTCGAACAGGATGGCGCCCGCGCTCGGCGCGTAAGTGCCGATGATGAGCTTGAACAAGGTGCTCTTGCCCGCACCGTTCGGCCCGATCAGGCAATGGATGTCGCGCTCGGCGACGTCGAGATCGACGTCCGAGACGGCGAACAGCCCGCCGAAGCTCTTCGAGACGCCTTGCACGTCCAACAGCGCGCTCATGCGCCTTCCTGGCGCAGCGCCGCGGTCGCGGACACGGGCGGGCGCGCCGGGCGGCGGATACCGGCGAGCAATCTTCCCGCCGAGGCGACGAGACCGGAGGGCGCCAACATGACCGTGGCGACCAGCAATGCGCCCATCAGGATCAGCGCGAATTGCTCGCTGTAGATGGTGATGGTCTGGAAGGCAAAGAGCAGCACGAAGGTGCCGACGAGCGTCGAGGTGAGGTCGGAGCGGCCGGAAAAGGCGACCCAGACGATCGGCATCGCGGCGGCTGGCAGGCCGATGCTGGAGGGCGAAATGAACTGGCCCCAGGCGCAATAGAGCACGCCGCTCAGCCCGCCGAGCGAACTGCCGATCACGAAGGTGGCGAGTTGGTATTTGCGCACATCGTAGCCGAGCAACTCGGCGCGCTGCGGGTCCTCGCGGATCGCCACCAGCACGTTGCCGAAGCGCGAGTTCACCAGCACGCGCAGCAACAGATAGGTGCCGACCAGCAGCACCAGCACGAAGTAGTAGAGCGCAGTTTCCTCGAGGTCGATCGCGTGCCCGAACCAGGGCAACGACAGCGGCGACATGCCCTGCATGCCGTTGAAGCCGTTCAGCCGCGCCGGGCCGATATGCCATTCCGGCCCGGCGGTCTGGCCGACGAAGAAGGCGAGCGCGAGGGTGACGGACAGCGTCACGATGCCGAAGAACACCCCGCCGATGCGGCCGTAGATCATGAAATAGCCGAGCACCGCGGCGGCGGCGGCGGACAACGCGACCGCGGCAATCAGCGAGCCGATCGCCCCACCATGCGCGGCGCCGAGATTGATCTCGATGACGCCGTAGCCGTAGCCGCTCAGGCCGAAGAAGAAGGTCTGCCCGAACGACAGCATCCCGGTGTAGCCCCACATCAGGCAGAGACCGAGCGCCATGAAGATCCAGCACAGGAAATACGCGAAGTTGCCGACATTGTACGGATCGGCGAAGGCGGGATAGGCAAGCGCCGCGATCAGCACCAGGATGGCGGAGATCCAGAAGGCGCGGCCGTTGCCGAGCGTCTGCGGGCCGTTGAGAAGGTGAAGTGACGATTGAAGTGACGAAAGCATCGCTCAGGCCGTCCGTTTGGCCAGCCAGCCGGAAAAACCTTCGGGCAGCAGGCGGATGATCAGCACCACGGCGATCAACAGCCCGATCTCGCCGATGACTTGGCCGTACCAGGCGTTCAGTCCCGAGCGGATGATGGCCAGCGCAACCGCGGCCGGTGCGGTGCCGAGCAGGACGCTGGCGCCGCCGACCACGACGGTGACGAAGGCCTCGACGATGAAACTCGCCCCCATGGTCGGGATCAGGTTCATGGTGGGCGCGTAGAGCGCGCCACACAGCCCCGCCAGGCCCGCGCCGATGCCAAAAGTGGCCGCGTAGACGAAGCCCTTGCGCACACCGAGCGCCTGCGCCATGGCGGGGTTCTGCATGGTCGCCCGTGCATGGATACCGAAGCGCGTGCGCATGAACAGCAGATAGACGAAGCCGAGCACGCCAAGCGCCGCCGCGAACAGCACCATGCGATAGGTGGAAAACGAGTAGGGGCCGATCGAAAATCCGTGTCCCGGCGTGCCGATGCCCGGAAACGTCGAGCCGAGCACGATCAATGTGCCCTGGGTTGCGATCAGGCTGATGCCCCAGGTTACCAGCAGCGAATCGAGCGGGCGGCTGTAGAGCGGGCGGATGATGCTGATCTCCAGCAGGACGCCGATCAGGCCGGCGGCCAGCGCGCCGCAGGCTTGGGCGAGCGGCAGCGCCAAGCCGGCATGGTACGCGGCCGAGGTCACGTAGACGCCGCACATGATGAACTCGCCATGCGCCATGTTGATGACGCCCATCATACCAAAGATGATGGCGAGGCCGGCCGCGGAAAGGACGAGGAAGGAAAACACGTCGGCGAACTGGTAAAAATACGAGAACAGACTCGCCAACATGCGCGCTCCTCCTCGCCGTCCCGCTACCCGACTTACATCCGCTTCGTCGGCAAATGGTCCGGCGTGTACTGCTCGTGCGGGTTATACTTGGTGAGGTCGCAGCCGACCTGGCCGAGCCAGTAGGGCTGAATCACGCCGAAATCCTTCAGGACGTGGACCTGATTCTTGTTGTCCACCATGATCAGCCGCATGTGGTGCGAGGTGTGCTGGCTCTTCGGGTCGATGACGATGTGGCCTTCCGGCGCGTCGATGCCGGCGTCGCCCTTGGCGATCACCTTTCGGATGTCGTCCTTGTGCAACGACTTCGCACGCTCGACCAGCATCTTGTACATGTACAGCGCGACATAGGCGTTGTAGCCCATGTCGTTGATGTAGACCTCCTTGGGCCACATGGCGCGCCAACGCTTCTTGAATGCGTCGGCGGGCGGGGTGTCGAGTTCCTCGAACCAGTTCGCGGTCGCATACATGTTGGCCATGACGCCCGGCGGGAACAGCTTGTGCTCGAAACCGAGCATGATCTTGATCGGGCTGCCCATCGGCAGATGCAGATTGGCGGCGTACGCCTGCTCGAAGAACGAGTTCTGCGCGGCGCCGACATTCAGCATGTACAGCCAGTCCGGCTTCGCCTTCTCGATGTTCTGGATCGTCTGCGCGAACTGCGACACGCCGAGCGGAATGAACTCCTCGCCCACAACCACGCCGCCGAGCGGCTTCAAGAGGCTGCGCCCCCATTCGGCCGACAGGTGGCCGAAGTTGTAGTCGGCGGCGATCGTATACACGCGCTTGCCGAACTTCTGCACCATCCACGGGATCAGCGTGGACAGCTGCTGCTCCGGTACCGCGCCGACGCTGATCATATTGGCGTCGCACACACCGCCTTCGTACTGGTTCGTGTAGAAGTAGAGCGCGTTCACGCGATCGACGATCGGCCTGATCGCCTCGCGCGAGGCGGAGGTAATGCCGCCGATCAGCACGTCGACCTTTTCCTTGCGCAGCAACCGGCGCGCGAATTCCTGGTAGCGCGCGTTATCGCCTTGCGGGTCGAGGTGCATCAGGTTGATCGGCCGGCCCATGATGCCGCCGCTGTCGTTGATCTCCTTTACCGCGAGCAGCGAGCCGTGCAGCTTCGGGATGCCGAACATCGCGAGGTCGCCGGAGACGTCCTCCAGCAGCCCGATCTTGATCGGATTGGCGGCACGTGCCTGCTCCGAACGGATGATGTTGACCAGCGGCAGCGCCGCCGCGCCGGTCACGAGCGTTCGCCTGTTTATCACCAAATCCTCCTCAGTTCCTGTTTGTTTGCGCGGGTTGCGGTCAGCCGAGTTCCGGATGCTGGCGGTGCCAGTCGGTCGCTTGCTGATAGGCGTAGCCGGCCCGGCACAGCAGATCCTCGGCGAACGGCGCCGCGACGAACTGGAATGCCAGCGGGGTGTGCTGCTCGGTGAAGGCGCAGGGCAAGGTTATGCTCGGGTTGCCGGTCATGTCGAAGGGACAGGTGAAGCGAAGCAAACCCCGTACCAAAGCCGGATCCTCGCCCAGCCGCGCCATCATCGCCTTGGTCGGCGACGCGAAAGGCTGCGCCGGCACGACCAGCAGGTCGATGCCCTCGAACAACTTCGCCACACGGCCACGGAAGTCGATCCGGCGCAGGATGATCTTCTGATAATCCAACCCCGAGAGTTCGCGGCCGATGTCGATCAGCCCGGCGAGCCCCGGCCCGTATTCGGTCCGGCGCGCGGGGTACGTGTCCAGATGCGCCACCGCGGTTTCGACGGCGCAGTTCGGAATCCAGTCGACAATGACCTGCTCGGCGTCGGGGAAGCGGACCGGGCGGATCTCGGCGCCCAGTTCCGCGACGACCTTCAGCGCGCCATCGACCGAGCGCACCACCGCGTCGTCGCTGCCCTTGTTGTTCCATTCCGCATCGACGCCGACGCGCAGCCCCTTCAGTCCGCGGCGAATGCCCGCGAGGTAATTGGGCACGAGTTCCTGGCTGGCGGTCGGGTCGTTGTCATCGGCGCCGGCGATCGCGCCGAGCATCGCGGCGCAATCGGCCGCGCTGCGCGTCATCGGGCCGATATGGTCGAGCGTTGCCGCGAGTTCGAACACGCCGTAACGGCTGACGCGACCCCAGGTCGGTTTCAGTCCCGTGACGCCGTTCGCCGCCGAGGGAAACCGGATCGAGCCGCCGGTATCCGAGCCGAGCGAGCCATAACACAGGCCTGCCGCCGTCGCCACGCCGGACCCGCTGGACGACGCGCCGGACCAATGCTCGGCGTTCCATGGGTTGACCGGCGGCGTGATGTCCGGATGGTGATCGGCGTAGGCACCTTCGGTCAGTTGCAGCTTGCCCAGGAGTATGGCACCGGCATCGCGCAATTTGCGTACGACGGTGGCATCTTCGGCTGGGCGGAAATCGCGATGGATCGGCATGCCGCCCGCGGTCGGAATGCCGCGCGTCCAACACAAATCCTTCACCGCGATTGGTGCGCCGTGCAGCGGCCCCTTGATGTCGCCGCGATTGATTTCCGCCTCCGCCTGCCGCGCCTGCTCTAGCGCAAGCTCGGCCGTTACCAGCGCAAAGCTGGAAAGCCGGTTATCGAGCCGCTCGATACGATCGAGTTCGGCGCGCGTCGCCTCGACTGGCGAGATTTCCTTGCCGTGGATACGCCGCGTCAGCTCGGTCAACTCCAAATAGTGCAGGTCCGATTGCGACATTTTCCCCCCGAAAAGCGTGGAAATGCGTTCCGCCTCAGCAATATCGAGTTCCGCCGGCGGATTGGCGGTGACATTCCTCCCGGCCGTTCTGCGGTCCTGCCGCCCGGCTAGGCGCGATCTCGTCTCCGTGATTACCGCGCGGTTCCGAGGGGAGCAAGTAGGCGGCGTCGAGGAACGACCGCCTTTCGGCCCTATGCACGAACGCTGACGAGCAGTCGATGCGGAGGTATGCGAGATCGTTCTGGAAGGCGGATCCGATCAGGAAATTGCCATTGCTGAAGAGTGGCTCGCGCGAGTCGCAGACCGATCACGAGGCAGGAGTGCGATCAGGGACGTGATACGCTGTCGTGCCGCTGTCGGCCCGAGTTGTCAGTGTAGCCCACAAGATTTTTTCGGCGTGGGCGGCGCCGAAGCCTCCACGTCCTTTTGCCGTGCGCGTTCTGACGCGGTTCGAGAGCTAAGTTGAGAGCTGTAACGACAATTGAGCCCGGTTTGTGCTCGCTCCGGCCGAATACTCGTGGTTCACGGTGCGCCGGACCGGCATCGGTGAAGCCGCTGTTTCCTCCCGAATAGCCCGGGGTTGTCGCACCGAGCTTACAAACTCAATGGGCCGAAACTCGCCAAGCTCTCGCGAGGCGTGTTTGCCAACCTTCGGATTTTGCTTGGCGTCCCCGGCGGGACTCGAACCCACGGCCCCAGGATTAGGAAACCCAGGGCAGGTGCTTCCGCCCGCTTCCGCGCGCCCGCGCCCTTTTACGCAAGTGTCGAACCATTCAGCAATATCGCCAAGAAGCGCCTCCGCTCGCCAACGCGCTCTTCCGATAGACCACGCGGCATGTGTCCTGTCAATGTCCTGTTCGGCACAAGCCGCTGACAGCGACCGAAGACAGCGACCGAACAGGACATGGGGACATACAGGACGAGGCGGACGACCATGAAAATCAGCAGCGAAACAATCCGGATCACGCGGGCAACGGTTGAAACGGCGTGGCGGCGCCGCACGCCGGGGCTCCGCCTGATCGTTCGCGATAGCGGCTGCCGCGGGCTGGCGCTGATCGTGAACCCGACCGCGATGCGCTGGGAATTCGCTTACCGGCCGCGAGGGACCAACCCGCGCACCTGCCGGCGCTGGCCAAATCGCACCGTCAGCATCGGCAATCCGGCAACGCATTCGCCCGAGGATGCCCGCGCCGAGGCCAACCGGATTAAGGGGCGGGCCGCGACCGGGGCAGACCCAGCGGCAGACAAAAAAGTGCAGGCGGCGGCCGGCCAGCGCAAACGTGCGACGACCCTGGGCGGCCTGCCGCGAATATGCGCCTGCCCTACCGCGCCGCCCGAAGCTGCGCGGCGCGGGCGCACTATCGAAGGCATACGTGGCCGAGGAACTAACGCAGGTGCGGCTTGCGCTCGACGCCATGCAGGCGTTGGACATGCCAGTGAGCGACCTCGGCGCGGCAAACATTCGCGCATGGCTGAGCACCGCCGGGGCGAATGGCATGATCGCTCGGAAACGCTTCGGCGCTCTCTCGCGGTTCCTGGATTGGTGCCAGGATATGGGCCACATCGAAACCAATCCATGCACGCAAATCACGCGCGCGCGCCGCCCGAAGGCGCTGCCGGCACGCGAGCACTATCTCACGCCGGAGGAGCTGGCTCGCCTCTGGCGCGCCGCAGAGAGCTTGCGCGAGCCGGTTTGGCGCGACCTCGCCCGGTTCCTGATAGCGGTGCCGTGCCGGCGTGGCGAGGCGGCGCGGATGGAATGGTCGCATCTTGACCTCGCCGCGGCCGAGTGGCGCCAGGCCGGACGGGTGACCAAGAACGGGTTCCCGCATCGGCTGCATCTGCATCCACTGGCGCTGAACATCTTGCGGGTACGGCACGACGCTGCCGGAGATCCGGCCGGTGGACTTGTGTTCCCAGCGCCCGAGTCCGGCAGGCCGCTTAACACGTTCAGCAACCTGAAAGAGATGCTGGCCGAAGCTGTCGGACTGAACGGCTGGACTTGGCACGACTTTCGCCGCTCGTTCGCAACCGCGTTGGGCGAAGCTCGGCTTTCCGAAACGGTCGCCGATGCGGTGCTGAACCATCGGCAATCCGCAAGTCGCGGCGGTGTGCTTGGCACATACCAGCGCGCTTCACGCTGGCCGGAGCAGGTGGAGGCGTTGCAGCTATGGGGCCGTCTGCTCACCAACTCCATCGAAGGGCTGGCTTCCGGCGCCGAGGTGATCCCGGCTAGCAAGGCTGGCGGCCCAGCGCGGCAATTCCCGCCGCCGCGCTCGGCATGACCCCGAGCATGTGAGGACGGCACATGGAGGTTAAATTCGAGCCTACGCCATACCCGACATGGCTGCCAACCGAACCCGATCTCGATGGGACAACTCTGCGCATCTTCTACAACCTCACGATCAATTGGCAAAACAAATGGTACGACATCAATAATCGGCTAAACCGCGAATGGCGGGATCGGATGCGGATGCGGCGCTGCCGCTGGCGAAACCGCTTCCTGGCCGAACCAAGCGTCTCGGGCACCTGGATCGCGGTTGCCGACGTGGCCGAGGCGATGGCGACACACACGCGCCTGCCCATAGAGGATGCGCCACGCGCGCAAACGCGCATTTGGGACGAACTAATCGATGCCCTGTGCTCCGGCGTCGGCGAGGAGCCGGATCGTTACGTGCGCGGCAGCCGCGGCGGGGTGCTGCTGCTCAATCCTAGCGCGGGGTTCCGCACGATGACTGCCCATAGATTCTACGTATTGCTGCGCACCGGCCATCTAACGAGCGTCCTGGATGGGTCGCGGCTGCATCTCTACGCGCACACGGATCTGCTGCTGGCCTGGCATCGCTCGGGCTATATTCGGTTCACTACGGCGATGTTGCCGGAGCGAGGTAACGGGTCACTTGAGATTAGGCCGGCTCACGGGCGGGGAGCTTCGAGCGAAACTGGCCGGATCGAGCGAGTTTCAGCGGGAGCGCCAGATGCCGCTCCCGAACCCAGGGGGAACCCAAACAAGCGAGGACCGCAGGGTGTCAAGCGCTCCGCGGCCGCCGCGGCTATGATCGAAGCCGTCCGGTCAGGCGAAATTAAATTCACTGAGTTGCTACGCATGAAGCAAGAGGCGCTTAGTCGGTTCTATCCCGCCAAGCGGACGACTTTGGTTGCGGCTCGAACGATTGCGCTTGAGTCGTTGCGTAACAGTTACAACAAAACTCCGGCAAAAGACAAATAGCGGCAATGCTCGATTTTGCGGTATGGCAAAGCCCAATCACGCAGAGGCTCGCATGATCCGCCATGGTCCCGATCGCACGCTGCCGCCGGAATTGGCCGCCCTCGCGGCAACGTTGCCGCGCCGCGTCACGCGGCGGCAGGGGGGCGACATCATCTCGCGCACCCTGTTCCCGGTATCACCGCGCTCCCTCGAACGTTGGCCGTTGGCGACCCGCGTCGTGAACGGCAAAGCGACGTTCGACACGCGTGAGCTGCTCGGCGAGGCGCTCCGGTAAATCCACGCCGCGCCAGAGATCCGAGGCGGGAACAGACAAGTGTCTCGCAGCGCTGTTGCACAATAGGCCCCTTCAGCGGCACCATCGCTTGGTGCACGCCTGGCCGCGATGTTTTCGTTTCGTAGTGGTTCAGGACAGCGCCCGGCTGATTTCCGACAAACGCCAAGGCGAACGGTTCGGGCCACGACCTATCGGCAATAGATAAATTTTACCGATCGACGGAACTTGGTTTTATCGAGGTGGAAACTCGGGCGCCGATGTGGTGCTACGAGGGTCAGCCCAACCACAGGAGGGAGGCACAGCCGGAACCCGCCACCATCAGATAGCAGGCCCGGGACGCCGCTCTAGCCGCAAGATTTCCGGTCCAGACACCTTGGAAATCTCACAGTTGCGGCGCGCGGTCAACTCCGAAGGCTCGCTTTTGGATGCGGGAGCCGGCGGCGTGCGCCGCCAGATGCACAATCAATCGTCAACATCAAACATCTCCGCCATATTGGCCGAGCGCATCGAGGCGCTGGCAGTCGAGCTGGTCGGCAGTCCGCCGACCTATCGCGGCCGGCGCGAGTGGCGGTTCTATCCGCACGGCGGGCTCGTCATCGCGGTCGCCGGGCCGAAACGCGGTCTCTGGTGCCACCACGGGGACGGCGGCGTCGGGGGCGATGCGCTCGACCTGGTGCGGCATCTCCTCCGATGCAACATGCGCGAGGCGCTAGGGCCTGTCGTCAATTGGCGATTCGTGGTTTGTTCCGCGTCTCGCGAGTCCAGATTGCCACATTCGGAAGGCAATCGGCCAAAAGCGCCAAATAGCCGATTCCGGCGCGGCTGATTATTCGATTTGTAGGCGGTCAGCTTGTTGGAGGCTGACCGATGCGCCGCTACGGACTCCGCGACGACCAGTGGGAGCGGATCAAGCACCTGTTGCCGGGCCAGGAAGGCTGGGTCGGCGCCAACGCCGCGGATAACCGCCTATTCGTCGAGGCGGTGTTGTATCGCTATCGCGCGGGGATTCCCTGGCGCGATCTCCCGGAACGCTTGGGCGACTGGAAAAATGCGCATCGCCGCTTCAGCCGCTGGAGCAAATCCGGCGTTTGGGAGCGCATGTTTCAGCATCTCGCGGCCGATGCCGATAATGAATATGCGATGCTCGACAGCACCGTCGTGCGCGCGCATCAGCACAGTGCGGGCGCTCAAAAAAAGCTGGCGAGGATCAGGCGATCGGACGCTCCCGCGGCGGACTGAGCACCAAGATCCACGCGCTCGTCGACGCACTTGGTAATCCCGTTGGCTTGCACCTGAGCGGCGGCGAGGCGCACGATCTGGTCGGCGCCGATCACCTCCTGCCGGACATGCAGGCAGGGACGTTGATCGCCGACAAGGCGTTTGATGCCGACGAACGGGTCCTCGGGGTGTTGGCGGCCTCGGGCAAAACCGCTGTGATCCCGCCAAAGGCCAACCGCGTCTCGCCCCGCGAGTACGACCGCGATCTCTACAGGGCGCGCCACCTCGTCGAGAACTTCTTCGCCAAACTCAAGCAGTTTCGGGCGATCGCCACGCGCTACGACAAAACCGCCTGCAACTTCCTTGCCGGCGTGTATCTCGCCGCGAGCGCCATCTGGCTCAATTGACGACACGCCCTAGTCTCCTGATTCGCAAATGCCATCCAAAAAAATCATGCCGCCTGCATCTGCGCGAGGGCGGTGCGGGCGCGCTTGATCTTGGCCAGGATGTCGGCCCCCTTGGCCCGCCAGACATAGCGCCTAGGCTCGGCATTACGAGCCGCGAGATAGGCTTTGATGTCGCGCACTAACTCGTTCACCGAACCGAAGCTGCCGGCGCGGATCACGTCGCCGGTCAGGTCGGCAAAGAAGCGCTCCACCAGATTGAGCCACGACGACGAGGTCGGCGTGAAGTGCATGTGAAAGCGCGGGTGCCGCTCCAGCCAGGCGCGCACCTTCGGATGCTTGTGCGTGGCATAGTTGTCGGCGATCAGATGCAGGTCGAGCCCGCGCGGCGTCTCGCGCTCGATCTGCTTCAGGAACCGCAGCCATTCGACATGCGTGTGGCGCGCCTCGGTGCGCGCGATCAGCTTGCCGGTCAGCTGGTTGAGCGCGGCAAATAACGTGATGGTGCCGTGCCGAACGTAGTCGTGCGTCATGGTCCGCGGCCGCTTCGGCGCGAGCGGCAGCCCGAGTTGCGTGCGTTCGAGCGCCTGACACTGGCTCTTCTCGTCGCAGCACAGCACCAGCGCCTTGGCCGGCGGGTCCAGATACAGCCCGATCACATCCCAGAACTTGTCCTCGAACTTCGCATCGTTGGACAGCTTGAACGTCCTAACGCGGTGCGGCTTCAGCTCGTTGCGCGACCAGATGCGCTGCACCGAACTGGCGGAGATGCCGGCGTGACGGCCCATCGCGCGGATGCTCCAGCGGGCTCGGCCCGGCGGCGGCCGGGTCACCTCGGTGACCACCCGCGCCACCGTGGCCGGCGGGATGGATGGTTTGCGGCCACGCCCGGGACGATCGTTCAGCCCGGCCAGACCCGCCGCCGCGAAGCGCCGCGACCACAGCGAAACCCGCTTCGGCGTGGTGTTCAGCCGTGCCGCGACGGCGTCCACGCCGAGCCCCTCCAGCCGCAGCAGGATGATCGCGGCGCGCTCGCGATCACGCATGCTGATGGCGCTGGCGCGGGACCGCCGACGCAACTCCGCCACCACATCGGGCTCCGCCGTCACGCGTCTGATCTGCTGTGCCATGCGCCCTCCTGGCGAATCGCTCCGCCGGGGATTCTAGTCGGCATTAGCGAGGCAGGACACTAGCGTGGGCGCGCCGCTGGCTCGGCATCGCCGACGGTGGTGAACCACGGCCGGTACGGAAACCTGCTGAAGCCGCGCCACCGCCGGCGCCGTCCACACTACTGCTGGCGCGGCGGATCTGGGCCGAGTTCGATTCCGGCGGATGGCACCCTGGTGGCGCGGTACTTGCCAGACGGCGCGGACTGATCGTGCCGGCCAGCGGTGTGCTCCGATTCCATCCGGCGTGTCCGCGCGAAGCCGAGAGGCTGCCGGCCATGGTGGCGCTAATGACTGACCCGCTCACCAACGAGCCGGTCGGTATCCACCGGACGTTCCTGGCGGCGGACGGTTCGGGCAAGGCGACCGGCACAGTGAAACAGATGCTCGGCCGTGCTGGTATAATCCGGCTGGTGCGCGACGAGGCCGTGACCGTCGGACTCGGCATCGCCGAGGGCATCGAGAACGCGCTGTGTGTCATGCAGCGAGACTACTGGTCGCCCGTATGGGCATGCGGTAGCGCCGGCGCGGTCGCCAAATTTCCGTTACTCGCTGGCATTGAAACACTGACTGTGTTCCCGGACCTGGACGATGCCGGCGCTGGCATTGGCGCTGCGCGCACGTGCATGACGCGCTGGATCGATGCCGACCGGCAAGCCCAGAGCATCAGGCCGCCGAATGGCCGCGACTGGTGCGATGTCGCCGGGAGTGCGGGATGACCTGGGACGATATCTCTCCGGAGGAGCGGTTGCGCGCCGATGGTGCGACGTGGGAGCGCGGCATGCCGTCCAATGGACAAGACAGCTTGCCAGTCCGCCGCATACTGTCGGGGGCCGATTTTGTCGCTCGCCATGTTCCGCCAGCCTGGCTGATAGATGGGATTTTGCAACGCGGCAGGCTCTATTCGTGTACCTCGCTAACCGGACACGGTAAGACAGCCGTCTGGTTGTTCAATGCATGCATGATCCATGCCGGCCGCATGATTGGCCAACTCGATGTGGTCCAGGGGAACTCGTTGTTACTTGGCCGGCGAAAATCCCACCGATCTTGAGGCGCGGATGATCGGAATGGCCGAAGCATACCAATTACGCCGCGACCAATTGCCGTACGTGTTACCTGGCAATTTTCCGCTCACCGAGGCCGAAGCTGAGGCGTTGAGACGCGCGATCGCCAATTCGGGCGTTCCGCTGGCGCTGATCATCGGTGACACCGCGTCGAGTTTTTTCCCCGGCGATGATGAAAACAATAATGTGCAAGCCGGACAATATGCCCGCACGCTGCGAACGTTCACAGAGTGTGACGGTGGCCCGGCCGTGGTGGTGCTCTCCCACCCGACAAAAAATGCCAGTAGCGGTAATCTAATCCCGCGCGGCGGTGGCGCGTTCCTGAACAAGGTGGATGGGAACCACACGCTATGGTCGGACAGTCCTGGCGAAGTGACGGAATTGCATTGGCAGGGAAGATTCTGCGGCCCTGACTTCTCACCCGTGGGCTATCAGCTTCGCCGTATCGCTACTGGCCTGACCGATACGCGGGATAGGCCGGAAATGACGGTCGTCGCCGAACCGATGTCGGACGAGGCGCTCGCCAATCGCGCCAAGCAGGCCCTGGCTAACCAGGACGTAGTGCTCAAAGCGCTGCGGCAGGCACCCAATCCGTCGTACGCACAGATCGCCCGCGATGCCGGGTGGATCGATCAGGACGATCAGCCACAGAAATGGCGTGTCCAGCGGATTATCGCCGGCCTGGCCACCGCAAAGCTGATCGCGCGCGACCGCCCTGGCGGACAGTGGGGGCTGACCGAAAAAGGCGAGAATGCCATTAGATAAATCAACCCCTGATAATAGTTGTTCCGTAGCAGATGCGCCGTAGCATACCGAAGCAGCAACGAGCCGTACATTCCAGCTACGTAACCGTGCTACGTTCCGGCTACGAAATTCAGCTATGCTGCTGAAATCCGCCATTTTCTGCCGTAGCGGTGCCGCTACGGTGGTGGCTGTCAGCCCGACCAACCGTAGCACCCGTAGCAGTCCACTTCTAAGGGGTCCCCAACTGCTACGGCCGCACGCACGGACGGCGGACCAGCCGGACGGGCCGGCCGCACCGCGCCCCCGCATGACGCGCTCGCCGTCGCGCGGCACAGGACTTTGAACGGGGCCAGCGGGAATGGCGACCTATGCCCGACCCGCTCACCCCACCTGATAGGCCGCCACAGGCGCTCGCGGCGGCCTAGCCGGACGTGGTGCTTGCAAGCCTGGCGAGTTCAAGGGCGCCGGGCGCTTACCCTCGGGCTTGCCGGCGGGCCGCCATGCACCCTCCTTCGGCATCTCATTGTTTAGACCTAGGGCCTGTCGTCAATTGGCAATTCGTGGTTTGTTCCGCGTCTCGCGAGTCCAGATTGCCACATTCGGAAGGCAATCGGCCAAAAGCGCCAAATAGCCAATTCCGGCGCGGCTGATTATTCAATTCGTAGGCGGTCAGCTTGTTGGAGGCTGACCGATGCGCCGCTACGGACTCCGCGACGACCAGTGGGAGCGGATCAAGCACCTGTTGCCGGGCCAGGAAGGCTGGGTCGGCGCCAACGCCGCGGATAACCGCCTATTCGTCGAGGCGGTGTTGTATCGCTATCGCGCGGGGATTCCCTGGCGCGATCTCCCGGAACGCTTGGGCGACTGGAAAAATGCGCATCGCCGCTAGCAATG
>CAVXFL010000012.1:0-85247 GCA_963761015.1 uncultured Alphaproteobacteria bacterium
ACCGAACAGCCAAAGAGAAAGTCGTAATATCTTCAAGTTGGGCATCCGATTTTAAGCGATGGCGGGATGGTGACGTTTCGTATCAGGTACGACGCGCACGCATTGCACTTAGGTCGCTATTAGCGATTTGATCAGGCCCACCCAAGTCAGTAATTGGGGCACTTCGGGTAACTGTTTGGCGGTGAGTGCCTCGAACGAAGCTTTAACGAACTGATCAAGATCCAACACTTTATAGTTCTGCGCCCGGCCCATGCGCCAAGTCAGAGACCCATCGAGGCCGTGCAGCCTCGCGATTTCGGGATAAATTGGCCATAGGCTGGCTTCCCTAAGGTTGTCGACAACTCCCATATCGTCGGAGCGTTCGAGCTCCGAGATGGGGAGGATCTCGGCCGCGACCAACGCTCGGCGCAGAATTTCCATCAACACGTCGATGCGCGGATGGTTATAGGAGTAAAGGAAATTGCCACGGGCGATCCAGCGCTCGAGACTGCCGGATAGATCGATGCTGTATCGCCCGAAACGGTCGATGAGTTCCTGCTTTTCGAGATCGTAACAAGTCAGGGGGTCGAACGCCTTATAGGTTTCCTGATTGAAGAGTTTACAGGTCAGTAACGGTGTTAGTCCGGCACGGAACGATGCCACCACGATCCGCGAATACAGGCTGCCTCCTTTGCCGAGCACCGAGTTGAAACCGTTCAGATGGAAGCAATCCGGTTGCAGCCCGCGAAACCCGAAACCCGGGATCAGGACACGCCGGTTCCGCTCAGGCAACAGCTGGCCATACCGAGCCCCTGCCAAAGGGGCCCCGATATAGAGATCACAATCTTGCGCATATTGGAGAAACCCGACGTTAGGTGGATTTGAGCTCACCCATTGTTCGGCGAGATGGATCATTACGCCGCGAATATCCCATTCTGGAAACAAAACCTTTAGTCCACCGACATAGGCGGAAGTTGCGCAGTTGCTGACGACGAGGGCTTTCATTTCAGTCGAACCCGACGCTGCGTACAATCTCTTCTTCATCACAGATGGGTGGATCAATTGAAGGTTCTGAGACCGGCGTCAGAACCGGCATATTCTTCACCGGGCGCTCTTCTCGCACGCCGAAATAGGTCTGGCGGAACAGTTCCATGACATGGTCGGTAACTGCTCACCCCGGTGTGGGTAGTGGCTGGGTGAGCAGGGCGGTGCGGACGGCACCGAGTATGGCAGTTCGGTTGGCCTTGGCGGTGCTGACGATGGAGCGGAATGCGGCGTAGGTTGAGGCGGACCCCCTCAAGTGGACCACTGAGCCGCTCGGCTTAATTGGAATTCGACCGCTCCTGATTCCTCACATTATGCCGCTTGTGGCTGCTGCTGCTGCGGTTGTGGGCATGTGGATAACGCGCCAGCGTTATCCAAGCGCAGCGTCATGTCCACAACCGTTTCGCTCTTGCCGGGCAGCCCCTCGCGCGAAACCGCCATCGGCGGGCGATTTCCCAGCGCCTGATGCGGCCGCCGCAGATTGTAAAACGCGATCCATGCGGCAATCCCGGCCCGCGCCTCGCGGCCATCCGCATAGCCTTTCAGATACACGTCCTCGTGCTTCAGCGAGCGCCACAACCGCTCAATGAACACGTTGTCCAGCCACCGCCCGCGCCCGTCCATCGACACTTTGATCCCGGCCGCGAGCAGCGTGCCGGTGAACGCCGCGCTGGTGAATTGGCTCCCCTGATCGGTGTTGAAGATCTCCGGCTTGCCGAACCGCCTCAGCGCTTCTGCCAGCGCGGAAACGCAGAACGACACGTCCATCGTGTTCGACAACCGCCAAGCCAGCACCGCCCGGCTCTGCCAGTCCATGATCGCCACCAGATACAAGAAGCCGCGGCCGATCGGGACGTAGGTGATGTCCGCCGCCCAGACCTGGTTCGGCCGCTCGATCGGCAAATCCCGAAGCAAATACGGGAAGATCTTGTGCCCCGGCGCCGGCTTGGTGGTGCGCGGCTTCGGCCCGAGTGCGGCGATCCCCATCCACCGCATCAACCGCTGCACCCGCTTGCGGTTAACCGCGCGACCTTCGGCCCGCAGCAGCGCCGTGATCCGCCGCGAACCGAGAAACGGCCAGGCCGTGAACAGCTCGTCGATGCGACGCAGCAGCGCGAGTTCGTTGTCGTTCGCCGCCGTCGGCTCGCGATACACGCCGGATCGCGCCAGGCCCAGCAACGCGCATTGGCGGCGGACCGATAGGTTGGGGTGGTCGCGGTCGAGCCGGGCGCGCCGGTCCGGAGTGCTCATCTTCCGGACCTCCCGGCCAAAAAATCGCGTTCCACGGTCAACTGCCCGATCTTGGCGTGCAGCTTCTCGATCTCACGTTCGCGCTGCGCCTCAGCCTCGTGGCCGACCTTGGCATCGAATGCCCGTGCCGCCTGCTCCTGAAGCTGCTTCTTCCAGGCGTAGATTTGGTTCGGGTGCACCCCATAGCGCTGCGCGAGGTCGGTCACCGTCGCGGTCTCCCGCAATGCCTCCACTGCGATCTTCGCCTTCAGCGCCGCATCGATCTTGCGTCGTGTTCGCTTCGTCATCTCCCGCTCCGTCTATCAGCGGAGCGGCCTCTCTCCAATCAAGCCACCGGTCCTAAATTCGGGGTCCACTTCTTGCGGCGTAGGTCTCGGCCCCCCACTCGCAGCGGAAACCGTTGGTGACCTTGCGGAAGATCACGCTGGGGCGGAGGTTCCGCTCGGAGATGTTGTTGGTGTACGGCATGTCGCGGTTGGTAACGAACACGAACAAGTGCGCGCGATTGGCCCCGATGCGCTTGCGTAACTTGCGTCCCGGCTCACCGATCGGGCCGGCCATCATGATCCGATCGAGCCGGCGGTTCAGATCGGCACGATACTGGCGCAATGTGCTGTCGGCCAACGTGTCGCGTCGCTGCCCAATGGCGATGGCGCGCAGCAGCAGCCGTTTGAAGGCGGCGCTGAAGGCGGTATCGCCACATTCGATGGCATACCGTGCATCGCGCAGCAGATGCGCGAGGCACACCTGCCATTCCACGGCATGGCCGCGCTGGCTGCCCAGCATATCGGAGACCCAAACCATCGGCTGAATGGCACCGAACAAGTCCTGCACGACAGCCTTGCCGCGGCTGGGGCGAATGATGTGCAGCACCGCGAGCGTGCCGACGAACACCCATTCCCAGCAAGTCTTGCCGCTCACCCGCGCCGAGGTTTCGTCCGAACACACCACGGCGCTGGCGGTCACGGTTTCGCGGATCGCCACCGCGGCCGCGAGCAACGGCTCGCGCGCGCGGGCCAGCATGTTGCTGATCGCGCCTTCGCTGATCGACAGCGAGAACACCTCGTCCATCAGGGTGGCCAGCCGCTCCATGCCGATGGCGTGGGCATAGTGCAGGTAGACCACCAGCGCCGCGATCGACTGGCCGAATGGCGAACCCGGCTCCAGCCCGGCCGGCGCCGTGGCCACCACGCGCTTGCCGCAGCAGGCGCAACGGCCGCCGAACAGCCGCACCTGCGTGACGTCCGGCTTGACCGGCGGCAGTTCGATGCGCTCGTAGACGTTCTGCGGCGTCGGCAAGGTCTCCGGAAAGGCCGCCTGGCAGTTCGGACAAGCGGTCAGCTTGGCCTCGACCACACGATCCGGGTTCGGGTGCAGCGTGCGACCCGCGCCGGGCCGGCTCTTGCGCGCCGGGCGATCACCGCCGGGCGACGGGAGATTTTCCTTCTGGCCTTGCGACGGAGGCTTCGACGAGTTGTCTGGGGTCTTCGCCGGGCGGGTCAGTTCATCCACCCGCGCCTGCAGTACCGCGATCTGCTGCTGCGCCGCCGCAAGCTGCGCCATCAGCGCCCGGATCAGCGCGTCCTTCTCCGCATGGCTCAGTTCGTCGAGGTCGGGGCACGTCGGCACCCCGCGTTTAGAATCGAGGCGCCCGTAGCCGTGTCAAGCGTTATCCGATGCTGCGGCTCGTCCCGGTCTGATCGGGCCGGCCCGACCCAGGCCGCTCCGTCACCAAGGTGAGCAATTACAACTGATGTGCGGCATTCTGCGCCAGATTGGCCAAATTATTGCGCGTGTGGCGGAAAAGACGTGGGTTCAGCTTGTGCATATTTTTGACCCGTTCGATCCCAGTTCTACTCTGGAGAAGAAATAGAAACGTTACCCCCGCGCCGCAGCGAGCGGAAGCACTCGCGGACCTCGTGGGCGAGCGCGTCCGGTTGCTCCATCGCGGCGCAGAACAGGGCCACCAGCCACCAGCCCTGTGTCGAGATGGTGGCGCAGCCCGAGGCCAGGCGCGTCGTGATCGCCACGCCGGCGACATGCACGGTGAGGAACGGCAGCAGATTGGCGGGGACGAGCAGCAGGAAGGTGGCGATGGCGCAAGCCAGGGCACCGTCCAGGCTGCGCCCGATCGTGCGCTCGAGCACCCGCTCGCAGCACCGGCACAGGATCTTCCCGCTTCGCGGCGGGTTCGGCATCTCCTGTATCGTGGCGCAATCCGGGCAGACGACGAGCATCGAGGGTCAGGACCGTGCGACGGGCGCCCAGTTCCGAACGCCGCCAACTCGGAACGGTTTTGGCAAATAACGCGCCCCGGAAGCGGTCGATCCGGCGCACTTCGCGGTGCCCGCGATTGCCCGGGCCATCGCTCTGGCCAAACCGCGACCCGCGGGTCCATCTAGGCACACTGCGTGAGGGGAGAATTCGGCATGAGCGGACAGTCGGTGCCGCCCGGCGAACCCTGGCGGTGGGACGAGCCGGTCTGGCGCGGTCTGGTGGCGCGCGCGCGCGCCGGGCGGAGCCTGAAACCGGCCGCCTGGCCGGACGGGGCGCGCTGCGCCGTCGCGCTCTCCTTCGACGCCGATCACGAAACCATCCCGCTGCGCGACGCCGACCCGAGCCCGATGCGGCTCAGCCAGGGCCAGTACGGCGCGCGGGCGGCCATGCCGCGCATCCGCCGGCTGCTCGAACGCGAGGCGATCCCGGCCACCTTCTTCTACCCGGCGGTCTCCGCGCTGCTGCATCCGGACGAGGTGCGCGGTGTCGCCGCCGAGGGCCACGAGATCGGCATCCATTCCTGGATCCACGAACTGAACACCGGGCTCGACCACGACGCCGAACGCGACCTCAGCCTTCGGGCAGCGGAGGTGCTGACCCGCCTCGCCGGCACCGCCCCGGTCGGGATGCGCACCGCGAGCTGGGATTTCAGCCCGAACACCCTGGCGATCATCCGCGAGATGGGCCTGCTCTACGACAGCAGCCTGATGGCCGACGACGATCCCTACGAGCTCACCGCCGAGGGCGAACCGACCGGGATCGTCGAGCTGCCGCCGGAGTGGATCCGCGACGATTACGTGTATTTCGGCATGCACCGCGGCTCCACCTTGCGCCCCCACACGCCGCCCTCGGCGGTGGAGGAGATTTTCCGGGCGGAATTCGACGCAGCCTGGGAGGAAAGCGGGCTGTTCCTGCTGACCATGCACCCGCACGTGATCGGCCACCGCTCGCGCCTCCCGCTGCTGGAGCGGCTGATCGCGCACATGAAGGCCCAGGGAAAATGCTGGTTCGCGACCCATGCCCAGGTCGCGTCGTGGTGCCGCGACCGGGCGTGAAAAGCCGCCCTCAGTTGCCGGCGCGCTGCGGCGGGCGCAACGGGCCGGGGAACGCGAGCTCGGCGGCTTCCTGCATGCGGCCGTGATGCTGCCGGACCAGGAGCGCGCCGCCGATCAGGAAAGCGGCGATGACCGCGCCAGCGGCGACACCAACCGGCCCTTCGAGGTGGTGCACCTGCTTGCCCAATGCATACGCGGCGGTTCCGAACAGCCCGGCCCAGAGCGCCCCGCCGGTGATGTTGAACAGCATGAACCGGCCCCACTGCATCTGGTTGGCCCCGGCCAGGAAGGCCGAGAGCGCGCGCAGAATGGCGATGAAGCGGCTGGCGAACACGATCTTCCCGCCGTGGCGCATGAACATGTACTGGCCGAGCTTCAGCCGGCGTTCGCTCAGGCCGATATAGCCGCCATAGCGCAGCGCCAGCGGATAGCCCGCGTTGCGCCCGATCCAGAATCCGAGCGCGCCGCCGAGCACGGCGGCGCTGCCCGCCGCCACCAGGCACGGAAACGATGCCGAGCCGGTGCGTGGTTCCCGCATAGATGGCGGCGCTGATCAGGGCGGTTTCACCCGGGACCGGCAGCCCGATGCATTCGAGCGCGATCAACGCGGCGACGACCCAGGCGCCGTAGGCGTGGATCAGATGCGGCAGGCTATCGTGCATCAGGGACAGCATGATCTCGGTGTCTCGCTTCCTCTTACGCCGGGTTCGGCAACCTGGATGTCGGACCCCGGCTTTGGCCCACCGTTAACGCGCGAACCCGGCGACTTTATGGCCGGGCTTACACAATGCTCCCGCAACTCCGCGCCAACGAATATCAGCTTGGCGAGTATCCGTCGACAATTCAATGAATTCCGCGGGCTGATCGTGAGCCGGACAGCCTGAACCGTGGAATTCCCTCGGCCGGGCAGCAACGAGTTGCGAGCGATTATCTGTTATGCTTGGGCCGGCGACCGGCGTTCGCATGATCCTACCTGCCGTGGCCGGATTTACGCGGGCTGTATTGCGCCAGCGGCCGCGCGGCCGCCGATCTCGCCGGCCGCGAGGCCGCGGCGTCGGCGACAACGCGGCCTCTGCGGCCACCCTGGACCGGGCGAGGGGTGGTGGCCGAGATGTGCAAGGGGCCGATCGAGGATGCCCTCTTCGGCAAGGTGATGATCCACCCGGATGGGCACGCGGTGCACGACATGCACGTGTTCCGCGTGAAATCGCCCGCGCAGTCGACCGGACGCTGGGACGACCATCAGGAGATCGCGACCATTCCGGCCGACCAGCCGTTCCGGCCCATGGATAAGGGCGGCTGCCCGCTGGTGTGGCACTGAGCAGTTGATTGCCGGTCAAGCTCGGCAACGCCAGGAGAAATTTCCAGTCGGAGTGGGCGCGCTCTACCGCCGAGCCAGGAGCAGCAACCAGCGGTGGACGAACGCGACAGTGCCATCGGCCGGCGATAAGCCGATGCCGGCGTGCTGTCCGGCCGCGGCCAGGGCGCGGACGATCGGGCGGAGCGGCGCGATGCGTTCCGGGTCGCCGACGATGGCAGCCCATTCCCCGAACCCGCGCGGCTGATCCCAGGTCGAACTCGGCTTCGATCGTCAGACCGGCCTCGCCGACCAGGGCGCGGAGTTCCGAGGCCGGCAGCATCCGCACGTGCGAGGGATCGCGCAGAACTTCGAGCGCGTTGTGCAGCGCGGATTCCTCCGGGTTCTCCGAACTGACGATATCCGCGAGGACCAGCCGCCCGCCGGGGCGGAGGACGCGGGATATTTCGCCGAGAACCTGTCGCGGCTCGCTGAAATGGTGGATCGCCAGCCGCGTCACCACGGTATCGAAGGCGTCCTCGGCGAAGGGCAGGTCGGTGGCGCTGCCCTCGCGGAAGCTGACGTTCCGCAAGCCGGCCGCCTCGCAGCGCTGCCGCGCCTTGCTCAGCATCTCGGGCGTGACGTCCAGCCCCACCACTTCCCGCGCCCGGGGCGCCAACGCGGCGCTCACGATCCCGGGCCCGCAGGCGACATCCAGGACGCCCCCCGGATCCGGACCGGCAGCCTGGACGAACCGCTCGGTCAGCTCGTCCTCTGTGACCGCCGGCGCGGACGCGAAGCGCTCAGCCTGCCGGGTGAATTCCTCCCGCACCTTCTGCAGATGCTCCATCGCTCCCCTCCGTTCGCTTCCGCGCGCGCCGATACCATAGCCGACCGCGGAGGCGCCGCGGCTGCAATGGGAGCGTATGTTACCCGACCAGAACGCAACGTGGCGCGGGTGGCCGAAGGCGGGCTACAGATTGTTGGCGAAGTTGCCGAACGTCGTCGCGAGATTGGCGCCGAGTTGGCTGACGGCCACGATGATGACAAGCGCGATCATGCTGCCGATGAGCGCATATTCCAGGGTCGTGACCGCACGCTTTTCGCCAAACACCCTGGGCCAGCGTGATTTTAGCACGAATTCAACTCCCCGCCCCAGATTCAACGAGGTGATTTGATCGGAGCCAGCTTAACGAAAAGTTAACGCGCGCTCCTTTATCAGCGCCTGATTCAGTCCCGGTTGACCCAGAACAGCGCCAATCTGCCCGATCCGCTCAGGCCGGCTCGATGCGGATCAGGGCGGGACGCTCCACCACCGAATCGAGTGCGGCGACGCGCGCCAGGACCGCGCGCATGGCTGTTTCCCCGGTCTCGTGCGTCACCAGCACCACCGGCACCGCCTCGCCCGGGCTGCGGCCGCGCTGCAGCATCGATTCGAGCGAAATGCCGATATCGCGCAGAATCGCCGTCACCTCGGCGATCACGCCGGGCCGGTCGACCACCATCAGCCGCAAGTAATAGGCGCCGGAATGCGCCACCATCGGCACGGTGGGCCGCTGCGCCAGCGCCTCGGAGGCCGCGCCCCACACCGGGGTCGCGCGCCCGCGGGCGATGTCGATCAGGTCGGCCACCACCGCCGAGGCGGTCGGCCCCGCGCCCGCGCCGCGGCCTTCCAGCATCAGCTTGCCGGCGAAATCGGTCTCCGCCACCACCGCGTTGAACACGCCGTCCACGCTGGCGATGGGCGAGCCCACCGGCACCATGCAGGGGTGCACGCGGCACTCGATCCCGCCCTCGGTGCAGCGCGCGATGCCGAGCAGCTTGATGCGATAGCCCAATTCCCCGGCATAGCCGATGTCGAGCGCGGAGATGCCGCGAATGCCCTCCACATGCACGGCGTCGAACGCGACCGGTCCGCCGAACGCCAGCCCGGCCAGGATCGCGAGCTTGTGCGCCGCGTCGATGCCGTCGATGTCGAGCGACGGGTCCGCCTCGGCGTAGCCGAGCTTCTGCGCCTCGGCGAGCACCTCGGTGAATTCCCGGCCGCGCTCGCGCATGACCGTCAGGATGTAGTTGCAGGTGCCGTTCAGGATGCCGGCGACGCGGGAAATGCGGTTCGCCGCGAGCCCCTCGCGAATCGCCTTGATCACCGGAATGCCACCGGCCACCGCCGCTTCGAACGCCAGCGCCACGCCGGCGCGCTCGGCCTGCGCGGCAAGTCTGGCCCCGTGCACCGCGATCAGCGCCTTGTTGGCCGTCACCACGGGCTTGCCAGCGCCGAGCGCCGTCTCCACCAGCGCCGGCGCCGGGCCCTCGGCGCCGCCGATCAGCTCGACGACCACATCGATTTCCGGATCGGCGGCAAGCGCCACCGGGTCCTCGTACCAACGCAACCCGGCCAGCGGCACGCCGCGGTCGCGCAGCCGATCGCGTGCCGACACGGCCGTGACGGCGAGGCCCCGCCCCGCCCGCGCGGTGATGATGTCGGCGTTCTCGCGCAACAGCCGCAGCACGCCGCAGCCGACCGTGCCGAGGCCGGCGATGGCGACGGAAAGCGGACGGCTCATGCGCGCAGCGCTTGCAGGTGCGGCTCGTCCTCCGCGACGCGGTTGGTGCCGGCCTGCAGGAACGCGCGGACGTTGCGCGCGGCCTGACGAAGCCGCTGGGTGTTCTCGACCAGCGCGATGCGCACGAAGCCCTCGCCGTATTCGCCGAAACCGAGGCCGGGCGCGACGGCCACGCGCGCCCGGGCCAGCAAGAGCTTGCTGAATTCCACGCTGCCGAGATGCGCGTAGGCCGGCGGAACCGGCGCCCAGGCGAACATGGAGGCCTCGGGCATCGGCACCTGCCACCCCGCCGCGGCGAGGCCGCGGATCAGCACGTCGCGCCGCTCGCGATACATCCGGCGCAACTCGGCCACGCAATCCTGCGGCCCGTTCAGCGCCGCCACGGCCGCCACCTGGATCGGCGTGAAGGCGCCGTAGTCGAGGTACGACTTCATGCGCGCGAGCGCGGCGATCAGGCGGGCGTTGCCGGCCGCGAACCCGACCCGCCAGCCCGGCATCGAATAGGTCTTGGACATGCTGGTGAACTCGACCGCGATGTCCTTGGCGCCGGCCACCTGCAACAGCGAGGGCGGCGCGGAGTCGCCGAAATAGATTTCCGCGTAGGCGATGTCGGAGAGCAGAAACACGTCGTGCTGGCGGGCGAAGCGGACCAACTCGCGGTAGAAATCGAGATCGGCCAGATAGGCCGTCGGGTTGGACGGGAAATTCACGATCAGCGCGGTCGGCTTCGGCACCGAATGGCGCACCGCGCGATCCAGCGCGCGCAGCATCTCCTCGTCCGGGCGGGCCGGAATGCTGCGCACCGAGGCGCCGGCGATGATGAAGCCGAACTGGTGGATCGGGTACGACGGGTTCGGCACCAGAATCGTGTCACCCGGGCTGGTGATCGCCGAGGCCAGGTTGGCCAGCCCCTCCTTGGAGCCGAGGGTCACGATGATCTCGCTCTCGGGATCGAGCCCCACGTCGAAGCGGCGCCGGTAATAGCCGGCGAGCGCGCGGCGCAGGCCGGGGATGCCGCGGCTCATCGAATAGCGGTGGGTGCGCGGGTCCTGTACCGTCTCGACCAGCTTGGCCACGATATGCGCCGGCGTCGGGGTGTCCGGGTTGCCCATGCCGAGATCGATGATGTCCTCGCCGGCCGAGCGGGCGCGCGCCTTCGCCTGGTTTACCTCGGCGAAGACATAGGGCGGCAGGCGGCGGATGCGGTGGAACTCGTCGGGCATCGGCGGGGATCCGTGACAGGCGTTCAGTCTATAAGCCGCGCCGCGCCACCGCGACCACCGGCTTGCGCGCTCATCCGGATTGCGGCGGCGGGAACGCCCTCGGTGGTCAGCGCCGCCACCATGGCGCGGGCGCGGGCGAGCGCCAGATCGACGCCCTCGGCCTGCACCTGCGGCGTCGCGTCGGTCGCGTCGCCGAACCCGATCACTTCCACGCCGTGGCGGCCGCGCCGCGCCGCCAGGGTTTTCAGCGCGGCGACGTCGTCCGTCGACAGCACGGCCGAGTTCGGCGGAAACCCGACCGCGACCGGCGCCCCGCCGGCCGCGGTCAGTTTCTCCCGCTTGGCCGGTTCGGGCGGCGCGACCGGGAACGGCCTGGGTTTGGCGACCGGGATCGCGACCCCCGCGAGACGCGGGGGCGGCGGTGGCGCCGCCGGGATCGCCGGCATCGGGCCGAGCGATACGGGGCTGGACGGCGGCAGCGAAGCCGGGCCGGCCGTCACCTGCTTCGCCCCGCGTTTGGCCGAACCGGCGGCGCTGGGCGGGGCAGTGACCGCTTCCAGGGTCGCCGAAGCCGCGTTCGCGTCGGGCGGGGGCTGCGCGCCCGGAAACCCGGGCGGATTGGCCTGCGGCAGGTTCGGGATGGGCATCAGCTTGGCTTCGTATCGCGCGTTGGCGCGGTCCGCCGCCAGCTTGTCCATGATGCGCCGCCGCGCCGCCGGATCGGGCATCGCCGGCTTGGGCGGGATGCTGCCGAGATTGGGATACGGCATATCCACGTTCGGCGGCGGCGGCCGCTGCTCCGCGATCGCCCCGCCTTGCAGCCCGTGCCACCACTGCACCGGGTTGATCGCCGTGTTCGGGCCGCAGCCGACAAGCGGCAAGATCGCCGCCAGCGGCAAGCCCGCCCGCCGCAGTCGTCGGGCGGCGGCCATGCCCCGCCGGGCCTCACTAGCTCGCTTCGGCTTTCCCATATACCCTGGCATATCACGTGATTCCGTTCCGGCGCGCGCCAAAATTCTGTAGCGCGGCCGCGCCTCGGACGAAAAGGATACTTGCATGGACGAACAAGCGAAGTCGGCTGCGGCGCAGTTCCGCTTGCCCGACCCGGCGGTCGTCAGCCGCACGATGGCCGATATCGCGGAGCGGTCGCAGCGCGTCGTCTCGGAATGGCTGAAGCGACAATCGGAGCAGACGCCCCAACTCGATCCGCTGAACATCGGCAGCGCCTTTCTGGAGATGACGGCGCGGCTCGTCACCAACCCGACGCGCCTGATGCAGGCCCAGCTCGGTTTTTGGCAGGACTACATGACGCTGTGGCAGAACACCACGCGGCGCATGCTGGGCCTGGAATCCAAGCCGGTGATCCAGACCCGCCCGGGCGACCGCCGCTTCAAGGACGACGCCTGGAACGACAACCAGGTCTTCGACTTCATCAAGCAGTCCTATCTTTTGGCCGCGCGCTACGTGCAGGACGTGGTGACGCAGGTCGACGGACTCGATCCGCAGACCGCGCAGAAGGTCGATTTTTACGCCCGGCAGTTCATCGACGCGATGAGTCCGAGCAACTTCCTGCTGACCAACCCGGAAGTGCTGCGCAAGACCATCGAATCGGGCGGCGAGAACCTGCTGCGCGGCCTCAACAACCTGCTGGCCGACCTGGAGCGCGGCCGCGGCAAGCTGCACATCAAGATGACCGATCTCGACGCGTTCAAGGTCGGCGAGAACATCGCGATCACGCCGGGCAAGGTGGTCTATCAGACCGAGCTGATGCAGCTGATCCAGTACTCGCCGACCACTGAATCGGTTCTGAAGCGGCCGCTGCTGATCATTCCGCCCTGGATCAACAAGTTCTACATCCTCGATCTGCGGCCCCGGAACAGCTTCGTGCGCTGGGCGCTGTCGCAGGGCCACACCGTGTTCATGGTGAGCTGGGTCAATCCCGACGAGCGCCTCGCCGAGAAGGGCTTCGAGGATTACATGCGCGAGGGCGCGCTCGCCGCGCTGGACGCCATCGCGGAGGCGACCGGCGAGCGCGAGGTGAACGTGATCGGCTACTGTCTCGGCGGCACCCTGCTGGGCTCGACGCTCGCCTACATGGCGGCGACCGGTGACGAGCGCGTGAAGACCGCGACGTTCTTCGTCACCCTGCTGGATTTCCGCGAGTGCGGCGAACTGAAGGTGTTCATCGACGAGGAGCAGCTGAAGTCGCTCGAGGAGAAGATGATGCGTCGCGGCTATCTCGAGGGCAGCGAGATGGGCACGACGTTCAACATGCTGCGCGCCAACGACCTGATCTGGTCGTTCGTGGTGAACAACTATCTGCTCGGCAACGAGCCGTTCCCGTTCGATCTGCTGTACTGGAATTCCGATTGCACGCGCATGCCGGCGCGCATGCACAGCTTCTACCTGCGTAACATGTACCAGAGCAACAAGCTGGTCGAGCCGGGCGGCATCACCTTGGCCGGGGTGCCGATCGATCTGTCGCGGGTGCGGGTGCCGGCCTACTTCCTCTCCACGCGCGAGGACCACATCGCGCCCTGGCGCGGCACCTATCTCGGCGCCCGCGCATTGTCGGGGCCGACGCGCTTCGTGCTCGCCGGTTCCGGCCACATCGCCGGGGTCATCAATCCACCCGATTCCGGCAAGTACAACCACTGGCAGAACCCGGATCTACCGCCGGCGCCGGAGGACTGGCTGAGCGGAGCGACCGAGATCGCCGGGTCGTGGTGGCCGGACTGGCACCGTTGGATCGTGAGCCACGGCTCCGAGCAGGTGCCGGCGCGCGTACCCGGGGACGGCAAGCTGCCCCCGATCGAGGAGGCGCCCGGAAGTTACGTGAAGCTGCGCCTCGGCTGAGCCCGAACCGGAAACTGGCTACAGGCGGGAATTCGCACGCCCGAGGGAGGCGGCAATCGGCGAGCTTGCTATTCTCGCGCTGGTGATCGTGGCGTCGATCACCGCCTATAGCCAGGCGAAGCGGCGACACCAGTGGTCCTGGCGCCTGTTCGGCTGGATCATGCTGCTCGCGCTACTGCTCGTGCTCGTGAGTTCGGCCATTCCCTTCGTGCTGGCCTATGCCGGATGGAACATCCGCGCCAACGCCGGCCTGGTCACCGCGCTGGTCATCGCGGTCATCCTGCTCGGGGTGGCGCTGATCACCGTAGCGGCGGTGACGATGCAGCGCCGCTATCTTCCGCCGGATTCGCGCCGTGCCGACGCGCCCCGGACGGACCGGCGGCGTCCGTTCGGATAGCGACCCGCGTCACTCGCCCGCCGTGTGCGCGGGCTCGCGCTGACGACGGCGGCGGAAGCGTGCCTTGGCGCGCTCGCGGATCGTCTGGAACGACACGTACAGCATCGGAATCAGGAAAATGCCGATCGAGCTCGCGGCGATCATGCCGCCGAACACGGCGGTGCCGACGCCGCGCCGGCTCAGCTCGGCCGCGCCCGCCGCCCAAACCAGCGGCACCAGGCCGAGAATGAACGCGACCGAGGTCATCATCACCGCGCGGAACCGCATCTGCGCGCCGAGCGCCGCGGCCTCGCGAATACTCATCCCCTCCTCGCGCCGCTCCTTGGCGAATTCCACGATCAGGATGCCGTTCTTCGCGGCGAGCGCGATCAGCACCACCAGCCCGATCTGCGCGTACAGATCGAGCGAGAGCCCGGCGATCAGAATCGCCACGAACGAACCGGCCACCCCGACCACCACCGACAACAAGACCGGTATCGGAATCATCCAGCTTTCGTACAGCGCCACCAGGAACAGGTACGCGAACAGCACCGCCAGCGCGAGAATCCAGAACGTCTGCCCCTTGGTCAGCATTTCCTGATAGGCGGTGCCGGTCCACTCGTAGGAATAGCCCGCCGGCAAGGTTCTGGCCGAAACCTGCGCCATCGCGGCGAGCGCGGTGCCGGAGGAAACGCCGGGCGCGGGGCTGCCGTTGACGGTGATCGAGCGGTAGTTGTTGTAGCGGGTGATCACCTGCGGCCCGGTCACCATGCGCAGATTGGCGATGGCGCGCATCGGCACCATCTCGCCCTTGTTGTTGCGAACGTAGATCTTCCAGATCGCCGCGATGTCGTTGCGGTCGGCGGAATCGCCCTCGATCAGCACCTGCCAGGTGCGCCCGAACAGGTTGAAGTTGTTCACGTAGATGCCGCCGAGCGTGGCTTGCAGCGCGCTGAACACGTCGTCGACGTTCAGCCCCAGCGCCTGCGCCTTCTCGCGGTCGATGTCGAGGTAGATCGAGGGGTTGGTGGCAGTGAAGGTCGAGAACACGCGGGCGAGCCGCTTGTCCTGGTTGGCCGCGGCGATCAGCCCGCGCATCACGCTGCCCATTGCCGCCGGGTCCTGCCCCTCCAGCGCCTCCAACTGGTACTCGAACCCGCCCGAGGTGGACAGGCCGATGATCGGCGGCAGGTTGAACGGAAACACCATCGCCGAGCGAATCCGCTGCGCCGCGCCGAACACTTTTCGGATCAGCGCCTGCGCCTTGTCGGCGGCGCCGGTGCGCTCGGAGAACGGCTTCAGCCGCGCCACCACCAGCGCCGCGTTGGGCTCCGCCGTGCCGTCGAGCAGCGAGAAGCCGATGATCGACAAGGTGTCGGCGACCTGCGGCATGCCCTCCACGATGCTTTCGACCCGGCGCACCACGTTCGACGTGCGCGCCACCGCGGCGCCGTCCGGCAATTGCACTGAGATGAAGAACGCGCCCTGGTCCTCCTCAGGCAGGAACCCGGTGGGCGTGAACAGGGACAGCCCGTAGACCCCGGCGGCGAAGACGGCGATCACCAGCAGCGACAGCGCCGCGAGCCGCACCAGCCGCCGCACGATGGCGGCGTAGCCGTCGCGGAGATAGTCGATGCCGCGCAGCACCCAGCGCATGGGGCCGCGCTGCTTGCGTCCGGTATGGCGCAGGAACAGCGCGCACAAGGCCGGCGACAGGGTCAGCGCGTTGGTGGCCGAAATGAACATCGCCACGCTGATGGTCACGGCGAACTGCCGGAACAACGTGCCGGACAGGCCGGGCATGAACGCGATCGGCACGAACACCGACAGCAGAACGAGCGTGATGGCGACGATCGGCCCGGTGATCTGGCGCATCGCCACGTCGGTCGCCTCGGCGGGCGTGAGATCGGCGCGCTCCTCCATCACGCGCTCGACGTTCTCGACCACCACGATGGCGTCGTCGACCACGATGCCGATGGCGAGCACGAGGGCGAGCAACGAGATGGTGTTGGCGGAATAGCCGAGCGCCATCAGTCCCGCGAAGGTGCCGATCAGGCTGACCGGCACCGCCACCGTCGGGATGATCGTCGCGCGCACGTTGCCGAGGAACAGGTAAACCACCAGCACGACCAGCAAAAACGCGATGCCGAGCGTAATCATCACCTCTTCGATCGTATCGGTGACGAACGTGGTGGCGTTGTACATCACCATGGCCTTGAGCCCGGTGGGGAAGCGCTTGCCTATGGTGGCGAGCGTCTTGCGCACCGCCGCCGCGGTTTGCACCGCGTTGGCGCCGGGCGAGAGGTAGATGCCGATCGGCACCCCCGGCTGGCCGTTGATGCGGGCTTCGCTGTCCTCGTTCTGCGGCCCCATCTCGACCCGCGCGACGTCGCGCACGCGCAGCACCGAGCCGTCCGGGTTGGCGCGGATGACGATGTTGCCGAATTGCTCGGGCGTTTGCAGCCGCCCGCGCGTCTGCACGTTCAACTGCAACTGCTGCTGGCTGCTGATCGGGCGCGCACCGATGCGCCCCACCGGGGCCTGCACGTTCTGCGCCCTGATGGCCGCGATCACGTCCGAGGGCGACAGATTGAGGCTGACGAGGCGGCGGATGTCGAACCAGATCCGCATCGCGTAGTTCATCTTGGCGAACAGCGTGGCCGAGCCGACGCCGGCCGTGCGGGAGATCGCGTCCAGCACGTTGATGATGGCGTAATTGGTGATGAACAGCGGGCTCTGCTGGCCATTGTTGCTGTAAAGCACGATGAATTCCAGAATCGCGGTGGAGCGCTTCTGGACCGTGACCCCCTCCTGCTGCACCTCCGTCGGCAGTTGCGACAGCGCCGATTGCACGCGGTTGTTCACGTTGATGGTGTCGATGTCGGGGTCGGTGCCCAGCGCGAAACTGACGGTGAGCGTATAGCTGCCGTCGTCGCCGCTGGTCGATTTCATGTAGAGCGACTTGTCGACGCCGACGACTTGCGCCTCCAACGGCTCGGCGACGCTCGCCTCCACCGTCGCGGCCGAGGCGCCGGGGTAAATGGCGGTCACCCGCACCTGCGGCGGCACGATGTCGGGGAACTGCGAGACCGCGATGCGCGACAGCGCCAACCCGCCCGCGATCGTAATGATAATCGCGATGACGATGGCAAGCCGCGGGCGGCGGATGAAGACGGACGAGATCATCGGCTCAGTGGCGGCGGCCCGCCGGGCCGTGCCCGGGGGCGGCAACGGCGCCGGAGCCGGGCCCGCCGGCGGCCTCGCCCCGCGGCTTGCCACCCGACGCCGCCGCCTCGGTGGTCGGAGTGCGCCCGGGCTTGGGCGCCGCGGCGCCGCTCACCACCGCCGGACCACCGGCCGACTTGGCGGAGACGCCGGGTGGCGGATTGGCGGCGCTCGGCAGGGTCGGCGGCGGCGTGGCCGGTGCCGGCAGCACGGTCATGCCGGGGCGCACCTTCTGCACGCCGTCGACCACCACCATCTCGCCCGCCTTCAGCCCGGTCATCACCACGGCCGTCGTCGGGGTGGACTGACCGAGCTGGATGCGCCGCTTCTCCACCTTGTTCTCGGCATTGACCGCGTAGACGTAATCCCCCTGCTGGTCGGAGAGAACCGCCGCGCGCGGAATCGTCAGCGCCGCGATCGGCTGCACGCCCTCGAGGACGACCGTGACGAACTCGCCGTCGGTCAGCTCGCGCACCGCCGCGCCGCCGACCACGGGGCCGATCGGCGGGTTGGGGATGGTGCCGCGCAGGGTGATGGTGTCGGTGTTGGCGCTGATCGTATTGTTGACGAAATCGAGCTTGCCGGTGTGGCCGTAAGTCTCGCCGTTGGGCAGTTGCAGCCTGATCACCACCGCGTTGAAACCGCCCTTGCCCGCGTATTTCGCCCGCAAATCGAGGGCGGTGCGGTAGGCGATCGGGAAAACCACGTACATCGGGTCCTGGCTGACGATGGTGGCCAGGGTACCGGAGTTGGGGCCGACGACGTTGCCGACGGTGATGGCGGTCCGGCCGATCTTGCCGCTGATGGGGGCATGAATTTCGGTGTAGCCGAGGTTGATTTCCGAGGCGCGCAAATTGGCCTGGGCCTGCATCACCTGCGCCTGGTCCGACAGCACCGCGGCCCTGGCATTGTCGACCGCCGATTGCTGGCCGGCCGGGGTGTGCAGCAGCGCCTCGGCGCGTCTGAGCGTGATCTTGGCGTTCTGCAACTGCGCCTGCGTCTGCGCCACGGCGGCGGCCTTGGCCTGCACGTCCGCCTCGAACGGCGGCTTCTCGACCACGTAGAGCAGGTCGCCCTTATGCACTTCCGCGCCTTCCTTGAACTTCCGCTGGTCGAGGAAGCCGGTGACCCGGGCGACCAGGTTGACCCGCTCGACCGCCTCGACCCGGCCGACGAACTCGTTCGTCTGGGTGACCGGCGTGAGCTTCGCCCTGACGATGCCGACCGACACCGGGCCGCCCGGCCCGTGCTGGGCCAATGCGGGACGCAGGCCGACCAGCAGCATGAGCGCCAGAGCGGATAGAAGGCGTGGCATTCGCGCGATCACCTCCGTGGCGCGGCGCTTGCCGCGCGGGATTGTAACTCGGCTTATGATCTGGCCACCTTACCGTTCGGCGCAAACCGCGACAAGGCATTGAAGTACAAGCTATCCGGACCACCCGCGAGAGCCGCCGGCAAGCCGATCCGGGGCTTGCGCGTCGCGGCCGCGTGTGCAAGGTCGGCCGGCACAGGCTGCGCCGGCCCAGGAGGCGGAACATGGGCGAGAAGGTGATCGTCTGCGAGGTCGGCCCGCGCGACGGGTTGCAAATCGCCAAGGGCCGGATGCCGACCGCGGCCAAGGCGCGGTGGATCGCGGCGATCGCGCAAGCCGGGGTGCCGGAAATCGAGGTCGGCAGCTTCGTGCCGTCGCGGCTGATCCCGCAGATGGCCGACACGGCGGACATCGTGGCGAGCGCGCTCCGCATTTCCGGCCTCACCGTGGTTGCGCTGGCGCCCAATCTGCGCGGCGCCGCGGCGGCGCATGCGGCGGGGGCGCACCGGATCAGCATTCCGGTTTCGGTCAGCGAGGGGCACAGCCGCGCCAACCTGAACCGCACGCCCGACGAGCAGGTCGCCGAGGTCCGGCGCATCGTCCAGTGGGTGCGCGCCCAGCCGCGGCCGATGCGGGTGCAGGCGGCCTGTTCGACCGCGTTCGGCTGCTCCATCGACGGCGTGGTGCCGGCCGGCAAGGTGATCGCGCTGGCGAGCGCGCTGGCCGAGGCGGGGGCGGACGAGGTCTCGCTCGCCGATACGGTCGGCTACGCGCATCCGGCGCAGGTCCGCTCGCTGATCCGCGGCGTGCGGGAGGCGATCGGCGATCGGCTGACGTCCTTGCATTTGCACGACACGATGGGGCTCGGCCTGGCCAATGCCCTGGCCGGGCTGGAAGAGGAGGTGCGCTGCTTCGACTCCTGTCTGGCCGGGCTGGGCGGCTGCCCCTACGCGCCGGGCGCGTCCGGCAACGTCGTCACCGAGGACCTGGTGTTCATGCTGGAAAGTCTGGGGTTCGACACGGGCATCGACCTCGCCCGGCTGATCGCGGCCCGCGCGATCCTGCACGAAGCGCTGCCGGACGAACCGCTGCACGGCCACGTGCCCCGCGCCGGCATCCCGAAGACCTATCGCGCGGCGGCTTGATCCCGTCCCGGCGGCCGCGGGCCCGGCTGCGTTGCGAATCGGCCGCGATCGGGCTGCCCTGACCGGGATGCATGCCCGAACCATGGAAGAATTAAGCAAACCCCCTTACACCCTCGGCACAAAGCCGAGGGTATAACAATTGCAGACAGCGGCCCTGAGCGCTCGGACGAGCGGCGACCTCGACGATTTGCGTGGCCTGCTCGCCAGCCCGGCGCTTGCCCCGGTGGCGGAGGGTGTGCGGACAACCATCGGGTCCACACCCGAGGGCGACGGAACGAATGCCCCCTTTTTCGTCCCGGAGCCGCAAACCCTGATCGTGTCGCCCGCCCTTGTCGGCGACCCAACCGCCGCCGCACATGTGCGGCACGGGCTCGAGTTGGCTTGGCTGCTTGGAGAGGCGCTGCCCGCGCCGGTCGCCGGCCTGCTGGCCGCGCGCACGGCGGCCTTGTTCCTGGAACTCGAGCCGCCCGAAAACCGGCGCCTCTGGCGCGCCGACGAAGCGCACGGCGTGCTGTGCGCGCTGGCCGGCCCGTGTCCCGATCCACGCGGGCTCGCGGTCGCGTGGAGCCGGCTTGCGGGTTATCAGCCGTCGCCGGCCGTGGCCTTCGCGGTCGCGATGGCCGATCGCATCGCCGAGTATTGGCCGCTCGCCGGCCCGGTCGAGCATCTGCTGATCACCGGCGGCGACGCCCGAACTCCGGCTCGATCCCGAAACCGGTCTGAACCGTTACGGCTGCGTGCCCCGGTCACGGCCGGACGCCATCAGCTTCGCTTCCTGCACCGCCTCCTCGATTTCCGAACGCGGCTACGCCGCCGCCGAAACCTGCCGCCGACGGCTGCTGCGCCGGGCGTTCGCGGCGAGCACCGGAGCCGCGCTGGCCGAGGAGGCGCTGGCGATCCGCGCCGAAATCCTCGGCTATTACGGCGCGGCGGACCTCGCGGACGCGATCCTGGCACCGTCCGGCACGGATGCGGCCTTGTTGCTGACCGGGCTGCTGACGGCGGGTGCGCCCGCCGAGCGGGTGACCGGCATCCTGGTCAGCCCGACGGAAACCGGCAGCGGCGTGCCGGCGGCGGTGCGTGGGCGGCATTTTGCCGAATGCACGTCCCGCGGCCTCGGCGTGACCGAGGGGGCGGCCATTGCCGGGTTTCCGAGCGGGATGGATCTCGCGACGGTCCCGTTGCGGCGCACGGACGGCACGCCGTTCGCGCCGGCGACCACGAGCCAGCGTTTCGCCAGGGCCGCCGCCGACGCCGCGCAGGCCGGCAGGGCCATTTTGCACATGGTGGACAGTTCGAAGACGGGGCTGTCCGCGCCGAGCTTCGCCGCGGCGGAGCGGCTCGCGGGGCGGCATGCCGGCCGGCTCGACATCGCCGTCGATGCTTGTCAGGCGCGGATCGATCCGGACCGCACGCGCCGGTGCCTCGAGCGCGGCTGGCCGGTCTTGCTCACCGGATCGAAATTCTTCGGCGGCCCGCCGTTCTCCGGCGTAATTCTCTTCCCGCGCGAGCGCTTGCGTCGCATCCTCGGCGGCGCCGCGCCGCCGGCCGGTTTGGTTGATTATCTGGGCGGCGGCGCGTCGGGGTTGACCGGGCTCGGCGACAATCCGGGGCTGGCGCTGCGCTGGGCGGCGGCGCTCGCCGAGATGCGCGAGTTCGCCAGGGTCCCGCCCGAGGACGCGGCCGCCCTGCTGGCGCGGCTCGGTGCCGGAATCGAACACCTGCTGGACGGCCATCACCATGTCCATCTCGTGCCCAGTCCGCGGGCGAACGGGCCGGGCTGGAGCGATCAGCCGAGTATTTTCACGATCATGATGCGCGACCCGGCCGATGCCGCGCGCTGGCTGTCGCCCGCCGCGCTCGGCGGCATCTACGCTGGGATGAACCGCGACATCGGCGAGCGGGTCGGCGGCGGGTCGTCCCGCGGCGTGGCGCGCCAGCCGCACCACATCGGCCAACCGGTGCTGATTGGCCAATCCCCGGCGGGACCGATCGGCGGTCTACGGATCGCCTTCGGGGCCCGCCATGTACAGCGGGCAATCGAGGCGTCCCGGCCCGACTTGGCGGTCGCGTGGACGATGAGCGAACTCGGCGCCTGCCTGGCCAAGCTGTCGCTGATTCTCGCCGAGTTGCCGGAGTTGACAGCGCGCCGCGCCTGAGCCGCGCGCCGCGCCTGGGCGGATGGTCAGATCGCGGTCACGCTGCCCGCGGTGACGGCATGGGGGCGCAGTTCAGCGGCGACGGGCCGGTGCTCGGGGCCGGCGAAGTAGCGGAGCAGGCGTTCGGGCGGCACCGGGCGGCCAAGCAGGAAACCCTGGAACTGGCTGCAATTCTGCTCCCGCAGCAGGTCGAGCTGCAGCTCGGTTTCCACGCCCTCCGCCGTCACTTCCAGGTGCAAACTGTTGGCGAGCGCCAGAATGGCGCGGATGATCGCCAACGACTTCTCGTTCTGTCCGAGCCCCTTCACGAACGAGCCATCGATCTTCAGCCGATCGAACGGGAAGCGCCGCAGATGGCTCAGGCTGGAATACCCGGTGCCGAAATCGTCCAGCGCGATCTGGATGCCCTCGGCTTTCAGCGCGGCGAGCGTGCTCAGGGCCGTGTCGGTGCCCTCGATCAGCAGGCTTTCGGTCACTTCCAATTCGAGCCGTTCGGGCGGCAGGCCGGTCCGCCGCAGGATATCGAACACCAGGCTCGGCAGCTCGGGCTGGCGGAACTGCGCCAACGACATGTTCACCGAAACGGGAACCGGAACCTGCCAGGACGCCGCCTCGGCGCAGGACGTTTCCAGCGCCCAGTTGCCGAGCGGAATGATCAGGCCGCATTCCTCGGCCAGCGGAATGAAGTCGGTGGCGGCCACCGCGCCGTGCACCGGATGGGTCCAGCGCAACAGGGCCTCGAAGCCGGCGAGGCGGTAGCCGGGGGAACCGGCGGAACGGCAGGCGAATTGCGGCTGATAGTGCAATTCGAGCTGGCACTTGCCGATTGCCTGCCGCAAATCCTGCTCGAGCAGGCGACGCGCGTGAAGCTGCGCGTCCATTGCCGTTTCGAAGAAGCGGAACGTGCCGCGCCCGTCGCGTTTCGCGCGATAGAGCGCGGTGTCGGCGTTGCGCAGCAGTTCGGCGACCGTGCCCCCGTCCTCGGGGAACCGCGCGACGCCGATGCTGGTGCCGATCAGGACCTGACGGCCCTCGATTTCGAACGGCGCGCTCAAACCGGCCAGGAGCCGCTCGGCCAGCGTGGCGGCCGCGTTCTGTTGCCGCTCGTACCGCTGCACCACCGCGAACTCGTCGCCGCCCAGGCGGGCCACCGTATCCACGCTCCGTATCCTGTTGCGCAATCGCTCCGCCACGCGCGCCAGCAGTTCGTCGCCGAAGCAATGGCCGTGCAGGTCGTTGATGAGCTTGAACCCGTCGAGGTCGAGACAGAGCACGGCCACGCCCTGCGCGTGCCGGGCGCACAGATTCAGCGCCTGCTCCAGCCGGTCGTCGAGCAGCACGCGATTCGGCAGGCCGGTCAGCCAGTCGTGGTGCGCGAGGTAGCGAATCCGCTCCTCGGCGCGCTTGCGCTCGGAAATGTCCCGCATGGCCAGCACGACGGCCGGATAGCCGTCGCGCTCGATCGGGCGTGACAGGATTTCTACCGGCCGGCGCGTGCCGTCGGCGACCGCGATCTCGATTTCGGTGATTTCGCCACTGGGCGTGTGGATGCTGTGCCGCAGCAAATCGGCCGATTCGGGCGCGGCCAAGTCCACCACGTCGCGGCCGGCCAACTGTTCCGGCGCGATCCCCGTGAGTTGCCCGAGCGCGGCGTTGGCATCCAACGTCGTGCCGTTGCGGTGAATGAGAATGCCCTCGAACGCCGCGTCGGCGAGTTGGCGCAGCCGCCGTGTCTCCGCCAGGGTGCGATTGGTCAGGTGTTCGTCGATGACGGATGCGGCGAGGCCGAGCAGCAGAATTACCAGCGCGGCCGCCACGATGCCGATGGCCAGCGATTCGCGCGCCGCCCTGCCCGCCGCAGCGGCCGGGAGCGGAACGGCCGGCGCGAAACCCGCCGTGGACACGACATGGACGGCCAGGATCATCAGAACCAGCACGGCGGCTCCGCCGAGCCGCTGCTGCGGGCTTTTCAGGGTGGCGGCGATGCGCAGCGCCGCGCCGCCCACAAGGATGCCGAGGGCACACGCGACCACCGCACTCGCGAAATCGTAGGCGCCGCCCGCGAACAGATTGAGCGCCTGCATGTCCAGCAGATGCAACGCCGCGATCGTTGCGCCGAGGATCATACCGCTCGCGATGCTGGCGGCCACGTTGTTGGGCCGGCCGACGCAGATCACGAAGGCGGCCAGCGGACCCGCGAGCCCAACGGCGAGCGCATCGAGGCCGGGCGCGGCGTGGAACGCCATCGGCAGGCCCGGCCGGAAGGCCAGCAGCGCGATCACGTCCGTGGCCCAGACGGCCGAGCCGAACACGAATGCCGCGCCGCACAGCCAGGCCCAGCGGCTGAGCCGCGTTCCCGTGCCGCGGGTCAGCAGCGTGAGGCCCATCAGGCAGCCGATGCTGCCGATCAAGGCGGCCATCGCCACCAACCGCAGGTCGTGTTCCCGGGCCAGGTTGGCGAAGACGTTCGACATGCTCCCAGCAGTTGTTGTTTCCGGACCAGCCATCCTCGACCCGGAACGATAAAGACTGCGTTAACGTAGCATGCGCGCGCTGCGCGCCCGGCCGAAGGGTCCGTTTAGTCCGCGAAAATCTTGCCGGGATTGAGAACGCCCCGGGGGTCGAGCGCGGTCTTGATCGACCGCATGACCGCAAGCGCCTCCGGCCCGTGCTCGCGCGCCAGGAACTCGCGCTTGCCGATGCCGACGCCGTGCTCGCCGCTGCACGAGCCGCCGAGCGCCAGCGCGCGGGCCACGATCTTGCGGTCCAGCTCCCAGGCGCGGGCCAGCGCCTCCGGGTCGTCGCGCGGCACCATGATCACGGTGTGGAAATTACCGTCGCCGACATGTCCAACGATGGCGGCCATGAAGCCGGAGGCCTCGATGTCCTCGCGCACCCCGAGCACCGCCTCGGCGAGACGCGAGATCGGCACGATGGAATCGCAGGTCGAGGATCTTGCAGCCGGGCTTCAGCGCCAGCGCCGCCCAATAAGCGTCGTGCCGCGCCTTCCAGAGCTTGTTGCGCTCGTCCGTGTCGGTCGCCCAGCGAAAGCCGCGCGCGCCGTAGTCCGCGGCGATCTGCTCGGCCTGCGCCGCCTGCTCGGCGACCGACGCCGTGCTGCCGTGGAACTCGAAGAACAGCGTCGGCACCGCGTCCAGGCCCTCGAGCTTGGAATAGGCGACGCAGGCGGCGACCTGCACCTCGTCCAGCAGTTCGATGCGGGCGACCGGGATGCCGGCCTGGATAATGGCGATCACGCTTTCCACGGCGCCGGCCAGCGTGTCGAACTGGCAGACGGCGGCGGACATGGCCTCCGGGATGCCGTGCAGGCGGAGCTGGATTTCGGTGATGACGCCGAGCGTGCCCTCGGAGCCGATGAACAGGCGCGTGAGGTCGTAGCCGGTGGCGGATTTGCGCACCCGCCCGCCGGCGCGGATCACCCGCCCGTCCGCCAGCGCCACGGTCAGGCCGAGCGCGTTCTCGCGCATGGTACCGTAGCGCACGGCGTTGGTCCCGGAGGCGCGCGTCGCGCACATGCCGCCGATGGTGCAGTCGGCGGTGCCGGGGTCCACGGGGAAGAACAGGCCCTGGTCGCGCAAATGCTGGTTCAGCATGTCACGGGTCACGCCGGCCTCGACCCGGCAATCCATGTCGGCCGGGTTCACCTCGACGATGCGGGTCATGCGCGAGAGGTCGAGCGAGATCCCGCCCTTCACCGGGGTCACGTGGCCCTCGAGCGAGGTGCCGCCGCCGAACGGCACCACCGGCACCCCATGCGCGTTGCAGAGCCCGAGCAGGCGCGCGGCTTCCTCGGTGGTCTGCACGAACGCCACCGCGTCGGGCAGCACCGGCGGCTGCGTGTCCTCGCCATGCGAGTGCTGTTCGCGCAGCGCGGCGTTGGTGGTGATGCGGTCCCCGAGAAACTCGCGGACGGTCGCGATCACCGCGTCGACGGGACGGGCCATGGTGGCAGCTCCTTTCGGCGCGATCCGGCGCCGGAGCCATCTACTTAAGCGGCTCGATCGCCAACAGTGAAGCCGCCCGGGTGCGGCGTCGTAAATCCGCTGGTCTGGCATCGACGGGCGCGAATTGACCCTCCGGCGGGCCGCGCCTAGCGTGCGCCCAAGCGGGTCGTGGAGGGCACAGATGGCGAACAAACTGAAGCAGCGCTGGCAGCAGGGCAAAGCCACGGTCAACGGCTGGCTCGCGATCCCGAACGGATTTTCGGCCGAGGTCATGGCGCAGTCCGGCTGGGACAGCGTCACCGTGGATCTGCAGCACGGGGTCCAGGACTACCTCTCCATGGTCGCCTGCTTCCAGGCCATGCAGGCGCACCCGGTGGTGCCGATGGTGCGCGTGCCGTGGAACGAGCCGGGGATCGTCGGAAAAGTGCTGGACGGCGGCGCCTACGGCGTGATCTGCCCGATGGTGAACACGCGCGAGCAGGCCGAGCAGTTCGTCGCCTCGTGCATGTATCCGCCACGCGGCACCCGCAGCAACGGGCCGATCCGCGCTGGTGTCTACGGCATGGGCACGGCCTACCAGAAGACCGCGAACGAGGAGATCCTCTGCATCCCGATGATCGAGACGCAGCAGGCGATCGACAACCTCGAAGGCATCCTGGACGTTCCGGGGATCGACGCGATCTATGTCGGGCCGAGCGACCTCGGCTTCTCGCTGGGGCTGGAGCCCAAGGCGGACCGCGAGGAGCCGCAAATCCTGCGCATCTACGACCGGCTGATCGCGGAGACCTCGCGGCGCGGCATTTTCGCCGGCATCCATTGCAACACGCCGACCTACGCCGCGCGCGCGATCGGCATGGGCTACAAGTTCGTGACCATCATGAACGACAGCGGCCTGCTGGCGACAGCGGCGCGCGCCGCGGTGAAGGCCGTGCGCGAGGAAGCCGCCGGCAAGATGTGAAAGGCTGACCCATGGCTGCGCTCACAATCCGCCTGCACCCCGAGGACGGCGTGGTAATCGCCCGCGCCAGCCTGCTCCCCGGCACCGAGGTCGCCGACGGCATTACCGCGACGCAGCGCATTCCCGCCGGGCACAAGGTCGCGGTGCGGCCGCACGCGGCGGGCGAGCCGGTGCGCCGCTACGGCCAGATCATCGGCTTCGCCACCCGGCCCATTTCGCCCGGCGAGCACGTGCACGTGCAGAACTGCGGCATGGGCGAGTTTTCCCGCGACTACGCCTACGGCAAGGACGCCACGCCGACGCAGTATGTCGATGCGCCCGCCACCTTCGAGGGCATTCGCCGCCCCGACGGGCGCGTGGCGACGCGCAACTACATCGGCATTTTGACCAGCGTGAACTGCAGCGCGCACGTCGCCGGCCTGATCGCCGACGCGTTCCGCCGCAACCCGTTCACCGGCCACGACCCGCTCGGCGATTACCCGAACGTGGACGGGGTCGTTGCGCTCACGCACAAGACCGGCTGCGGCATGACGCAGAAGGAGCCGCTGCAACTGTTGCGCCGCACGATCGGCGGCTACGCGCGGCACGTGAATTTCTCGCACGTCATCGCGCTCGGTTTGGGCTGCGAGGTGAACCAGATCGGCGGGATGATGGAGGAGCAGCGGCTTGCCGGGCGGCTGCGCGCCATGGACATCCAGGGCATGGGCGGCACGCGCAAGACGGTGGAGGCCGGCATCGCCTTCGTGAAGGAGGTGTTGGCGGAATCCAACAACGTGCGTCGCGAAACGGTGCCGGCGAGCGAGCTGACGGTGGCGCTCCAATGCGGCGGCTCGGACGGGTATTCGGGCATTTCCGCCAACCCGGCGCTCGGCGCGGCGAGCGATCTGCTGGTCCGCCACGGCGGCACGGTCATTCTGTCGGAAACCCCGGAAACCTACGGCGCCGAGCACCTGCTGACGCGCCGCGCGGTCAGCCGGGAAGTTGGGGAAAAACTGGTCGGGCTGATGCGCTGGTGGGAGGAATACACCGCGCGCGAGGGCGCCGAACTGGACGCCAATCCCTCGCCCGGCAACAAGGCCGGCGGGTTGACCACCATCCTGGAGAAGTCGCTCGGCGCGATGGCGAAAGCGGGCAGCACCAATCTGGTGGACGTGGTGCGCTACGCCGAGCCGGTGACGGCCAAGGGCTTCGTGTTCATGGACACGCCCGGCTTCGATCCGGTGGCGGCGACCGGGCAGGTGGCCGGGGGCGCGAACCTGGTGTGCTTCACGACCGGGCGCGGCAGCGTGTTCGGCTGCAAGCCCTCGCCCTCGATCAAGCTGGCGACCAACACGCCGATGTACAACCGCATGGACGAGGACATGGACGTGAACTGCGGCGTGGTCCTGGACGGCGACGCCACGGTGCAGCAGATGGGGCAGCGGATTTTCGAGCAGATCCTCCGCGTGGCGTCCGGCGAGCGCACCAAGAGCGAGGGCTACGATTTCGGTGCCGCCGAATTCGCCCCCTGGCCGATCGGCGCGACGGTGTAGGCGGCCTCGGAAGCGTTCCTGCTTCGCATCGCCGGGCGGGACCCGGCCTTCTCGCGGCGGTCCCGACCAGATGTGCGGATCCAGTCCGCGCATGACGCTTTTGGGACTTTGGGACCTTTATTTGGGCTTGTAGCTGCCGTCCCAGTCGCAGTTCTGCTGCGCGTGGGGGTCATTGGGATGGGCGGCGACGCAGGCGCGGAACGGATCGCGCTCGATGTCGCTCGAACCACCCTGCGCCGACGGCAATCCGCGCATCTGCTTGAACCCCGAGTTGGGCGTCTGCTCCGTGGCCGAGGCCGCGGACGCCGCGAACGCGCCGCCCGCCGCCGTCAGCGCCAGAGCGAATACAAACCGTGAGTTGCGCGACATCGAATGCCTCCGCCGTTCCCGATTGCCTCAAATAGAACCAGCGGCGCCGCCCTGCTCGGCAGCCCGCTCGCGGACGCATATAACGCAGGGACGCGGAAAGTCAGCTTCCGGGAGGCGCGGCATGGCCAGTCACAGCACCGTCGAGATCGCGTTCGGCCGCGGCCATCTTCCGGTGCGGCTGCCCGCAGGCGCGCAAGCGACCGTCATTCGCAAGCGCAAACTGCCGAAACTGCCTGACCAGCACGGGGCGATCCGCGCCGCGCTCGCCGCCCCGGTCGGCGCGCCGCCGCTCGCGGAGTTGGCGCGCGGGCGGGGCAGCGCCTGCATCCTGATCTGCGACATCACCCGCCCCGTTCCCAACCGGCTGTTCCTGCGCCCGATGATCGCGCAGATGACCGCCGCCGGCATACCGCTCCACCGGATCACTGTGCTGGTCGCCACCGGCCTGCACCGGCCCAACGAGGGCGCGGAACTGGAGGAGTTGGTCGGTGATCCCTGGGTGATGGCGAATATCCGGGTCGAGAACCACTACGCGCGCAACGACGCCGACCACGTCGATCTCGGCATCACCCAGGGACGCGCGGTGCCGATCAAGATCGACCGCCGTTTCATCGAAGCCGATCTGCGCATCGCCACCGGGCTGGTCGAGCCGCATTTCATGGCCGGCTGGTCCGGCGGGCGCAAGGTGGTGGCGCCGGGCGTCGCGCATCAGGACACCATCCGCACCTTCCATTCCGCCCGCTTCATGGAGGACCCGTTCGCCATCCAGTGCAACCTGAACGGCAACCCGCTGCACGAGGAGCAGCTCGAGATCGTGCGGCGGATCGGCGAGATCTACGCCCTGAACACGGTCATCGACGAAGACCGCGACGTCGTTCACGTCACCTTCGGCGAGATCATCGCAAGCCATTTGCAGGCCGCGGAGATGGCGGCGCGGTCTTGCGAGGTGCGGGTGCCGCGCAAATTCCGCACCGTGGTCACGTCGGCCGCCGGCTATCCGCTGGACAAGACCTACTATCAGACCGTGAAGGGCATGGTGACGCCGATCGACATTCTGGAGCCGGGCGGCACGCTGATCGTGGCCTCGGAATGCTCGGAGGGCATGGGCTCGCCGGAATTCCGCGAGGCGCAGCAGCGGCTGGTACGGCTCGGGCCGGACGCGTTCCTGAAGCAACTGCTCGGCAAGCGCTTCGCCGATATCGACGAATGGCAGACCGAAATGCAGCTCAAGCCGATGCGGGTCGGCCGCGTCGAACTGTTCGCGACCGGCCTCGACGCCGAGGAGCGGCGGCTCACCGGCGTGGACATGATCGACTCGGTCGACCATGCGCTCGACGCCAGCCTCGCGCGCGCCGGCGATCCGGCGGTCGCCATCATCCCCGAAGGCCCCTACGTCGTGCCGCTCAGCGCCGGAGCGGCGGCGACGCAGGGGTAGCCGATCGGCGGTCAGGCGGTCTCGACCCAGACCTTGTAGCCGACGGCCCGGCCGGTCGCCGCGTGGACGATGCGGCCGGGCAGCACCGCGCAGCTATCCGCCGGGACGCCCCAGGCGCGGGCGGCGGTCGCCACCGCCAGATCCTGCGCGCGCGCGCACGCGGCACGCATCTGCCCCCAGGCCGAAACGCGCTCGCCGCCGGCGTGCAACTCGGACGCGGACAGGTTGACCGGCGCGCTTTGGCCGACCACCCCGCCGTTGTCGTCCATGTGGACCAGACGGATTTCCGCCCCATCCTCGGGGCGGACGATGACCCATGCGAGCAGCGAGCCGGTCATCGCCGGAGCGGCCCCGGCCGTCTGGGCCGCCGTGCCCGGGACCGTGCCCCCGAGCATGGCGAGGGTGCCGGCGGCCATGGCGCCGGTTTGCAGCAGCGCACGTCGATTGAACGGAGCGATTGCCATGACGAAAGCCTCGATTCCGGTTGGAACGGCGTGGGCGGCGGTCCCGCCCACGCTCGCCGCGTGCGTTAGCGCTGGTTACCCTGCCGACCGTTGCCCGCCTGGGCGTGCTCCGCGCCGCCTTGGTTCGGCGTCATCTTCATCTCGTTCGAGCCCGGATGCCCAGCGTGCTGCTGATGTTCGTGCTGCAGCGGGTTTGCGACGTATTTGAACGCCGGCTCGCTGTTCCACGGGCCGCGCAGATCGGCATCGGGCCCGGAGGACATGTTGAAATAGACGTTCACGCTCTCGTCTGGCTTCAGGTCGCCGAACAGCGGCTCGGTGAGCTTGTTCATGGAACGGAGCGCCTCCATGAACATATGCGTGTGGGCGACCTCGCGCGTGCCGAGAAAGCGGAGCGCGTTTCGGGACCCGTCGTCGGGCGCGTATTTCAGCAGGGTTTCGTAGGTTTGCAGCGCGCCTGCTTCGGCGGCGACGTCGGCCCTGAGGTCGCGCGCGGTGTGTCCGCCCTCGTTCACATAGCGCGCGTCCCAGAACGCGCCTTTCGAATCCACCAGATGCGGGCCGCGCCCGCGGATCGCGAACAGGGTGCTCTTGTAGGCGCTTTCCTGTGCCGACTGCGAGGCATGCTTGGTGTGCTGCTCGATGAGCATGGCGACGATTTCGAGGTGCGAGAACTCCTCCGTGCCGATGTCCTGCAGCATGTCGCGGATGGCGGCGTCGTCGGTGTGGAAGGACTGGGTCCAGTAGGTCAGCGCCGCGGTGAGTTCGCCGGTCGCGCCGCCATATTGTTCGAGAAGTTTTTCGGCGAACTTCGGGTCGGGGTTCTGTACGCGGACCTCGTGCTGGAGTATCGGCCGATGGAGAAACATGCGGGGAGCGCCTTCCAGAAGTGGTTCCGCCGCGGCGGGCGGAGTGCAAGCGCAACCTGGGGAATCCGCACCGGGTTCCACTCACAATCCGGTGTTTACGAAGCCGACCGCATCGGCCGTCGCGACGGCGTTCCAACCGCCGGATTTGTCACGAGATCCGCGATCAGGAGGACTGCTTGGCCAAAAATTCACCAGGAAGTGCCGAGATCGAATTGCGCCGGCTGCTGGACGTCATGGCGGCGCTGCGCGATCCGGACTCGGGCTGTTCGTGGGATCGCGCGCAGACGTTCGACACGATCGCGCCCTACACGATCGAGGAAGCGTACGAGGTCGCCGACGCGATCGCGCAGCGGGATTTCGCGGCCCTCCCCGACGAACTCGGCGACCTGCTGTTCCAGGTCGTCTACCACGCGCGCATGGCGGAGGAGCAAGGCCGGTTCGACTTCGCCGCCGTGGCGCGCGCGATCTCCGACAAGATGCTGCGCCGGCATCCGCACGTGTTCGGCGAGGCCGCCGAGCCGCCCTCGTGGGAAGATCAGAAACGCCTGGAACGCGGCGGCGGCGAACCGGGCGGCACGCTTGGCGGCATTCCGCCCGGCCTGCCGGCGCTGACCCGGGCGCTCAAGCTGACCGCGCGGGCGGGGCGCGTCGGCTTCGACTGGCCCGACGCGGCGGCGGTGATGGAGAAACTCGCCGAGGAGACGGCCGAACTGGCGGCGGAACTGCCGGATGCCGATCCGGCGCGCCTCGCCGACGAACTCGGCGACATGCTGTTCGTGCTGGCCAATCTGGCGCGCAAGCTCGGGCTCGATCCGGAGACCTGTTTGCAGCGGGCCAACCGCAAGTTCATTCGCCGCTTCGGCGCGATCGAGCAGCGCCTGGCGGCGGAGGGCAAGGCGCCCGGCGACGCCACGCTCGCCGAAATGGAAGCACTCTGGCAACAGTCCAAGGCCACCGAGCGCGGCGGATCGGCGGCGTAGGCCGGTCGGCGCAAGTCCGCATCCGCGTCACGGTTCGCCCTTCCCGGCGGAAAACCGGGATCCACTGGGTTGCGCAGCACTTCCGCGCCCACGTGAAGATCTCGTTCGTCGTGGAAAAAAGCTGAACCGACTCGTTCCGTGTAGCGCTAACGGCGTCAGGCCACTTCCAGCAGCGCGGCGCGCACCGCTTCCCAGGCCGGCGCGTCGGGGGCGCAGATGAGGCCGCCGCCGGCCACGCCAGGGCGGTAGGGCATGCCGTCGAACCGCGCCGAGAAACCGCCGGCCTCGCGGTGCAGCAGCCAGCCGGGGGCGTGGTCCCACGGCATCAGCCGGTAGAACAGCAGATAATGGCAATGGCCGGCGGCGATCATGCGGTATTCGTGCGCGGCGCAGCGAAAATCCCAGGCGGAGGCCATGCGCGGCAGGTTGGCGCAAACCGTGTGCCGGGTCGGCTCCGGCAGATAGCGCCAGGAGACCGCGCCAGTCATTTGCGCGACCGGAACGGCCGCCGCGACGCGGAGATCTGACCGCCGCCCGTCCCGCGCCTCCGTCCAGGCGCCCTCGCCGCGCAGCGCCATCGCGGTGTCGCCGCCGACCGGATCGTGGATCAGCGCCGCGACGATCTCGCCCTGCGCGACAACGGCGAGCATGGTGCCGAACAAGGGCAGGCCCGCGACGTAATTCGCCGTGCCGTCGATCGGGTCGAGCGTGAACGCCAGCTCGGCGCCGGCCAGCTTGTCCAACAGACCGCGGGCCGCCGCCGTCGCCTCCTCGCCCACGACGAGGCAGCCGGGATAGCGGCGGGCGAGGGCGGCGGACATCATCGCCTCCGCCGCCTCGTCGGCCTCCGTCACCAGATCGAGCGGGCCGCTCTTGGTCCGCACCGCCTCGCGCGAGAGGTTGCGGAAGCGGGGCATGATCTCGCGCTCGCCGGCCTCGCGTAGGAGGGCGGCGAGTTCACCCATGTCGCGCGCGGAAAAACTCATGCCATGCGTTCGAAACGGGCGCGGTCGGCCGGCAACAGCCGCACCCGCACGGTGATCGCGTCCTCGGCGTCCTGCCGGCCGATCACCTCGCCATGCTCGTAAAGCCAGGCGAGGCGGGCGCCGTCGGCGGGCGGAATGGCGTAGTCGGCTTCCTCCATGCCCGCCGCGATCCGCGCGTCGATCGCCGCCTGCAGCGCCGGGAGACCCTCGCCGGTGATGGCGGAGACGGCGACCGCGCCGTTGCGCGCGCCCACCGCGGCGACCCCGCCGAGCAGGTCGGCCTTGTTGAGCACCTCGATGCTCCGCTCGGGCCAGGATGGGTGCAGAACGCCGTCGCGCGCCATGCCGTCGAGCACCGCCGTGACATCGGCGCGCTGCGCCAGGGTGTCGGGATGCGCGGCGTCGCGCACATGCAGGATCACGTCGGCCTCGGCCACTTCCTCCAAGGTCGCGCGGAAGGCGGCGACGAGTTCGGTCGGCAGATCGCTGATGAACCCGACCGTGTCGGACAGGATCACGCGCCGCCCGGACGGCAGTCGCAGCCCGCGCATGGTCGGATCGAGCGTGGCGAAGAGCTGGTCGCGTGCCGGCACGACCGCGCCCGTCATGGCGTTGAAGAGGGTGGACTTGCCGGCATTCGTGTAGCCGACCAGCGCCACCACCGGAAACGGCACCCGCCGGCGCGCGGTGCGGTGCAGCCCGCGGGTGCGGCGGACCTGCTCCAGCTCCTTCCTGAGCTTGGCAATGCGTTCGCCGATCAGGCGGCGGTCGGCCTCGATCTGCGTCTCGCCCGGGCCGCCCAGGAAACCGAAGCCGCCGCGCTGGCGCTCCAGGTGCGTCCAGGACCGCACCAGTCGGCTGCGCTGGTAGTCCAGATGCGCGAGCTCTACCTGCAGCGCGCCCTCGCGCGTGGCCGCGCGCTCGCCGAAAATGTCGAGGATCAGGCCGGTGCGGTCGATCACCTTGCAGCCCCAGGCGCGCTCCAGGTTGCGCTGCTGCACCGGGCTGAGCGCGGCGTCGACGATCACCACCGTCACCGACTGCCCGGCGATCGCCCGATTGACCAGCTCCACCTGGCCTTCACCGAGCAGGGTAGCGGAGCGGCGCAGCCGCAGCGGCAGAACCGCGCTGTGCACCACGACGAGGCCGATCGAGGCCGCGAGTCCGACCGCCTCGGCAAGGCGAGCCTCGGCGGCGCGCGTTGCGTCGCCGCGCTCCGGCCGTTCCCAGGGCAGAATGACCGCGGCACGCGTCGGCGCGTGCGACAGCTGATCCGGCCGGTGCGGGTTCGGCGCCCCGGAGCCGTTCTTTCCGATGTCAGGCGCCACCGGCAGGGGCTGGCTCGCGCGCGGGCTGAGCCGCCTCGCTCTGCGCCAGATCGAAAAGCTGCACCGGCGATCCCGGCATAACGGTACTGATCGCGTGCTTGTAGACGAGCTGCGTGTGTCCGTCCCGCCGCAGCAGGACGGAGAAATTGTCGAACCAGGTGATGATGCCCTGGAGCTTCACGCCGTTCACCAGGAAAACCGTGACCGGCGTCTTGTTCTTTCGCACGTGGTTCAGGAACACGTCCTGCACGTTCTGCGGCTTCTCGTTGGCCACGGCACGATCCTTTGCTCTTGTCGTTGTCGCGATCTTCGGCGCAGGCGGCCCCGGCGTGGCGCGGTCGGGGACCAGACCACTGTAGCAGTGGCGTTTCGCGACGCAACCAGTTGCCGGGAGGGCGGAACCGAGCGCGGGCGGGCAATCCCGGCGCGGCGCGGGGTTTTGTCAGGCGCCGTTGCCGCGCACGTGGCTCGCGAACAGATCAAAAAGCCGCGACGTGACCGGCCCCACGCGGCCGTCGCCGACCGGCGCACCGTCGATACTGGTCATCGGACGGACGAAGCTCGTGGCGCTGGTGAGGAACACTTCCCGCCCGCGCCGCATCTCCTCGGCGCTGAAGCCGCCCTCGGCATACGGAATGCCGCTCGCCTCCAGCAGCCGCGTCAGGGCGGCGCGGGTGCAGCCCGGCAGGATGGCGTGATCGAGATGGCGAGTCCTGAGCCGCCCCGTGTCGTCGACCAGCCAGACGTTGGTGGAGGCGCCCTCGGTGACCATGCCCGCTTCGTTCACCAGGATGGCCTCGACGGCGCCCCGCTCGCGCGCCGCCTGTTTCGCCAGCACGTTCGGTATCAGGGCGACGGTCTTGATGTCGCAGCGCGCCCAGCGCAGGTCGGGATGGGTGATGGCGCTCGCCGCCCACGCCTCGGCCGTCGCGGGAAACGGCGGGTTGCGCCGCGCGGTGACGACGACCGTTGGTCGTGTGCCCGGCTTGGGAAACGGATGCTCGCGCCGCGCCACGCCGCGGGTGATCTGCAGATAGAGCAGGCCCCGTTCGATCCGGTTACGGCGCAGCACCTCCTGGAACACGATGACCAGCGCGGCGCGGGACATCGGCGGCGCGATCTGGATTTCGCGCAAGCTCCGCTCCAGCCGGTCGAGATGCAATTCGGTGTCGATCAACCGCCCGCCATGGACGTAGACGACTTCGTAGACGCCATCGGCGAACTGATAGCCACGGTCCTCGACGTTCACGCACGCGTCGCGTTGCGGGAGGTAGCGGCCGTTGACGTAGGCGATGCGGGTCATGTCCTCTTAGACTTTAACTTTGCCGGCCGTCTCTCGGTTGGGCTCTTCTTCGGCCAGGGATCTCCAGACCGCAACCCGCATCAGCACGGGGCTTAGGTCGGCATCATGCCACAGGGCCTCGTCGAGGCCCCAGTAGAAAAAATACGAGTACGTCCCCGAGTTGTTCTCCTTGACGCTTCTACTACCAGCCTTTGAGTACAGAATAATCAAATCACCAGCCCGTACTTGCCGATCGGGAAACCAGAAACAGTTCGGCACCCGGCCAGCCAAGATAATGTCGTCTCGAGCTCGCGCGCTTAGCACCAAATACCTGCCGATATCTGTATCGCTCCCTGCTCTGAGCACGATGCGCTCCCGGCTGAGATCCCCAGGCTCGCGTAGATCCTCAATCTGAAGGGCCATCAGCCAGGACTCCTGATTTGCGCGATAACGGAGCCCACTGCGATGAGAAATCCAAACACGGTAACTACGATACCCTCCCTCGTCCGCAAAGGATTGGTCGTCAACAGGCTGATGCCGTAGCCCAATCCCGCGAAACCTGCTGAACCGCAAAACGTCACGAACACCTGCTGTCCGCCCCGCGCGGCATATCGCTCCCTGAGAACCGCTAACTGTTCGTGGAGCTCCGCATATCTTTCCCGTAATCGGGCCAGATCCAAGTGCGCTTCATCCAACTGGTCAGATCGCGCCATCAGGTGACGCACATTTGCGCGCGAGTGAATGTCCTCTTCAGTGAGCTCGTACCTCCCCAGCGCAAGGAAACTGGCATTCTTTGCCTTTACGTCGCTGAGATCGGAAGCTGGGAGCGGTTGTGATCTCGACAGGTCCTCGGAAGTCTCGCGATCTTGATCCCGGCGCTCCATTGCAATCCTACTAACTCACCCGTTCCTCGGACGAATTGACGCCGAGCTGCTTCAGCTTGCGATGCAGCGCGCTGCGCTCCATGCCGACGAAGCCGGCGGTGCGGCTGATGTTGCCACCGAAACGCATCAGTTGCGCCTGCAAATACTGCGTCTCGAACAGGTCGCGCGCCTCGCGCAGCGGCAAACCCATGATGTCCGCGCCGGGATCGACGCTCAGCACCACCGGCGCACTCGCGCCGATCTCGGGGGGCAGCATGTCGGCGCGGATCGGGTCGGCCGGCGTGCCGGGCGCCATGATCAGCAGCCAATCGGCGAGGTTGCGCAACTGGCGCACGTTGCCCGGCCATTCGTAGGCCTGCAACGCGGTCAGCGCGTCGGTCGAGAGCATGCGCCGCGGCATGCCCGAGGTCTCGGCCGAGCGCGCCAGGAAATGCTCGGCGAGTTCCGGAATGTCCTCGCGCCGGTCGCGCAGCGCCGGCACCTGCACCGGCACCACCGCGAGGCGATAGTAGAAATCCTCGCGGAAGCGCCCGTTGGCGATTTCCGCCTTCAGATCCCGATTGGTGGTGGCGACGACGCGGACATCGACCTTCACCCGCGCCGAGCCGCCGACGCGCTCGAAGGTTTGATCCTGCAAGGCGCGCACGATCTTGCCCTGAGTCTCCAGCGGCATGTCGGACACCTCGTCGAGCAACAAGGTGCCACCATGCGCGCGCTCCAGCACGCCGGCGCGGCGCGGCTGCTGGGCGGCGTCGGCGCCGGCCTCGATGCCGAACAGCTCGGCCTCCAGCCGCACCGGCTGCAAGGTGGCGCAGTTCAGCACCACGAACGGCCCCTCGGCGCGGCGGGAGCGCGCGTGGATCATGCGCGCCACCACCTCCTTGCCCGAGCCCGCCGGCCCCTGGATCAGCACACGCGAGCCGGTCGGCGCCACCTTCTCGATGCCGGCGCGCAGCGCGGCGAGCGCGGCGCCCGAGCCGATCAACTGCGTCTCCGGCCCGGCGCGCAGGCGCAACTCGGCGTTCTCGCGCGCGAGCCGCGCCGCCTCCAGCGCGCGGCGAACCACCAGCAAGAGGCGGTCGGATTTGAACGGCTTTTCGATGAAATCGTAGGCACCGAACTGGATCGCGGCCACCGCCATTTCGATGTTGCCGTGGCCGGAGATCATGACCACCGGCACCTGCGGCTCCTCGCTCTGCAGCACCCGCAGGATGCCGATGCCGTCCAGCCGCGAGCCCTGCAGCCAGACGTCCAGCACCACGAGCGCCGGGCGGCGGGCACGGAACGCCGCCAGCGCCGCTTCCAATTCCGCCGCCTGCCTGGTCTCGTAACCCTCGTCACGCAGAATGCCTTCGATGAGCAGACGGATATCAGGCTCGTCGTCGACGATCAGGATTTCTTGTGCCATTCCCCACCCTCGCGCAGGCCTGCGAAGCGGCCAGTGGCCAGCCAAGCCCAACTCGTGTGGTACGGATACTACAAAGAACCGCCCCGGCGTGGCAATGCAAGCACCGCGATTGCGCCCGGCCCGCCCGGCCGGTCCTCCAGGACCAGCCGCCCGCCGTGGTCCTCCATGATCTTCTTGACGATCGCCAGGCCGAGCCCGGTGCCCTTCGGCTTGTGCGTGACATAGGGCTCGGCGAGCCGCGAGCGGTCGCCCTCCGGCAGCCCGACGCCGTTGTCGGCGACGCCGATCCAGACCCAGTCGTCGTTGGACCGGACCGCCAAGGTGATCTTGCCCGGTGGCGGCGCCGCCGCGCCGTCGCCGGGCCGCATGGCGATGGCGTCGGCGGCATTCTGCAGCAGGTTGGTGAGCGCCTGCCCGAGCATCCGCCGGTCGCAGGGCGCGAGCGGGCCCGGTTCGGGAATGTCGGTGCTCCAGGCGATCTCCGGCCGGGCGCTCCGCTGGAGCACCAGCGTCTCGCGCGCCACGCGCCCGATGTCCTCCGGCTTGATCACGGGCTGGGGCATGCGCGCGAACGACGAAAACTCGTCCACCATGCGGCCGATGTCGCCGACATGACGCACGATCGTGTCGGCGCATTGCGCGAACGTGTCGGGGTCGGAGGTGATTTCCTTGGCGAAACGCCGCTTCAGCCGCTCGGCCGAGAGCTGGATCGGGGTCAGCGGGTTTTTTATTTCGTGCGCGATCCGGCGCGCCACGTCGGCCCAGGCGGCCTTGCGCTGGGCGGACTGCAATTCGGTGATGTCGTCGAAGGTGACGACGAAGCCGGTGGTGCGGCCGGCCTTGTGCTCGGCAACGAAGCGCACCAGCAGGGTGCGGCGGTGCGAGGGCGGCCCGATCTGCACTTCCGCCGTGCGCGGCCGCTCCGGCGTGGCCTGCGCCTGGCGCAGCAGCGGGGCGAATTCCGGCACGATGCCGGTCAGATCGTGGCCGATCGCCGCCATCAAGTCCCGGCCCAACAGCTCGCTCGCGGCGCGGTTCGGCAGTTCGATCAGCCCCTGAAGGTCGAGCCCGATCACCCCGGCGGACACGCCGGACAGCACGGTTTCGGTGAAGCGCCGCCGCTCGTCGATCTGGCTGTAGGCGTCCATGAGTTCGGAGCGCTGCGCGGCGAGCTGATTGGTCATGCGGTTGAAGGCGCGGAGCAGGCCCGCCATGTCGTCGTCGCTCGGCGCCTCCGGCACCCGCACCGACAGGTCGCCGGTGCGCACCCGGTCGGCGGCCTGGATCAGCCGGCCGATCGGGCGCGCGATCTGGTTGGCAATGACGAGCCCGATCAAGACGGCCGCGGACAGCACCAGCAGCGCCACCAGCGCGAAGATCAGAACGAAGGTGATCTGAAGCCCGGAGCGGTTCTGATCCAGCCGGTCGTATTCGGCCACCGCCTTGCGGACATGGTCCATGTGATCGAGGATTTCCGGATCGACGGGACGGTCGACCATCAGCATCAGCGTGGGCGTGGCGTTCAACTGCACGACCGCCTCGACGCGCAGGCCGCCGCCCGCGTCCATCACCGCGACATCGCCGTGCCGCGCCATGTCGGTCGCCCAGGCCGGCGGCAGTTGCGCGCCCAAACCCGACATCGGCCCGGCCGAGGCGATGATCTGGCCGGTGATCGGCTCGTAGATCACCGCCTGGGTCAGGCCGCGCAGCGCCGCCTGGGTCGCCAGCAGGCGGGCGAAGGTGTCGGGGTCGTCCACCAGCATCTGGCTGGCGCGCGCCAGATCGTTGGCCATGCCGAGCGCGTCGGCGCGGATGTTGTTGCGGTGCTCGTCGAGATAGCCCTGCGCCGCCTGCAGGCTTTCTTCCAGGGCGGTGTGCACGCGGTCGTTGAACCAGGCCTCGATGCCGAGATCGAAGAAGCTGGTGGCGAACACGGCGACCACGATGGTCGGCACGACCGCGACGCCGCTGAACAGCAGCACCAGCCGCACGTGCAGCCGCGCGCCCGCCGAGCCGCGCCGCCTTTCCACCCAGACGCGGGTGACGCGCCCGGCCAGCAGCATGCCGAGCAGCAGCAGCACCACGACATTGGCCAGCACCAGGCTGAAGGCGAGGTTCGGCTTCAGCGCCAGCGGCTGCCCCGCCAGCGCGATGAACGAGCCGATGCCGAGCGCCAGCGCACCCACCGCCAAGACCAGGGTGACGAACTTGCCGAGCGCGATGTCGGCGAGCCCGACGCAGCCGGCTTTTCGGCGGAATGCCGTGCTCGCTCGACGCATTCGGCGCCGGCAATAAGGAACTGCGCGGAGGAGCGACGTTCAATCGAGCCTCCGTGCGGCGGCCCGGCCCCCCTCACCCTGCCTCGCCGCCCGCGAGCGGGGGGAGAGGAGCAAGCGGGCGTCGTACTCGGAAAAGCCAGGATTCCGCGTCACCCACCCGCCCCGCCGACGCCCAAATGCTTGGCGGTATGAAGCCACGATGTTCAAGCAACGCCCCGCACAACCGAAATGTCGAGGTCGCGGATTTTCTTGCGCAGCGTGTTGCGGTTCAGGCCGAGCATCGCCGCGGCCTTGATCTGATTGCCCTTGGTCGCGGCGAGCGTCATTTGAATCAGCGGGCGCTCCACCTCGGCGAGAATCCGATCGTAGATGTCCGATGGGGCCAGCCCGTCGCGGTGCGCGTCAAGGTACTGCCGGATGTGCCGCTCCACCGCGTGCGACAGCGTTTCCCCCGAGGAAGGAACCACCGCCCCGTCGGGCGGCGGCGACACGGATTCCGCCAATTCGGCCTCGATGACCTCGGCGCCGATCGTCTCCTGCGGATAGAGCGCCGCCAGCCGGCGCATCAGGTTTTCCAACTCGCGCACATTACCCGGCCAGCGATGCGCGGCGAGCGCGGCGAGCGCGGCCTGATCCAGCGTCTTGGCGGGCAGACCCGAGGCGTGTGCCTGATCCAGGAAGTGCCGCGCCAGCAGCCGAATGTCGTCGGTCCGCTCGCGCAAGGGCGGAATGCGAATTGGCACGACGTTCAGGCGATAGAACAGATCCTCGCGGAACCGCCCCTGCTGGATCGCCAGCCGGAGGTCGCGATGCGTGGCGGCGATGATGCGAACATTGGCGCGAATCGGCTGCCGGCCGCCGACACTGGTGAACTCGCCCTCCTGCAGGACGCGCAACAGCCGCGTCTGCGCCTCGGGCGGCATGTCGCCGATTTCGTCCAGGAACAAGGTGCCGCCGCTGGCCTGCTCGAACCGGCCCGGACTGCGGCTGGTGGCGCCGGTGAAGGCGCCGCGCTCGTGGCCGAACAACTCGCTCTCGATCAACTCGCGCGGGATCGCCGCCATGTTGACGGCGACGAACGGGCCGGCGCGGCGCTTGCCGTAATCGTGGAGCGCGCGTGCGACGAGTTCCTTGCCGGTCCCGGATTCGCCGGTGATCATGACGGTGAGATCGGCGGTGGTGAGCCGGGCGATGCCGCGATAGATCTCCTGCATCGCCGGGCTGCGGCCGATCAGCGGCAGCAATTCGTCCGGATCGCGCTGTTCGGGGGCGGACTCCCCCGCCTGCGCGGCGCTCGGGCGCGCGAGCGCGCGCGCCACGACGGACAGCAGTTCGTCGAGATCGAACGGCTTCGGCAGGTAGTCGAAGGCGCCGCGCTGCGCGGCCTTCACCGCGGTCATCAATGTCGAATGCGCGCTCATGACGATGACGCGCAGATCCGGGCGGATTCGTTTGATACGCGGCACGAGATCGAGACCGTTCTCGTCGGGCATGACGACGTCGGTGATGACCGCGTCACCCTCGCCCTCCTCGATCCAGTGCCACAGCCCGGCGGCGTTGGAGGTGCTGCGGACCTGATACCCCGCGCGGCTGAGCGCCTGGGTCAGCACGGTGCGGATGGAACGGTCGTCGTCGGCGACAAGAATGGTGGGGGAGGTCATCGGTGATTTTGTGCCCGGGATGAAATCCGCGGAAGGGCTTCAACACCGTCATGCCCGGGCTCGACCCGCGCATCTCGTCGGTGCCGCCCCGAAATGGCGGGGTCAAGCCCGGCCATGACGGTCAATGGTTCTGATCTCGTCACGAACCTGCCCTACTCATTCTGGTCGGATGCGGCGATGTGCCCGGGCACCATCGGCAGGTGCAGGCGGAATTCGGTGCGTCCGGGGCGGCTGTCCACCTCCACCAGGCCGCCGTGGTCGCCGACGATCTTCGCGACGAGGGCCAAGCCGAGTCCGCTGCCCGACGGCTTCGACGTGACGAACGGCTCGAACAGATGGCGGCGGATGTCCTCGGGGATGCCCGGCCCGTTGTCCCGCACGGTCACGACGAGCGGCAATTGCACGCGCCGCTCCGATCCGGGCACCGCGAGCGAACTCCGTGCTGATACGCCGTCGTCAGCGTGATTTCCCCGGCGGCGTTGTCGCCCTGCGCGATCGCCTCGGCCGCGTTCTTCACCAGGTTCAGCACCACCTGCACGAGCTGGTCGCGGTTGCCCCAGACCGGCGGCAGCGACGGATCGTACAGCTCGGACACGCGGATGCCGCCGGCGAAGCCGCTCTCGGCCAGCTTGCGCACGTGCTCCAGCACGCGATGGATATTCACCGCCGCGCGCTCGATCGGCTTTTCGCCGAACACCTCCATGCGGTCGACCAGCGCGCGGATGCGATCGGCCTCGTCGCGGATCAGCACCGTCAGTTCGCGGTCCGCCGCACCGACGCTGGTTTCCAGCAATTGCGCGGCGCCGCGGATGCCGGAAAGCGGGTTCTTCACCTCGTGGGCGAGAATCGCCGCCATGCCGGTGACGCTGCGGGCGGCGCCGCGGAAGGTGAGCTGGCGGTCGAGCGCGCGCGCCGTGGAGGCATCCTGCAGCACCAGCACGACGGCCCCCGGCTCCTCCGGCAGCGGCGCGCACTGCACGGTGATGCCCTGCTTGTGCAGGCGCGGACTTTCCAGGGTCAGGTCGTGATCGGCGACGCTGACCTCCTCGCGGCGCACGGTATCGATCAGCAGGAAAATCGGGTTGTCGGCCGGGACGAAATCGGCGAGCCGCAAATGCGACAGCTGCGCCGCCGATACCCCGAGAAGCTGCTCCGCGTCGGGGTTGGCGAAGCGGAACCGGTTGTCCTTGTCGAGCAGGACGACCGGAACCGGCAAGGCAGAGAGCAGCGCGGCGGCATCCGGCGCCTTGCCCTCGCGGCCGAACACGGCGCGCACGCCGCGGGCGATGCTGCCGCTCATGCGGCGAGCGCAGTATCGGCGTCCGCGCGTCCCACGGCCTCGCGCGTTACCCCGCGCGCGATCAGCGGGTCGTAGAACGCGGCGATTAGTTGCTCCACTTGGGCGGCGTCATCCAGCCGGTTCACCCGGTTGCGGAAGTCGGCTGAGCCCGCTAGGCCGCGCGTGTACCAGCCGACGTGCTTGCGCGCCATGCGTACACCCGCGTCGCGGCCGTAATGCGCCAGCATCGCGCGGTAATGGGCCAACAGGATCTGTTTCTGCGCGGCCAGCATCGGCGCGGCCGGCATCGTTCCAGTCTGGAGATAATCCGCCACCTGCGCCGGCAGCCAGGGCCGGCCGTAGCAGCCGCGCCCGATCATCAGCCCGTCCGCGCCGGAACGCGCCAGCGCGCGGGCGGCGTCGGCCTCGGTCAGGATGTCGCCGTTGACGAGCACCGGCAGCCGGCTCGCCTGTTTCACCTGGGCGATGAAATCCCAGTCGGCGTTGCCGTTGTAGAATTGCTGGCGCGTGCGGCCATGCACGGTGAGCATGCGGATACCGCTCGCCTCGGCGATCCGCGCGAGCGCCGGCGCGTTGCGGCTGGCATGGTCCCAGCCGGTGCGCATTTTCAAGGTGACCGGCACCGGCACGGCGCGCGCGGTCGCCTCCAGGATGCCGGCGGCGGTCGCCTCGTCGCGCATCAGCGCCGAGCCGGCCTGCTGGCCGAGCGCAACCTTCTTCACCGGACAGCCGAAATTGATGTCGATGACCTCGGCGCCGCGATCGACCGCGATGCGCGCCGCCTCGGCCATGGCGGCGGGCTCGCAGCCGGCGAGCTGCACCACGTTGGGGCAGCCGGGTTTGCCCTGATCCGCCACCTCGGCCATGCGCAGCGTGTTGCGGTTTTCCCGGATCATCGCCCAGGAGGCGATCATTTCGGAGACGACCATACCGGCGCCGAGGCCCTTGGCGAGCCGGCGGAACGGCAAGTCGCTGACGCCCGACATCGGGGCAAGCACCACCGGCGTGTCGATCCGCACGCCACAGCCGAGATCGATCGGCTTCAGCCTCGCTGGCGACAGCGTTTGACCCGGTGGGTTGCCCATCATTTGAGCAAAATAGCCGCGGGACCGTCGGTAGGCAATCCGGTTGCGGCTGTTTTAGGCAGAAAGTCGGCCAAGCGGACGCGGAATTGCCGCCAACCCCAGAGCGGTTCGGCGTCTACTGCGCCGTCCAGCCGCCGTCGATCGAGAGCGGCGCCCCCGTGATCGTCTTCGCTGCGTCGGAGCACAGGAACACCGCCAGCGCGCCGATCTGCTCCGGCGAGGTGAACGCCGCCATCGGCTGCTTCTCGGCCACGAGCGCATGCTTCTCGGCCTCGAGATCGCCGCCGTGCTGGCGCGCGCGGTCGTGCAACTGCCGCTCGACCAGCGGGGTCAGCACCCAGCCGGGGCAGATCGCGTTGGCGGTAATGCCGGCGTTGGCCAACTCGATCGCCGTCACCTTGGTCAGCCCGACGACGCCGTGCTTGGCCGCCACGTAGGCCGCCTTCTGCGCGCTCGCGACCAGCCCGTGCGCCGAGGCGATGTTGATCACGCGGCCCCAGCCCTTGCGCTTCATGATCGGGATCGCGGCCTTGGTGGCGTAAAACACGGCGGACAGGTTGAGCGCGATGACGGCGTTCCAGCGTTCCTCCGGAAACTCCTCGATCGGCGCGGTGAACTGGATGCCGGCATTGTTCACCAGAATGTCGAGCGCACCGAGTTGCCGCTCGGTCTCGGCCACGAGCCTGGTGACTTCGGGGCCGCTGGAGAGGTCGGCGCCGCAATAGCGGCATCGGACGCCGTACTCCGCTTCGATATCGGCGCGCAGCCGCTCGATTTCCGCCACATCGCCGAATCCGTTCAACATGATCGCGGCCCCGCGCCCGGCCAGCGCCCTGGCAATGCCGAGACCGATGCCGCTCGTCGAGCCGGTGACCAGCGCGACCTTGCCCTTCAGCTCCACTCGCGAACTCCGTCATCACGTGTTGGCGGCATACAAGCCCATTTCGCGGTTGCGGAAAAGCCGCCCGCCGGCCGACGCGCTCCCAAGGCGATACCGAAAACCCGCGCGCATCGGATGAAAACAAGGCCGGCAGCCCGTATTGCCGAGGGCCGCGAACTCGTGCAATCTCGTTTCAAATCGCCTGGTAAACGGGTGAAGAAACGATTTGGGAGCGTCCGGATGAGCACCACGGGAACCGCGATGGGCGGGGATGCCGATCGCGAACATAGCGCGCAATTACGGCGGGCCGTGTTCGCGAGCGCCATCGGAACGACCATCGAATGGTACGATTTCCTGCTCTACGGCCAGGTCGCCGGCTTGGTGTTCGCGCATCTGTACTTCCCGAAATCCAACCCGCTGGTGGGCGCGCTGCTGGCGTTTTCCACCTACGCGGTCGGCTTCGTGGCGCGGCCGATCGGCGCGGCGATCTTCGGCCATTACGGCGATCGCATCGGGCGCAAGGCGACCTTGATCGCGACGCTGCTGATCAGCGGCATCGCCACCTTCGCCGTCGGTCTGGTGCCGAGCTACGCGACCATTGGCATCTGGGGCGGCGTGGTCCTGACCGTCATCCGATTCATTCAGGGCGTCGGGGTGGGCGGCGAGTGGGGCGGCTCGGTGCTGCTCGCGATGGAGTGGGCGAAGACCAATAAGCATCGCGGCTTCATCGCGGCCTGGCCACAGCTCGGCGGTCCGGCCGGGCTGTTCCTGGCGAACCTCGCGGTGCTGGCGTTCAGCGCGTCGATGTCAGGCGAGGCGTTCCTCGCCTGGGGCTGGCGCGTGCCGTTCTTCCTGAGCATCGTCATGGTGGCGATCGGGCTCTACATCCGGCTCGGCATCATGGAGACGCCGACCTTCACGCGGCTGGTCACAGAAAACCGCATCGAGCGGGTGCCGACGATCGAAGTGATCAAGCGCCAACCCAAGGAGATCATCCTGACGGCGCTGGCGCGCATGGTCGAGCAAGCGCCCGCGTACATCTACTTCGCGTTCATCTTCGTCTACGGGCGGGACGTTCTACACAGCTCGCGCGACTTCCTGCTCACTGCGGTGCTGACCGCCTCGGGGCTCGATCTCGTGCTGATCCTGGTGTTCGGGCACATCTCGGACCGCATCGGGCGCAAGCGCATGTACCTGATCGGGTCGGTGGCGACGGCGCTATTCGCGCTGATCTACTTCCCGATGCTGAACACGCATTCGCCGACCTGGATTTTCCTGGCGATCGTGCTCTCGCTGGTGCCGCACTCGATGGTGTACGGCCCGCAGGCAGCGCTGATCGCCGAGTGTTTCACGCCGCGACTGCGCTACAGCGGCTCCTCGCTCGGCTATCAACTCGCTTCGATCGTCGCCGGGGGTCCGGCCCCGCTGATCGCGACCGCGCTCTTGGCGGCGTTCGGCTCGGGCTATCCGATCGCGGTCTACATCGTGTTCTGCGCGGCGGTCAGCATGGTGACAACGATCATGCTGCCGGACTACACCAACCGCGATATTTCGCAGGAACACGACGACGTCCGTCCGGCCGCCTTGCCCGCCGGGCATTAGTCGCGCTCCGGGTGGGGAGGTGAGCGTGCGTCGCATTGGATCAGTGCTGCTGCTTCTGGCGCTCGCGGCCTGGATGGGCGGCTGCGCCTGCCGCCCGGCCAGGGTCGGCCCCTATGGCGTACGCCCGGCCCGCTGCTGGGTCTGGTGAGTGCCGGCGGGATTCCGGCAACCTCGGACCGCGAAACCGGACCGTCGGGGCCACGTTGCTGGGTCGGCGCCTGTTTCAGGCGAGCCTGAGAGAGCTGCGGCAATGGACGATCGATGACGGACCAAGAATACGCGCGTAAGTTGGACGAGCTCGACCATTTGTTGAACGATCCGGACGTTCCGATGGAGCCCGACCGCGTGTGGTCGCTGCTCGCCGAAATCTCGTGGCGGGATCTCGCCACGCACAGCCACCTCGTCAGGGCCGGGATGGCGGGCGAGCATTAACCGCGGCAGGCGGCGACCAGGAACTCGCGGTTGCCCTCGGGACCGGTGACGGGGCTTTCCGTCACCCCGAGCACGCTCCATTCCGGCTGAGCCCGCCACCAACGCGCCACATCCTCGCACACCTGTCTGTGAACAGCCGGGTCGCGGACCACGCCCTTCCGGCCGACCGCCTCAGGCCCTGCCTCGAATTGCGGCTTGATCAGGGCGATCGCCCAGGCGCCGCGCGCGCACAGCGCGAGCGCGGCCGGCAGCACGGTCCGTAACCCGATAAAACTCGCGTCGCACACCAGAACCTCGATCGGCTCGGGAACGATGTCCCGCGACAGGTGACGCGCGTTGGTCCGCTCGTGGACGACGACGCGCGGATCGTTGCGGAGCTTCCAGGCAAGCTGGCCGTGCCCGACATCGACCGCATGCACGTGCGCCGCACCGTGCGCCAGCAGCACGTCGGTGAAGCCGCCGGTCGAGGCGCCGATGTCGAGACAGATGCGCCCGCGCGGCGACAGGTCGAAATGCCGAAGCCCGTGCTCCAGCTTCAGCCCGCCGCGGGAAACCCAGGGATGGTCCTGGCCCCGCACGGCCAAACCGGTCCCCTCGGGCAGCGATTCGCCGGGCTTGTCCACCCGCCGCTCGCCCGAGAAGACGACCCCGGCCAGAATCATGGCCTGGGCACGAGCGCGGCTCGGCGCCAGGCCGCGCTCCACCAGCAACTGATCGGCACGGCGTTTCTTCGCGGTCATCGCCTCCCGGCTTTGGTCTTGAACGCGGCCGGACTAACCTGCCGCGCCAAGGAGGAGCCAGCCATGCCGGACGCTTTGCGCATTCCCTCGATGCGGGACCGGGTTTCAGCAGCCGAGTGGGCGACTCGGGTCGACCTCGCCGCATGCTATCGGCTGGTCGACCTCTACGGCATGACCGACATGATCGCCAACCACATCTCGGCGCGCGTGCCGGACCAGGAAGGCGCGTTCCTGATCAACGCCTACGGGCTGTTCTACGAGGAGATCACCGCCTCCTCGCTGATGAAGGTCGATCTGGACGGCGAGATCCTCGGCAAGCCGGATTTTTCCGCGCTAGGCCAGGATTTCGCCATCAACCGCGCCGGCTACGTCATCCACAGCGCCGTCCACCGGGCACGGCCGGAGGTCGGCTGCGTGATCCACACCCATACCTGGGCGGGCATGGCGGTGTCGGCCATGACCTGCGGCGTGCTGCCGCTGACCCAGACGGCGATGCGCTTCGCCAAGGTGGCGTACCACGACTACGAAAGTGTGGCGATCGATCTCGGCGAGCAGGAGCGGCTCGTTGCCGATCTGGGCGACGCGGACGTGATGGTATTGCGCAATCACGGGCTGCTCGCGGTCGGGCCGAGCATCCCGGAGGCGTTCAGTAACATCTACCGGATCGAACTGGCGTGCCGGGCGCAGATCGCCGCGATGTCCTGCGCGACCGAGCTAATCATGCCGCCGGAGGACGTGATCGCCCGGACCAATCACTTGTACAAGCCGAACGTGCGCCGCCCCTGGGGTGTCCTGGAATGGCCCGGCTTACGACGCCGGCTGGACCGGCGCGATGCCTCGTATCGGGAATAGCCTTTCGCCTGAGCCGGACTGTTCCGCCCTTCCTGCTTTGAGCAGACCAGCAGACCCATCTGCGTCTCGGCCGTACCGGGACGACCCGGGCCGGCTACGAGGACGCGATCCCCTCACGCTGGAGGCGGAGCTCGACGAGATACTGATTGAACGGGGCGGATGGTCCAAGAGCCTCTCCGCGGACGCGAACGGGTGCGGTATGTCGACGGGAAGGGCGGTATGGTGATCATAAACAAGGGATATTCCGGCACACGACTGGGCCGTCGAGATGCCTTGCACCAAGGGCCATATGTCAAGATCATGCTAGGCAATGTCCGCGTTCCGCTGGCCGGGAATCCCGCCCTGACCGAGAGGGGGCCATGAGTAATCGTTCCTTCCGGGAAGAAGCCTTGAGGTTCGTTCTCGACGGCGACTCAGTTCAAAATCTGCTTCGCGTGGCGGGTTCCGATTGGTGAATAGATCGCCGGCCAGCCCTGAAGCTGATCGCAGAGCTCGCCAGGGATGGCCTGCTGACGACCTACGAGCACGACCCACAAACCGGTAAGGACGTATTCGTCGACGTGACTGAATTGGACCTCGCGCATCTCGACAAGACGCCATATACGTTTCTGTTAAAACCCGATCGTACGATCCCGGCGCTGGAAGCGATCTCCGCCACCAACGCACGCGAGAAGGCCGGGTAATCACGTGCAAGCACGCTTCGCGCAGCCGACCAGAAGCTGCGACGTGCTGGTGATCGGCGGCGGCAATGCCGGGCTCTGCGCGGCGATCACCGCGCGCGAAACCGGCGCGGATGTGCTGCTGGTCGAACACGCGCCGCGCGCCATGCGCGGCGGCAACAGCCGGCACACGCGCAACCTGCGGGCAATGCACGAGGCCCCTGCCCCGCCGCTGACCGGCCGCTACGGCGAGGACGAATACCGGGACGACCTGATGCGCGTTACCGGCGGCGCGACCGATGAAAACCTCGCGCGCCTGACGATCCGGGAATCGACACAGCTGATGCCTTGGATGCGCGAGCGCGGCGTGCGGTTCCAGCCGTCGCTCTCCGGCACGCTGGCGCTCGACCGCACCAACGCGTTCTTTCTCGGCGGCGGCAAGGCGCTGCTGAACGCCTATTATCGCACGGCCGAGCGGCTCGGGGTGCAAATCCTATACGATACCGAGGTGCAATCGCTCGATCTCGACGACGGCACCGTTCGCGGTGTCGCCGTGGTGAGCCGCGGCTTTCCCGAAACCATCCGCGCCAAGACGGTTGTTGCCGCCTCGGGCGGCTTCCAGGCCAATTTGGCATGGCTGAAGGAATACTGGGGCGAGGCGGCCGACAATTTCCTGATCCGCGGCACGCCATATGCGCAGGGTCGCATCCTGCGCAACCTACTGGACCAGAATGTGATGCCGGTCGGCGACCCGACCCAGTGCCACGCCGTCGCCATCGACGCGCGCGCGCCGAAATTCGACGGCGGGATCGTGACGCGCCTCGACTGCGTCCCCTTCGGCATCGTCGTGGATCGCGATGCGCAACGCTTTTACGACGAGGGCGAGGAATTCTGGCCGAAGCGCTACGCGATCTGGGGGCGGCTGGTGGCTCAGCAGCCGGGGCAGATCGCATTCTGCATCGTCGATGCCAAGGCGGAAGCCCTGTTCATGCCCTCGGTGTTTCCGCCCATTCGTGCGCCGACCATCACCGCGCTCGCCGGCGAACTGGCGCTCGATCCGGCGGCTTTGGACGCGACGGTCAGCACGTACAACCAGGCCGTGCGCGGCGAAGAATTCGAGCCGGACCGGCTGGACGAGTGCCGCACCGAGGGGCTGTCGCCGCCGAAATCGCATTGGGCGCGCCGTATCGACGCACCGCCGTTTCTCGCCTGGCCGCTGAGACCGGGGATCACGTTCACCTATCTGGGCGTGCGCGTGGACGAGCAGGCGCGCGTGCTGATGAACGATGGCCAGCCTTGCGGTAACCTGTTCGCCGCGGGCGAGATCATGGCCGGCAATATTTTGGGCAAGGGATATCTGGCCGGCATCGGCATGACGATCGGCACGGTGTTCGGACGGATCGCGGGGCGGGAGGCGACCAAGCGTGCGCGCGACTGACACGACGGCGGAGGCCCGCCGGTGCATGGAAATCTGCAACGCCTGCCGCTATTGCGAGGGCTATTGCGCGGTATTTCCGGCAATGGAATTGCGCCGCGCCTTCTCGGATGCCGATGTCGCGTATCTTGCCAATCTCTGCCACGATTGCCGCGGCTGCTATCATGCCTGCCAATACGCGCCGCCACACGAATTCGGCGTGAATCTGCCGCAGGTCTTCGCCGAATTGCGGGCCGAAACCTACGCGGAATACGCCTGGCCGCGCGCGCTGGCGGGGGCATTTCGCCACAACGGACGAACCGTCTGGCTGATCGTGGCGCTCGCTCTCGCGGCGGTGCTGCTGGCGATCCTACCGAGCCAATCGGGCGCCGCTCTGTTCGCAAGCCACATCGGCCCGGGCGCGTTCTACAGTGTCGTGCCGCTATCGGCGATGGTGGTTGGCGGCTGCGTTTCGCTCGGCTTCGCCGCGTTGGCGCTGATTGTCGGCGGGCGTCGGTTCTGGCGGGATACCGGCGATGGACAATTACGCGCGCGGCCGTTCGGGCACGCGCTCTACGACGTGTTCACCCTACGCAACTTGGGTGGCGGCGGCCACGGCTGCAACGACATCGACGATCGGTTTTCCCAGACGCGCCGCTGGCTGCACCACGCCATGTTCTACGGCTTCCTGCTTTGCTTCGCTTCTACCAGCGTCGCCTTCTTTTATCATCACCTGCTCGGCTGGATGGCGCCGTATCCGCCGGTCAGCGCCCCGGTGCTGCTGGGCACGATCGGCGGCATCGGCCTGCTGCTCGGTACCGGCGGCCTGTTCGCCATGAAGCTGATCGCCGACCCGGCTCCAGCGGCGCGCGACCTGCTCGGCATGGACACGGCGTTGCTGCTGCTGCTCTGGCTCGTCGCGGCGACTGGCTTGCTGCTGCTTGTCTTGCGCGCGAGCGGCGCGATGGGTGTGCTGCTGGCCGTGCATCTCGGCTTCGTGCTGGCGCTGTTCCTCGTGCTGCCGTACGGCAAGTTTGTGCACGCGATCTATCGCGCCCCGGCGCTGCTGCGCTTTGCCTCCGAACGTCGCGTAAGCCGCTGATGCGGCTTCAGTCGGAACGGAAATGTTCTTCGTTGGTCATTGCCGGGCTAGACCCCGCCATCTCGCGGCCGTCCCGCGAAGATGCGCGGTTCAAGCCCGCGCAGGACGGTGTTCAGGCGTTTGCCCCCGGGTTTCCGGTCAATCGGAAAGCGCTCTAAACGCGCCGCAGCCAGACCTCGCGCACCGAATGGTCGGCGCGCTTGCGCAATACCAGGCTGGCGCGCTGGCGCGTCGGCAAGATGTTCTCGCGCAAGTTCACCAGATTGATGCTGCGCCAGATCTCGCGAGCGGTGCGCCGCGCCGCGTCCTCGGACAAATCCTTGTAGCGGCGGAAATACGATCGCGGCTGCTGGAAGGCGGTACGCTGGAGCACGAGGAAGCGGTCGACATACCAGGCCTCGACGTCCTGTTCCTGGGCGTCCACGTACACCGAAAAATCGAAGAAGTCCGAGGCGATCACCGGCGCGGCCGTGAACTGCAGCACGTTCAGCCCTTCGAAGATCAGCACGTCCGACCGCGCCACCGCCTGGCTGGCGTCCGGGACGATGTCGTAGGACAGATGCGAGTAGACCGGCGCCTCCACCCTCGGGCGGCCGGCCTTCACGTCGGCGAGGAAGCGAATCATCCGACGCAGGTCGTAGCTTTCCGGAAACCCCTTGCGCGCCATCAGCCCGCGCGCCTCCAACTCGCGGTTCGGGTAGAGGAAGCCATCTGTCGTGACGAGTTCCACGCGGGGGTGATCGGGCCAGCGCGCCATCAGTTCGCGCAGCACGCGAGCCAGCGTGCTCTTCCCCACCGCGACGCTGCCGGCGATGGCGATGATGTACGGCGTTCGGCCGGCCGGCCGACCGAGGAATTCGTCCTTGACCCGGGCCAGATTGCCGGCTCCGGCCACGTGCAGGTTGAGCAGGCGCGAGAGCGGCAAATAAACCTCCGCCACCTCGTCCAGCGAGAGGGCGTCGTTCAGGCTGCGCAATGAAGCCAGATCGGCGTCCGCGAGCGTGAGCGGCGTGTTGGCGCGAAGCTTCGCCCAGTCGCGCCGATCGAACGCCATATAGGCGGCGATTTCGGAGGGTGCGCTCTGGTCCATGGCGGGCAGGATGTGGCACGGCCGGACCACGCCAACAAGCGTCCGCGCGGGCCGCCCACGGCTCGGCGGACGGCGCGGGGGAGCCGCGGTCCCGGTTCCCTCGCGCCTCGGGAGAGGGCTAGGGTAAGCGCCGCAATCGAAACAAGAGCAGGCGAGAACGCATGAACCGCAACAGCCGACCGACGCGCGCCGATTACCGGTTCTTCCACGCGATCACCACGCGCTGGAAGGACAACGACGTGTACGGCCACGTGAACAACGTGGAATATTATTCCTTCTTCGATACCGCCGTGAACTTCTGGCTGGTCTCGCGCAATCTGCTCGACATCGCCGACAGCCGGGTGGTCGGGATCGTGGTCGAAACCGGCTGCCGCTTTCATGCGCCGATCGCGTTTCCGGACATCGTGACGGTCGGCATCCGCGTGGGCAAACTCGGCAACAGCTCGGTGCGCTACGAGGCTGCCGTGTTCCGTAACGATGCCGGCGAAGCCGCGGCCGACGGGCATTTCGTGCACGTCTTCGTCGACCGCGCCACCATGCGTCCGGTGCCGATGCCGGACGCGGCGCGACAAGCACTCTCGGAACTCGTTATCACCTTGTAGCCGCTCCGGCCCGGCATGCCGGCGCGTGCGCCGGTCCACGAGAACAGATGATGCACGCGACCCAGAGCGATCCCGCGCCCACGCCGCCCGGTCCGGAGCCAATGCCGACTCCGCCGCCGCCCGCAGGCCCGCCCAAGCCCGAGCCGATCCCGACGCCGCCCGGGCCGTTTCGACCGCGCCCCAGACCGCGCGCCGTGGGCTGGTGGCTACTGCGCGGTTTCCTCGATCCGGCTGAGGTCGATCGCCCGGAAGAAGTTTTCGAGCGTTTGCTTGTCCACCTCGGGGCTGCCCTGCACCTTGATCAACACCTTGTCCGCCACGATCGCCTGCAGCGTGTTCGCGTCCGCGTCGTAGGTGACGCGCTGGCCCTCGATCACCATCAGATCGGAGCCGCTGATCAGCATGCCGGCGCCGAGCAGCCCGGCCACGCTCTGCAGCATCGGCGAGTTGGCGATCAGCGAGATGTCGATAGTAGCGCCGTCCGCGCGAAAATAATGCCGCTCGGTGCTGGAGCCACCGCCCAGCAGCGCCGGGCCGACCGCTGATCACCTTCGCGGGCGCGGCCGCCCAGCCGGGCGCCGGCGGCGGTAACACCGCCTTCCAAGCCTCCGCCTTGAGTTGCCGGACCAGGGCCGAGGCGGTGGACATCGCGCTCAGCGCGGCGGCGTAGTTCCCGCGCGAATACGCCGCCTCGGCCTGACGCAATTGATCCATCACCCGATCGGCGCGGGCGGGCGCCGCCGCGCCGAGCAACAGGACCAGCGCCGCGCCGCGCACCGGCAAGCGCCGCCTCACCCGGAGACACCGCCGCGCGGTGTCGCTATAGTCTCGCGCCATAGGGAACCTCGTGCTGGCTGGTCGCGGCCGATACCGCGACGGCGGCGCGGCGTGTCCCATGCTCAACCGAGGCAGCAAGCGAACGGAGGGAACAAGGATGGACGTCGCGGTTACCCGAGAGCCTGATGCCATTCTGGACGCGCGGCGGCAAGCGCGCGTCGATCTGGCCGCGGCGCACCGCCTGGCCGTCATGCACGGGCTGAACGAGGGCATTTTCAATCATCTGACCCTGACGGTTCCCGGCACGTCCGACCGCTACTACCAGATCCCGTTCGGCTTGCATTGGTCGGAGGTGACGGCGAGCTGCTTCATGGAAGTGGGCTTCGACGGCAGCGTGCTCGCCGGCAGCGGTGAGGTGGAGCAATCCTGCTACTGCATCCACGCGCCGATCCATCGCCTGTTGCCGCAGGCGGCCTGCGTCATGCACACGCACATGCCGTTCGCCAGCGCGCTGACGCGGCTCGAGGACATGCGCCTGAAGCCGGTCGGCCAGACCGAGGTCGGCGTGCTGCGGACCGTGGCGTACGACGATGACTACACCGGCCCGGCGTTCGACCCGTCCGAAGGGGAGCGCCTGGCCGGGCTGTTCGGCGACAAGAAGGTGCTGTTCATGGCCAATCACGGCATCGCGGTGATCGGCCGGACCGTCGCCCAGGCGTACGATTTGCTCTACTACGTCGAGCGCGCCGCGCAGGTGCAGCTTTATGCGACGTGGACCGGGCAGAAGCTGCGCGAGATGCCGGCCCAGGTGCTGGACAAGACGAAGCGCGATTATTCCGCGCCGAATTATCGCGACATGCCGCCGCACGAATGGCACTTCGCCGCGCTGAAGCGCCTCGTCGACCGCCGCGAGCCCGACTACCGGGACTGATTTATGTGGCGTTCGGCCATCTCGCCCGGCACGGGGGGCTGCCGGTGTACTGCGTGATCTTCGAGGTGCAGCCGGAGCCGGCGCAGATGGATACCTATCTGGCGCTGGCGGCGCGGCTGAAGCCGGAGGTGGAGCGGAACGAGGGCTTCCTCTCGGTCGAGCGCTTCAAAAGTCGCGCCCGTCCCGGCTGGGTTCTCTCGCTGCAGTTCTGGCGCGACGACGAGGCGGTCGCGCGCTGGCGCCGTCACGAAATGCACCGCGGCATGCAGGAGCGGGGCCGGCGCGATCTGTTCCTGGATTACCGGCTGCGCGTCGGACCGGTGCTCCAGACAGCGGCGCCTGCTCGCGCGCCGGCACGGACGGTCGCGGTGATCGAGACCGATGCCGAGCGCGCGGAACTGGCGCCGCGCCTGGCCGACCAGGACGTGTTCGACAGCCTGTACAATCAGGGCCGATGCGTGCTGCTCGGCGCCTGGCCGGACACCGGCGCGGCAACAGGATGGCGCGAGCGAACCGAAGCGGCGATCGGCCCGACCGGGCGCCTCAGCATCGTCGCGGTGGCGCGCGACTATACGAAAACGAGCCGCTCGGAGGCACCGCGCTGAAAAGTGGCTATCGCCGGGCTCATGACTCCCCTCATTTGTAACTGGCACATTATTTCCGGCGGCCAAGCTTCGACTCTCCGAGATGCCCCTTGTTGTTCATGACTTGCCACATCACTACGGCCGGCAAGCCGTACGAGTTGTGCTGTCAAGCGAGGATCGGTGGGTGATCGCTGAGCACGCTATTCTCCCGCATTGAAATGACTCGTCAAAAATGAGGGGATGGTTGAGATCGCGGGGAGTTAGCCGGTTGAGAACGCAAGTGGCATACTACGGGAACGGTGGGACATTTTACGGTATTTGCCAGCCATCTTCGGTGATCTGAGCGTCTTTGTTAACTAATTGACGGGATGCTATCCACCCCCGGAGTCTCTGGTGATTGCGAGGCGTGCGGCAGAGATAGTGTTCGAAGGAACGTTGTCATGAACGACACTATCGAATCCGAACTGAAACATAGCAGCATAGCGCCCGAGATCATTTTGGCGTTGGTCAGGGACGGGGTGTTTGTGACTGACGCGAAAACCGGGACTTTTACATACGTAAATGACGCTGGCTGTGAGATGTTTGGCTACTCTCAGAGGGAGCTCATCGGCCGCAATATTGGATTCCTCTCGACGGGAATTCCGCCTTATACGCAAGAAGATGCGGTAGATTGGTTGAAAGGAGGGCAGGGCGATGCGGCAAAGGGATTTGAGTGGCATTGCAAAACCAAGGGCGGTGGCTTCTTTTGGAGCGAAATTTCGTTGCGAGTTGTGCCGTACGGGGATCATCAGGTAGTTGGTCTGGCGATCGTTCGTGACATTACCGATCGGAAGCTTTCGAGCAAATTATTACATGATAGTCAGGCCGCACTCGTTGAGGCGCAAGCTGTAGCTCACGTTGGCAGTTGGCAGGTCGACTTGGTCAAAAACAGCGTTGTATGGTCGGAAGAATGTTATCGAATATTCAACGTCGATCCAGCGACTTTTATTCCGACCTCTGATTACTTCATGGCCCATATTCACCCCGACGACCGCGACGCGTTGACCGATACGCACGCCCGGACGCTGCGCGATCGTAGCCACGGCACGCTGGAGCAACGCATCGTGCTCGACGATGGCGCGGTTCGGACGGTCGAACAGCGATGGGCAAACTTTTTTGACGTCGATGGCAAACCGTTGCGAACCGTCGGCACCATCCAGGATATCACAGCACGCAAAATTGCCGAAAGCAAACTGAAGCAGGAAAGAGATTTCTCTGGTGCGTTGATCGACAGTCTTCCTGGGCTATTTGTTGTGTTCGACAGACTTGGTCGCTTCGTTCGCTGCAACGACAATATGTCAGCATTGACGGGCGTCCCCATTGAGCAACTGCTGGGAACGGATGCGTTCGCGCTTATAGTGGAGAGCGATCGCGACCTGGCACGGATCAAAATGCTTGAGGCCTTCGATGTCGGCGTTGCGAGCGTCGAGTTCGGCGTCCGCTCCAAAGCCGGTGATGTACGCACCATTCTCTGGAATGGTCGAACGATCATGAATGAAGGGAGTTGTCAGCTTGTCGCTGTTGGGCTGGACTTGACCGAGATGCGTGAAATCGGGGAGCGTCTACAGACGAGCGAAGAGCGATTCCGTGCGGTCAGTCAGAATGCCCTGGACGCAATCATCATGATCAATGACGCCGGCGAAGTGACCTATTGGAACCCCGCCGCGGAGCGCATCCTCGGCTATCCGGTCAGCGAGGCTACTGGCAGAAACGTTCACGAGTGGATTGCGCCACCACGGTTTCGCGAGAAGGCAACCGCGGGACTGGGACGATTTGCCACGACAGGGCAGGGCGATGTTTTGGGCACGACGCAGGATCTAGCGGCGATCAAAAAGGACGGTGGCGAAATCCCAATCGAGATGTCGATCGCGAGCTTTCGGCTCGGCGCGAAGTGGCAGGCGGTCGCGTTCCTGCGGGATGTCACCGTACGGAAGCGTATGGAACAACAGATGGCGCATATGGCGCACCACGACATATTGACGGGCCTCGACAATCGCGGGGTGTTCGTTGATATGCTGAATCAGGCGATCGCCATGTCGCAGCGAGGCGGCAAGCTTTTTGCTGTCCTCTACCTCGATCTTGATCACTTCAAGGACGTCAACGACACTCTGGGTCATCCGGCCGGAGACGAGTTGCTGCGGTCGGTGGCCCGGCGCCTGCTGGCGGCCGTTCGGACATCCGACGTCGTCGCGCGGTTCGGAGGTGACGAGTTCGCACTGATCGCGACCAATCTGCCTGAGCCTAAAGATGCCGCCAAGCTGGCGGACAAGATACTTCAGGCGCTCAGCGTTCCCATATTCATCCAAGGCAGCGAGATACGTTCCGAGGCAAGCATCGGTATCGCCGTTTATGGAGAGGATGCACCAGACGCAGAGACGCTCCTGGCCCATGCCGATCTCGCCCTGTACCGAGCCAAGTCCGAGGGGCGAGGGACGTTCCGGTTCTTTGCCGCCTCGATGGATACGGAAGGTACGGGCGAGGGTGACGCTCGACGCCGAACTTCGCGATGCGTTGGCCCGCGGCCAGTTCTTTCTTGTGTACCAACCCCAAATCGATGTCGACACTGGCCACGTCATCGGTGTGGAGGCGATGGTTCGCTGGCGGCATCCTAGGTTGGGAGTCATTTTACCAGCCAACTTCATTCCTGCTACGGAAAAAGATGGACTGATCGTGGGGCTGTGGCGTTGGGTATTGCACGAGGCCTGCCGTCAAATGAAGGAATGGATCGATGCCGGGATCGGCCCGCCGCTGATAGGGGTGAATTTGTCAGTGCTGCAATTCAAGACGCCGACGGAGATCGAGAATGTCATCGTGGCGATTTTGGCCGAACTCGCTCTGCCACCACACCTGCTAGAGCTTGAACTGACGGAGAGCGTCCTCATGGAAGCGTCGCATGGAAGCGACATCTTCCATCGGCTCCGCGATGCGGGCGTGCGCATCGCGATTGATGACTTTGGTAGCGGATATTCGTCGCTTAGTTATCTCGTCCACCTTCCGGTCGATCGCATCAAGATCGCGCAGAATTTTACGGCCGATCTGACGTCGAATTCGAGCGCCGCGAAAATTGTCAAGGCGTCCATTGGGCTGGCGCATGATCTTGGGCTCGACGTCGTCGTGGAGGGTGTGGAGACAGAAGCGCAACTGGAGCTGATCAAGTCCTGGGATTGCCACAAAGTGCAGGGATACTATTTTTGCAAGCCATTACCCGCTGAAGAGACGGCGGTATTCCTGCGTGCCAACGCCCTGGCCAAGTAGGTTCCGAAGCAAGCGCTTTGCCAAACGTCAGCAGATGCCGTGGACGAAGCGCGACGCGCAGGTGCTGCCGCGGACCCGAACCCGGACGCTTGACGGCACGCTCCGGTCTCGCTTCGAGGAATGGTATCCGGGCCTCGCCAACGACAATGCGACAGAGGCGGGTCATGCGACCCTTCAACACGCGTCTTCAGAGCGATGGGCGTTCATGAATCCACAAGCGAGCGAAATCGTTTAAGTTCTCTAAAATATACAGATCCGTCAGGCTTGATAACGCTCACAAATGATCCGAGCGGACTACCGCCCGGCTGGACACTTGACCCTACACACAAATATCCAGGATTAATAGCTTTGGCGTGGTTGTTTCAAATCGAATCGCCGTCCTGTCTCGCGCGTTCACGAGGACCCGGGCGCGTTTGGAGGCGCATCATCGGAAATCTGACCGAATCCACGCTGACCTTCGTTCGCAATCACGAAGCCTGGGCGCCGGTGGTGGTTTTCGCGCTCTCCTTCGGCGAATCGTTGGCGATCGTCTCGCTGATCCTCCCGGCCACCGTGATCCTGCTTGGGGCCGGCACGGTTATGGCCGCCGCGGAACTCGGATTTTGGCCGATCTGGGCCGGCGCCGTGCTCGGGGCGGTGTTCGGCGACTGGATCTCGTACTGGTTCGGCTACCGTTTCAGCGACAGGGTCGGCGGCCTCTGGCCGCTGTCGCGCCACCCGGAACTGCTGCCGAGGGGGCAGCGCTTCTTCGAGAAATGGGGCGCGCTGGGGGTGTTTTTCGGCCGCTTCCTGGGCCCGTTGCGCTCAGTCATGCCGCTGGTGGCGGGAATATGCGGCATGCGGCAACTGCCGTTTCAGGCCGCCAACATCGCCTCCGCCCTGCTCTGGGCAACCTCGGTGCTCGCCCCCGGCACGTTCGTGGTCCGGTGGTTTCTGTAGCCTTTGTCCGCGGCAAGATAGCAAAGCAGTACGTCACCGCGAAACTTGCCCGGTAGCGGCCGAACTGCCGCTCGCCGAGGGTGTTCTGTCGCCGGCAACGATATCCGGGATCGCGGAAGGGGCGAGCAGCCCTGCCGCGGCAGTCCGTTTACACCCGGACGACGCCGCCATCGGCGGATCGCTCGGCCGGCGGTCCGCCACGCAACTCCTCGGAGGAATCCTGCAATGCAATTCTCGAAGCTTGGCGCTTTTACCGCGCTGGGGCCGCGCTGGCGCTGCCCGCCATGGCGCATGCCGACCATCCCTGGATGGCGCAAAGCGGCCAGGGCGACTACTCGGGCTCCAATCAGGCGACGAACAGCCCGAGCGACTATTCAGACAATTTCGGCGGTTCCGAACGGACCATAGGCCAGAACACCGGGCCGAATCACTACGTCCAGGGCGGTCCTGGCAGGGTACATGCACGGCCACTGGTTCCACCACCGACTGATCGCGCACGAAATCCACGCCCTCAGGCAATCCCTGGAGCGCGCCGGGTTCTCGCATGTCGGGGTCATGCCGGAATCCTTCCTTGTCCGGGCTCAGGACAACCAAGGGCACGACGTGCTGATGCTCGTCAGCCCGCACGCCATCCAGGAAATGGTGGCGCTCCACGCCGGCCAGCGCGGTCCCGGCGGCATGGGCATGGGCAAGCAGGGCATGATGGGCCAGGGTGGCATGATGCACCGCCAAGGCGGCATGATGGGCCAGGGCGGGATGATGGGCCAAGGCGACATGCGTTACGGTGGCATGATGCACCACCAAGGCGGCATGATGGGGCAAAACGGCATGAATTCCGGCGGCATGGCCGGGAATTTCGGGCCGATAAATCGCGGCGGCATGAACGGCAACCGCGAATGACCGACCCGCGCTCGGTTTGCCGCTGAGCGGAGATCCGAGAGGGCCGGTCGCGACGCCCGGCCCTCGTCGCGCGCGCGGCCGCCATTCGGGCGCAACCGCAGGCCAGCCACAACCGTTTCCAGCCGCCGTGGATCGCGTTTTCGAGACCGATGTGCCGGCGCGGCTGGATCGCCTGCCCTGGAGCCGGTTCCACTGGCTCGTGGTGATCGCGCTCGGCATCACCTGGATCCTCGACGGGCTGGAAGTGACGCTGGTCGGCTCGCTCTCGGGGGCGATCGCCGAAAGCCCGTCGTTGCATCTCTCGGGCGGGCAAATCGGCTGGTCGGCGAGCGCGTATCTGGCCGGCGCGGTCGGCGGCGCGCTGCTGTTCGGATGGCTGACCGACCGGCTGGGGCGCAAGAAGCTGTTCAGCATCACGGTCGCCATCTACGCGGTCGCCACGGTCCTGACCGGCCTTTCCTGGAATTTCTGGGCCTTCGCCGCTTTTCGCTTCATGACCGGCACCGGCATCGGCGGCGAGTACGCGGCCGTGAACGCCACCATCCAGGAGTTGATCCCCGCCCGCCGTCGCGGCTTCACGGACCTGGTCATCAACGGCAGCTTCTGGCTCGGCGCCGCGCTCGGCGCCGGGGGCGCGGTCGTCGCGCTCAATCCCCGAATCGTTCCCCCCGAGGTCGGCTGGCGTGCCGCGTTCGTGGTCGGCGGCGTGATCGGCATGGTGGTGCTGTTCCTGCGCCGCTGGATTCCGGAGAGCCCGCGGTGGCTGATGACGCACGGCCAGCCGGAACAAGCCGCCCACGTGGTCGCCGGGATCGAGCGGCGCGTCGAGCGGGAGACCGGCCGCCCGCTGCCGGAGGTCCCGGGGCCGAAGCTGCGGCTGCGGCGCGACGTGCGCGCCTGGTATTTGGCGAGCTTCGAGGCGCTGTTCCGTCGCTATCCCCGGCGCACCGTGCTCGGGATCTCGCTGATGGCGGCCCAGGCGTTCTGCTACAACGCCGTGCTGTTCACCTACGCGCTGATCCTGACCAATTTCTACGGCATCAAGTCGGGCAATGTCGGGCTGTTCATGCTGCCCTTCGCGCTCGGCAATTTCCTCGGGCCGCTGCTGCTCGGGCGGATGTTCGACGCCGTCGGCCGCAAGCCGATGATCACCGCGACCTATGCGCTGTCCGGGGTGCTGATGGCCTTCACCGGCTGGCTGTTCGCGCAAGGGGCGCTGAGCGCGGTGGAGCAGACCGCCGCCTGGACCGGCATCTTCTTCGTGGCCTCCGCCGCGGCCAGTTCCGCGTACCTGACGGTGGGCGAAAGCTTTCCACTGGAGGTGCGGGCGGTCGCCATTTCCATCTTCTACGCGTTCGGCACGGCGGTGGGCGGCATCGCCGGTCCGGCGCTGTTCGGGGCGCTCATCGAGACCGGATCGCGCCACGAGATCCTTTGGGGCTACCTGCTGGCCGGCGGGCTGATGCTGGGCGCCGCGGGGGTCGAGGCGGTGCTCGGCGTAGCGGCGGAAAAACGGCCATTGGAGGAGGTTGCGCGCCCGCTTTCGAGCGCCGACTGAAACTTCCGCCACCCGGCGGAAACCGCCCGTGGTGCTGCGCCGTTCAGGCCTGGACGGGGGGCGTAAACCACGGAGACCAAAGATGGACAAGGATCGCGTTAAAGGGTCGATGCACGAGGCCAAGGGCGCGGTGAAGGAAACCGCCGGCAAGGTGCTCGGTGATCGGAAGACCGAAGCCGAAGGCAAGGCGGAGAAGGTCGGCGGCAAGGCGGAGAACGCCTACGGCAGCGCCAAGGACGCCGCGCGGGAAGCCGCGAAGGGCAGTTAAGACCGCAAATCCGGCCGAATGTGATCGGGGCTCGCGGGATTTCCCGCGAGCCCCGTTGCTTTGCGCAAATCTCTACGACCGGTTCTCCGTGTGGGTATGGTGCAAATCGCGCTGGCCGCCACCGCCCGAGACGCCGCTCGACCGCGTGTTGGTCGGCTCGTCGGGGGCTGGTCCGGCCTGCTCGCCGCCCTTTTCGTGGCCCATGGACTGGCAGTTCTTACCGGGGTGCTCGCGGTCCCGATGGCTGCTGCCCGGACCACCGAAGCGCCCGGTATCCTCGTGCTTGTCCGGCATGCTCAACGGTCCTGCTGAAAGCCCTGGTTGGTCGTGTTCTGATCGGTGTTGCCCTGCCGGCCCTGCTCGGCAGGGTTGCGCTCGCGCGGCGGGCGCGCTTCGCCCTTGACCCGCTCTTCGGCCGTCGGCGCGTCGCGCGGCGCAGCGGTTGCGAATTGCGCGTACGCTCACATCCCGTTACACCCCCGCTCCAGCGACCAGGAGCGAGCGATGCCGGATTCTTCCGTGATGCAGGACTACAAAGTGCGGGATATCGAACTCGCCGATTGGGGCCGCAAGGAAATCGCCATGGCCGAGGACGAGATGCCCGGCCTGATGGCGATCCGCGAGGAATTCGGCCCGTCGAAGCCGCTGAAGGGCGCGCGCATCGCCGGCTGCCTGCACATGACCATCCAGACCGCCGTGCTGATCGAGACATTGCAGGCGCTCGGCGCGACCGTCCGCTGGTCCTCCTGCAACATCTTCTCCACCCAGGACCATGCCGCCGCCGCGGTGGCCGCCGCCGGCGTGCCGGTCTTCGCCTGGAAGGGTATGGAGGAGGACGCGTTCTGGTGGTGCATCGAGCAGACCATCGAGGGACCGGGCGGCTGGACGCCGAACCTGCTGCTCGACGACGGCGGCGATCTCACCAAGGTCATGCACGACAAGCACCCTGATCTCATGCGGGAGGTGCGCGGCTTGTCCGAGGAGACCACCACCGGGGTGCACCGGCTGCGCGACATGGAGCGCGCCGGCACCCTGCTGGTCCCCGCGATCAACGTGAACGACAGCGTCACCAAGTCGAAATTCGACAACCTGTACGGCGTCCGTAAATCACTGGTGGACGGCATCCGCCGCGGCACCGACGTGATGATGGCCGGCAAGGTGGCCGTGGTCTGCGGCTTCGGCGACGTCGGCAAGGGCTCGGCCGCCAGCCTGCGCAACGCCGGCTGCCGCGTCGTGGTCTCGGAAATCGACCCGATCTGCGCCTTGCAGGCGGCGATGGAAGGCTACGAGGTGGCGACGATGGACGACGCCGCGCGACGCGGCGACATCTTCGTCACCGCGACCGGCAATATCGACGTGATCACCATCGACCACATGCGCGCGATGAAGAACCGCGCCATCGTCTGCAATATCGGTCATTTCGATTCGGAAATTCAGATCGAGGCGCTGCGCAACTACCGCTGGGAAAACGTAAAGCCGCAGGTGGACGAGGTGCTGTTCCCCGACGGCAAGCGGCTGATCGTCCTCTCCGAGGGGCGGCTGGTGAACCTGGGCAATGCCACCGGCCATCCGAGCTTCGTGATGAGCGCGAGCTTCTCCAATCAGGTGCTGGCGCAAATCGAGCTGTGGACCGCGCCCGCCGGCAAATACCAGAAGCGCGTCTACACGCTGCCGAAGGCGCTCGACGAGAAGGTGGCGGCGCTGCACCTGGCCAAGGTCGGCGCCAAGCTGACCAAGCTGAACCCCAAGCAGGCCGAGTATATCGGCGTGCCGGTCAGCGGGCCGTACAAGCACGACGACTATCGCTACTGAGTAGCGGCGCCCGACGGGAGGTGCTCTCCAATGTCCGAGTCGACGGACCAGACTGAGCGGGAGCAGCCTGAACCGGCAAACCCGAGCCTGTCGCTGCTGTGCGACGAGCAGCTCGATCCGCTGTTCTGGCCGAGCGCGCGCCCGACCGTTCAGAGCGCCTGGTACGGCCACGTGCCATTCGCGCACTGGATCGTCACCGCCGCGCGCCCGGCGATGATCGTGGAGTTGGGGACCTATAGCGGCGTCTCGTCACTCCGCCTTTTGCGAGGCGGTTGTGCGCTCCGGATTGGACGCCCACTGCGTCGCGGTGGACACCTGGAAGGGCGACGAGCACGCCGGACATTACGGGGAGAATGTCTTTCAGGAGTTCCGCGCCTTCCACGACCAGCAATACGCGGCGTTCTCAACCTTGCTGCGCGCGAGCTTCGACGACGCCGTGGGCCAGTTCGAGGACGGCTCGATCGACTTGCTGCACATAGACGGGCTGCACACGTACGAAGCGGTCAGCCACGATTTCGCGACTTGGCTGCCCAAGATGGGCAATGACGGAATCGTTCTGCTGCACGACATCGCGGTGATCGGGCGCGGGTTTGGCGTTCACCGGTTCTGGGACGAACTGAGGGAGCGATATCCCTCCTTCGCGTTCGCGCATTCCTTCGGGCTCGGCGTGGTCGCCGTGGGCACCCACGTGCGAGAGCCGGTCGCGGCGCTGTGCGGCTTGTCCGGAGCGGCGGCCGAGAGGGCGCGCGAGCGGTTCGCGCGGCTCGGCGAGTTGCACGAGGTGCGCTCCGCCCTCGCGATCGCGGTCACGCTCATGCAGCCGCCGCCGGCCCAGGAACCGCGCCCCGCCGAACCAGAGCCCCAGGAGCCGCAAGATCAGGAAGCGGCGCAATTAGCGCCGGCGCCCATGGAACCTGTCGCGGCTACGCGGATCGATGCGAGCGAGGGCATCAGCGTGGTCGCGCTGCCGGACGCCGCCGAGCCGGTTCGGGGGCTGGAGGACATCTGGGTTTCGGTGGCCGCCCTGCTTCGACATATGGAGCAGTTCAACAGAAACGAGCAGACGTTATACGACCAGCAGCTGGGAACGATCCGCGACGGGTGTTTCCTCCTGCCGTCGGTGTTTGACAACGCGCAGGCCGACACGTGCCTGCAATCCTATTACGTGCCGCACCGATTCTATTATCGGTTCACGGGCCCCGAGGAGTATTTCTGGATCACCGGCCCGCTGGACAGCGCGTACGCGCTCTCGACCGTCTACTTCCCCGATCGCCATGTCGCGGTGACGCTGCGGCCCGGCGATATCTCGGACTCCGAGCTTCTGGAATTCGCGTTGCTGCGCGCCGAGGTGAGCAAGCCTGCGCCGGAACCGGTGCCGAACGCCGGCAAGCGTCTGGTGGTCACGGGATTTCCGCATTTCACGCACGCGCTATGGAACGAACTGCCGGCGCTGGAACGCATCGCCACGGCTGGCCTCGGCGAGCGCATGACGATCGCGGCGGCCTACGAGCCATACGGCCCGATCCTGGAACTGCTCCCCGAGTTGGATTGCGAGGTGGCGCCGTTCACGCGTGACCAGACCGCCGAACTGAATCGTCAGAACAGACTGATCGTCGGCCTCGGATCGCTGAGGATCACGCAGTCGATACTGGAGCGGGTTCGCGAGGTGGCGCTCCGATACACCGATGCGGCGGTCATCGCGGAGCGCGACCGCTTCCGCACCGCGCACGGCCCGATCTTCTGGCTTTCGGTCAAGCCGCCGCCGCGAACCTTGCTGCGCCAGTCCGAGGTGCTCGCGGGCCTGATCGTGCTGATAAGGCAGCGATATCCGGCTGCGGGCTTCATCCTGGACGGCACCTCCCGGCCCTGGGATGCGGCAACCAACCCGAACTACGCCGGCTGGTTCAGCGACGAACTCGCCGAGGCGAGCAGGCTCTCGGCGGCCGAGATCGAAGCGGTGCTGGAGGAACTCGAACCCGAACTCCGCGAAACGGTGCGCGTCGTGTCGGACGTTTCGGTGTGCGAGGAGATCGCCTGGGGCGCTATCGCCGATTTCTATTTCTGCCACTTCGGCACGATGCAGAACAAGATTGGCTGGACCCATCCGGTTCCGGGAATGATCCATACCGGTGGCCCGTTCAGGGACGCGTTCGATCCGATAACGCGCGTGGTCGAGAACGGCCCTCCCTGTTACCTCATTCCGGCGCATCTGGTGGAGGACCTGGAACCGGAAGCGGAAGCCGTGCTCGACGGCGAGCGCGACGAGGGCAACTACCGCTTCACATCGATCGAGGACGTTGCCCTCGAAATCCTGGCGGCATTCGAAATATCCCTGGAAGACGCCCGCGAGGCGCCGAAGGAGCGCGAGCAGGCGGCGGTGGTCGAGGACGAAGGTCTTCCGGACGTAACGCGGCATGTGGAGTAGCATCCTGTAGAGTGGGATGATTTAGCGTCGAATCGGGGTTTTCCCGGGTCGGCTGCGGACGACCAGATGCGATGACCTCGAGCTCGGCGAGTCCGCACCTGATCGTTTTCGGCCTCGGGTATTGCGGGGCGGCGGTGGCCGGGGCGGCCACGGCGGCGAACTGGGCGGTCGCGGGCACCAACCGTGCTCCGAGCGCGGTGTCGACCAACGCTAGCGGCATCGCGGTGATCGGGTTCGACACCGCCGAGGCCGCGCTGCGCTCCGCGACGCATTTGCTGGCGACGGCGCCGCCCGGCGAAGCGGGGGATCCGGTGCTGGCGCGCTACGGCGCCGCGATCGAAGCGGCCCCGGCCCTGCGCTGGATCGGCTATCTGTCATCCACCGGCGTGTACGGCGACCGCGGCGGGGGCTGGGTGGACGAGGACACGCCGGCCGACCCGACATCGCCCCGCGCGCGCCGGCGGCTGGCGGCCGAGGACCAGTGGCGCGAGCTGGGCGATGGCCGCGCCGTCGATGTTTTTCGCGTCGCCGGCATTTACGGCCCGGGACGATCGCCGTTCGACGCGATCCGCGCCGGCACCGCGCGGCGCGTCGCCAAGCCGGGCCAGGTGTTCGGCCGCATCCATCGTGACGACATCGCCGCCGCCGTGCTCGCCACCATGCGGCAACAGCGGGAGGCGGGCCCGCGCATCCTCAACCTCGCCGACGACCTGCCCGCCGAGAACGCGGCGGTGATCGCGGAAGCCGCGCGCCTGCTGGGCGTCGCGCCACCGGCGGCCGTCCCATTCGCGCGGGCGGAGCGGGACATGAGCGACATGGCCCGCAGCTTCTGGGCCGAGAACCGCCGGGTCGCCAGCGCGAAAACCCAGGCTGCGCTCGGGCTGCGCTGGCGCTATCCCACCTACCGCGAGGGGCTAAGAGCCATCCTGGAGCAGGAGTCCGTCGAGGGTGCGGCGCAGTAGCGCGAGATCCCCCGGCCGCGACAGCCGGTGGTCGCCGTCCTTGATCAGCGTGAGGCGCACGTCGGTCCCGGTCAGCCGGTCGGCGATACGGAGCGCCATTTCCCACGGAACGTCGGGGTCTCGCTGGCCTTGGAGCAGACGCACCGGGCAGCCGAGTTCGATCGGCGCGCCGAGCAGCAAATGCTCGCGCCCGTCCTCGATCATGGCGCGTGTGACCGGATAGGGATCGCCGTAGCCGCTCGGCACCATCAGGCGGCCGTCGCGCATGATCGTGGCGCGTTCCTCGAAGGCTCATGGCCTCCCACATCAGCGCCTCGGTGAAGTCCGGGGCGGCGGCGATGCCGATCAGGCCGGCCACCCGCTCGCGGCGCGCCAGCGCGGCCAGGAGCGCGATCCAGCCCCCCATCGACGACCCCACCAGGATCAGCGGCCCCTCGACCAGACGGTCGATCGCCAGCAGCGCGTCGGCCGTCCAGCGCCCGATCGTCCCGTCCTCGAACCGTCCGCCGCTCGCGCCGTGGCCGGAATAGTCGAAGCGCAGCATGGCCTGGCCGATCGCGGCGGAATGGTGGGCCAGCGCCGTCGCCTTCTCCCCGGTCATGTCGCTCAGGAACCCCGGTAGGAAGACGATGGTAGGGTCGCGCCCGGGCTGCAGCACCCAGGCAAGCTCGACTCCATCGCCGCGCTTGAGCCGGCCGCTCCGTTCAACCATCGGGGGATCTCCTGCATCCGGTGAGCGCATGATATAGCGGCTGCCCATGCAGGAATATCCACGAAGCCGGCTATCCTGGGCGGCCGACGGACCGACGGTGCTCCAGGTCCTGCCGGCGCTGGGCGGTGGCGGCGTGGAGCGCGGCACGGTGGAAATGGCCCAGGGCATCACGCAGGCCGGCGGCAATGCGCTGGTGGCGAGCGAGGGCGGGCGTCTCGTTGGCGCCGTGGAGCGCGCCGGCGGCCGGCATCTGGTACTGCCGCTCGACAACAAGCGCCCCTGGGCGATCTGGCGCAACGCCGAGCATCTGGCCGACATCATCCGCCGCCAGGGCGTCGACATCGTGCATGCGCGCTCGCGCGCCCCGGCCTGGTCGGCGCTGCTTGCCTGCCGGCGCACCGGCGCGCGCTTCGTGACGACGTATCACGGCGTCTATGGGGAAAACCTGCCGGGCAAGCGGCTCTACAATTCGGTGATGGCGCGCGGCGAGCGCGTGATCGCCATCAGCCATTACGTGGCCGAGCATCTGGCGCAGCGGCACGGGGTGGACCCGGAGCGCATCCGCGTCATCCCCCGCGGGGTCGACACCGTCGTGTTCGATCCCGACCGGGTCACGCCGCAGCGCATCATACGCATCTCCGGCGGCTGGCGGCTGCCCGACGGCGCCCATACCGTGATGCTTCCCGCTCGGCTTTCACGCTGGAAGGGCCAGTCGGTGCTGATCGCCGCGCTGGCCAAGCTGGGACGCAAGGACGTCTTCGCCGTGTTGGTCGGCGGCCATGGCGGGCACGAGCGCTACCAGCGGGCGCTGACGCGCAAGGCCGAGCGGCTGAAGGTCGCCGGGCAGATCCGCATCGTCGGCCACTGCGACGACATGCCGGCGGCGCTGATGCTCGCCGATGTGGTGGTCAACGCCTCGACCAGTCCGGAAGGCTTCGGGCGCACGGTGATCGAGGCGCAGGCGATGCGGCGGCCGGTGATCGCGACCGATCACGGCGGCGCCGTCGAGACGGTCGAAGAGGGAATCACCGGCTGGCGGGTGCCGCCGGGCGATGCCGACGCGCTCGCCGCCGCCATCGAGCAGGCGGTTTCGCTCTCGGAACACGAACGCTACCGGCTCGGCAGCCAGTCCCGCGAGTGGGTGGCGCAGAACTATTCCATCGCGGCGATGCAGCAGGCGACGATCGCGGTGTATTCCGAACTTTTGGGTCGGTGAGGCGCGTTCTCGTCATCCGGCTCGGCGCGTTCGGCGACGTCGTTCTGAGCTTCGGCCCGTTCGCCGCGATCCGCGCACACCACGCCGACGCGCATATCGCGTTGCTGACCACCGCGGCTTTCGCGGAACTCGCCGCGCGCGCGCCGTGGTTCGATACGGTGCTGATCGACCGGCGCCCGTCCTGGTGGGACGTTCCCGGACTGTTGCGGCTGCGGCGGCAATTGCGTGGGTTCGATCTGGTTTACGATTTGCAGACCTCGGCGCGTTCCTCCGCGTATTTCCGCTTAGCGGGGCGGCCGCCGTGGTCCGGGATCGCCGCAGGGTGCAGCCTGCCGCACGCCAACCGTGCGCGGGACTTCATGCACACGCTGGAGCGGCAGCGCGAACAACTGGCGATGGCCGGGGTCCACGAGTTTCCCGCCCCGGATCTCGGCTGGCTCCATGCCGCGCCATGCCGGTTCGGGTTGCCGCAACGGTTCGCGCTGCTCGTCCCCGGCGCCGCCCCGCATCGCGCGCGCAAACGCTGGCCGGCGGAACGCTACGGCGCGCTGGCGAATGAATTGCTCGGTCGTGGACTGGCGCCGGTGCTGCTGGGCACGCGGCGGGAAACCGCGCTCGCCCGCGTCATTCGCGACATTTGCCCCGACGCGGTGGACCTGACCGGAGAGACCACGATCTTCGATGTCGCCGCACTCGCCGCGCGGGCCGAGATCGCGATCGGCAACGACACCGGGCCGATGCACCTCGCCGCCGCGCTCGGCTGCCGCTGCCTCGTGTTGTTCTCCGCCGCGTCCGATCCCGCGCTCACCGCCCCCCGCGGCCCCGGCGGAAGCTGGCCCACGGTTCTGCGCGCCGCCGATTTGCGCGCGATCTCGGTCGAACGCGTCGTGTCGGAATTGCGCTGAAGCGCCCGGCTGCGAACGGCGGCTCGCAGGATTATCCCGACAGCAGCGTGCGCCCTCCTTCAGGTCGGCGGAACAGTCGCAGGAGCACCCGCACAGCGCTGCCACGGGGCGATTTCAGTTCCGGATCGTTCGCGAGCAGCACCGCCGCGTCACGGCTAGCCATGTGCAGCAAGCCCTCGTGACCCACCGGATCGGCCAATCTGAATCCGGGCGCGCCGGATTGGCGCGTGCCGATCAGGTCGCCGCCGCCGCGCAGGCGAAAATCCTCGTCGGCGATCACGAAACCGTCGTCGGTGTCGCGCAGCACCGTCAGCCGCCGCCGCCCGGCCTCGTTCACGTCGTCGCCGTGCAGCAGCAGGCAGAAGCTCGCAGCCGCGCCGCGGCCGATCCGGCCCCGCAACTGATGCAGTTGCGCGAGCCCGAACCGCTCGGCGTGCTCGATCACCATGACGTTCGCCGCCGGCACGTCCACGCCCACTTCCACCACCGTGGTCGCGACCAGGAGCCGCACCCCGCCCGCGGCGAAGGCGGCGAGGGTCGCCTCGCGCGCGGCGGACTCCTGCTGGCCGTGCACCAGCCCGACGATCGCGCCGAAGCGCGACCGCAAGGCGGCGAACCGTTCCTCGGCCGCCGCGAGATCCACCACCTCGCTTTCGTTCACCAGCGGGCACACCCAGTAGACATGCGCGCCGGAACCGAGCGCGCGGGCGATCGCCTCGACCACGTCCGGCAGGTTGGCGAGCGAATGCAGGGTGGTGCGGATCGGCACGCGCCCGGCCGGCTTGCCGGTCAGGCGGCTGACCGCCATCTCGCCCCACTGCATCAGCAGGAGCGTGCGGGGAATGGGCGTCGCGGTCATCACCAGGACGTCCGTGCGCTCGCCCTTGGCGCCGAGCAGCAGGCGCTGATGCACGCCGAACCGATGCTGCTCGTCGATCACCGCGAGCGCCAGATCGCGATACGCGACCGCCTCCTGGAACAGCGCCTGCGTGCCGACGACGAGCGGCATCGTGCCCTCGGCCAACCCGCCGAGGATGCGCCTGCGCCCGGCGCCCTTCACCGTCCCGGTCAGCAGCGCCACCGGCACGGGCGAAAGCCGGCCGAGCGTGCGGTAATGCTGTTGCGCCAGGATTTCGGTCGGCGCCATCAGCGCGGCCTGCGCGCCCGCCTCCACCGCGCGCAGCATCGCGAGCAGGGCGACCAATGTCTTGCCCGAGCCGACATCGCCTTGCAGCAGCCGCAGCATGCGGCGCGGCGCCGCGAGGTCGGCGTCGATTTCCGCCATGGCCTGCGCCTGGGATGCCGTGGGCTGATGGCCGAACGCCGCCAGCGCCCGGGCGCGCAGCGCTCCGTTGCCATGCAACGCGCGTCCCGGCTGGGCGCGAATGCGCGCGCGGAGCAGCGCCAGCGACAATTGCCCGGCGAGCAGTTCGTCATAGGCGAGCCGCGCGCGGGGCAGCGGCCCGGGCTGCTCGGAGGGCGCCTGCACCGCCCGCAGCGCGTCGGCGAAGCCGGGCCAGCGCTCGCGCGCGAGCAGCGCGGCGTCGTGCCATTCCGCCAACTCGGGCAGGCGCTGCAACGCCGCCGCCATCGCCTTGCGCACCTGCCACGGCGCAAGCCCGGAGGTCAGCGGCCAGGTCGGCTCGATGTCGGGCAGGCGCAGCGGCTTGTCGGCCGGGACCAGATAGTCGGGATGCACCATGCTCAGCCGGTCGCCGAACGTGTCCAGCATGCCGGAGGCGAGCAGTCGCATGCCGGGCTTGAGCCGCTCCGTCCCGGCATGGCGCTTAAAGAACACCAGTTCGGCGAACCCGGTGCCGTCGCCGACCACCACGCGCCAGGGCTGGCGCGGCGTTACCGGCTCCTCCAGCCGCACCACCTCGACGGCGAGCGTCGCCACCCGGCCGGGCCGGGCCGTGCGGATGGTCGGGCGCTCGCGCCGATCCACATAGGCCTGCGGCAGATGGAACAGCAGGTCGAGCACGCGCGTTCCGCCGCTCACCCGTTGCAGCAGCGCGGCCAGGGTCGGGCCAACGCCGGGCAGGGTTGCGAGCGGGGCAAACAGCGGCGCGAGCTTGTCGTGGTCCACGGGCTGACACGGAAGGAGGCGGTCTCTATATGACAGCGCGCCGATGAGCGAACCAACTCCGCAGCAGCCCCGCCTTACGCCGGGGCGAACCGGCGATCAGCTTCCCGAACCGGCCACCGTCGCCGTCCCGCTGGACGGCCGCCGGCGGCGTCTGCTGTTTCGCGCCACCCATCGCGGCACCCAGGAAACCGACCGGCTGGTCGGCGGCTTCGTCGCGCGCGGAATTGGGGAATTCACCGCCGCCGAGATCGATGCATTGGAAGAAATCCTGGACATGCCCGAACCCGATTTGGCCGATTTCCTGATCGGCCGCCGCCCGATTCCGCCCGAGACCGATTTGCCCATGCTGCGCGCCATGAAGGACGCTGCCCGCCGATGACTCCCGTCACCGTCCATGGCGCGCCGGAGGGCTGGGACGCCGTTCTGCTGGCTCGCCGCGCCGCCGAGCATCGCGGCCCGGTGCTGCACGTCGCGCGCGACGACGCGCGGATGGCCCGCCTCGCCGAAACGCTCGGCTTCTTCGCCCCGCGCGTCGAGGTGCTGCGCTTCCCGGCCTGGGACTGCCTGCCGTACGACCGCGTCTCGCCCAAGGCGGAACTGGTCTCCGAGCGCATCGCCACCCTGAGCCGGCTCACCGACATGATCGGCCAGACGCGCCCGGGCGGCACCGGCGGGCTGATCGTGCTGACGACCGTGAACGCGCTGGTGCAGCGGGTGCCGCCGCGGCACGCGTTCGCCGGCGCCGAGTTCGACCTGCGCGCCGGCGGCACCATCTCGCCGGACGCGCTGGCGCGCTTCCTGGACGGGCACGGCTACGGCCGCGCCAACACCGTGATGGAGCCCGGTGAATACGCGGTGCGCGGCGGCATCGTCGACATTTTCCCCGCCGGCGAGCCCGAGCCGGTGCGGCTCGACCTATTCGGCGACACCATCGAATCGATCCGCCGCTTCGATCCGGGAAGCCAGCGCAGCGGCGAGCGGGTGCAGCTTCTGGCGCTCCGCCCGGTCTCGGAAACGCCGCTGGACCGCGATTCGATCGCGCGCTTCCGCAGCGAATGGCGCGAACTGTTCGGGCCGGGCGCGGCTTCCGATCCGATCTATCTCTCGATTTCCGAGGGACGGCGCCATCCCGGCATGGAACACTGGACGCCGCTGTTCCACGACGCGATGGAAACGCTCCTGGATTACCTGCCGGGCGCCTCGGTCAGCCTCGACCATCAGTCCGACGAGGTGCTGACGATGCGCCTCGAGATGATCGCCGATCATTACGAGGCGCGGAAGACGCCGTCGCGGGACGGCGACGTGCCGTATCGCCCGTTGCCGCCGGAGCGGCTCTATCTGGACCGCGCCGCCTGGGACGGGATGCTGAAACCGCATCCGCTGTTCGCGTTCAGCCCGTTCGCGCGCCCGGATGGCGCGGCGGGCATCGAGGCCGGCGGGCGGCCGAGCCCGGTGTTCGCGCAAACGGCGGCGCGGGAGGGGCGCGGCAACGCCTTCACCGCGCTACGCGAGCAATCCGTACGCTGGGCGGGCGAGAACCGCCGGCTGCTGGTCGCCGCCTGGACCAACGGCTCGCGCGAGCGGCTTGCGCATCTGTTGCGCGAGAGCGGTTTTCGCGCGCAATCGGCGGACGACTGGAAAGCCGCGCAGCGCCTGCCGAAAACCACGGCGGCGCTGGTCACGCTCGGCCTGGAACGCGGCTTCGTCGCCGAGGATCTGGCGGTGGTTTCCGAGCAGGATTTACTCGGCGAACGGATCAGCCGCCCGCCGCGCCGGCGCAAGCGCGGCGAGGAGTACATCGCCGAGGCGACCGAACTCGCCCAGGGCGATCTGGTGGTGCACCAGGAATACGGCATCGGCCGCTACGACGGGCTGGAAACCATCACCGCCGTCGACGCGCCGCACGACTGCCTCCGGCTGATCTACGACGGCGAGGAGAAGCTGTTTCTGCCCGTCGAGAACATCGACGTGCTTTCACGTTTCGGCACGGAGACGGCGGGCATTTCGCTCGACCGGCTGGGCGGCACGTCGTGGCAGACGCGCAAGGCGCGCGCCAAGCAGCGGATCCGCGACATGGCCGGCGAACTCGTGCGCATCGCCGCCGAGCGCCGCCTGCGCGCCGCGGCCGATCTCGTGCCCTCGGGCGGCGAGTGGGACGAGTTCTGCGCCCGCTTCCCCTATGCGGAGACCGAGGACCAGGCGCGCGCAATCGCCGACGTGCTGGAGGACTTGGCCTCGGGCAAGCCGATGGACCGGCTGATCTGCGGCGACGCGGGCTTCGGCAAGACCGAGGTCGCGCTGCGCGCCGCCTTCGTCGCCGCGATGTCCGGCACGCAAGTGGCCGTGGTGGTACCGACGACCCTGCTCGCGCGGCAGCATTTCCGCACCTTTTCCGAGCGTTTCCGCGGCTTCCCGGTGCGCGTCGCGCAACTCTCGCGCATGGTGCCGGCCAAGGAAGCGGCCGAGATCCGCAAGGGGATGGCGGACGGTTCGGTGAACATCGTGATCGGCACGCATGCGCTGCTCGCCAAGAGCATCGCGTTCGCCGATCTCGGCCTGCTGGTCATCGACGAGGAGCAGCATTTCGGCGTCGCGCACAAGGAAAAGCTGAAGCAGCTCCGCGCCGAGGTGCACGTGCTGACGCTCACCGCGACGCCGATCCCGCGCACCTTGCAGCTCGCGCTGACCGGCGTGCGCGAGATGAGCGTGATCGCCACGCCGCCGGTGGACCGGCTCTCGGTGCGCACCTTCATCATGCCGTTCGACGGCGTGGTGGTGCGCGAGGCGATTCAGCGCGAGCGCTTCCGCGGCGGCCAGGTGTTCTGCGTGGTGCCGCGCATCGAGGATCTGTCGCGCGCGGCCGAACGGCTTGGCAACATCGTGCCGGAGGCGCGCATCGTACAGGCGCATGGCCGCTTGGCGCCGACCGAACTCGAACGCGTGATGACCGAGTTCGGCGACGGCAAATACGACGTGCTGCTGTCCACCAACATCGTGGAAAGCGGGCTCGACATGCCGGCGGTGAACACCCTGATCGTGCATCGCGCCGACATGTTCGGCCTCTCGCAGCTCTATCAGCTCCGCGGTCGGGTCGGGCGCGGCAAGCAGCGCGGCTATTCCTATCTCACCTGGCCGGCCAACCACCGCCTGACGCCGGCCGCCGAGAAGCGGCTGACGGTGATTCAGACGCTCGACAGCATCGGCGCGGGCTTCACCATCGCGAGCCACGACCTGGATATTCGCGGCGCCGGCAATCTGCTCGGCGACGAGCAGTCCGGCCACATCCGCGAGGTCGGCATCGAGCTTTATCAGCAGATGCTGGAGGATGCGGTTGCGGAACTGTCGGCGGAAAAGGGCCGCGCCCGCGCCGCCGACCGCGAATGGACGCCGAACATCAATCTCGGTCTGCCGGTGCTGATCCCGGAGGAGTACGTGCCGGATCTGCCGGTGCGGCTCGGCCTTTATCGCCGCATCGGCGCGTTGGGCTCGGACGCCGAGAACGAGGCGATGGCGGCGGAACTGGTGGACCGGTTCGGTCCGCTGCCGCCGGAGGTGGACAATCTGTTGCAGGTGGTGGCGCTGAAGCGCGCCTGCCGCGAGGCGGGGGTGGAGAAGCTGGAGGCCGGGCCGAAGGGCATGGTACTGCAATTCCGGGCCAACGCGTTCCGCAACCCGGCCGGGCTGATCGCCTGGCTCGGCTCCAAGCAGGCGCAACGCGGCGCGGCGGGGATCAAGCTGCGGCCCGACCACAAGCTCGCCATCGTGCGCGAGATGACGGTAGCCGAGCGCGTGCGCACCGCGGGCGAGGTATTGGCGCAGCTCAACCGCATCGCCGATCAGGCCAAGGCGGCATGAGTCCAAATCTCCTCTCAAGTAGTCATACGGAGCTCGTCATTGCGAGCACAGCGAAGCAATCCAGTGCCGAGGGCTGCATCGCTTGCTCCCTCGCTGCGCTGAACGCCGCCGGGTTAGTCTTCGGCTGAGGGACGCCGGCTGGGCCGATGATTCTCATACCGCCGAGCACGGCGACCGACTCTTTTTCGGCATTCCCGCGAAAGCGGGAATCAGCGGCCGAGCCGCGCCCCAAGGCCATTGGACTCCCGCCTTCGCGCGGGCGACAGGAAAGGGTTAGCCGATACGCTTGGCGGTATCAGCTTGCATTCGAATGGAAACGTGCGACCCTAGCCGCCCCTGCGAAGACTGCTTTGGGTGGAAAGCGACCGCATCGGGACTGCCGCTGCCGCCCGTTCAAGCCAAAGTTATACCAACCGCTCGATCCGTTGACTCGAATGTGCATGGGAGCGGCTCGGCGCGGTGTGATTCGTGGGTTGCCCGTGGAGACATGGGGGACGGCTATGACCGTGGCGATCACACGTAGAGATCTGTCGGTGACGGAGCTGCGCCGGGCGGCGGCGCGTACCAGCGATGCGAAGGCGATGCGTCGAATGCTGGCAATCGCGCTGGTGCTCGACGGCTGGACACGGGACGCGGCGGCGGAAGCCGGCGGCATGGACCGGCAAACCTTGTGCGATTGGGTGCATCGCTACAACGACTTCGGACTTGCTGGGTTGTCCAACCGGCCGCGGCGGAACGGCCCGCGGCCGCGCCTCACGGCCGAACAGCAATTGCAGCTGGCGGGATGGGTTGAGCAAGCGCCGGATTTCGCCGAACATGGCGTGGTGCGCTGGCGCTGCGTCGATTTGCAGCGGCGCGTCAAGCAGGAGTTCGACGTCGATTTGCATGAGCGCAGCATCGGCAAATGGCTGCGCCGACTGTCGTTCCGGCGACTATCGGTGCGCCCGCAGCACCCGCAGAGCAAGCCCGAGGAACAGGCGGTTTTCAGTGTGAGTTTCCCGCCCGTGTAGCCGCCGCGTTGCCGCCGGAAGCGGCGGGCACGTCGGTCGAGATCTGGTTCGCCGACGAGGCCAGGGTCGGCCAGCAGGGAACGCTGACGCGGGTGTGGGCGAAGCGCGGCTCGCGCCCCCGAGCACCGCGCGATCGGCGCTACGACTGGGCGTATCTGTTCGGCGCGATCTGCCCGGAACGCAGCACCGGGGCGGCGATCATTATGCCTGCGGTCAATGTGGCGGCAATGAACGAGCACCTCGCGGAAATCAGCCGCTGCGTCTCGCTGGGCGCGATCGCCGTGGTGGTGCTGAACGGTGCCGGCTGGCACAGCTCGCCGCGATTGGTGGTGCCGGACAACATCGTCATGCTGCCGCTGCCGCCTTACGCACCGGAGTTGAACCCGGTGGAGAATGTCTGGGAGTATCTGCGTGGAAATTTTCTTAGCCACCGTGTTTGGCTGAAGTTCAACACCGAGAATCGCGAACTTGTTGATTTGCAACACGGATCTGGAAAATTCACGGACGCGTGGCACCACGCCGGGGGCATCCGCGGCGTGGCGGCGGTGGCGGGGCGATGACCGGCGGCGGAGTAGCAGACGGCAATTGATGCACCAGCGGCGGCAGGGCGACGCCAACCGCTTTGAACACGCTGCCAGCGCAACCTGGCGCATGCGGCCGCAGCACGAAACGCTTGGTTCCCTGCTCGACGGTGACCTGCTCAACTCGATCGAGGTCGCGTACGATGTCGCCCCACTCGGCCTCGACACCCGCCGCCGCCAGTTGCTGGTCCAATTCCTTGCGCAGCAGCAAGGCCAGAAACGAGCAAAACAGATGCCCGGCGATGGTGGCGTCGCATTGGTGATAGATCGGCCGCGTCTCCAGGATTGATTTCGCCGTGCGAAAGACGGCCTCCACTTTCCAGAGTTGCCGGTAGGCGAGGGCGACCGCCAGAGTGGAAAGCTTGCTGTTGGTACGCAGCACATAGATCCCGTCGAAGCGTTGGTCCTCGGTGACGCGCGCGCGGTCGATCGCGAAATGTCCTTGCTCCGGCGTAGCGAGAAACCGCCGGTAACCGGCATTGCCGACCAGCTGCTTGTCGCCCTGCGGCAGCTTTTTCTGCAAACTGTCGAGAATGGCGGCACGCGCGGCGGCGTCACGCTTGGCCTCCTCGGGGTTGAAACAGACCACGTAGCGGTGCGGCTGGCTCGCAGGTCCGCCGCCGCCAACCACCACCTCCTTGACCTCGAGCCCCGTCTCCGCTCCGCGAGCGCGTGGAATGCAAAGCGGCACCATCGGCTGCATGTCGGCCAGCACAACCTTCCGCACCTCGTTGTCGCTGCGTTCGCGCGCGCCGAGAATGTACTCGACGCCGTGCGCTTCCAGCTCGCTGATGGTCGCGGCACTGATCATGCCCCGATCGGCGACCACGCACATCCGGCTGATGCCGAAACGCTCGCGCAGACGCGCCACGACCGGCAGCAGCGCCTTGGCATCCGCGGCGTTGCCCGGCCAGGTCTCCGAGCAGATCGGCCGCCCCGCTTCGTCGAGCACCACCCCGACCACCACCTGCTTCAGTTCGGGACGATGGTCTTTCGACTTGCCACGTTGGCCGAGGCTTTCGCCGCCGGCGCCGTAGAACATCAGCGATGTGGTGTCGAACAGTACCACCGAGAGATCGCTGAACAGGCCGCGCCGACGCTGGAACAGCGCCTCCTCAATGACATCCTTGGTGCGCCGGGGCGCGCGCGTCGCGCCGCTCTGATCGGCCAGTTCTTCGCCCAGCCAGCCCATCGTCCGATATAGGTGGTGCAACTCCAGGCCAGCAGCGCCGGGGACGTGATAGGCGTCCAGCCACTTGTCGCAGGCCCGATCGGAACCGGAAACGACGAGCCGATGCAGCACGCTGGCGAACACCGCGCGTTCGAGCGGAAAGCCGAAGTTACGCTCCGCCGCAAGCCGCTCGATCACCGCGCGGCAACCGGTGTGTTCCCACAAGCGAGCGAAGATCATCGGCGCGCCGATGCGTTCGCTGGCCCCGGTCTCCAGGGTGCCGGCCTGCAGGCTGGAGAGCAGCATGGCGGTCTCGGAGAAGCGGGCGCCCGAGCGCAGCAGGTTGTCGAGCCTGCCGTCGGCTTCGAGGTCCTCGACGCGGCCGAGCGTGGCGAGCACGCGCTGGACGGTGCGTCTGCCGTCGCGCTTGTTCTCGACGATCTGCAGATAGCGACGCTCTCCGGCAGGCTTGATGCGGAAGAACATGTCCGGCCCAGGGATGACACCGCACCGATACGCGCGCTTATCCGCGATTCGCAAGAGCTATATGCGACACTATCCGGCCAGACGTGGCACCGCAAATGGGGCGATTTTCCGATCCGCCCCGCGCTAACCTTTTGAAATGACTCGCCTAACCTCCCGCTACGGCGCACAAAACTGTCGAACTTCAGTTTGGCAGACCTACGAGGAGATTCTCGAGGCGTGCCGCGATGCCTGGAACAAGCTCATGCAGATGCCCGCGCAAATCGCCTCAATCACCCGGCGCGCCTGGGCAAAAGCAGTCATCGAATAGGGCCGTTGGTATTACTCGTCGAGATAATTTTGTTGATGCCCTTGATCGACCGAATTCCGGAGGAACCTAGTGGCGCTCTCGATCTGATTTACGACGTATGCAGCGCCCGCGCGGTGATCACCAAACTCCGGGTAGGCTGCCTTAAGGTGGGTAAACTGTTCCTTCAAATATTGGAGAAACAATTCGACCGCGCGGACTTGTTGGAACCCGCCGAGCTGGCCGAAGCGGTCCTCTCGGCGCAAATACTCTGCAATTTCTGGAGCCGTTCGCGAGTCAGAAATTGGTGTGACCGCGAGAACTCCGTGCAGGTATTCCAGCCGCTCGGATAGGACGCGCAGGTGGATGAATCCTGCGGCAGTGACCTTCACCGAATCCACAAAGTCCACAGACGTATGGTTCATATGATCGGCTTCAATGAGGTTATTCTGCAAAAGCCAAGAGCATGCTTGGCAGACATCGTCGCGCACGTAGCCGTGCTTTTGTAGTTCCTCGGCGATCCTGGTTACCGAGAAGTATCCTTCAAGGCCGATTTCGCCGCGGCGTTTCCGGTTGTCGGAAAGCCAGAATAGGATTTCAGGTACGATGAAATTGTTCGGTTGCTGCCAGTTCTCATCGAAGTAAAAGATGTTCGAGACGAATCCCGAGCTGTTGTTGAAGAACCTGGGCTCTGTACGCATGAGAATTCGTAGAATCCGGTATTCCGGGATCCCAACACCACCGGCCCCGACTACGGTCGAGGTAATAGCCTCTTCGCGAAGATGGCCGGAGTTCAGGATGCTTACAAACATATCAAGCGCGCGCCGAATGTCGCGGCCGGCGAGTCCTTGGAGGATGCGAGACAGGTTATGCCGGCGGTCGAACAACTCAAGATAGATGGATCTCATGAACTCGCCGATCCTCGAATTCGGGTACCAAATGCGCACGCCGCTGCCGAGGTGATACTCCAGCGTATCCGGTGAATGGCGGGACAGATATTCAAGACTGAACTCTAGGCGGCGCTTTACTACATCGAGGAAGCGCGGTGGAGTGATGTGGAAGACCACGCCACTGCGGAATGTGTCGAGAGGCTTACTATTCTTGAATTGCTCGTACGTTTCGTCCCGCATCTGAAGAATGATAAATGCCTTCGACTGGTCCAGGAACCAAAGCGACAGCGTGAACGCGCCGAGTTGGCTTTCGAGATCCAGCCGGTCGACGTTATCCATTACGACCACGACTACTTCTTGGCGTTGGCCAGCAAAGTGCCGGCAAATGCCCAAGGCCAACCGCTGCGGTCCTTCTGCCATCTTGCAAGTCGCAATGCGGGTCTTTTGGGCTTCGGGCGCCGATATCTTCTTTTTGATCTCATCATAGATGCCTCGGCGCTTTTGTAGGTCTTCGGAAAAAATGCGCGTCAGGTTCTCGTTCGTGTACGGGTCAAACTGGGGATTTTCGCGGTAAAAGCTGTCTATAAACTGTTGGCACAGCCAGTTCTGAGCTGAAACTAAAGGCTCTGGCGCATTGTTGAAGTTGATGAAAGCCCAATGAGTTGCGTTTCTCTGATCCTCAGGTTGCAAGTACTCCTTGTAGCGTCGCGTGAAGAGCGACTTGCCGGTCCCGACGCTGCCCGTGATGAGCTGGAGCTGACCTTCAGGAGGACGATCGTCGCGAAAGGTGGCAATCGCTTTCGCGAGCCTTGGTTCTTTGGTTCTCGTGGGGCTGAGTTCTTCGAAAAGCGCCTGCCGCGACGCGAGGCGGTCCTTAACAGCCCGTTGACGAAATCGGTGCGGCACGATTTGTTTGCGCTGAACAGCGGTATGGATTCGGATGGCTTTGGGTCGGCAGCGTGATCGTCAGGCTGAGATGTTGGTGACGTGGGCGGAATTGCCACGCTCGCCGGGGCACGTGTTCTACGACCGGCTGCAACAGGTGCTGATCTCGGCGGCATTCGACGGCTTCGTGGAAGACCTGTGCGCCAGCCACTATGCGGCCGTGCGCGGACGGCCGTCGCTGCCGCCGGGTCGCTACTTCCGCATGCTGCTGATCGGCTATTTCGAAGGCATCGACAGCGAACGCGGCCTGGAATGGCGCTGCTCCGATAGCCTCTCCCTGCGCGAATTCCTGCGGCTCGCCGAGCGCGAGCGCGTGCCGGACCATTCGTGGCTGAGCCGCACGCGCTCGCGTCTGCCGCTGGAGCTGCACGAGCAGGTGTTCAGCTGGGTGCTGCACCGCTTGGCCGAGGATGGCCTGATCCGCGGCGAGCGGATCGGTGTGGACGCCTCGACGATGGAGGCGAACGCGGCACTGCGCAGCATCGTCCGACGCGACAGCGGCGAGGGCTATCGCGAGATGCTGACGCGAATGGCCAAGGAGAGCGGCATCGCGACACCGACCGCGGATGATCTGGTGCGGCTGGACCGCGCGCGGATCGGCAAGAAACTGTCCAATGCCGACTGGGAAAGCCCGATAGATCCGGATGCGAGGATCGCCAAGCTGAAGGATGGCCGCACGCGCCTGGCCTACAAGCCCGAGCATGCGCTGGACCTCGACACCGGTGCGATCATCGCGGCTGAACTGCATGCGGCCGACCAGGGCGACACCGCCAGCCTGCCGGGCACGCTCGAGGCCGCGGCGGAGCAGCTGGCCGCGCTCGATGCGGCGCCGACCCAAGAAGCGCCGGCCGAGCTGATCGCCGACAAAGGCTATCATTCACGCGAGACGCTGAAGAGTTTAGCGGATGGACCGTGGAAGACACGCGTCTCGGAGCGCCAGATCGACAGAGTTCTGCGCTGGCATGGTGACCATGCCGCGCGGCGGGCGGTGTATAACAATCGAGCACGCCTGCGGTCCGGCGTGGCACGTGAGGCCTTCAGGCTGCGCGCCGAATGGGTGGAACGCAGCTTTGCGCTGATCCTCGACCGCGGCGGCATGCGACGTACCTGGCTGCGTGGGCGCGAGAACATTCACAAGCGCTATCTGATCCACGTTGCCGGCTACAATCTCGGGTTGATCATGCGCCTGCTGACCGGTGCCGGAACCCCGCGCGAACTCCATGCGCGGGGTTCCGCCTATCTGCTCGGCCTCATCACGTCGGATGCGGCGCTTCTCGTTATCATTGTCATCGCCCACCAACCCCAGTTCGCAGTCACCCTCATCAGTTTCCAGGCAGACCCGTTCGACTGAACTCTGGTTTTCTCAACGGGCTGTTAAGCAGGGATTCTAAGATGCGATCATACTCGGTCACTTCATCGGAGCCGACATAGCCCTTCTCGTAAATGTCAGGATCGTCGTTCTGTGTCGTGGAGGTAAAGTAGCGCCGCAGCGTCGGAGCCAATTCGGCAGCGAACGAATTGACGGCTTCTTAGAATTGATCAGGGGCTGACCGCCCGCCAGCATGTATGGCTGCGTGCCTCGGCCGAGGCGGGTGGCGACAAGGCATCTTGTCGCGTGCGCTAACAGCGCGCGATGATGACACAAGCTGATCAGAGCCTCGAGTTCGGCCGTGCCAAGCTTGAGGTCGACGATCTTGGTGATTTTGCACCCGCTCGTATCCCAAGCTCCGTACGCGATCTGAATACCGTTTGAGGCCAGGACGAAGTGGCAGGGATTTAGACCGGACTTGTAGGATGCATTGAGATGCCGGGCGTAGAGGCAGGCTTCGCGGAAACCGGCCTCGACGGGAACTTCTGGGGCCTTGGCCTCGACGACCATCACGGCAAAACCGAGTTCCCAGACGGAGTAATCAGGATAATAGCCACCCAACTTTCCGGCTGCTTTATCGAGCACTGTTGGCGCTACATAAGCTTTACCTTCGATCGATGCTGATGGAATTCCAAGGTAATTGACGCTCGTCAGCAGAGGCGCAATGACCTTAAGCTCAACGTCTGCCTCCGTAACGAGGGTTTCAGCTTCGAACGACGAATCAAGCGAACAGCACCTTTGAAGGGTTATCGCACCCGTCAAATAGTAGCACGAAGTCCAGTGACGTGTCGCGGGGGCGAAGCGGTCCCAATTTGACCTGATCCGCTGCCTCCCTCGGCCCGAGCTTCCTGCTGTCGCCACATTGACCGCACGCCAGCGCTGGCCGCCGATCTACCTTGCCCGCGAACTGAGGCATCTATCCCCGCGATGAGTGGAATTACTTGGATGAGCCCTCGGGTTCGATCTTGCGGAGCCATGCTATATATCTTTGGCACTCGAGCAGGCGAAGGCGGCGTGAGCAGAATGGACACGAACAGCACCGACGTTACCAAATCGAGCGACACACCGGTACACGGCTGGCTGCGCCCGCGGCTCCAGGCGTTGGTGGAGCAGGCCGGGGCGGCCGGCTTTCCGCGTCAAACCGTGGTCGCCGTCATCCTCGACATCATCGGAGGGCCGCCGTCGATCAGCCGTCCGCCTCGGAAGCGCGCCCGAGCCCGAGCCCGCCGAACGCAATGCGACGTCGCCCGATCCGCTGGGCCTCGAACTCGAATTGGACCACATCCGGACGCCCCCGGACGATGTGCCCAAACCGGATGTCCCCGAGATCGCCAAGCCTCTTATGTAAACCCGCCAGCCCC
>CAVXFL010000013.1:0-31481 GCA_963761015.1 uncultured Alphaproteobacteria bacterium
TGGTGTTCGACGCGCACGATCGGGCTTTTGCGTTGTTCAAGGGCGCCTGCACACGCGGGATCTACGACAACATGAAGACTGCGGTTGACGCGATCTTCGTCGGCCGCGAGCGCGCTTACAACCGCCGCTTTCTGCAGATGTGCAGCCATTATCTGGTTGAGCCGGTTGCCTGCACGCCGGCATCGGGGTGGGAGAAGGGGCAAGTCGAGAACCAGGTGGGCCTGGTACGCGAGCGGTTCTTCACGCCGCGGCTGCGGATGAAGAGCTACGACGAACTGAATCTGCGGCTGCTTGATCAGTGTGTTGCTTATGCGCGGGCGCACCGGCATCCGGAACTGCGCGATCGGACGATCTGGGAGATGTTCGAGGCCGAGCGGCGCTTTCTCGTGCCGTATCCTGGTCGCTTCGACGGATTTCATGCGATCACTGCGTCGGTATCGAAGACCTGCCTGATCCGCTTTGATAACAATCGCTATTCGGTGGCGGCAAGCGCGGTCGGGCGGCCAGTAGAGGTGCGCGCCTACGCCGATCGGATCGAGCTTCGGCAGGCAGGGCAGGTAGTGGGCGAACATCGGCGCTGTTTCGGGCGGGATCAGACGGTGTTCGATCCGTGGCATTACGTGCCGGTGCTGGCGCGCAAACCGGGCGCATTGCGCAACGGCGCGCCATTCAAGAACTGGGTTCTGCCGTCCGGTCTGGAGCGGGTACGCCGCAAGCTCGCCGGTTCGGCGGATGGCGATCGTCAGATGGTCACCATCCTTTCCGCGGTGCTGAGCGACGGGCTTGCGGCGGTGGAAGCCGCCTGTCTGGAGGCGTTGCGCGAAGGCGTGCACTCGGCCGACGTCATCCTGAACATCCTGGCGCGCCGCCGCGAGCCGCCAGCGCCGGCCGCCGTGGCGGCGCCGGATGGGCTGCGGCTGCGCGTCACGCCGGCGGCCGACTGCGGCCGCTACGACCGGCTGCGGAGTGCGGCGTGATGGACCGCACCGAGATCCTGGCGGCGATGTCGGAGCTGAAGCTCTACGGCATGAAGGCCGCGTTCGACGAGATCATTGCCACCGCGGTGAAGCGGCAGCATGAGCCGCAACGGATCATCGGCGATCTGCTGAGCGCGGAAATCACCGAGAAGCAGGCCCGGTCGATTCGCTATCAGATCACGATTGCCAAGCTGCCGCTGGCCAAGGACCTCAAGGTCGTTCGCAGCCTGCTCAACTCATTGACATGACTTGATTCCGATCGGCAATCTGGCAGCAGACTGCTCAAATAGTTAGGCACACGACACGGCAATTGCACTGTTGTAAGAAACTGTATGCTGCGCTATCCGTGGGGCACGTACTGCGGATTACCCAGCGCCATAATTGCGACGGCTCGACGGTCGCCTACTACGCTCTCGCAGAGAGTATCTGGAACCCGGACGCAATGAAACGTACCGGGTTTCCCGGAGGCTCTGATCCTTGAGAGGATGTGGGCTATGGAGAAGCAGAAGACATCGGTACGATATTCGCCTGAAGTTCGCGCCCGTGCGGTGCGGATGGTGCTGGAGCACGGCGGCGATCACGCCTCGCAGTGGGGGGCGATTGGCTCGATCGCGGCAAAAATTGGCTGCACGGGCGAGACACTGCGGAAACGGGTTCGCAGGCGGAGCGCGACCAAGGGATCCCGGCCTGGGCTGACCAGTGACGAGCGGGACCAGATGAAGGCGCTGGAACGAGAGAACCGTGAACTCCGCCAGGCCGACGAAATCCTGCGCAAGGCGTCGGCCGATTCTGCGGCGGCGGAAGTCTACCGCCGGTCGAAACCATGATCGCGTTCATCGACGCGCATCGCGAGGTCCATGGAGTCGAGCCGATCTGCCGCGTGCTGCCGATCGCCCCATCGACCTACCACGAGCACGCCCGGCGCCGGGCGTTCCGGACCGTCTCCCATCCCGCGCGAAGCGCGATGCCCGGCTTCGGCCGGAGGTCAGCCGGGTCTGGGGGGAGAATTTCCAGGTCTACGGCGTGCGAAAAGTTTGGCGGCAACTCCGCCGCGAAGGAACCGCGACCGCACGCTGCACGACGGCGCGATTGATGCGGCAGATGGGGTTTCGGGCGAGATGCGCGGAAAGCCCGTGAAGACAACCATCAGCAACAAAGCGACGCCCTGCCCACGCGACAAGGTGAACCGGCATTTCCACGCACCCCGGCCGAACGCCCTCTGGCTGTCGGATTTCACCTATGTCGCCACCTGGCAGGGCTTCGTCTACGTCGCCTTCGTGATCGATGTCTTTGCCCGGCGCATCGTTGGCTGGCGGGCCTCGCGATCAGCTCAGACCGGCTTCGTTCTTGATGCCCTGGAGCAGGCTCTCTGCGACCGGCGACCCGTCCGGAAGGATGGGCTCGTCCATCACAGCGATAGGGGCACGCAAGATGTCTGATTCGCTACACCGAGCACTTGGCCGAAGCTGGCATCGAGCCCTCGGTCGGCAGCGTCGGCGACAGTTACGACAATGCGCTGGCCGAGACGATCATCGGTCTGTTCAAAGCCGAGCTGATCCATCGGCGCGGTCCCTGGCGCAACGCTGAAGCCGTGGAATTCGCCACCCTCGAATGGGTGGACTGCTTCAACCATCGGCGGCTGCTCGAGCCTATCGGCAACATTCCACCGGCCGAAGCCGAAGCGCGATACTATGAACGACTGAGCCAGCTGCCTATGGTCGCCTGACTCAAACTCAACCGCCTCCGGGAAACCCGGTACGGTTCACAAAGCGGCGAGAGGCGCGCGTGGTGCATAGTTTCGGCCGCGCCGATCAGCTCGATCGAGCCGCGCTCGAACGGCTGGTGAACAGCATCAACCGCGTGCTCGATGGTGGCGCGGGCACCAGTGCGGCAAAGAGTGTACCCGGCCTTCCGGAGATCGACATCGAGCGGGTGTTCGAACTCGGCGTCGTGCTTGCCGCCCGTACGCTGTGGGAGGAACTCGGCATCGGGGCCGCGATCCGTGCCTGCGCTGCGCGCGCCGGGCTGACCGCCCCGCACGAGACCGCGCTGTTTGCCATGGCCGCCAATCGTCTCGACGATCCAATCTCCAAACTGGCGTGTGCGGCGCGCTGGCTGCCCGACATTGCCTGGTTGCCTGATGCAAGCGGGCTCGCGGTCGATCAGTGCTACCGCGCCCTCGACTTCCTGGCGGTCTGGTCCGATGAGATCGAGCGCGACGTGTTCCTGCGTACCGCCGATCTGTTCCGCCTCGATGTCGATCTGATCTTCTACGACACCACCACGGCGTATTTCGAGATCGACGAGCCGGACGAGACCGAGCAGGAATTCGCCGGCCGCCTCTACGCACCGCTGCGTCGGCGAGGCCGCAGCAAGGAAGGGCGCGACAACCAGCCGCAGGTGATCATCGCACTGGCGGTGACCCGCGACGGCATGCCGGTTCGCTCCTGGGTGCTGCCCGGCAACACCGCGGATGTGACGACAGTCGCGCGTATCAAGGACGATTTGCGGGCCTGGCGGCTTGGACGCTGCCTGTTCGTCGGCGATGCCGGGATGTATTCGGCCGACAACCTTGCAGCACTGAGCCGCGGCTTGGGCCGCTACATCCTGGCGGTGCCGATGCGCAAGGTGAAGGACATCGAGACCGCAGTGCTGACCCGCCCGGGGCGCTACAAACAGGTGGCCGACAACCTGCAGGTCAAGGAGGTCTGGGTCGGCGATGGCGAGCGACGCAAACGCTACGTCCTCTGCCTCAATCCGCACGAGGCGGAACGCGAACGCCAGCACCGTGCACAGCTGCTGCGCGAACTCGATGCCGAACTGGCCTTGCTGGACAACCGTGCGGAGGATCACCCGAAGGCGGCCTGTGCGCTGCTGGCCTCGCGCCGCTTCTGCCGCTATCTGAGCGCGGATCGGCGCGGTCGGCCGCAGCTGGACTTCGCCAAGATCAAGGCGGCGGAGAAGTTCGACGGCAAGTTCGTGGTGATCAGCAACGACGACACGCTGTCGGCCGAGGATATCGCTCTGGGATACAAAGGCGGCTGGATCATCGAGTTTTGCTTCCGTCGCATGAAGCAGACCGGGCTTGAAGTGCGGCCGATGTTCCATTGGACGCCGCGACGGATCGAGGCCCACGTCAAGCTCTGCGTGTTGGCGCTGCAGATGCAAAGGGCCGCCGAGATCCGCTGCCAGCTTCCCTGGGCGTGGATCGCCCATGCGCTCGGCACTCTGAAGGCGGTGCGCTACCGCTGCGAGAGCCGGACAATTGTTCAGCGGACGAAAATCGCCGCCGATTTGTCCGCGATGCTGAAAACCTTAGGCATATCAGTGCCTAAGCAGATCCTCGCTGTCGAAGAGGCGCCCCAGGCGGTCGCCGCGGCTTAGGCACACGCCCCGAATTCGCCTGTCGCAAGTTATTGAAAGATCGCCGAAATTTCGGCCGTGTGCCCCATGACCGCGAACACAGGGAAGTCCACGTCTTTGTTGCGTTGCGTCGAAGACTGCGTAATCATCGGGCGAACCGAGGTATTTGCCGCCGCGGGGTCGGCGCGGGGAGCGGGCGCATGCCGAAGCTGTCGATCAATTGCGACATGGGCGAGGCGTTCGGGATCTACCGCCTCGGCGACGACGCGGCGGTGATGCCGTTCATCACCCACGCCAACGTCGCCTGCGGCTTTCATGCCTCCGACCCCCGCGTGATGTGGCGCACCGTCCGCGCCGCCAAGGAGCACGGCGTGCAGGTCGGCTCGCATCCGTCGCTGCCGGACCTGCAAGGCTTCGGGCGGCGGGAGATGCGGCTCGAGCCCGACGAGATCACCGCCATGGTGGTCTACCAGACCGGCGCGCTGAAAGGCTTCCTCGAAGCCGAGGGCATGGCGCTCTCGCACATCAAGCCGCACGGCGCGCTCTACGGCATGGCGCAGCGCGAGCCCACCGTGGCCGCGGCGATCGCCGACGCGGCCCAGGTGTTCGGGGTTCCGGTATTCGCCTTCGCCAACTGCGCGATGTCGGAGGTGTTCCAGCGCCGCGGCATTCCATTCGTGCCCGAGTTCTACGCCGACCTCGACTACAACGACGAAGGCCGCAACATCATCACGCGCGAGCACCATGCGGTCGATCCGGCCGACGCGGCGGCGCGCGTGCGTCTCGCCGTCACCGAAGGCAAGACGCGGGCGGTTTCCGGCAAGATGGTCGACGTGGTGGCGGATTCGGTTTGCGTGCACAGCGATACGCCGGACGCCGTCGCCATCGCGCGGGCGGTCCGCCAAGCGCTCGGCGAGTGGATTTAGCACACCAGGGCGCCACGACGCCGCTCATACGCGAATCATAAGGGGGAGATGATCGATGCGAACGGGAGTTATGGCCGCGACGCTGCTGGCCGCGGCCTGCGTGGTCGGTGCCGCGCAGGCGCAGGAGAAGTGGTGGCCGGTGAAGGTGTACCGACTTCGATTCCGGCAAGCAGGTCGTCACCGAGTATTCCCCGCTGCCCAAAGCCGCGAAGCCGTGGCGCGTCTGCGTGCTGTTCCCGCACATGAAAGACACGTTCTGGGTCGCCGTGGATTACGGCGTCGTCGAGGAAGCGAAGCGCGAGGGCGTCAACATGACGCTGTATCAGGCCGGCGGCTACGAAAACCTGCCGAAGCAACTCGCGCAGTTCGACGACTGCATGGCCGGACCGTTCGACGCGATTGTCGTCGGGCCGATTTCCGAGGCCGGCCTCGACCGCAAGTTTCGCGAGGCCAAGCGCGCCGGCAAGCCGGTGATCAGCACGGTCAACCCTGTGTCCAAGGGCCATTACGCCGTCAAGATGGACGTGAACTTCACGACCATGGGCGAGCAGACCGGTACCTTCTTGATCGACTACATGAAAGGCAAAACCACGCGAGTGGTGAACTTCCCAGGCCCCGCCGGCTCGGGCTGGGCGGAGCAGTTCAACCAGGGCTTCAAGAACGCTATCAAGTCGGCCAACAACGTGCAGCTTCTGGGCGAGAAATTCGGCGACAGCGGCGTGGCCGTGCAGCTCGGCCTCATCCAGAACGCGTTGCAGGCCTATCCGAACATGAACGTGATCTGGGGTTGCGCGCCGGCCGCCGAGGCGGCGATCGGCGCGGTGCGCCAGGCCGGGCGAAACAACGTGCAGATCATCTCGTCCTACGAGAACCAGGCGATGCTGGAGGCGCTGAACAAGGGCGAAATCCTCGCGTTCGCGACGCAGTATCCGGTGCTGGAAGGCCGGGTCGCGATCGACACCGCCGTGCGCATCCTGGAGCACAAGCCGTTCATCCGGAACGCGCAGACGATCCCCTCGATCATCGACAAGCAGGACCTGAGCAAGATCAACATGAGCCTCGTGCTGGCACCGCTCAGCTTCAAGGCGCAGTACTCGGTCAAGGCGCAGTAAGGGGCTGATCGCTAGCTGAATGCCGAGCGAGGCCGCCGAGATCGGCAGGCGGACGGCCGAGTCCGAGCAGGATTCGGCCAATCTGCTTCTGGAGATGTCCGGCATCTCCAAGCGGTTTCCGGGCGTGGTCGCGCTCGACGGCGTGGATTTCGATCTCCGCCGCGGTGAGGTTCACGCGCTGTTCGGTGAAAACGGCGCCGGCAAGTCCACCCTCATCAACATCGTCGCCGGCACGTTTCCCCCCGATGCCGGCGAGATGCGCTATCGCGGCGAGCCGATTTCCGGCCTCACGCCGCACCGGGCGCGCGTCATCGGCATCAGCCCGGTGTTCCAGGAATTCAGCCTGGTGCCCGATCTCACGGTTGAGGAAAACCTGTTCCTCGGTCGGGAAAAAAGCCTGTTCGGCGTGCTCGACCGCCGCGCGATGCGCGAGCAGGCGAACACCATCGTTGGCGAACTCGGCTTCGATCTGCAACCCAACCGCAAGGTGTCGCAACTCTCGCGCGCGCACCAGCAGATGGTGGAGATCGCCAAGGCGCTGGTGGCGCGGGTGCGGCTGCTCATCCTGGACGAACCAACCGCGTCGCTGACCGACAGCGAGGCGGCGCGGCTGTTCGCGCTGATGCGGTGGCTGAAGGCGGATGGCGTCGGCATCATTTACGTTTCGCACCGCATGGGCGAAATCCGCCGGCTTGCTGACCGCATCACCGTGCTGCGCGACGGCCGCAAGGTGGCGACTGTTCGCGCCGGCGACGTGGACGACCGCGCGCTCATCGAGCTGATGACCGGGCGCAAGGTGGACGCGCTGTTCCCGACCATTCGCGCGGCGCCGGCGGAGATTCGGCTGGACGTCCGCGACCTGTCGCTGACCAACGGCACCGTGCAGGGCGCGAGCCTCCGCGCGCACGCAGGCGAGATCGTCGGCATCGCCGGCTTGGTCGGCTGCGGCAAATCGGAACTGATCCGCGCGGTGTTCGGGCTGGAGCGCATCGAATCCGGCACGATTTACTGCCGCGGCCAGGAGCTGCCCGCACCCACGCCGCGCGCGGCCCTCGCGCACGGCATCTGCTATTTTCCCTCCGACCGGGTGACCGAGGGGCTCGCGCTGTCCCGCCCGGTGCGCGAGAACGCCGCGATGGCGGCGCTCGATTGCGCCGAGTTCGCACGCGGGCAAATCCTGCGCCTGCGCAACGAGCGCCGGCTGGTCCAGCGCATCATGGACACGCTGGGTCTGCGCCCGCCGAACATCGAACGCCAGGTGGTGAACCTGTCGGGCGGCAACCGCCAGAAGGTGGTGCTCGCGCGGGCGATGACGCGCGAATTGGGCGTGTTCCTGTTCGACGAGCCCACGGTCGGCATCGATGTCGGCGCCAAGTTCGAAGTGTACGAGCTGATCAAGAACCTTGCCGAACGCGGCGCGGCGGTGGTGCTCGTCTCCTCGGAGCTGCCGGAGGTGATGAACCTGTCGCAGCGGCTCTATGTCATGCACCGCGGCCGCATCGTCGCCGAGTTGCACGGCGAGGCGATCGAGGAGCAGCGCGTGCTCGGCCACTTCTTCGCCGCCGCCGAGCATGTCGGCTGATCGGGGCATCGTCGTCCGCCTGGGTGACGCGCTGGTTCGCGAAGGCGGAGGCGGCGTGCTGTTGCTGCTGTTCGCCGCCCTGGTGATCGCGCTGTCGCTGCTGCAACCGTATTTCCTCACCGAACAGAACATCGTCAACGTGCTGCGCAGCTCGGCCTTTCTCATCATCGCCGCGTGCGGGCAGATGCTGGTGCTGGTCGTCGGCGGCATCGACCTGTCCATCGGCGCGGTGATCGCGCTCACCAGCGTCGTCTCCTCGAGCGTCATGGCCGAGCTGCCCGGCTACGGCATTCACAACACGGCGGCCATCTCCGCGCTCGGCGTCATCGCCGGGCTCGCTTGCGGCGCGGGGGTGGGCGCGGTGAACGGACTCTGCGTCGCCTGGCTGCGCGTGCCGGCGTTCATGACCACGCTCGGGACGATGTCGATCGCCGACGGCACCGGGCTGCTGCTGACCAACGGCATTCCGGTCTACGGCATGCCGCCTGGCTACGTCGCCGTCGCCGGCCGCGGCATCGTCGCCGGACTGCCGATCGCGCTTTACGTCGCCGCGGTGGCGGTCGCGCTGCTCTGGTTCGCCCTCAGGTTCACCCGCTTCGGCCGCTACATCTACGCCGCGGGCGGGAATTTGCCGGCGGCGATGGTCTCGGGCATCCCGACCCGCACCATGCTGGTGCTCACCTATATGCTGGCTTCGCTGCTCGGTTCGGTCACCGGTCTGCTGCTGACCGCCGAGATCGGCTCCGGGCAGGCGACCACGGGAGAGTCGCTGATGCTGGAAAGCATCGCCGCGGCGGTGCTCGCCGGCGTCAGCCTGCGCGGCGGCGTCGGCCGCATCGAGTTGGTGGCGCTGGCGGCGATCTTCCTGCTCACCTTGACCAACGCCATGGATCTGATGCGCGTCGATACGCGGCTGCAGCTCATCATCCTCGGGATCGTGCTGGCTGTCGCGGTCAGCGCCGAGGCGCTCAGCCGGCGCGAGGCGGTGCGTGTCTAGCGCCGCCGAAGCGCTCGGCGCCGCGCGTGCCCGCGGGTTGCGCTGGGGTTTTGGCAACCAGCTCGCGCTCCTGATTTTGCTGATCGTCATGGAGACGGTGTTCGCGCTGATCGAGCCGCGCATCGTCTCGCGCGGCAACCTCATCAACGTGGCCGAGCAGGCGAGCTACCTCGTCATCTTCACGGTTGCCCAGACCTTGGTGATCCTCACGCGCGGCTTCGATTTGTCGCTCGGCACCACCGTCTCCGCCGTGAGCGTGGCAAGCGCCCTGGTTCTGACGGCGCATGGCGACAATCCGGCGGCGTGGGTTCTGGCGCTCGGCATCGCCGCCGGAGCCGGTGTCGGCCTGCTGGTTGGCCTGTTCAATGGAACGCTGGTGGCATGGGTCGGGGTCAACCCGTTCATCGCCACCCTGGCGAGCCTGAATATCTGCCTGGGCATCGCCACGACGATTTCCGGCGGGCGCCCGGTTTTCGGCGTCTCCGACAGTTTCAGCGCGCTGCTGTACGACGGCACGATTTTCGGCGTCCGTGTGCCCGCGCTGATCGCCGCGGCCGTCGTGGTGCTGGCCTGGCTCGCCCTGACCCGCACCGTGTTCGGCCGGACGATCTACATCGCGGGCGCGAATCCGCGCGCCGCGATGGTCGCCGGAATGCCGGTCCGCCGCTACCTGACGCTGGCCTACGTCATCTGTTCGCTGCTGGCCACGCTCGGCGCATTGATGGAGACCGCGCGCACCGGTTCCGGCGAGCCCAACCTGGGCGGCAGCCTCATGTTGCAAAGCATTGCCGCCGCGGTGATCGGCGGCACCAGCCTGCGCGGCGGCTCGGGCGGCGTCGGCGCGGCGGTGCTCGGCGCGCTGTTCGTCACCATGCTGTCGAACGGCATGGATCTGCTGCGCATCAGCGGCTACGTGCAGATGATTTCGCTCGGCGTCGTGGTGATCGCGGCCACCGCGCTCGACTATCGCCGCGCCTCGCAGCGCGCCTGATGCGCAACTTACCAGGCGGACCAGCCGGCATCGACCATGAGCGTGGCGCCGTGGATCGCCGCGGCATCGTCGGAGGCGAGAAACACCGCGGCGCCGGTCATCTCCTCGGAGGCGAGGAAATCCCGCCCGGTGGGCGTCATGGTGCGCATGAGCCGGATGTAATCCTCGTTGCCGGGGCCGCGCAGATGCGCGTTCAGCGGCGTCGCGACGTTGCCGGGCGCGAGCGAGTTCACGTTGATGTTGTGCCTGCCGAGTTCCGCCGCCAGCGCCTTGGTCAGGATCTCCAGCCCGCCCTTGGAGGCGCAATAGGCCGGACAGTTGGGGAACGCGCCGACCCCGGCGATCGAGGTGACGTTGATCACCTTGCCGCCGCCGTTCTTGCGGAATTCCGCCACCAGCGACTTCACGCAGAAAAACGCGCCCTTCAGGTTCAGATCGAGCTGCTCGTCCCAGATCGCCTCGGTGGTCTCCTCGACCGGCACGGTGCGAAACACGCCGGCGTTGTTGACCAGGATGTCCACCCGGCCGAACGCCGCGATCACCTCCGCCACCATGCGCGCGATCTCCGGCACCTTGGCGCAGTCGGCCAGAAACACCCGCGCCGTGCCGCCGGCATCGCGAATCCGCCCGGCGACCGCCTCGGCCTTGTCGCGGCTCTTGCTGCAAACCACCGCAACCGAGGCGCCCTCGGCGCCATAACGGAGCGCGATCGCCTCGCCGATGCCCTGCGAGCCCCCGGTCACGATCGCGACCTTGCCGTTGAGCCGCATGCGCCGTCTCCCCTCTTCGCGACATTGCTGCAAACGCGGTATATCACGGGCGTGAACGGGCGACACATCGGGGTGCGCTCGGCGGGGTGCGCCCGGCCACCCGCGCGCGATGAACGAAAGCGAGAAGGACATGGCCAAGATCATCCTCTACGGCTTTGACGGCAGCACCTATGTCCGCACCGTGCGCATGCTGCTCGCCGAGAAGGGCGCGCAGTACGAGCAGGTCCCGGTGAACGTGCTGAAGGGCGAGCCGCGCCAGCCCGAACACCTCGCCCGCCATCCGTTCGGCAAGGTGCCGGTGCTCGATCACGACGGGTTTCGCATCATCGAGACCAGCGCCATCGCGCCGTATCTCGACGAGGTATTGCCCGGCCCGTCGTTCACGCCCGACAACCCCAAGGACCGCGCGCGCATGCGCATGGCGATGGGCATCGTCGACTCGTATGGATATGGCGCGCTGGTCAGCGTGGCCGGCTATCACCTGTTCCCCGATTTCATCGGCGGGCCGAACGAGGATGCGCGGCGGGCGGGGATCGCGAATGGCCGGCGGGTGCTCGAGGAGCTGATGCGGTTGCGCGGCGGGGATTCGTTCATCGCCGGCGCGCATCCCTCGCTCGGCGATCTGTATCTGGCGCCGATCTGTTTCTATGTGGCGCTCACCCCCGACGCCAGCGAGGTGTTCGCGGTGGACGGCTTCGCCGCGTGGTGGGGCCGCGTGCAGGCGATGCCCAGCTACCAGTCCACGGCGCCCCAACTCGGCTAGCGAGCGACGATGGGAAACCTGCGCGTCGCCGTCGACATCGGCGGAACGTTCACCGATTTCTGCATTCTGGACGAGGCGAGCGGCGCGCTCCGCGTCGCCAAGACGGCCACGACGAAGGACCCGATCGAGGGCCTGTTCGCCGGGCTGGCGCAAGCCGAAATCGACCTCGCCGACGTCACCTTGCTGTCGCACGGCACCACGGTTGCAACCAACGCGCTGATCACACGCCGGCTGCCGCGCGCGGCGATGGTCTGCACCGAGGGGTTTCGCGACGTGATCGAAATCCGCCGCGCCAACAAGGAAGACCTCTGGGACACCTACAAGGACGTGGCCCGGCCCTACATTCCGCGCCGCGACCGCCTCACGGTGCGCGAGCGCGTGGATGCGGCGGGACGGATTGTGGCGCCGCTCGACGAGGCCGGCGCACGCGAGATCGCGCGCATCCTGCGCAAGCGGCAGGTGGCCGCGGTCGCGGTCTGCTTCATGAACGCCTTCGCCAACGGCGCGAACGAGCGGCGCATGAAGGCCATTCTGGAGGAGGAACTGCCCGGCATTCCGGTGACGACCAGTTCGGACACCTTGCCGGAAATCTTCGAGCACGAACGCTTCTCGACGACCGTGGTGAACGCGGTGCTGAGCCCGGTGGTCGGCGACTACGTGGTGCGGCTCGCCGATCGGCTGGCGCAATCCGGCTATCGCAGCGACCTCTTGCTGCTGCACAGCGGCGGCGGCGTGATGACCGGCGCCGGCGCGCGCCAGTTCGCCGCGCGCCTCGCCGGCTCCGGCATCGCCGCGGGCGCGATCGCGTCGCGCCACATCGCGCTGCAATGCGGCTTTCCCAATTCCATCGGCCTCGACATGGGCGGCACGAGCTGCGACGTGTCGCTGGCCTGGGAAGGCCGCTCCCGCGTCACCAAGGACTGGCACATCGAGTTCGGCTACCCGATCCGCTTCCCGAGCATCGAGGTGCTGACGATCGGCGCCGGCGGCGGCTCGCTCGCCTGGATCGACAGCGCCGGCTCGCTGCACAACGGCCCGCAATCGGCCGGCGCCGACCCCGGCCCGGCCTGCTACGGGCGCGGCAACGAAGCGCCGACCAACACCGATGCGCATCTCGTGCTGGGCCGGCTCGGGCGCGGGCTCGCCGGCGGCAGCATCGCGCTCGTCCCGGCGCTGGCGGAGGCGGCGGTGCGGCGCGGCGTCGCCGAGCCGCTCGGCATGGAACTGCACGAGGCGGCGGAAGCGATCCTGCGCGTCGCCAACGCGAACATGGGCGACGCGGTGCGGCTGATTTCGATCAGCCGGGGCTACGATCCGCGCGACTTCGCGCTGGTGGCGTTCGGCGGCGCCGGCCCGCTGCACGGCGCGGCGCTGGCGCGCGAGTTGTCCATCCCCGTTGTGATCGTGCCGCCCAACCCCGGCGTCACCTCCGCCCTCGGCTGCCTGCTCGTCGACGTGCAGCACGACCTCGCCGAAAGCTACATCCATCCGGCGGCGGAAGCCGACACCGCCGAAATCGAGGCGCGCTTCGGCCGGCTAGAACAGGACGCGTGGGAGCGCATGCGCCACGAGAACGTGCGCGACGAGGACGTGGTGATCGAGCGCAGCATCGACATGATGTACCAGGGCCAGTGGCGCTCGCTCGCCGTCCCGGCCGGGCGCCCGGTCGGCGCCATCGCCGATCTGGTCGCCGCGTTCCACGCGCAGCACGAGCGCGAATACAATTTCCGCCGCGACGAGGCGGCCGTGGATCTGTACCGGTTGAACCTGCGCGTGGTCGGCGTGGTGCCGAAGGCGGCGATCCGCGAGCATGGCGGCGATGGCCGGATGCCCGCCCCGGTCGAACATCGCGCCGCCTGGTTCGGCGGCGGGCATGCCGTCGAAACGCCGGTGTTCCATCGCGAGGATTTGCCGGCCGGCGCGCGCTTCAGTGGCCCGGCGATCGTCGAACAGCTGGATGCGACCACGGTCGTTCCCCCGGGCGCCGCCGCCGAGGTGGACCGGTTCCTCAACATCGTGATGCGGGTAGGTGGCTGAGCATGGCGACGCAGCAGGGGTTCGCCCTCGATCCCGTCACCTTCGAGGTGTTGAAGAACGCGTTCATCACCACGGTCGACCAGATGGCCGAGCAGATCCTGCGGACCTGCTACTCCTTCGTCATCTACAACCGCGACTTCTCCAACGCGCTGAACGACATCAACGGCGATTCCATTGCCCAAGGTAATTACGACATCGCCGTCCATGTCGGCACCTTGCATTACACCTGCAAGGACGTGATCCGCCTCTTCAAGGGCGAAATGAAGCCGGGCGACGTGTACGCCATCAACGACCCCTACGCCGGCGGCACGCATTTCCCCGACGTTCGGCTGATCCGGCCGGTATTCGTGGGCGACGAGCCGATCGCCTTCGCGCAGTCGAACGGGCACTGGTCCGATGTCGGCGGCAGCGTCCCTGGCTCGTTCGACGTGCTCGCCAAGGAGATGTTCCGCGAGGGCATCCGCATCACGCCGATCCGGCTGTGGGATGGCGGCGTGTTCCGCCGCGATGTCGCGCACATGATCGCCGCGAACACGCGCGACCCGGCTTCCATCATCGGGGACATGCAGTCCCAGGCCGAGGCGACGCGCGTGGCGGAGCGCGAAATGCTGCGCCTGGTCGGCAAATACGGCAAGGAGACGGTGGTCACCGCCTTCGCCGATGTGCAGGACTACGTGGAGCGCGCGCTGCGCCGTCGCCTCGCCGAACTGCCGGACGGCGAGTGGGAGACCCAGGATTTCATCGACCGCGATCCCGCCGGCGGCGAGGGGCTGATCCCGATCAAGGTGAAGCTCACCATCAAGGGCGACCGGGTGATCTACGACTTCACCGGAAGCCATCCCACCATCGGCTCGCTGTACAACTCGGCGTTCGGCGCGACGTTCTCCGCCGTCGTCGCCGGCATGAAGACCTTCTTCCCCGACCTGCCGCTGAATTCCGGCTTTTATCGTCCGATCGAGGTGATCGCGCCCGAGGACACGGTGGTGAACGCGCGCTGGCCGATCGCGGTGACGGGATTCCTGATGCCCTTCGAGAAGATCATGAACTCGATCTACGAGATCTGGTCGGGCATCATGCCGGAGCGCGCCATCGCCTGCGCGTTCAATCTCGAATACCTGCTCACCGGCGGGCGCGACCTGCGCAGCCCGGCCAAGCCGATCTTCATGTTCTACGATTGGCTGCCCGGCGGCTGGGGCGGGCGCAACGGCAAGGACGGCTGCAACGTCACCACCGCCTGTTTCGGCACCGGATTGCAGTCGCAGCCCGTCGAGGGGCAGGAACGCGTCTCGCCCATTCTCACCGACGAATACCAGATCCTCACGGATTCGGCGGGGCCCGGCAAATGGCGCGGCGGCGCCGGCGTGCGCAAGACCAGCACGTTGCGCGAGGCCGACCGGACGGTGATCTCCTACATCTGCGACCGCGAGCGCGCCGTGGTTTGGGGCATCAACGGCGGGTTGCCCTCCATGCCGCACGGCCTCAGCCTGAAGCGCGCCGGGGCGAACAAGGAGGAGTGGCTCGGCTCGGTGTTTTCCGACGTGCCGCTCGGCAGCGGCGACGCGTTCAGCCGGCCCACCGCGGGCGGCGGCGGCTACGGCGATCCGCTGGAGCGCGACCCTGAACACGTGCGCGAGGACGTGGCGGACGATTACGTCTCCATCGAACGCGCGCGCCAGGATTACGGCGTGGTGCTGCGCGTGATCGACCGCGATCTTGCGGAATACGCGGTGGACCGCGAGGCGACCGAACGCGAACGCGCGCAAATTCATGCCCAGCGCCGCGGCTGGCTGGAAACCGAACCCGGCGATGTCGCGCGCCGCTACAAGGCGGGCGAACTGGACCGCCTGGACGTGGTGCGGCGCTACGGCGTGATCCTGGACTGGAGCACGGGCGAGGTGCTCGAACGCTCGACCGCGCAGTTCCGCGAGATGTTCCAGAAACGCTCGGCCTCGCACTGGCGCGATTGAACCGCGAGCACGGAGATTTTCATGGCGATCAAGACCGTCCCCGCTCCGCTCCCGGGCACCTTCTACCGCCGCCCGAGCCCCGATCAGCCGCCGTTCAAGAACGACGGCGACATGATCGCCGTCGGCGATACGATCGGGTTGATCGAGGTGATGAAGACGTTCACGCCGGTCACCGCCGAGGAATCCGGACGTATCACGCAGTTCCTTATCGATAACGAGGACGCCGTCATGGCCGGCCAGCCGCTCTACGAACTGGAGGCGTGACGGCGGCCGATGGCGCTGCGGAAAATCCTGATCGCCAATCGCGGCGAGATCGCGGTCCGCATCATCCGGGCGGCGCGCGAACTCGGCATCGCGACGGTGCAGGTGGCGAGCACGGCCGATCGGGATATGCTGGCCGCGCGCATGGCCGACGAGGTGGTCGAGATCGGCCCGCCGCACGCGGCCAAATCGTATCTGAACCAGGCGGTCATTCTGCAAGCGGCGCGCGACAGCGGCGCCGATGCCGTGCATCCCGGCTACGGTTTTCTGTCAGAGAACGCCGCGTTCGCCGCCGCCGTCGAAGGCGCCGGCCTGACCTTCATCGGGCCGACGGCGGAGACGATCCGCCTGATGGGCGACAAGGCGCGGGCGCGCGAACTCGCCGCCGGCTCCGGCGTGCCCACGGTGCCCGGAAGCGCGGGCTCCGTGAGCGACACCGCCGCCATCCGCGACGGCGCCGCATGGATCGGCTTTCCGGTCATGGTGAAGGCGGCGGCCGGCGGCGGCGGACGCGGCATTCGCGTCGCCCGGGACCACGAGGAGTTGGACCGGCTGGTGCCGCAGGCGCGCGCCGAGGCGAAGGCCGCGTTCGGCGACGACTCGCTTTACCTCGAGCGCTTCATTCCGCGCGCGCGCCATGTCGAGGTGCAGGTGCTCGGTGACGGCGAGCGGGTGATCCATTTGTTCGAGCGCGAATGCTCGGTGCAGCGGCGGCGGCAGAAACTGTGGGAGGAAGCACCCGCCACCTGCCTCGCGCCGCAAACGCGCGCGGCGCTGTGCGAGTCCGCGGTGCGCCTCGCCGCCGACATCGGTTATCGCGGCGCCGGCACGATGGAGTTCCTGCTCGACGACACGACCGGCGAGTTCTTCTTCATCGAAATGAACACGCGCATCCAGGTCGAGCATCCCGTCACAGAAATGGTCACCGGCATCGACCTGGTGCGCGAGATGATCCGCATCGCGGGCGGCGAGCAACTGCGCTTCCGGCAGGACGATGTGCGTCTGTTCGGCCATGCCATCGAGTGCCGCATCAACGCCGAGGATCCGCGCCGCGATTTCCACCCGGCCCCGGGCGTGGTGCGCGAGTTGCGCCTTCCCGGCGGTCCCGGCGTGCGCTTCGATTCCATGCTCTATCCCGGCTGCGTCGTGCCGCCGTTCTACGATTCGCTGCTCGGCAAGCTGATCGTGTGGGACGAGGATCGCGCCGCGGCCCTACGCCGGCTGGCGCGCGCGCTCGGCGAAATGGACATCGACGGCATTCCGACCACCATCCCGCTGCACCGCTGGCTCGCGGCGCATTCGGACATGGCCGCGCACGCCGTCCATACCGGCTGGCTGGAGCACCGGCTGGCCGACTACGCCTTCACTCCTGACCAACAGGCAGACCGCGCATGACGACTCGCACCTGCTTCGGCGGCGACGAGCACATCTTCATCGAGTTCGACGAGGAGATGTCGCTCGAAGCCTTTTTCACCGCCCTGTCGATGGCCCGCGCCGTCAGGGAGAGCGCGATCCCGGGCGTGACGGAGATTTGCCCCGCCAATGCCTCGTTCCAGGTGCGCTTCGACCCCGACGTGATCGCGCCCGACGACCTGCTGCGCGAGATCCGCGCGCTGGAAGAAAAGGCCGAGCACGCGCCGCCCTTATTGAACACGCGAATCGTCGAGCTGCCGGTGTTCTACAATGATCCCTGGACGCGCGAGACGCTCATGCGCTTCCGCGAGCGGCACCAGGCGCCGGAGCTGACCGATCTGGAATACGCAGCAAAGATCAACGGTTACGATTCGGTGGAAGCGCTTCACCGCCGCGCACGCGGCGGCGCCGTGGTTCGTCTCCATGGTGGGCTTCGTCGCTGGCCTGCCCTGGCTGTTTCAGATGGTCGAGCGCGCGAAGCAGATCGAGGTGCCGAAATATCTGCGCCCACGCACCGACACGCCGCGGCTGACCGTCGGACACGGCGGCTGCTTCGGCGCCATCTACTCGGTGCGCGGCGCCGGCGGCTACCAGATGTTCGGCATCACGCCGACGCCGATCTACGACCCGAAACAGTCGATGTCGTATCTGCGCGACTTCATGATGTTGTTCAATCCCGGCGACATCGTGAAGTACCAGCCCGATCGGCCGCGACGAATACGAATCGCGACGTCGACCGAGGTCGAAGCCGGGCGCTATGCGCCGCGCATCCGCCCCGTCGCGTTCTCGCTCGATGCGTTCAAGGCCGATCCCGCCGGCTCCAACGCCAAGCTGCTGGAGGCGCTCCATGCCGATTGAGGTGATCAAGCCGGGCCTCGCCACCTCCGTTCAGGATCTCGGCCGCCCGGGCTACTACCATCTCGGCATTCCGCAATCGGGCGCGCATGGATCGTTTCGCGTTGCGCGCCGCCAACCTGCTGGTCGGCAACGACGAGGGCGCCGCGGTGCTGGAAGCACCTTCCTCGGCCCGGAGCTGGATTCACCGCCGATGCGCTGGTCGCGGTCACCGGCGCGGAGATGCCGCCCAAGCTCGACGGAACGCCACGCCCGACCTGGACCGGCGTTCGCGGTCAAGGCCGGGCAGGTGCTGAGTTTCGATTTCCTCAAGACGCGGCGCGCGCGCCTACATCGCGGTGGCGGGCGGCATCGACGTGCCGGTGGTGCTCGGCAGCCGTTCCACCTACGCGCTCGGCGCGCTCGGGGGCTTCGAGGGCCGCCCGCTGCGCCCGGGCGACGTGCTGCCGCTCGGCGCGGCGTCGCGCGCCGGGCGCAGCGGGCAAGGCGTTGCCCGATGCGCTGCGCCGGCAGCTGTCAGTCGCGCCCAGCCTGCGCGTGCTGCCCGGCCTGTACGACTACCGCATCACCGAGGCGGCGAAGGACAGCTTTTTCGCCGACACCTGGAAGGTGGCGCCGGAGGCGGATCGCATCGGCTATCGCTTCCGCGGCGGCCGCGCGCTGGAATTCGTGCCGCGGCGAGCAGCCGTTCGGCGCCGGCTCCGATCCCTCGAACATCGTCGACAGCTGCTACCCGTACGGCTCGATCCAGGTGCCCGGCGGCACCGAGCCGATCGTGCTGCATCGCGACGCGGTATCGGGCGGCGGCTACTTCATGATCGGCACGGTCATCTCGGCCGACATGGACCTGATCGGCCAGATGCAGCCGCACACGCCCACGCGGTTCGTCCCCGTCGACATGGCGCAGGCGCTGGCGGCGCGGCGCGAGGAAGCCGCCCGCCTCGCCCGGCTCAGGGAAGCGCTGCGCATGTAGGGGCGAGCGGCGGTCGTGGCGGCTCCGCCTCCGCCATGGATTGACTGGTCCGCCTACCTTTCCCGCCGGCCATCCCTTTCAGGCGCCGATCCTCCATATGAACCGCAGGCCCGCCGCGCAATGCCGCCGCACCGGGTCCGTCGAGGGGTTCAGGGTTATGCAGGTTCTGCTGGCGACGTGGGAGGGCGGCGGCAATGTGCTGACGGTGCTCGAGGCTGCGCGGCGGCTGCACGCGCGCGGGCATCGCGTACGCGTGATGGCGGACGCGGTCGCCGAAGCGGAGGTGGCCCGCACCGGGGCGGAGTTCCGGCCGTGGCACGCCGCGCCGAGCCGCAGCGATCGCAACCCGGCGAGCGATATAGTCCGCGACTGGGAGGTCGAGGACGACCTGGGCGCTTTCCTGCGGTTGCGCGATCGCATCATGTGCGGCCCCGCGCTCGGCTATGCGACAGACACCCTGGAAGCGCTGGACGAGTGCCCGGCCGATCTGATCCTGACGCACGACATGCTGTTCGGGGTGATGGCGGCGAGCGAAGCGGCGGCGGTGCCGCTGGCCGTCTTGAGTTCGAATCTCGGCATGTTCCCGATCCCGGGCCGCCCACCGCCAGGATTCGGGCTGCTGCGGGCCGACGATGACGCCGAGCGCGCCCGCCATGCCGAACTCGCCGACGAATTCCGCAACCTGCTCGACGAGGGACTTGCGGCGCTCAATGCCGCGCGCGAGGCGCTCTGGCTGCCGCCGCTCGTGCATGTGCTCGATCAGTTCGGCGTCGCACGCCGGGTCCTGCTGGCGACCAGTCCGGACTTCGATTTCGTACCGGACGCGCTGCCGCCGCGCGTTCGCTATCTCGGCCCGCTGTTCACAAAACCGCCCTGGGCCAATAAGCCCGTTGCGTCGCCGACGGGCGAGCGTGGTCCCGCCGCCCCCCCGCTCGTGCTCGTGGCGTTCAGTTCGACGTTCCAGAACCAGCTCGACGTGATCCGCAACGCCGCCCTCGCGCTCGCCGGGCTACCGGTGCAAGGTGTCGTCACGCTCGGGCCGGCGCTGGCCGGCAGCGATGTGGAGACGCCCACCAACGTCCGCCTGCTCGGTTCCGTGTCGCACGACGAGCTGATGGCGCGCGCGGTGGTGGTGATCACCCACGCCGGGCACGGTACGGTCATGCGCGCCCTGTCGCACGGCGTTCCCATGCTGTGCCTGCCGATGGGGCGCGACCAGCACGACAACGCGGCGCGCGTGGCGGCGCGCGGCGCCGGTCTCGTGCTCGACCGCTGGGCGTCGGCCGACGCGATCCGCGAGGCGGTGGTCCGGCTGCTCGGCGACGCCGGTTTTCGCGCGGCCGCTTGGCGCTTGCGCGACTCGATCGCGACCGCCGCCGGCTGCGCCGACTTGATCGCGGAGGTCGAAGCGCTAGTCCGAACTTCCGACTGTGCAATACTGCAACAGACCGTGTGAAAACTGAATCGCAACGGATTCCGACTCGGCGGTGCGGCCGCTAGAATCGGGGCATGACGCACATCGTGGGCCACGACCGATCGCAAACGCTGCTCCTGCCGGAATCGCTGGACGACTATGTCGGGCCGGAGAACCCGGTGCGGTTTATCGAGTTTTTTGTCGACGGGCTTGATCTCGCAGCCGCGGGTTTCGGTCGCGTTCTGCCCAAAGAAACCGGGCGGCCCGGCTACGCGCCCGCTGATCTGCTGAAGCTGTACGTCTACGGCTACCTGAACCGGATCCGGTCCAGCCGGCGACTGGAAGCCGAAACCCACCGCAACATCGAGGTGATCTGGCTGCTGCGGCACCTGAAGCCCGACTTCAAGACTATCGCCGATTTCCGCCGCGACAACCGCAGCGCCTTCCGTCCGGTGTTTCGACAATTCGTCCTGTTATGCCGGCAGTTGGACCTGTTCGGCCGCGAGCTGCTGGCGGTGGATGGCACGCGGATCAAGGCCGTGAACAACAAGGACCGCAATTTCACGCGCGCCTCGCTCGCCGAGTTCATCAGGCTGGCTGATGCAAAGCTCGACGACTACCTTCAGCGGCTCGACACGAGCGATGCCGCCGAGCAAACCGCCGGCGGTTCGCGGGTGAAGAACCTGGCGGCGAAGATCGCCGCGGTCCGCGAGCGCCGCACACGATGCCAGGAAATGCTGGCGGAACTCGACCGCACGGGCGAGGATCAGATCTCGCTCACCGACCCCGACAGCCGCGCCATGGCGGCGCACACGCATGTTGCGGTCGGCTACAATGTGCAGGTCGCGGTAGACACCAAGCACAAGCTGATCGTCGAGCAGCAGGTCACCAACCAGGTTCTCGATATGGGCCTGCTGACCGAGACGGCGGAGCCGGCAAAGGAAATTCTCGGCGTGGAACAAATCGCGGTCGTCGCCGATCGAGGGTATTTCAAGATCGAGGATATCGAAGCCTGCGAGAAAGCCGGGATGGAGCCGTATGTGCCCAGGCCGCAACGAGGTCCATCGGTCAGGGCGGGCCTGTTCCGCAAGGACGAGTTCGCATACGACCCTGAAACCGACACTGTCATCTGCCCGGGTGGCCAGCGACTGCAGCCCTATTCCTCATCGCTGCTGCGCGGGCTCAAGAAGATCAACTATGTCAACAAGCAGGCGTGCCGCGATTGCCCGCTCCGCTCGCGATGCACGAACAACAGCTTTCGATCCCTCTCCCGCATGGAAAACGAGGCCGTGCTGGATCGAATGCAAGCCCGGCTCGCGCTGCGCCCGCAGGTTCTCGCGCAACGCCGCGAGGCGGTCGAGCATCCGTTCGGCTCGATCAAACAATGGATGAACCAGGGCGCTTTCCTGATGCGTGGACTGGAAAAGGTACGCGGCGAGTTCAGCTTGACGGCGCTCGCCTATAATCTCAGGCGGGTGCTCAACATCGTCGCTTTTCCCGAGCTGATGGCGGAGGTGCGGGGTTGAAGACCCGCACCGCCCCACGTCTTCGCCTCAGACCATGTGGGGTTTGAGGATTACCGACCTAGGCGGTCCACCCGATTGGGATTCTGGTGGCTTCATCAGACCGACCCCGACCGCCGCCGCACGAGATCGGCGAACGGGTTCCCACACGGTCTGGTAAACTCCTGATTCGGACGGAGGGCCGGTTCTCCGATGGCGCGCTCTACACTATCGAGAAGGCCAAGCCGCAGATCTTCCCCGACGGCTGGCTCGAGCGTGTGTTCAACCGCGCCGCGGTGATGCAATCTGTCCGCGAAATCTGTCATCCTCCGAAGGCGGCCTGAGCCGCGCGAGGCGGTCCGCCAGTTCAACCAAAGCAAGGAGTGCGTCCATGAAGAAGCCGATATTGCTGGCTTGTGCGCTGCTGGCCGGTGCCCCCGCCGCGCTGCTCGCGGCCGCGCCGGCCGAAGCCTCGCCGGAGCACCCGGTGATCGCGCTCTCGAACGCCTATTACGGCAACACCTGGCGCCACCAGATGGTGGAGTCGTTCGAAGCCGCCGCCAAGAAGGCGAAGCAGGAGGGCAAGATTGCCGATTACGTCGTGCTGAACGGCGACGGCTCGGTGAACCAGCAGATGAGCCAGATGGCCGATCTGATCCTGCGGCATGTGGACGCCATCGCCATCGACTCGGCCTCCGAGACCGCGCTCAACGGCGTGGTGGCAAAAGCCTGCCGAGCCGGCATCAAGGTGATCGCGTTCGATTCCATCCTCTCCGCCCCGTGCGCCGACACGCTCAATTTCGACTTCTTCAATTATCAGGCCGAGGCGACCGAGTGGATCGCCAACAAACTGCACGACAAGGGCAACGTGATGATCGTGCGCGGGGTCAAGGGCTCGGCGCCCGATCACGACATGTACGAGGGGCAACTGAGCGTGCTCAAGAAGCACCCCGAGATGAAGGTCGTGGCGACCGTCTACGGCATGGCGACGACGTCGGTGGCGCAATCCGCGGTGGCGAACGTGCTGCCGAGCCTGCCGCATATCGATGCTGTGCTCGACCAGGGCGGCGGCGACGATTTCGGCATCGCCCAGGCGTTCACGCAATATGGCGGTGCCTACGCCAACAACCTGCCGATCATCGAGGGCGGCGGCAGCTCGAACTTCATCCATTGGTGGATCGACCAGCGCAAGAAGGGTTATTCGACGATTTCGCTGAACACGACACCGGGCATCGGCGGGGCGGCCTTCTGGCTGAGCTACGAGATCGTGAAGGGCGTGAAGCCGCCGAAAAAGGATATGATCATGCCGGTCGCGCGGGTCACGGACGAGAATCTCATGGATTTCGCGAAGCTGCCGCCCGGCCTGATCGTCAGCCCGTCCTATTCGGAGCAATGGGTGGTCGAGCACCTGATCAAGGGCAAGAAGGACTGAAACGGCCTTTGGTCCGCCCATGTCCGGCTGAAGGCATCCAGGGCCGCGATCCATGCGGCCTTGGATGTTGTCGCCATTGACCGTTGTTATGACGAAAGAACAACGAGCCGACCGGTAAATCCAGCTTTGGCCGGATGGAGGGAATCGGATGGCGGAAACCTCCCGCATTGCGCACGACGACTTGCTCGATAACGGGGTCCGCTTCCAAGCGCTACCGTCCGATGGCCAGCCGCCGCCGGTGATCCAGCTTCGGGGAATCGGCAAGTCGTTCGGACCGACACGAGCCAACGACGCGATCGATCTGGCCATCGCCCCGGGCGAGGTCGTCGGCCTGGTCGGCGCCAACGGCGCCGGCAAGAGCACCCTGATGCGCATCGTTTGCGGTCTCGTGCAGCCGGACGAGGGCAGTTTCGAAATCGCCGGCAAGCCTATCGATTTCGGCGCCTATTCGCCGAACGCTGCCCTCGCGCGCGGCATTCGCATCGTGCACCAGGAACTGTCGCTCTGCGCCAACCTCACGGTCGCGGAGAACTTCATGCTGGAGGAGCCGGCCGCGCCGCTCGCGCCGGCGCCGGGCTGGCGCACCCGGTTCGCCGAGCGTGCGCGCCGGGCGACCGGGGAGATTTTTCCCGGCATCGGCCTGCGCGTGGGGGCGCCGCTCGAACAACTGCGCATCGGCCAGCGGCAGGTCGTCGAAATTTCGCGCGCCGCGGCCACCGAGAACCTGCGGTTGCTGGTGCTGGACGAACCGACTTCCTCGCTCGATGCCGGACGCAGCGCGCATCTTCGCGAGTGGGTGCGCCGGCGCGCGGCCGAGGGCGTCGCCTTCATTTTCATCAGCCACAAGCTGCACGAAATCCTCGACGTGGCGAGCCGGGTCGTCGTCATGCGCAACGGCCGCGTGATCTGGGACGGGGCGGCCGAGCACAGCAGCGTCGCCGCCCTGGTCGAGCACATGGGCGGCCATCCGCCGGCGGCCGCCGCGGCATCGGCTCCGCAACCGGGGGCGGTGAAGCGGGCCGAAGCGCCGCTGGTCACCATCGCCCGCGGCGCCATCGGGATCGACACGGAGCTTGGCTTTGGCGCGGGCGAGATCATCGGCCTCGCCGGACTGGACGGCAACGGCCAGCGCCCGTTCCTGCATGCGCTGCGCCGCGCCGGACGGCGCCGCGGACCGAGCGGGGGCATCGCCTGCGCGGCCGAGCCGAGCTTCGTCTCGGGCGACCGGCGCGGCGAGGGCGTGTTTGCGCTCTGGTCCGTGCTCGAGAACATCGTGGTCGGCGCCTCCGTGAAGCGCAATCTGCTGGGTGTGCTCTCCGCGACCGAGGAGCGCCGCGGGGTCGAGCCTTGGCTGCGCCGGCTACGCATCGCCAATTCGCGGCTCAACTCCAACATCCTCGAGCTGAGCGGGGGCAATCAGCAGAAGGTGCTCGCCGCGCGCGCGCTCATGCGCGGCTCACGCATCGTCCTGCTCGACGATCCGACCCGCGGCGTCGATGTCGAAACCAAGCAGGAATTCTATCGGCTGGTGCGCGAGATCGCCGCTGACGGCGCGCTGGTCATCTGGTACAGCACCGAGGACGCCGAGTTGCTGGAATGTTCGCGCGTGCTGGTTTTCCGGCAAGGCCGGATTACCCGCGAACTGAACGGCGCGGACATCACCGAAGAGGCGATCGTGGCGTGCGCGTTCATGGCGCCGGCCGACGCCTCGACCGGTCGCGCCGCGCAGGCCGAGGCGAGCCCGCCGCTCCCGTCGCGCTTGGTGCAGTTCGCGCCGGTCGCGAGCCTGCTCGCGCTGCTTGCGACCATGGTGGCACTCAATCCGGCGACCGCCACCCCGTTCGGCGCCGATCTGCTGCTATCCGCCGCCGTGCCCGTCGTGCTGGTCGCCATCGGCCAGATGTTCGTCATCGGCGGCAGCGAGATCGACCTCGGCATCGGGCCTTTTGCCGGATTGATCAGCGTGCTGAGCGCCACGTTTCTGGTCGGCCATCCGCCTTTGGGCGTTGTGCTCATTCTGCTCGCGCTCGCGGCCTATGCGTCGATGGGGCTGCTGATCGAGATCAGGCGAATGCCGTCCATCGTGGTGACGCTTGGCGCCTCCTTCGTTTGGACCGGCTGCGGCTACATGCTGCAGCCGACGCCCGGCGGCAGCAGCCCGGCCTGGCTCGCGGCGATGTTCAACTGGAATATCCCTGGCCTGCCGACATCGGTCGGGCTCATCGTCATCGCCGCCGTCCTCGCCGTGCTGATCGACCGCACACGCGCCGGCGTCGTGCTGCGCGGCTTCGGCAACGACGCCCGCGCGCTGCGCCAGCTCGGCTGGTCGGCGCCCGCCTATGCCATGCTGCGTTACGCGATCGCGGGCGGTTTCGCCGCGGCCGCCGGCCTGTCGCTCACGGCCGTCAACACCGCGAGCGACATCAACGCGGGAAATGCCTACACGCTGCTGTCGATCGCCTCGGTCGTGATCGGCGGGTGCGAATTGCTGGGCGGCAGCACGGCTCCGGTGGGCGTGGTGTGCGGCGCGGTGACGCTCTCGCTCATCGGCGCGCTGCTCGGGCTCATGGGCATCAGCACCGACTACAACGCCGCCGTGCAAGGATTGCTGCTGCTGGTGATCCTGGGCGCGCGCGGCGCGATCCGGCTCGGAGAGGCGCGCGGATGAGCCGGTTCAACGATTGGGCGGAGCGCAATCGCTGGGTCTGGTCCGCGCTCGGTGTGCTGCTGCTGTGGCTGCTCCTGAGCGTGCTCACCTCGCGCCTGACGCTCGCCAACCTGTCGGGCGTGGCGCAGTCCGCGGCGTTCCTGGTGCTGCCTGCGCTCGGCCAGATGTTCGTGGTGACCACGGGACGCGGCAATATCGACCTCTCGATCCCGTCCACGATTACGCTGTCGGCCTTTCTGTCGATGAACATCATCGGCGGCTCGAACGCGATGTTGCCGGCAGGATTTGCGGCCGTGCTGGCGGCGGAACTCGCGATCGGCGCGGCGAATGCGTTGTTCGTGCTGCGGCTCCGCATTCCCGCGATGATCGCCACGCTCGGCGTCGGCTACATCCTGGCAACCGGCGCGCTGCTCGCCAACCGGCAGTTCACGACCTACACCGTCAGCAAGGCGCTGTCCTTCGTGGCCAATCAGCGCCTCGCCGGCGTTCCCGTCGTGCTGATCCTTGCGGTGTTCGCGGTCGCCGTCGCGTCCTTGGTGATGCGCCGCACCGTGTTCGGGCGGCTGCTCGCCGCCGTGGGGCAGAGCCTGCCGGCCGCGGAGCTGTCGGGCGTTCGTTCCGGCAAGATCGTCAGCATTGCGTTCCTGATCAGCGGCGCGCTGGCGGCGCTCGACGGGATGCTGCTGGCGGCGCACGCGGGTGGGGCGTTCCTCGAAGTCGGCGCGCCCTATCTGCTGGATTCCATTGCCGCGGTGGTGCTCGGCGGCACGCTGATCGCGGGCGGCAGCGCGACCTCGCTCGGCGTGCTCAGCGGCTCGTTCCTGCTCGTGCTGATCGTCACCACCATCCAGGTCGCCGGGCTCTCGATCGGGATGCAGGAAGTGGTCGAGGGGGTGATCGTGGTGCTGGTTCTGGCCCTGTCGGGCGGGCGGCAAACGCGCAACCCGCGCGGCCGAGCAGGCTTCATATCCGCTTTACGATCCGCGATCAGCGCTCGTTAGACCGAGCTTCCTTCTTCCAATTACTGCTAAGCCGTTGATCCGACTCTCGACGTGGCGATAGATCGGGCTAAAAAGGTAGCCATGTAATCCAGAATTTGGGACTTGTACTTTCGGAAGCGATATGCTCACGTTCCGCCATGTATATCGAATCGCTCCCCAACCGGAACTCGCCGCCGGCCATCCTGTTGCGCGAGAGCTATCGCGACGGCGGCAAGGTCCGTAAACGCACGCTCTGCAACCTTTCCAATTGGCCCAGCGCCTACATCGAAGGGCTGCGTGGCGTGCTCAAAGGCGGAACCGTCATCCCGGCCGAGCGCGACGCCTTCACCGTCGTCCGCTCCTTGCCGCACGGCCATGTCGCCGCGGCACTCGGCACCGCGCGCAAGCTCGGCCTCGACCACATCCTCGGGCGCGCCGGCAACCGCTGCCGCGATCTCATGCTCGCGCTGCTGGTCGGCCGCGTTCTCGAACCCGCATCCAAGCTCGCCGCCGCCCGCGCACTTGCCCCGCCAACTGCCGCTTCGAGCCTCGGCGAGGTGCTCGGCCTCGGCGCGGTCGACGAGGACGAACTCTACACCGCGCTCGATTGGCTGCTGGAACGCCAGTCCGCCATCGAGACCGCACTGGCCAAACGCCATCTCGCCAACGGCACACTGGTGCTCTACGACGTTTCGTCGAGCTACATGGAAGGCCGTTGCTGCCCGCTCGCCAGGCGCGGTTACAGTCGCGATCACCGCAGGGGCACGCTGCAAATCACCTACGGCCTGCTCTGCGCGCCCGATGGCTGCCCGCTCGCCATCGAAGTGTTCGACGGCGACACCGCCGATCCGATGACCTTGGCTAGCCAGGTCGAGAAACTCAAACAGCGCTTCCATCTCGATCATGTGGTCCTGGTCGGCGACCGCGGCATGATCACCGAGGCGCGCATCACCGAGGACATCAAATCGGCAGGTCTGGATTGGATCACCGCGCTGCGCGCGCCGGCGATCAAGGCGCTGCTGCAAGGCGGCGCTTTGCAGCTCTCGCTGTTCGATCAGCGCGACATGGCCAGCATCACCGTACCGGAGTTCCCCGGCGAGCGGCTGGTGGTCTGCCGCAATCCCGATCTCGCGGCCGAACGCGCCCGCAAGCGCGGCGACCTGCTGGCCGCTACCGAGCGCGATCTCGCCCGCATCCAGGCCGCGGTGGCCCGCAAGCGCGCTGCGCTGCGCGGCACCGCGGCGATCGGGCTCGCGATCGGCGCGGTCATCAACAAGCACAAGGTGGCCAAGCACGTCGATCTAACCATCGCCGATGCCGCTTTCAGCTTCTCCCGCAAGCCGCCGCGATCGCCGCCGAGGCAGCCACCGACGGCATCTATGTCGTGCGCACCAGCGTGCCGGCGGCGACGCTCGACGATACGGCGACGGTGCGCAGCTACAAATCCTTGGCGCTGGTGGAGCGGGCGTTCCGTTGCATCAAGACCATCGACCTGCAGGTGCGCCCGGTGCGCCACTGGCTGGCCGATCGGGTGCGCGCACATGTCTTTCTCTGCATGTTGGCCTATTATCTCAAATGGCACATGCGTCAGCGGCTGGCGCCGATGCTGTTCGACGACACCGACAAGGATGCCGCGGAAGCGCTGCGCGCGAGCGTGGTGGCGCAGGCGCGGCGTTCACCGGCCGCCGTCACCAAGCAAACCACCGGCCTGACCGAGGACGGACTGCCGGTGCACAGCTTCCGCTCGCTACTGGCCGATCTCGCGACCCTGGCGCGCAACACCATCACGACCGCGATCACACCCGATCATCCGCTCACTGTGGTGACCAGGCCGACGCCGATCCAGCAGAAGGCGTTCGACCTCCTCAGCGTCGGATGTAGCCAGTAGCGCAGCGCTTCGGCCGCGGATTGCACCGATAATTCAGAAACTTACGCGTTCTCACAGTAGAAAGCTCGGGTTAGAGCGCCCTCTCCAGCACGCGAGGCGGTGAAGCATACAGCGGGCTCGCCCGGCGCAGGTGGCTGCGCATGGCCTCGGTGGCCCGCTTCGGGTCCCGCGCGGCAATGGCGTCAAGAATTTTGCGGTGCTCCGCCAGGGTGACATCGCGGCCCTTGCGATGCAGCAGGCTGGCGTGAAACCGGCTCAGCCATTGCAGCATGGCGCGGCTGACCGCTTCAAACACCGGGTTCTGCGTCACCGCCGCGATGGCGGTGTAAAACGCCATGTCCGCCGCGCGCTCGCCGTGCGAAATCGCAATGAGGCCGCGCGTGCCGAGGATTTGCAGCGCCTCGCGCACGGCCCGGCGCCCCACGCCGAACGCAGCCATCAGGTCGCGCTCGGAGGGGAACTGGGTGCCGGGCGGATATTCCCCGCTCTCGATGGCCTGCAACAGCCGGTCCAACACCGCGTCGGACAGCTTCCGGCGCACGAGCTTCTGGGTGTCGAGCGTCATCCGCCACTTGCCCCCGGCGGTCAGGACAAAGTCGGGCACCAAGCTGGCGCCATGCCGCTGACGCTGGCAGGCCAGGAAGCGCCTGCCGTACCGACGGAGTTATCAGCTCATCATACCACTTCTGACGCCGGCGCAAGCTCGGGCAGAGTGGCGCCGGCCCCAGTGCAGCCAGCCGGCGCCGCGCGCCAGTCTGAGGAAAACCCGCCGCCCGGTTCAACGGCCGCCAATCGACGAACCAAACGTATCCCGCCTTACTCACCAGTCGGGAATTAAGACGACGTTCCTGTTGTACAGAGTTGCGATCGGTGCTATAGCGGCGGGATGAAACAGGACGGACGCGGGTTGGATCATCGGACGTTGGAGACCATTCGATTGATGGCAGTCGAGCGAGTGCGGGACGGCGAGCGTCCGTCATTGGTGGTGGCTTGTACGGCTTCAATCGCACGACGATCTACCGATGGCTGAACGCGGCGGCAAAGCCGGGTATGGGACTGAGAGCACTGCGCTCCAGGCCGGCGACGGGTCGGCCGCGCAGTCTGACGCCGCATCAGGAGCAACAGGTGTTCCGCTGGATCAATGGTCGCGATCCGCGTCAGTATGGCCTGGATTTCGGATTGTGGACGCGGTCGTTGGTGGCCGAACTGATCGAACGGAAATTCGCCATTCGGCTTGGCGTGACGGCGGTGGGAGAACTGCTCGCCAAGCTGGGACTGACACCGCAGAAGCCGCTGCAACGCGCTTACCAGCGCGATCCTGAAGCGATCGAGGGGTGGCGGCGCGAACGGTATCCTGCCATTGCCAGACAGGCAAAAGCCTCGGGCGGTGAGGTGCATTTCTGGGACGAGTCGGGCTTTCGTGCCGATAGCGTGCATGGCAAGACCTGGGGCAAGAAGGGTCAGACACCCGTGGTCGAACGCCCTGGCCAGCGGCAATCGATCAGTGCGGCCTCCGCGGTGAACGCTCGGGGTGGGTTCTGGTATTGCACCTACCAGGGCGGGCTGAACGCCGAGTCGTTCGTCGGGCTGCTGCGCCGAATGATGCGGCGTCGTTCGAAGCCGTGCATTTGGTGCTCGACGGACTTCCCGCGCACAAGACCACGCTGGTGAAGACCTATGTTGCCTCCACCAAAGGCATGCTGACGCTGCATTTTCTTCCCGGCTATGCGCCTTAACTGAACCCCGATGAACTGGTATGGAGCCATGTGAAGCGCACCGGCGTGGCCAGAGCGCCCCTGTGGCGCGGCGAAAAGCTGCAGGCCCGGATCGAGGCACAACTCAGCGCCATCAAGCGCGTGCCGCAGTTGATACGGTCATTCTTCAAGGCGCCAAGTGTCGCCTATATTACTGACTGGTGAGTAAAATGCGAGAGAACCGCTTATCCGGACGGCGGCGCGACCTCCGCCTGCGTCACCGAACGGCGGCGCTGGGCGAAGCCGGCCAGGGCGATGGCGATCACCAAGGTCGTACCGTTGAACAGCGGCTCCACGAAAAAGGCGCCGCCGAGTTGCTGAATACCGGAAATGCCGACCGCCAGGATCAGCACGCCGACGATCGTGCCCCAGACGTTCACCCGCCCCGGCTTGATCGTGGTCGAGCCGAGGAACGCGCCGACCAGCGCCGGCAGCAGGTAGTCCAGCCCGACATTGGCCTGGCCGATGCGCAGCTTGGAGGCGAGCACGACGCCGGTGAAGCTGGCGATCAGCCCCGACGCGACGAACACGCCGATCACGTAGGCGCGCACCGGAATGCCGTTGAGCGCCGCTGCTTTCTCGTTCGCGCCAATGGCGTAAATGTGCCGCCCGAGCGGCAGCCGCTCGGTGATCAGCCACAGCGCCACCGCGAGCACCAGCACATATATGGCGGGCATCGGAATCCCCGCCAGCGACAGGCCGTTGATGTCGGTAAAGCCGTCCGGCAGCATTCCCATGACCTGCCGCCCGCCGGTATGCGACAGCGCCAGCGCATAAAGGATCGTTCCGGTGCCGAGCGTGGCGATGAAGGAATCGATCTGCGCCACCTCGACCAGCAAACCGTTGATCAGACCGG
>CAVXFL010000014.1:0-12804 GCA_963761015.1 uncultured Alphaproteobacteria bacterium
TGTCAATCGGCGCGCAAACGGGACCCCCAATCGGCGTCCAAAAGGGACCCCCCAGCGGAGCGGTTTGTGCCGGTAGTCCATAGGGGGGACCCGCGCGCCGCGGAGTGCCCGTCTAGAGGCTGACGCAGCGGCGCGCGGGGGGGCCCTGTGGACCCACCGGTGCAGCCGCGGTGGACCGCGAGGCGGATCAGGCGCGGTTCTTGAAGCGCCAGCTCTCGTTGCCAGTTTCTACGATGTCGCAATGATGCGTGAGGCGATCGAGCAGTGCAGTGGTCATCTTGGCATCGCCAAATACGCTCGGCCATTCGCCGAAGGCGAGATTCGTCGTCACGATCACCGATGTTTGCTCGTAGAGCCGGCTGATGAGATGGAACAGCAATTGGCCGCCGGACTGTGCGAACGGCAGATAGCCGAGCTCGTCGAGCACGACGAAATCCTCCGGCATATATGGTCAGCCAGCCTGCCTTGCCGTCCGGAGCGTGCCTCGGCCTCGAGCTTGTTGACCAAATCGACCACATTGAAGAATCGCCCGCGCGCGCCGTCGCGAATGCAAGCGCGGGCAATCGCTAGAGCCAGATGCGTCTTCCCGGTGCCGGTTCCGCCGACCAGCACCAAATTGCGCTGGTGCGCGAGAAAATTGCCGCCGGCGAGATCGCGCACCAACGCCTCGTTGACCGGCGTGTCGTCGAAGCGGAATTCGGCGAGGTCCTTGGCCAGCGGCAGCTTGGCAATCGTGATCTGATAGCGAATCGACCGGGCCTGCTTCTCGGTGATTTCCGCGCTCAGCAGATCGCCGATGATCCGTTGCGGCTCATGCTGCCGCTTCACCGCGGTGGCAATGATCTCGTCGAACGCGGCCTTCATGCCGTAGAGCTTCAGCTCCGACATCGCCGCCAGGATCTCGGTGCGGTCCATCACGCCGCACTCCGCAGCCGGTCGTAGCGGCCGCAGTCGGCCGCCGGCGTGACGCGCAGCCGCAGCCCATCCGGCGCCGCCACGGCGGCCGGCGCTGGCGGCTCGCGGCGGCGCGCCAGGATGTTCAGGATGACGTCGGCCGAGTGCACGCCTTCGCGCAACGCCTCCAGACAGGCGGCTTCCACCGCCGCAAGCCCGTCGCTCAGCACCGCGGAAAGGATGGTGACCATCTGACGATCGCCATCCGCCGAACCGGCGAGCTTGCGGCGTACCCGCTCCAGACCGGACGGCAGAACCCAGTTCTTGAATGGCGCGCCGTTGCGCAATGCGCCCGGTTTGCGCGCCAGCACCGGCACGTAATGCCACGGATCGAACACCGTCTGATCCCGCCCGAAACAGCGCCGATGTTCGCCCACTACCTGCCCTGCCTGCCGAAGCTCGATCCGATCGGCGTAGGCGCGCACCTCTACTGGCCGCCCGACCGCGCTTGCCGCCACCGAATAGCGATTGTTATCAAAGCGGATCAGGCAGGTCTTCGATACCGACGCAGTGATCGCATGAAATCCGTCGAAGCGACCAGGATACGGCACGAGAAAGCGCCGCTCGGCCTCGAACATCTCCCAGATCGTCCGATCGCGCAGTTCCGGATGCCGGTGCGCCCGCGCATAAGCAACACACTGATCAAGCAGCCGCAAATTCAGTTCGTCGTAGCTCTTCATCCGCAGCCGCGGCGTGAAGAACCGCTCGCGTACCAGGCCCACCTGGTTCTCGACTTGCCCCTTCTCCCACCCCGATGCCGGCGTGCAGGCAACCGGTTCAACCAGATAATGGCTGCACATCTGCAGAAAGCGGCGGTTGTAAGCGCGCTCGCGGCCGACGAAGATCGCGTCAACCGCAGTCTTCATGTTGTCGTAGATCCCGCGTGTGCAGGCGCCCTTGAACAACGCAAAAGCCCGATCGTGCGCGTCGAACACCATCTCCTGGGTCTCGCGCGGATACGCCCGCACGAACAGCATTCGGCTGTGGCACAGCCGCACCTGCGCCACTTTCACCGTCACCGTCGCGCCGTTGATCAGCACGACCTCGTGGCTCCAGTCGAACTGAAACGCCTCGCCAGGCGCAAAGCTCAGCGGCACAAACGCTTCCACCGATGTGCTCGCGTGCTCCTGCCGCCAGCCTTGCGCATAGCGGCGCACCGCGTCATAGCCGCCTTCGTAGCCCAGTCCACGCAACTGCTCGAATAGCCGGATCAGCGTCAGCCGCTCGCGCGCCGCCTTCGCCTCGTTCTCAACCAGCAACCGATCGAGACTCTCCTTCCACGGCCCGAGCCGCGGCATCGGCTGCTCGCCTCGCTCGTAGTGGAACTCGGTCGCACCCGAGCGCAACACCTTCCGCACGACCTTCCGCGACACCCGTAGATCGCGGCAGATCGCCTTGATCGACTTGCCCTCGACGAGATACGCCCGCCGGATTTTCGCGATCGTCTCCACCACCAGCATCCCCACCAGACCCCCAATTCGTTCCGGGAGCCATCATGAACCCCAACCTCAAGAGGGGTCCCTTTTGGACGCCGATCACCCCTCCAAGGGGGTCCTTTTTCCACGCCGAATCACAGCCAAGACGACCGAGTCCGGTGGACCGCGCGGCTATGCGGCCGAGAAGATGATCAAAGGGCGCAAGCGTCATATCCTCACCGACACCATCGGCCTGCCGGTCGGGATGATCGTGCATCCGGCGAATGTGCAGGATCGTGACGGCGCACCCGATCTGCTGGCGAGTGTGCGAAACTCGTTTCCCTGGCTGCGCCATGTCTTTGCCGATGGCGGCTACGCCGGTGAGAAACTGAAAGGAGCCATCGCGAAGCTCGGCGACTGGACGATCGAGATCGTCAAGCGTTCGGACCTCGTCCGCGGCTTTGTCCTGCTGCCGCGTCGCTGGGTGGTCGAACGCACGTTCGCCTGGCTGAATCGCAACCGCCGCCTGGCGAAGGATGTTGAAGCGACGATCGAAAGCTCGGTGACTTGGCTCTACATCGCCAGCGTAAAGTTGATGTCGCGCCGCCTCGCCGCGGCTTGAACAACCCTGACATCGGAGTTGCTAAGGAAATCAACGCGTTGGAGTTGCATGGGCGATTCGAGTCAGACTTTAACCCCCGCCAGGATTCGCGGTTTTCGGACGGCGTCACCGCCGGGCTGGCGGTTTTCGGACGCGGATCACCCCGGGCGGTTCAGAGCAGGTTCTTGCACAGTTCATCCGGTTGCGAGAGCATCTAACACATGGCGCGAACTGATGACGGTGAACGTGTAGCTGCTCATATCGCACAGGGTCCGCTACTGGCAGAAAGTGTTTATCTCAACCCGAGATACACGAAAGGGCGGTTTGAAAAGGAGGTTACGGATCTTCTCTTGGTCCATCGTAACCAAGCGATCGTTATACAGGTGAAATGCCAAGAAGACCCAGAAGTACGGTCTGGCGATAAGCTCCGCAACTGGGTCGAAAGACGGGCAATGGAAGGTGCCAAGCAGCTTCGCGGCGGTAACTGCTCACCCCGGTGTGGGTAGTGGCTGGGTGAGCAGAGCGGTGCGGACGGCACCGAGTATGGCAGTTCGGTTGGCCTTGGCGGTGCTGACGATGGAGCGGAATGCGGCGTAGGTCTCGGCCCCCCACTCGCAGCGGAAACCGTTGGTGACCTTGCGGAAGATCACGCTGGGGCGGAGGTTCCGCTCGGAGATGTTGTTGGTGTACGGCATGTCGCGGTTGGTAACGAACACGAACAAGTGCGCGCGATTGGCCCCGATGCGCTTGCGTAACTTGCGTCCCGGCTCACCGATCGGGCCGGCCATCATGATCCGATCGAGCCGGCGGTTCAGATCGGCACGATACTGGCGCAATGTGCTGTCGGCCAACGTGTCGCGTCGCTGCCCAATGGCGATGGCGCGCAGCAGCAGCCGTTTGAAGGCGGCGCTGAAGGCGGTATCGCCACATTCGATGGCATACCGTGCATCGCGCAGCAGATGCGCGAGGCACACCTGCCATTCCACGGCATGGCCGCGCTGGCTGCCCAGCATATCGGAGACCCAAACCATCGGCTGAATGGCACCGAACAAGTCCTGCACGACAGCCTTGCCGCGGCTGGGGCGAATGATGTGCAGCACCGCGAGCGTGCCGACGAACACCCATTCCCAGCAAGTCTTGCCGCTCACCCGCGCCGAGGTTTCGTCCGAACACACCACGGCGCTGGCGGTCACGGTTTCGCGGATCGCCACCGCGGCCGCGAGCAACGGCTCGCGCGCGCGGGCCAGCATGTTGCTGATCGCGCCTTCGCTGATCGACAGCGAGAACACCTCGTCCATCAGGGTGGCCAGCCGCTCCATGCCGATGGCGTGGGCATAGTGCAGGTAGACCACCAGCGCCGCGATCGACTGGCCGAATGGCGAACCCGGCTCCAGCCCGGCCGGCGCCGTGGCCACCACGCGCTTGCCGCAGCAGGCGCAACGGCCGCCGAACAGCCGCACCTGCGTGACGTCCGGCTTGACCGGCGGCAGTTCGATGCGCTCGTAGACGTTCTGCGGCGTCGGCAAGGTCTCCGGAAAGGCCGCCTGGCAGTTCGGACAAGCGGTCAGCTTGGCCTCGACCACACGATCCGGGTTCGGGTGCAGCGTGCGACCCGCGCCGGGCCGGCTCTTGCGCGCCGGGCGATCACCGCCGGGCGACGGGAGATTTTCCTTCTGGCCTTGCGACGGAGGCTTCGACGAGTTGTCTGGGGTCTTCGCCGGGCGGGTCAGTTCATCCACCCGCGCCTGCAGTACCGCGATCTGCTGCTGCGCCGCCGCAAGCTGCGCCATCAGCGCCCGGATCAGCGCGTCCTTCTCCGCATGGCTCAGTTCGTCGAGGTCGGGGCACGTCGGCACCCCGCGTTTAGAATCGAGGCGCCCGTAGCCGTGTCAAGCGTTATCCGATGCTGCGGCTCGTCCCGGTCTGATCGGGCCGGCCCGACCCAGGCCGCTCCGTCACCAAGGTGAGCAATTACTACAAGACAGGAAAACTCTCTGGCTTTTCTAATATTATGCATCATCACGGGTCGCAAACCGGATCGCGGTCCCAGTGTGCCGAGTGCCTAAACCGGAATGTCTCTTTCCGGCCAAGGCCCGACATTTAGCCATCAGTGGCTGACCCTATCCCGTGTATTCCATGATGTAGAGCCCGGCACCGCTCCAGTCGGTGCAATACAGGATGCCGTAGCGATCGACGAACACGTCGGCCGAGTGCAACACCACGGGCCGGTTCGGCCGCGAGTCGAGCAGCTTCTTCGGCGCCGGCGGCACGCAGGCTCCGACCTCCACCGGCTGGTATTGATTGCTTATGTCGTAAACCCGCACGCCAGCGTTCTGATAAGTAGCGAAGATCAGCTCCGAGCTGCGGAAACCCTCCGGCCGGTTCTCGTAGATGTTGTGCGGGCCGAAATGCTCGCCCACCGCGACGTAGTCGCGCTCGGTCGGGATCGGCAAAGTCGCGATGCTGAGCGGATTGGCCTTGTCCTTGTTGTCGAAAATCCAGATCGGCTTCAGCCCGTCGGCCATCTGGTCGAGCACGGTCTCGTCGAGCACGATCAGCAGGTTCCGATCGGGTAGCGGCAGCGCGTTGTGCGTGCCGCCGCCGATCGGTGGGAACCAGCGCTGGTGGGTGATCAGCTTCGGGTTGGCCCGGTCCGCGACATCGACGACCACCAAGCAGGCGTCGCGCCAACTGCAATAGGCGGTGTCGCCATCGACGATGGCGTGATGCAAGCCGTAGCGGCCCGTTTCGGTCGGCCAGTTGGATTTTTCGCCGGCCGCGAAGTTCATGCCGGCCAGCCAATAGCGGCCGGCGATTTGCGGCTTGGTCGGGTCCTGCATGTCGATGGTGATGAGAATGTAGTCGGTGAACCCGTCGAACAGCGCCGAGGCATAGGCCCAGCGCCCGCCGACATACCAGATGCGGTGCAGCCCGCCGCCCTCCACCGGCATGAAGCCGACCTGCAGCGGTGCTCCTGGGTTGGATATGTCGAATACCGCCATGCCGGCCGACCAGTTGCGCGCGTGGACTTCCTCGTGCGCGTGGAAATCGGCCTTGCCCTTGTAGTAGTTGCGCTCGTCCGCCATGTCAGGCTGCACGAACATGTCGCGCGCGTGCACGAGCAGCAGCAGGTCCTCGTGCACCTGCAGATGCAGGCTCCAGGTGTTCGGCGGATTTTGCACGTAGGTAACGAATTTCGGGTTGCGCGGATCGCGCACGTCGATGACGGAAAAACCTTGCGAGCAGACATGGGCGACATAGGCGTAGCCGCGATGCACCATGATCTGCTGGCCATCGGAACGCCCGCCCTGGTCGCTGTAGCCGATGATGCGCATGTTGCGCGCATAGGACGGCTGCGGAAGCTCGGCGCTTGCCATGATGACGTTTCTCCAGTCCGGGGCAGCAAATATCGTCCTATCCCTGGAACTCCATCGTGTAGAACCCGGCGGAGAAGTCGGTGCAGTACAGGATCCCGTTGCGGTCGACGAACACGTCGGCCGAGTGCAGCACCAGCGGCCGGTTCGGGCGCGGGTCGACCAGCTTTTTCGGCGCGGGCGGAACGCAGGCGCCGACTTCGATCGGCTGATACTGGTTGCTTATGTCGTAAACGCGCACGCCGGCGTTCTGGTACGTGGCGAAGATCAGCTCGGAGCTGCGGAAGCCCTCGGGACGGTTCTCGTAGATGTTGTGCGGGCCGAAATGCCCGCCGACTTCGATATAGTTCCGCTCGGTCGGGATCGGCATGGTGGCGATGCAGAGCGGATTGGCCTTGTCCTTGTTGTCGAACACCCAGATCGGCTTCAGCCCGTCCTCCATCCGGTCCAGCACCGCCTCGTCCACGACGATCAGCAGGTTGCGGTCGGGCAACGGCAGCGCGTTATGCGTTCCGCCGCCGATCGGCGGGAACCAGCGCTGGTGCGTGATCGGCTTCGGCTTCGCGCGATCGGACACGTCCACCACCGCGAGGCAGGCGTCGCGCCAGCTGCAATAGGCGGTGTCGCCATCGACGATCGCGTGATGCTGAACCGTACCGGGTTTCCCGGAGGCTCTGATCCTTGAGAGGATGTGGGCTATGGAGAAGCAGAAGACATCGGTACGATATTCGCCTGAAGTTCGCGCCCGTGCGGTGCGGATGGTGCTGGAGCACGGCGGCGATCACGCCTCGCAGTGGGGGGCGATTGGCTCGATCGCGGCAAAGATTGGCTGCACGGGCGAGACACTGCGGAAATGGGTTCGGCAGGCGGAGCGTGACCAAGGGATCCGGCCTGGGCTGACCAGTGACGAGCGGGACCAGATGAAGGCGCTGGAACGAGAGAACCGTGAACTCCGCCAGGCCAACGAGATCCTGCGCAAGGCGTCGGCCTATTTTGCGGCGGCGGAGCTCGACCGCCGGTCGAAACCATGATCGCGTTCATCGACGCGCATCGCGAGGTCCATGGAGTGAGCCGATCTGCCGCGTGCTGCCGATCGCCCCATCGACCTACCACGAGCACGCCCGGCGCCGGGCTGTTCCGGACCGTCTCCCATCCCGCGCGAAGCGCGATGCCCGGCTTCGGCCGGAGGTCAGCCGGGTCTGGGGGGAGAATTTCCAGGTCTACGGCGTGCGAAAAGTTTGGCGGCAACTCCGCCGCGAAGGAACCGCGATCGCACGCTGCACGACGGCGCGATTGATGCGGCAGATGGGGCTTTCGGGTGCGATGCGCGGAAAGCCCGTGAAGACAACCATCAGCAACAAAGCGACGCCCTGCCCACGCGACAAGGTGAACCGGCATTTCCATGCACCCCGGCCGAACGCCCTCTGGCTGTCGGATTTCACCTATGTCGCCACCTGGCAGGGCTTCGTCTACGTCGCCTTCGTGATCGATGTCTTTGCCCGGCGCATCGTTGGCTGGCGGGCCTCGCGATCAGCTAGACCGGCTTCGTTCTTGATGCCCTGGAGCAGGCTCTCTGCGACCGGCGACCCGTCCGGAAGGATGGGCTCGTCCATCACAGCGATAGGGGCACGCAATATGTCTCGATTCGCTACACCGAGCACTTGCCGAAGCTGGCATCGAGCCCTCGGTCGGCAGCGTCGGCGACAGTTACGACAATGCGCTGGCCGAGACGATCATCGGTCTGTTCAAAGCCGAGCTGATCCATCGGCGCGGTCCCTGGCGCAACGCTGAAGCCGTGGAATTCGCCACCCTCGAATGGGTGGACTGGTTCAACCATCGGCGGCTGCTCGAGCCTATCGGCAACATTCCACCGGCCGAAGCCGAAGCGCGATACTATGAACGACTGAGCCAGCTGCCTATGGTCGCCTGACTTAAACTCAACCGCCTCCGGGAAACCCGGTACGGTTCATGCAGGCCGTAGCGGCCGGTCTCGGTCGGCCAGTTCGGCGTTTCGCCGGCGGCGAGATTTATGCCCGGCAGCCAGAACCGCCCGGCTTCCCTGGGGTTGGCCGGATCGGCCATATCGATGGTGATGAGAATGTAGTCGGTGAACCCGTCGAGCAGCGCGGAGGCATAGGCCCAGCGCCCGCCGGTGTACCAGGCGCGATGCAGCCCGCCGCCTTCCACCGGCATGAAGCCGATCTTGCGCGGCACGTCCGGCTTGGACACGTCGTAGACGGCGAGCCCAGCCGTCCAGTCGCGCTCGGCCGGCGCGGCGTGCGCATGGAAATTCGCCTTGCCCTTGTAATAGTTCTTCTCGTCCGCGAGTTCCGCCTGCGCGAACATGTCCTTGGCGTTCACTACCAGCAGCAGATCCTCGTGGTTCTGCAGATGCAGGGTCCAGGTGTTCGGCGGCGCGGCGATATAGTAGACCGGCTTCGGATCGGTCGGATCGCGCACGTCAATGACGGAAAACCCCTTGGAGAAGATGTGCCCGACATAGGCGTAGCCGTTGCGGACCATGATCTGCACGCCGTCGGCGCGGCCGCCCTGATCGGTATGGCCGAGCAGACGCATGTTGCGCGCGTAAGTCGGCGTAAGCAGGTCCTTGCTGGCCATTCCGTCTCTCCCCATTTCCGCGGCCATTACCGGTCAGGCTCATGGCGCGTGCGGCATTATCACATTCGCGGCGAGGCGCGAATGTGCAAGCGAACGGCGGAGGTGATTGACAAGCCGGGGAGGTTCCCTGACCCTCGACAGCCGGGGCAGGGACTATCGCGGGTGAATGAAACGGCGCCGCACGCAAGATCGGTGGATGCGCCCACCGCCGGTGCAGGCGGCCTGTTGCTTGAGATGCGCGGCGTCTGCAAGCAGTTCGGCGGCACGCAGGCGCTGAAGGATGCCGCGCTTGCGGTGAATGCCGGCGAAATCGTCGCGCTGTTGGGCGAGAACGGCGCCGGCAAATCCACCCTCATCAAGATCCTGGCCGGAGTCTATCCGCTCGATGCGGGCAGCATCGCGACCGGGGCGCGGATGCGACCAACTCCTCGCGCCATCTGCCGATCGCCTTCATCCATCAGGATCTCGGCCTGATCGAGTGGATGACAGTGGCGGAAAATATCTGCCTCACGCTCGGCTATCCGCGCCGCTTCGGGTTTGTCGCCTGGGAAGCGGCGCGGGCGCGGGCGGCGCGCGCGCTCGCCGCGCTGGGCGCCGAGATCGACCCCGATCTGCGCATCCAGAGCCTGAGCCGCACGGAAAAATCCCTGGTTGCCATCGCCCGCGCGCTGGCCGCCGACGCCGCCATCCTGGTGCTCGATGAACCGACGGCCAGCCTGCCGGCGAACGAGGTGGCGCGGCTGTTCGCGGCGCTGCACCGGCTGCGCGGGCGGGGCGTCGGCATGATCTACGTCTCGCACCGGCTCGACGAGGTGTTCGAGATCGCCGACCGCATGGTGGTGCTGCGCGACGGCCGCGTGATGGGCGAGCGGGCGGTCGCGGCGACCACGCCGGAAGAGGCCATTCTGCTCATTGTCGGCCGCGAAGCCTCACAGGTGTTCCGCCGCCCCGCCGAGCGTGCGGGCTCGGCCCGGCTCGTGCTGGAAAGCCTGATGCTCGGCAGCATCGGGCCGGTGTCGTGCGAGAATCCACGCCGGCGAGGTGGTCGGCCTGGTCGGGTTGCGCGGCGCCGGGCAGGAAACGGTGGACCCTGCGTGACCTGAGTTGGAACCCATAGCACACCCCGTCTCAGATTACCTTGCGTAAGGGCCTCGTCCTTCCAATCATGCGCATACGCTCTGGCGAGTGTGCTCTTATGCCCAATCAATTGGCCCTCTCGGTTGGACGACCACTAAACCGGGTAGCCGATCGCATGGGATCGCGCGCCCTCATTGCGGCTCGAACGGCCTCGAATGTCGTCTCATCGACGATGGGCGGAATGGGGACGATCACCCACTCGTCAGGTGACCTCCGTTTGCCCATCCGAGAATCCGTTAAGTTGAACATGACCTTCCCCCGCGAAAGTGGACACGAGTTACGGCCTACGCAGCCGCTGCGAGCTGTTCCTTTGCCACCGGGGAGCAGTAGCCGATTGCCGAGTGAAGACGGTGGCGATTGTACCAACCTTCGATGAACGCGAACACGGAATTCTTGGCGGCTTGGCGCGTTTCGAAGGTGTTGCCGTTATCCAGCTCGGTTTTCATGCTGCCGAAGAAGCTCTCCATGGGAGCGTTGTCCCAGCAATCACCTTTCCGGCTCATCGAGCAAAGCAAACCGTGTTGGTCGAGCAAACGGCGATACGCGCGAGCCGCATATTGGCTGCCGCGATCGGAATGGTGCACCAGACCAGGTGCTGGTCGGCGGTTGGCGATGGCCATTTGCAGAGCAGCGATCGTGAGTTCCTGCGGCATGGTCTCGCGCATCGCCCAGCCGACCACGCGGCGCGAGAACATGTCGAGCACGACGGCCAGATAAAGCCAGCCCTCAGCGGTGGGAATGTAGGTGATATCGGCCAGCCAGACCCGATTGGGCGCCGGAGCGGCGAAGCGTCGGTCGAGAAGGTTAGGGGCAACCGGAAGGGAATGGTTGCTGTCCGTGGTGCGCGGCCGGCGGCGCTTGTGGCGGCCCTGGATGCCATGATGGCGCATCAGACGGGCGACCCGGTGCACCCCGACCCGCCGGCCTTCGGCCCGCAGCGCGGCGTGCACGCGCGGGGAGCCGTAGACGGCGCGGCTATCGGCATGCACGCGGCGGATATCGGCAGCAAGAGCGCGATTGGCGCGGGCCCGCGCGCTTTCTGGCCGGTCGCGCCACGCATAGTAACCGCTCGCGCTGACCTCCAGCACGGCGCACATGGTCCGCACCGGGAAGCTCGCGCGATGGTCCTCGATGAAGCGGAACCTCATTTCGGCGGGCCCGAGAAGATGCCGATGGCCTTTTTTACTCACCAGTCAGTAATATAGGCGACACTTGGCGCCTTGAAGAATGACCGTATCAACTGCGGCGCGCGCTTGATGGCGCTGAGTTGTGCCTCGATCCTGGCCTGCAGCTTTTCGCCGCGCCGCAGGGGCGCTCTGGCCACGCCGGTGCGCTTCACATGGCTCCATACCAGTTCATCGGGGTTCAGTTCAGGCGCATAGCCGGGAAGAAAATGCAGCGTCAGCATGCCTTTCATGGAGGCAACATAGGTCTTCACCAGCGTGGTCTTGTGCGCGGGAAGTCCGTCGAGCACCAAATGCAACGGCTTCGAACGACGCCGCATCATTCGGCGCAGCAGCTCGACAAACAACTCGGCGTTCAGCCCGCCCTGGTAGGTGCAATACCAGAACCCACCCCGAGCGTTCACCGCGGAGGCCGCACTGATCGATTGCCGCTGGCCAGGGCGTTCGACCACGGGCGTCTGACCCTTCTTGGCCCAGGTCTTGCCATGCACGCTATCGGCACGAAAGCCCGACTCGTCCCAGAAATACACCTCACCGCCCGAGGCTTTTGCTTGTCTGGCAATGGCAGGATACCGTTCGCGCCGCCACGCCTCGATCGCTTCAGGATCGCGCTGGTAAGCGCGTTGCAGCGGCTTCTGCGGTGTCAGTCCCAGCTTGGCGAGCAGTTCTCCCACCGCCGTCACGCCAAGCCGAATGGCGAATTTCCGTTCGATCAGCTCGGCCACCAACGACCGCGTCCACAATCCGAAATCCAGGCCATACTGACGCGGATCGCGACCATTGATCCAGCGGAACACCTGTTGCTCCTGATGCGGCGTCAGACTGCGTGGCCGGCCCGTCGCCGGCCTGGAGCGCAGTGCTCGCAGTCCCATACCCGGCTTTGCCGCCGCGTTCAGCCATCGGTAGATCGTCGTGCGATTGAAGCCGTACAAAGCCACCACCAATGACGGACGCTCGCCGTCCCGCACTCGCTCGACTGCCATCAATCGAATGGTCTCCAACGTCCGATGATCTAACCCGCGTCCGTCCTGCTTCATCCCGCCGCTATAGCACCGATCGCAACTCTGTACAACAGGAACGTCGTCTTAATTCCCGACTGGTGAGTAAAATGTCGCGTTCCATTTGGGCGCGCTCGAGCTCACGCCGCAGGCGACGGACCTCCGCCTGCTCGGCCGCCGCAGCCGTGAGCGCCGGCGGCTCGGCCGCGGCGATCGTGGGCTTCGCCGAGCCGTTCCGGCCGTCCCGCCAGTTGCGCAGCATCGACGGCTGCACTCCCAGCTGAGTCGCCACCTGGGTGACAGGCCGCCCGCTCGACAGCAGCAGCGATACCGCTTCGCGTTTGAACTCGTCCGTAAACGAACGTCGTGTCTTCGTCATTGCCACCTCGCTCCGTTCAGGAGCTTACACGAGGTGTCCACTCGTTCGGGGGAACCACACATCGCTGCTTCTTCGCTGCCGTGAGCGCCAACGTATCCTTACGATTGTCGTTGCTGGCCAGTCGGCTTAGTGTAAGCAATTCG
>CAVXFL010000015.1:0-228726 GCA_963761015.1 uncultured Alphaproteobacteria bacterium
GGTGAGGATGCCCGCCCAAACACGCTGGAACCGCCCCGCGTTTTCCCTCAACTGCTTACATAGTGCTTACATTTTTTCAGACCAAGAAATGTAAGCACCAAAGCGAAGGGCCGCCTTGCGGCGGCCCTCTCATAACGCTCTGATTTCCCTAGAGGAAAATCTGGAGCGGGCGAAGGGATTCGAACCCTCGACCCCAACCTTGGCAAGGTTGTGCTCTACCCCTGAGCTACGCCCGCGCTGCAGGGGGGTTTCTAGGCGCGCGGAACCCGGTTGGCAAGCGCCGGGCGATGTTGCGCGGCTTGTCAGGCGGGCGGGGCGGGCTATCTATGCCGCAACCGAGGGAACGGCATTCATGGATCTCATCATCGGCCAAGGGGCCAAGCCGGCGGCCGGGAGCCCCGCCCCGAGCGGCAAGGGCGGGCCCGCCGACATGATCGTCGAGGGCGATCAGAAGACCTTCATGCGCGACGTCGTCGACGCCTCGCGCAACCTGCCCGTCGTGGTCGACTTCTGGGCGACCTGGTGCGGACCCTGCAAGCAGCTCACGCCCACCCTCGAAAAGGTGATCCGCTCGGCCGGCGGGCGCGTGAAGCTGGTCAAGATCGACATCGACAAGAACCGCACGCTGGTGCAACAGCTCGCCCAGCTCGGGCTGCCGCTGCAATCGGTGCCCACCGTCGCCGCCTTCTGGCAGGGCCAGATCGCCGATCTGTTCCAGGGCGCGCTGCCGGAATCCGAGGTCAAGCGCTTCGTCGAGGCGCTGCTCAAGATGGCCGGCGGTTCCATGCCCACCGCCGACCTGCTCGTCGCCGCCCGCGCCGCGGCCGAGGAGGGCGACCGCGAGCAGGCGATCGACCTGTTCCACGCCGTCTTGGAGCAGGAGCCGGAGAATGCCGAGGCCTGGGGCGGCTTGGTCCGCGCCACGCTCGATGCCGGGCAGGAGGACGAGGCGAAGCGGCTGCTCGCGCGGGTGCCTGCCAAGCTCGCCGATCATGCCGAGATCACCGGGGCGCGCAGCGCGCTCGCGCTCGCCGAGGAGGGGCGCAAGGCCGCCTCGAAGCTGCAGACGTTCCAGAAGCAGCTCGCGGCCAACCCCGACGACCATCAGGCCCGCTACGATCTCGCCACCGCGCTCAACGCGACGGGGCGGCGCGAGGCCGCAGCGGACGCCCTGTTGGAGATCGTCCGGCGCGACCGCGCCTGGCAGGACGACGCCGCGCGGCTGCAACTGCTGAAATTCTTCGAGGCCTGGGGGTTCGACGATCCGGCGACCATGGCGGCGCGGCGCAAGCTCTCCGCCCTGCTGTTCCGCTGAGGCCGCCGATGCCGCCGACCTCGCCCGATCCCGCCCCGGCCGCGAGCGAGAGCCGGGTCGAGATCGATCCGAAACTGCTGGAAATCCTGGTCTGTCCGCTGACCAAGCGGCCGCTGGAATACGACCGGGCGAACAACGAGCTGATCAGCCGGGCGGCGGGCCTCGCCTACCCGATCCGCGACGGCATCCCGATCATGCTGCCGGACGAGGCCCGCAAGCTCGACGACTGAGCGCGCCATGGCGCTGGCCACCGAAATCCGCCTCGATCGCGCCGAGAAGCGGCTCGGCGTGAGCTTCGCCGACGGCAGCGCCTTCAGCTATCCCGCCGAGTATCTGCGCGTGAACAGCCCGAGCGCCGAGGTGCAGGGCCACGGGCCGGGCGAGCGCAAGCTGGTGTTCGGGCGCCGGCATGTCGGCATCATGGCGCTGGAGCCGGTCGGCAACTACGCGATTCGCATCGTGTTCGACGACCTGCACGACACCGGCATTTTTTCGTGGGATTATCTGCACGAACTGGGCCGCGACCAGGAGCGGCGCTGGCGGGAGTATCTGGACGCGCTAGCGGCCCACGGCGTTAGCCGGGAGCCGTAGGGCGCCAATGGCTTGAAGCCGCGCGGCAACGCCGCGCGCATCGAGCGCGATTTCCAGTCTGCTGGCCCTTGTTCCTGCGCTGCCCATTCTGGCGCACAGGGTGGATCGATGGCTGGAGTTGCTCCGGCACGGGTCCGGTCGCGAACAACCCTTTCGCATCGCTTACATTCCGGGATACTATTGGCCCGCGCCAGCCAGGGCCGTGGTCGGGAGTGCCGCGGTCGCTGGGCGATGCCTGAGAGAAACGGACGGCCGCACCCAGGTTCGGCCCGATAGGTGGAGGGAAACACGGTATGCGAAGGGTTACCAGAGGATTGGCGGCATCCGCCTTGTTGGCGGTTGGCGCGGCGTTCGCCGCGGCGCCCGCGCTCGCGCAGAGCGCCCAGGAGTTGGAAGCGGCCAACCCCAACCCGAACGACTGGCTCAGCTACCACGGCAGCTACAAGGATTACGACTTCAGCGGCCTGCACCAGATCAACACCAGGAACGTGAAGAATCTGGAAGTTGCCTGGATGCATTTCCCCGGCCGCACCACCCGCGGCCTGCAATCCATGCCGCTCGCCAAGGACGGCGTGCTCTATTACTCCGGCTCGTACAGCCGGGTGTTCGCGCTGGATGGCGCGACCGGCAAGGTGCTCTGGGCGTACTATCCGAAGCTCGACGAGGAGCTGATCGCCCGGCAGACCCACACGCCCTACAACCGCGGCATGGCGATGGGCGACGGCCGGCTCTACATCGGCACGGTCGACGGGCGGCTGATCGCGCTCGACATGAAGACCGGCAAGCCGGACTGGGACACCAAGCTGCAGAACTCGGAGAAGCTCACCGTCGGCTTCACCGGCGCGCCGCTGTTCGTGCGCGGCAAGGTGATCATCGGCAGCCAAGGTGGCGAGTGGCCGTGGCGCGGCCCGATCTTCGGCGTCGACGCGAAGACCGGCAAGAAGCTCTGGCAATTCTTCACCTCCGGCGGCACACCCGAGGCGAAGAAGACCTGGGGCAACGACACCTGGCGCACCGGCGGCGGCGGCGGCTGGATGCCCGGCACCTACGATGCGAAGACCAACACCGTCTGGTGGGGCACCGCCAATCCGGCGCCGCTCTACGACTGGTCGGGGCACGACTGGAAGAACAACGGCGCCGCGCCCGGGCGACAACCTCTACACCTCCTCGGTGATCGCGCTCGATCCGGATACCGGCAAGCTGAAGTTCTACCACCAGGAACTGCCGCACGACGCCTGGGACTTCGACAGCGCCGTGGGCGAGTTCGTGCAGATCGACCGCAACGGTCACAACTACATGGTGCACCCGAACAAGGGCGGGTTCATCTTCGTCTACGACCGCGACAACGGCAAGCTCGATAACGTCTGGCCGATCTCGAAGAACATCAACTTCGTCAAGAGTATCGACCCGCACACCGGCGAACTGATGGGCCGGCGCGACTTCAGCGCGGGACCGGTGCAGGAGCCGTTGTGCCCGGCGATCATGGGCGGCGTGAGCTGGAACAGCGGCGCCTATAGCCCGAAAACCGGCCTCTACTACAAGATCGCCAACGAGTGGTGCATCGACGCTCACGGTGCAGAAGACCACGCCGATCACCGAGCCGCAGGTGCAGCTCAATATCGGCGCGGAGTTCAAGGGCGTGCCGCCGCCGGACGGCCCGATGCGCGGCCATCTCGACGCGCGCGATCCGATCAGCGGGAAGATGAAGTGGCAGGTGACGTTCCCGCAACCGCCGCTCTCGAGCGTGCTGGCGACCGCCGGCAACCTGGTGTTCGTGCCCGACGCGGCCGGCATCATTCATGCCTACAACGCGGAGACCGGCAAGGAGCTCTGGTCGCACAACGATGGCCTCGGCCATGTTGGCGGCATCATGAGCTACAGCGCGCACGGCAAGCAGTTCGTCGCCGTGCCGACCGGCTGGGGCAGCCTAGTCGGCGATGATTACGGCACCTGGTTCGGCGAGCCGTTCAAGAGCATGCCGAAGGACGCCGGCGCGCTGATCGTCTTCTCGCTGCCGTCGTCGCATTGACCTCCGGCGAGCGGGGGGCTTAACGGAGAGCGGGGCCCACGCCCCGCTCTTTCGTTTTCGCGCGAGGAACCATGCCGATCACCCGATCCGCTGTCCTGATTCTCGGCGGCCTGCTCGCGCTTGGCGCGATGCCGGTGGCGCGGGCGGCGGAGCCGACGGAGACGGCGGACATGAAAGCGCCCCCCTCGGGGGACGCCGCGAAGGGAAAGCAGCACTTCGAGGCCGCCGGCTGCGGCTGGTGCCATGCGAACGGCGGCCGTACCGCAGGCAAGGGGCCGAAGCTGGAAGACACCGCCCGCAGCAACTCGTTCATCCGCTTCCGCGTCAAGCACGGCAAGATGGGGGCGATGCCGGCGTTCGGTCACACCTTCAACGACGCCCAGATCAACGATATCATCGCCTACATCCGATCCCTGAAAGACTAGCAGCCAATGAAACTTGTCGCTTTCGCGGTGGCGCTCCTGGCCGCCACCGCCTCGTTCGTGACGCCGTCCGTGGCGCGATCGCTGGACGCCATTCGCGCCAGCGGAACGATCCAGCAATGCGCGCACCCGAACGCGCTGCCGTTCGCGAGCCGCCGCGCCGAACGGCGGGGCTTTCAGATCGACCTCGGCGAGGCCATCGCCAAGCAACTCGGGGTCGCGCTCGAGCCGGTATGGATCATCGGCCTGCGCCAGCTCCACCGGGCCGACTGCGACTTCGTCTCCGACGCCATCGACGATCGCGAGGTGCAGGAGAAATCGGGGCTGCAAATCTCGAAGCCGTATTATCGCACCGGCGTCGTGCTGGTGGTTCGCGGCGGCCCGCTGACGAACATCGCGGCGTTCGACCGTCACGCGAAGATCGGCGTGCTGGTCGGCTCGATCGCCGCCATGACCTTGCGCCAGGCGGGTTACACGATTTCGACCTTCGGCTTCGAGGACGATATGTTGCAGGCGGTGGCCGACAAGGAGATCGCCGCCGCCGCGGTCAGCCGCGCCGCCGCCGGCTATTTCATGCTGACCCATCCGGACGCGCCGGTGCATGTCCTGGACATCGAAGCGCTGGGGCCCGGACTCAGCTGGAACGTCGCGATCGGCATGGTAAAGCCGGACGCCAAGCTGCGCCAGGCAATCGACGCGGCGCTGCAACACCTGGCCGCGGACGGCACGCTGCGACGGATTTACGCCAGCTACGGGATGCAATTACAGCCGCCCCGCTAGCTGACGGCCCCGGCCTCCGGGCGGCCGGGCATGCGGTCTCTGGGGTTATTGTTCTGGGGGAGGGTGAGGTGCGGCGGCTATTCACTTGGAACACCCAAGGTGACTTCACCGACGCAGCCAAGCAAGCAATAATTCAAGGACTTCTGCTGAGGGACCACTGCGTCGGTGGCTTCCTCCAGGAAGGCGGCTCGGGAAAGGCCGGCACCGCCATTCCCGGCAGCACCGTGTATTCCGGAGAGCCGGTCGGCGCGTTGAACGCGCGCTGCACCAACTACGTCATCCTGAGCGATGCTTACGCCGCTGGCAGCGCCGACGTGGTGTTCTTCGACGCTATCGGCGGTGGTGTGGCCGGACGAACCGCTGCCGCCGTGCGCGTCGGGGACGTCACATTTGTTTCGTGGCACTCGCTGGCCGGGCGCGGCAATGCCGACACGTCCGCGTTAATCGAAGAATGCGCCAGCCGGCTGCGCCACGATCAGGTTGTGGTGATCGGCGGTGACTTCAACGCCTCGCCGGACGACGTCAACGACATCATCGGCCGGAAGGCCGGGCGCAAGCAATTCGCGTTGGCCGCGGCTGCAACCGTGCAAAAATCGGGCAAGTGGACGCACGAGGGATCCCGCGGACGCCGCGAACTGGATTTTTTCGTTGTCCTCGGCGGCGACAGCGGCCTGAACTGCGACGTCTGGGTCAAGTATGTGACGCCAAGCGATCACAATCCCGTTTTGATCGACATTCCGATTTAGCCGGCGCGCCTTCGGGCCGAACGGAACGCTCGATCGCGCGGTCGACCTGCCGCCAAGATCCCGCCGCGCACCCGGGCATCTCGGCGGGGGCCGGGGATTGCCCCGACCGCCAAACGCGGCGCGTCCGCGATCAGTGCAGCTTCACCTGCGGGTCGGCGCGGCGGGAGAGGCCGCGCGCGAAGGTTTCCAGCAGAACACTGCCCGCGCCATGCAGCGCGTATTCGTGCATCTTGTACAGCATCCGGTACATCACCCGCGCGAAATAGCCCTCGATGAAAAAGCTCTTGCCCACCAGGAAACCCATCAGGCTGCCCACCGTCGAGTAATGGCCGAGCGACACCAGCGAGCCGAAGTCGCGATACACGAACGGCTGCAAGGGCTTGTTCTCCAGCCGGCGCTTGATCTGCTTGACCATGTGCGAGGCCTCCTGGTGCGCGGCCTGGGCGCGCGGCGGCACCGGCGTGGGCGAGCCCTCGCGCGGCACGGCGGCGCAGTCGCCGATCGCGAAGACGTCGTCGTCCATGGTGGTCTGCAAGGTCGGGCGGACCACGAGCTGATTGATCCGGTTCGTCTCCAGCCCGTCCAGGTTGCGCAGGCAATCCGGCGCCTTCACGCCCGCCGCCCACACCACCAGCTCCGAGGCAATGAACTCGCCGTCGGCGAGACGGACCCCGTCGGCGCGCACCTCGCTCACCTTGGCGCCGGCGCGGATCTCGACGCCAAGCCGGTGCAGCAACTCGGCCGTGGCCGTGGCGATGCGCTCCGGCAAGGCCGGAAGGATGCGCGGCGCGGCTTCGATCAGGATGATGCGGATGTCGCGGGCGGGATCGATGCGGTCGAGCCCGTAGGCGACCACCTGTCGCGAGGTGTGGTGCAGCTCGGCCGCCAGTTCCGTCCCGGTGGCGCCGGCGCCGATGATGGCCACGTGCAACTGGCCGGGCCGGATCGGCTCGGCCTGGGTATGGGCGCGGATGAAGGCGTTCACCAGCCGGCGGTTGAAACGCACCGCCTGGTCGGCGGTCTCCAGCGGCACGGCGTAGGTCGCGGCGCCGGGTGTGCCGAAATCGTTGGTGACGCTGCCGACCGCGATCACCAGCGTGTCGTACGGCACCGCGCGTTCCGGCGTGATCTCGCGCCCCTCGGCGTCGTAAGTCGCGGCCAGGAACACCTGCTTGCGCGCCCGGTCCAGCCCGGTCATTTCGCCGTAGCGGAAGCGGAAATGGTGCCAGTGCGCCTGCGCCAGGTAGTCCAGCTCGTGCCCGCCGGGGTCCATGCTGCCGGCGGCCACGGAGTGCAGCAGCGGCTTCCACAGATGCGTGCGCGCCCGCTCGACCAGGATAACGCTGGCGCGCCGCCGCTTGCCCAGCTTGTCGCCGAGTTTCGTCACCAGTTCGAGCCCCGCCGCCCCGCCGCCCACGATGGTGACGTGATGCAGCGAGCCCTCGCGCTCGGTGCGCAGCATCCCGGGCGGAACGGTCGCGGGCAGGACGGTGGGCGTATCGGCTGACATCGGGGCAACTCCTCGGCCGGAAACGGGCATCCGCGGTTTGTTGCGTGGCGTATTCCGATCGAAACAACCTATGTTGGCGGCTTTCGCAAGGCGGGGCAAAGACGGCGGACATAGTCGCCGCATTCGCGTACGGCGGCCGATCGGGCTGGTCTACGACGACGCGACCACGCTAGCCAACTGGCCGACTTGGCATCCGGCGTCGCTCTCCGTCAGCGCGGGGGCCGAGCATTCGCTGCTGGTCGGCGAGGAGGTGGTGGAGGAGTTCAAGGCCGCCGGCTATCGCGGCCGCGCGCCGTGGCGCGTGACGCGACGGTGCTCTGGAGCATCGAGGCCGCGCCGCCCGAGGGCGGGCGGGCGCGCATCGACTACGTGCTGAGCGCCGATCCGGGCGAGGTTCTGTTCCGGCGCGAACTGTCCTACGCGATGCCGAGCCGATGGCTGGACCTGATGGACCGGGTGGTCATCCGCAAGCGCATGCAACGCGAATCCGCGCTGGCCTTGAAGCGGCTGAAACAGAACCTGGAAAGCGCCGCCGGCGCCCCGGCCGACGGGGCGAGTGCAGCCGTCCCCGGTCCGGCCGGGCGGCTCCGTGCACAGCGGCTCACGCCGCTGCCGACGCTGACGGCTGATGGCTGAAGGCCACCTCCTCCTGGGTCGTCAGGGCGTCGTCGAAACTCCACTCCTCGGCCGAGGCGCCGGCGAGGGACTGGATGCGCTCGTCGTCGGCGGCCAGCTCGGCGCCGGTGCCGGACCAGACCATCTCGCCGTTGTCCAGCACGTAAGCCTGATCCGCCACCTCCAGGCTGGCGCGCACGTTCTGCTCCACCAGCAGCACCGCGATCCCTTCGGCCCGCATCTGCGCGACGATGCGGAACACCTCGCGCACGATCAGCGGCGCCAGGCCCTGCGAGGGCTCGTCCAGGATCAAGAGCTTCGGGTTGAGCAGCAGCGCGCGGGCGATCGAGAGCATCTCCTGCTCGCCCCCGGAAAGCTGCCGGCCGCGGTTGTTCTTCCGCTCGGCCAGGCGCGGGAAAAGCTGGTAGACGCGCGGGATGGTCCAGGGCCCGGGGCGCTCGAACGGCACGCGCAGATTGTCGTCCACGGTCAGGTTGGCGAAGATCTTCCGCCCCTCCGGCACGTAGCCGACGCCGAGTTGCGCCACCCGGAACGGCGGCAGGCGCGTCGTCTCTCGGCCGAACACCCGCACGCGCCCGCTGCGCGGCGGGGTCAGCCCGACCAGGCTGCGGAGCGTGGTCGTCTTGCCGGCGCCGTTGCGCCCGAGCAAGGTGGTGATCCGCCCGTCCGGCACCACGATCCCGACATCGTGCAGGATGTGGCTCTTGCCATAGAACGTGTTGAGATCCTCGGCCTCGAGCGCGTTCATTCCGCTTTCCCCAAATAGGCGGCCTGCACGATGGGATTGTCGGCGATCTCCCGGGGCGTGCCTTCCGCGAGCAGCGCGCCTTCCGCGAGCACCATAATGCGGTCGGCCAGGTTGAACACGACACGCATGTCGTGCTCGATCAGGACGATGGTGTAGCCGGTGTGCTTGTGCAGCCGCCGGATCAGCCCGGCCACCTGAAAGGTCTCGGTCTCGCCCATGCCTGCGGTCGGCTCGTCGAGCAGCAGCACGCGCGGGCGCAGCGCCAGCGCCATGGCGATCTCGGCCGAGCGCTGGTCGCCGTGCGAGAGTTCGCCTACTAGGCGGTGGGCCTGCTCGGTCAGCCGGGTCGCGACCAGCACCTCGTCGATCTTCTCGTTGACATGGGCGCGCTCGCGTTGCCCGACCCAGGGGCGCAGGCGGAGGCCGCCTTCCGCCTCGACGGCGATGCGGACGTTCTCGTGCACCGTCAGTTCGGGGAAGATTTCGGTGATCTGGAACGTGCGGGCCAAGCCCATATGCACGCGCTCGACCGCGTCGGTGCGGGTGATGTCCCGCCCGTCTAGCAGGATCTGTCCCCGGGTCGGCGGAAAGAACCCGGTGACGAGGTTGAAGAACGTGGTCTTGCCGGCGCCGTTGGGCCCGATGATGGCCCGCAGTTCGCCCGGCTGCACGCTGAGCGAGACGTCGTTCACCGCGACCAGGCTGCCGAAATGCTTCGAAGCGTGGCGGATTTCGAGTAGGCTCACGACGGCACCACGCGCCGGATATACCCCAGCAACCCGCGCGGGAAGAACAGGACGACCAGCACGAATATCAGGCCGATGAAGCTCATCCAGTTGGTTGTCTCCGAGGAAATGTAGTCCTGCAGCACCACGAACACGGCGGCGCCGAGCAACGGACCCCAGAAGCTCCGCATCCCGCCCATCACGGCCATGATAACCAGATCGCCGCTGATGATGTAATTCAGCGAGGTAGGATCGGCGAAGTTGTTGAGCAGTGCATAGAGCGCGCCGGCCACCGCGGCGAAGAACGTCGAGACGGTGAACGACAGCCAGATATGGAACTCGACCGGGATGCCGAGGAAGCGCGCGCGCCGCTGGTTCTCGCGTATCGCGATCAGCGTGCGGCCGAACGGCGAGCGCAACAGCAGCGCCATCAGTCCGGCGCAGACGGCGAATACCGCCAGCACGTAGTAGTAGAAGGTGGTGCCGCTGTTCTGGATGTCGATCAGCCACGGGCCGAGCGAAATCGGCTGGCGCTGAAACCCGCGCAGTCCGTCATAGCCGCCGGTGAAATCGTTCCAGCTATAGGCGATGTAATAGCAGATCTGGCCGAAGGCGATGGTCAGCATGGCGAAGTAGACGCCCTTGCGGCGCACGATCAACGCGCCGAACAGGGCACCCGCCAACGTGCCGACCAGAATGCCCATGACCATGGCGAGCGGCGTGCTCGGCAGCAGGTAGCGCAGGGTGAGGCCGGCGCCGTAGGCGCCGAGGCCGAAATAGGCGGCGTGGCCGAAGCTCATCACGCCGGTGAAGCCGAGCAGGAAATTCAATCCCATGGCGGCGAGACCCATGATGAGCACGCGACTCGCCAGCGCGGTGTAGCCGCCGACCATGGGCAGCCAATACGGCGCCGAGATCAGCACCGCCCAGATCAGCGCGAGCCCGAGCCAGTTGTGCCGCGCCCTCGGACTGCTGACGGCAACGTCGATGGAGGTGGTGCCGGCGCTCATACCATCATACCCTCTTCGCCGAGCAAGCCGCGCGGCCGCAACAACAACACGATCGTCATGATCACGTACATGATCAGTTCGCTGCCCGCGGACCACCAGATCGTGGTCACGGCGGCGGCGACGCCGATCAGCAGCCCGCCGAACAGCGTGCCGGTCATGCTGCCGACACCGCCCACGATGATGGCGATGAAGGCCGGCATCAGCAGGTCGTCGCCGAGATTGGGGTTGAGCCCGATCTGCCCGCCGGCCAGCACCCCGGCCAGGCCGGCGAGGAAGATGCCCATGCCGAAATTCAGCGTGCGCAGCCACTTCACGTTGATGCCGAGCGCCGAGACGGTTTCCAGGTCCATCACGCCGGCGCGGATGCGCATGCCCATCCGCGAGTAGCGCAGGAACAGGAACAGCGCGACGATCGCCACCACGACGATGCCGATGATGAATAGCCGATACCCGGTCAGGAAGAAGAATTGCTGGCTCACCGGCTGATTGATGCTCGCCGGCAGGTTCAATTGCAGCGGGTTCGGTCCCCAGACATAGCGGCAGACATCCTGGATGATGAAGGCGAGGCCGAAGGTGAGCAGCAGGCTGTAGCACGCGGGTCGCGCCCGTACACGGGACGGAAAATCAACGGTTCCAGGATCAGCCCGATGAGCGCCACCGCGATCGGCGCCACCACCAGCGCGCCCCAGAAGCCGATCACCGGGATCAGCACGAAGGCGAAATAACCACCCAGCGCCAGGAAGTTGCCGTGCGCGAAGTTGATGACGTTGCTGAGATTGAGAATCATCGCCAGTCCCAGCGCCATGAGCACGTAGAACAGGCCGATGATCAGGCCGTTGAATACGTTGAATAGAATGAGCGTTCCCATTTCCGTCCCCGCACTACGCCCGCGTCTTGTTCGCGCGTTACCCGACCCGCGGGCAAGAGGTCAGGAATCCCTCTTGCCCGCGTCCCGGGAGCGGCGGATTATAGGAGAGCCGCCCGAATTACAAGGATGGCGGTAAATATACCGTCAGGCGCTCGGCCACTTTAAATGGCAGCCGGTCTGGTCGACCGGCAGCGCCGCCTTGTCGCCCGGCACGATCGCCTTGACCGTGACGAGGTCCGCCGGATTGCCGCCCTTCGGCGGGTGCGGCTGGCCGACGAAGATGTGCGGCATCAACTCGTGGTCGCCCGGACGGTAATAAACCTTGCCCGCCTGGCACTTCACGTGATCCGGCAGATCCTCGCCCTCCAGCGCCTTGGCGAGCTTGATGGCCGCGAGACTCTTCGCCTTCTCGGCGGCGAGCGCGAAGGAGTGGATGGACACCCAGCCGAACCAGTTGCGCGCCGACGCGGCGGGACGGTTGTAGGTCTTCATGATCAGGTGATTGAAATCGGCCGCCGATTGCACGCCCGGCTGGTTCCACCACCATTCGTAGTCCCACCACCCGGTCAGCGCCTGCGGCGGCACCGACAGCATCGATTCGAGCTCGAACAGCGCGCCGCCAAGCGCCATTTCCTTGTCCATGCCGAACTGCACGAACTGCTTCATGCAGTCGATCTGCGCCAGACCGCCGACATTGATCAGCAGCACGTTCGGATGATACTGGCGGGCCTTGATCAGGTTGGCCGAGTAGTCGGTGGCGTTCAGCGGCACCATGTCGCCCTGGTACTCGCCGCCGGCCTTCTTCAGGTTCCTGACGAACGCCGCCTGCAAGGTGTGGCCATAGGCGTAGTCGGGCGTGATGAAATACCACTTCTTGCCGAAATTCTTGATCAGCTCGCTGGAGACCGCGTTGGCGTCCATGCTGGTGGTGTTGCAGACGCGGAACACGTTCCACTTGCAATCTTCGCCGGTGATCGGGTCGGTATGCCCGCCGGGGACGATGTGGAACACCTTGTGCTGCGAGGTGACCTGGGAAATCGCGTAGGCGATGCCGGAGTTCACGTCGCCATAGATCGCGTTCACGTGGTCGCGGTTGATCAGCTTCAGCGCCTTCTGCACGCCGGTGCCGACGTCGTTCGCGGAATCCTCCACCAGCAACTGTAGCTGCCGGCCGAGCACGCCGCCCTTCTTGTTGATCTCCGCCACCGCGAGTTTAGCGCCCTGCACTTCGGATTGCGCGAACGCCGAGTAAACGCCGGTCAGCGGGTCGATGAAGCCGAGCTTGATCGGCTCCTCGCCGCGCGCGTTGATGATGGCCGGCGCGGCGAGCTCGATCGCGCCGAGCGCCACGCCGGTCTTGATCAGGCTGCGCCGGCTGATGCCGGAGGCGGGTTTTTGCATGCGTCCTCTCCCATAACGGACGGTGGCGGGGCCGGCCCGTCCAGAGCGCCCGTTGCAGTTCGGGCCCACAATTCTCGTACGCGAGCGCACACGCGGCAGAACCCATGGTTCTGGCCCCGATCGAGGTGCGCCCGTTATTGTCGCCTAGCACCGAATTCGGATCGCGGGAAGACAGCCACGCCGCCGCGCACCGAATTCGGCATTAAAGGATGGTCATGAGCACAATCGCCACCAATGGCGGGCGTGATTCTGTCTCGATGACGCGCTGACCGGCGCCCGGTCGCCGTTTCGGCCGGGGACGCGCCGGCGTGTGCCCCTATCGGCCAGCAACGCCGTCGGTCACGCGAATATCTTGGCAATATCATCCGGAAACGGCCAAGAAACGAGAAGTAAGGGTGAATCACGAATTGATGTAAATATCGGAGTTAGTTTGATTTCGAATTCGTGAATTCACAAAACTATTCATAGCGTTCGCCGCCGCGCTACTTTCCCGCCAAAATTTTTCCGGCCAGGAAGCGTTTGCCTCGCGATGGTTCCCGCCGTTCGGGCGTCCAGGACATTCTGCGGAGTTGAACTGCCGAGTTTCGGCAATAGCGAGTCAGGTTTCCCCTGCCCGACGTGGCGCCAAGCGCCGGGCCCGCGATGAGCGCTATGGCGCCGGACGCCGAGCCGATATGATGTGGCATGGAGCCCGAATCCGACGGACCGGACCCGCGCGAAGCCAAGATTTTCGCCGACATCCTGGCGCTGGTGCTGCAGGATGAGCCGGGGCCCTCGGCGGTGGCGCTGGATACGTTGCGCCGCAAGGCGCAGCAGAACCGCGTCACCGGGGGCGCGCTCAAGAATCTCTTCCAGTCCATCACCGGCAAGCCGCTGGAGTTCGCGCTCCGCGGCCGGGTGGAATTGTATCCGGAGAGCCCGGACGCGCTGCGGGATGGCTACGATCGGCTGCGCGCGACCAACCATACCCTGGAACGGGCGTTGGCCGCCGCGAACATGGAAGCGGCGCGGCTGCAATCCGACCTGGACGAAGTCCAGTCGCGCCTGATCGAGGCGCATCAGCACAATCGCGGCGTGGCCGAACGCTGGCGCGCGGCGCGCAAGCAGGTTACGTACATGGCGGCGGCGATCGGCGGGTGCATGCTCGTGATCGTCGGGCTGACCGTCGACCGACTGGTTCGGCCGGCCGCTTCCGTGACGATCGCGGCACCGCTGTCGCCACCGCGAGTGGCAAGCCCGCCGGCCAAGCAGGCGCGGGTGACCCCGGGGCGGATTCATGCCGAGGCATCGTCGCGCGCGCCGCCGGGCAGGGCGGCCGATCCGGCGCCGTCCGCGGGAGCCCCGGAGCGGGATCTGGAACTCGAGCAGGCGCTGATGCGGCTGAGCCGCGGCACGCCCGCGGCGACCGCTCCGGCTCCCGCGCCGAGCGTGCCCGCGCGGCCCCCGCCCGTGCCCGCGCCGGCTATGCCGCTGCCGGCAACGCTGCCTGCTTCGGCATCGGCGCCCGCCAACGCGGTCGGGCATCTGCCGCCCGACGTATACAGCACCATCATCGCGCATGTTCGGGGCTGCTGGCGCGGCTATGTCAGCCAACTCCCGGAACCCCGGTTCAAGGCGCGGCTGGAGGTGATCACGGACGAAAGCGGCGTGGTGCGCGAGGCCCAACTCGCCAGCGAGGAACGGCCGCAACTCGCGAACCCGTCGTTCCAGAGCTTCGTGCGCGCCGCGATGCACTCGGTGCTCGACCCGGATTGCGCGCAACTGCCGATCCCGCCGGCCAATCTCGGCCATAAGATCGCGTTCGATTTCGTGTTCGTGCCGTAGGCGGAGAAGCAGAATGACACGCCCGGATGTCTCGGCCTTTTTCGACGAACCGACCAAGACGGTGAGCTATCTCGTCGCCGACCCCGCGAGCGTGTCCGCCGCGATCATCGACCCCGTGCTCGATTTCGATCTGGTATCGGGCCATACCGGCACCACCTCCGCCGATCGGCTGATCGAGGTGGTGCGGCAGCGCGGATTACATGTCGAGTGGCTGCTGGAGACACATGTCCATGCGGACCATCTGTCGGCCTCCGGGTATCTGCGCCAGCGCACCGGCGGGCAAACCGCGATCGGGGAGCATGTTCGCGAGGTGCAGGCGGTGTTCGGCCGGCTGTTCGGCATCGACCCGCCCGCCCTGCAAGACCGCGTGTTCGACCGCCTGTTCGCCGACGGCGAATCGTTTCGCATCGGCGGCCTGCCGGCGCGCGTGATGCACACGCCTGGCCACACGCCGGCCTGCATCACCTACCTGGTCGGCGACGCCGCGTTCGTCGGCGACACCCTGTTCATGCCCGACTACGGCACGGCGCGGGCCGATTTTCCCGGCGGCGACGCGCGCGCGCTGTATCGCTCCATCCGCCGCATCCTCGACCTGCCGCCCGAGACGCGGCTGTTCCTTTGCCACGACTACAAGGCGCCGGGGCGCGAGCACTACGCCTGGGAAACCACGGTGGCCGAGCAGCGCCGATCCAACGCGCATGTGCATGACGGCGTGGACGAGGACAGTTTCGTCGCGCTGCGACGCTCGCGCGACGCGCAACTCGCGCTGCCGACGCTGATCATTCCGTCGGTGCAGGTGAACATCCGCGGCGGCCGGCTGCCCGAGCCGGAGGACAACGGCATCCGCTATTTGAAGGTGCCGCTCGATAAGTTCTGACGTTAAGTCTTGGCAACGATGCGGTGCGACACCGAAAGCTGCGGCGGCGAGCGCAGCGTCTGGTAGATCACGCAGAAGCGCTCGCTCATCTCGACCAGCCGCTGCACGGTCGCTTCGTCGGCGTCGGTGTCCAGCTCGAAAATCAGGGCGATGTCGGCGAGGCCCACCGGCACCGTTTTGTCGATGCCGAGCGTGCCGCGCGCGTCCCAATGGCCCTCGGCGATTACCCGGCCGCCGCGCAAGGTCACGCCCATGGCGGTCGCGACGGCGCGCATGGTCACGCCGGCGCAGGCCACCAGCGCCTCCAGTAGCATGTCGGCGGAGCAGGCGAGGCTGCCGTCGCCGCCCGTCGCGGGGTGCAGGCCGGCCGTGGTCTCGCCGTGCCAGGAATGCACGACGCAGGCGACGCGGTCGGCGTCGAGCCACGCTTCGGCGCGGGCGGGAGTGCGCGCGCTCGGGGGATCCTCGCGGTAGCGCTTCTTGAGCGGCGCCTGCAGCGCCCGCAATTGGGTCGTGTCCATGATACTCTCGCTCCATCGCTTCGGCCTGACTGCCGAGCGGTGTAGGTTCGACGGCCGGCCGGAGCAAGCGAGACGCCATGCCCAAGCAAATCCGCCTGAACGCGTTCGACATGAACTGCGTTGCGCATCAGTCACCCGGCATGTGGACGCATCCGCGCGACCGCGCGCTCACCTACAACACGCTCGATTACTGGGTCGATCTTGCGAAGCTGCTGGAGCGAGGAAAGTTCGACGCGCTGTTCCTGGCCGACGTGCTCGGCGTGTACGACGTGTATCGCGGCTCCCCCGATGCGGCGATCGCCGAGGCGGTGCAGGTGCCGGTGAACGATCCGCTGCTGCTCATTCCGGCGATGGCGTATGTGACGGAGAACCTCGGCTTCGGCGTGACCTGCGCGGTGTCGTACGAGCATCCGTACACGCTGGCGCGGCGGTTTTCGACGCTCGATCATCTGACGCGAGGGCGCGTCGGCTGGAACATCGTCACCGGCTATCTGAACAGCGCCGCCAAGGGCATGGGACTGGCGCGCGCAGCCGGAGCACGACACGCGATACGAGATAGCCGAAGAATACATGCAAATCGTCTACAAGCTTTGGGAAGGCAGCTGGGAAGACGGCACCGTGCTGCGCGACCGCGCGGGGCGGCGTTTCGCCGATCCGGCAAAGGTGCATCGCATCCGCCACGACGGCGAGTATTTTCAGGTCGAGGCGCTGCATCTCTGCGAACCTTCGCCGCAGCGCACCCCGTTGCTGTACCAGGCGGGCGCATCGGCGCGCGGGCGGCAGTTTGCCGCGACGCATGCGGAATGCGTGTTCATCAACGGCCCGTCGAAGCAGGTGATCGCGCCGATCGTCGCCGACATCCGCCGCCGCGCCGCGGCCGTGGGGCGCAATCCGGCGGAGATTTTGATTTTCACCATGGTGACCGCGATCGTTGCGGAAACCTCGGAGGTGGCGCAGGCCAAACTGGAAGAATATCGGCGCCATGTCAGCGAGGAAGGTGCGCTGGTGCTGATGTCCGGATGGACCGGCGTCGATTTTTCCCAATACGATCCGGACGAGCCGATCCGCTACAGCCGGCAGGACGCGCAGACCTCCGCGTTGGAAGCGTTCACCATTGCCGATCCGAACCGGGTATGGACGGTGCGCGCAATCGCCCGCCACGCGGCGATCGGCGGCCGCGGCCCAGTGGTGGTCGGCTCGGCCGGGGAGGTCGCGGACGAGCTGGAGTCCTGGGTCGAGGAAACCGGCGTGGACGGGTTCAACCTGGCCTATGCGGTCACGCCCGAGACGTTCGCCGATTTCGTGGATCTGGTGGTGCCGGAGCTGCAGCGGCGCGACCGCTACAAGCGGGATTACGCGGCGGGCACTTTGCGGGAAAAGCTGTACGGCTCGGGACGGTCGCGGCTCGGCCAGGATCATCCCGCGGCGGCCTTCCGGCATCCCGCTCCGGGCTGATGCAGGAAGCCTTTCTTTGCCGCCGTCCGGCACCACGACTACAAGGCGCCGGGGCGCGAGCACTACGCGTGGGAAACCACGGTGGCGAGCAGCGCCGATCCAACGCGCATGTGCGTGACGGCGTGGACGAGGACAGTTTCGTCACGCTGCGACGCTCGCGCGACGCGCAGATCGCGCTGCCGACGCTGATCATCCCGTCGGTGCCGGTGAACATCTGCGGCGGCCACCTGCCCGAGCCGGAGGACAACGGCATCCGTTACCTGAAAATTCCGATCGACAAGTTCTGAGCGCCGACCGGCCAACCCCAGTTCAAACGCGCTGTCGCGCGAACTCGGCATTCTTCTCGATTTCGCGCACGCTGGTCCGCGGGTATCTTGCGGCCGTGCAGAAGCGTGACACACGCGTCCAGCGAGGCGGCATAATGCTCCGACCAATAGGCGAGCAGCGAGAATTCATCCAGTACGCCGTATTCGTAAATCCATTCATGCAGGAACAGTCCGCTGGCCGGTTGCGGGATGTTCACGGCGCGTTCGCCGATGAGATAACCCTGGTGAAATTTGCTGTTGATCCGGCAATATCGCATCGCCCCGTGCAGCGACTCCGCCCGCGACGGACAGGCCTCGTACGCCTTCAGATACGACCCTATGATGTCGCTGTCGGCATGGCCGAGCTGCTCCTTGAGCTGCGCCGCATAGTACAGGCTGACGAAAATCTCTTCTTTCCAAAAGCCCAGATCAGCGCGTTCGAGATAGCGCGCCAGCGCCTTTTGCTTCTCGCCGATGTCGCGCCAGCTCTGCGCGAGATAAAAAGTGTAGCGCGAGATCAGGAACGGGTCCCGCTCCACCGCGAGCGCGCACTCGAGCGTCTCGGCATCGTTGCGATACTTCCGCGGATCCCGGCTGCGCGCGCCGTCGCGCCCGGAGCGGATGTGCAGTCCCCGCGCGGTGCCCGTGGAATGCCCGCCCGGGCCTTCGAGAAATTCATGCAGCACGCCGCGATAGCGGAAATCCAGCCGGTTGCGGCAGATTTGCGGCCGGAAATACGTGATCGGCGGCAGGCGGATCTCGACATGGTACAGATCCTCGGTCAATCCCGCCTTGAACGCCGCCGGATCGAACCCGTCGCCGCACACCACCACGTCGTCGGCATCCATGACGAACGCGTAATCGATATCAGCGCGGTCGCGCAGGCTCGCCAGCGCCGAGGTGCGATTGGCGACGAAGTCGCCCCAGGGCTGGTCGATCACCCGCCCGGCGATACCGCTGCGATCGAGCCAGTCCCTGACGATGTCCTGCGTGCCGTCGGTCGAGCCGGTGTCCTCGATCAGCACGTAGTCGATCAGATCGGCCACGCTGTCGAGGCAGCGCTCGATCACGTGGGCTTCGTTCTTGACGATCATGCAAAGGCCGAGCGTCGGCACATTCCGCTCCGTCGCTCGCGCGGAGTGCCGGGCCGATTTCGGGTTCGGCCGGCGCGGCGCGATCCACCGCGCGGCTGGCTTCGGCTACGATGTCGAGAGATTCGGGCAACGTGAAATGCTCCCCCATGGCGGCGATGGCTTTGCTCAGGATGTCCGGCGCGGCGCGGCGCGAAATGGCGGCAAAGCCGGCGTCGGCAAGGGTGGCTCGCCGCTCGGGTCGCGCCAGCAGCTCCAAACAGAGGTCGGCTAGCCGCTCGTACGGCGCCGCCGCGAGGCCGTCGCGCAAATCTGCATCCACGATCTCGCCCTCGTTGCACTCCGTGACCACCGTCTTGCGGTTGGCGAGCGCGTAGCCGACGCGAACGATCTCGAAGGCGCCCGGCAGGTGCTGGTGGACGTTGATGATCAGCTTCGCGCGGCCGATCAGCCGATCGCGCTCGGCACCGTACACGCCGAACGCGTGATGCACCGCTATTCCGCGTTCGCGCATCTGGCCGAACAACGCCTGCCGCCGCGGCCCGCCCGAGCCGTAGAAGAGAACGTCGATGTCCTGCTCCGCGGTCGCGCGCACCCGGGTGAACCGCGGCACATAGCCGAGCGGCACGAAGCGCGCGGCGATGCCGAGCGCCTGGGAAACGCCGGCGGCATTGGCCTCGCTGAAATCCCAGACCGGAAACCGGAGTAGCAGGGCGCGATATGCTTCGGTGAACCACGCCGCGCCGGCGTGCTCGGTATTGTAGATGACCGTGCGCGCCGGCAGCTTCTCCATCTCCGACCTGGGGAGCAGGTGGGCGCCGATGACGATGGTGTTCCCCGCAACGCCGTCCACGTCCGGCGACAAGGCGACGCGGTATCCGAGCGAGCGAAGCCCGTAATAAACCGCTTCAACTAGTGTCCCGATTCCCAATTGCCATCCAAAAATCATGCGGCCCTCGCTTGGCCGAGAACGGCGCGGGCGCGTGTGATCTTGGCCAGGATCTCGGCGCCTTCTGCCCGCCAGACATACCGCCGGGGCGTGGCATTGCGGGCCGCGAGATAGGCTTTGATGTCGCGCACCAACTCGTTCACCGAACCGAAGCTGCCGGCACGGATCACGGCGCCGGTCAGCTCGGCGAAGAAGCGCTCCACCAGATTGAGCCACGACGACGAGGTCGGCGTGAAGTGCATGTGAAAGCGCGGGTGCCGCTCCAGCCAGGCGCGCACCTTCGGTTGCTTGTGGGTCGCATAGTTGTCGGCGATCAGATGCAGGTCGAGCCCGCGCGGCGTCTCGCGATCGATCTGCTTCAGGAACCGCAGCCATTCGACGTGCGTGTGGCGCGCCTCGGTGCGCGCGATCAGTTTGCCGGTCAGCTGGTTAAGCGCGGCAAACAACGTGATGGTGCCATGCCGAACGTAGTCGTGCGTCATGGTGCGCGGCCGCTTCGGCGCCAGCGGCAGCCCGAGTTGCGTGCGTTCGAGCGCCTGACACTGGCTCTTTTCGTCGCAGCACAGCACCAGCGCCTTGGCCGGCGGGTCCAGATAAAGCCCGATCACATCCCAGAACTTGTCCTCGAACTTCGCATCGTTGGACAGCTTGAACGTCCTGACGCGGTGCGGCTTCAGCTCGTTGCGCGACCAGATGCGCTGCACCGAACTGGCGGAAACCCCGGCGTGCCGGCCCATCGCGCGGATGCTCCAGCGGGTTTGTCCCGCCGGCGGCCGCGTCACCTCGGTGACCACCCGCGCCAGCGTGGCGGCCGGGATGGATGGTTTGCGGCCACGCCCGGGACGATCGTTGAGCCCGGCCAGACCCGCGGCTGCGAAGCGCCGCGACCACAGCGAAACCCGCTTCGGCGTGGTGTTCAGCCGTGCCGCGACGGCCTCCACGCCGAGCCCTTCCAGCCGCAACAGGATGATCGTCGCGCGGTCCCGATCGCGCATGCTGATGGCGCTGGCGCGGGACCGCCGACGCAACTCCGCCAGCACATCGGGCTCCGCCGTCAGCCGTCTGATCTGCTGTGACATGCGCCCCCCTTGCGAATCGGCGTGCAAGGGATTCTAGTCGGCATTAGCGAGGCAGGACACTAGCGGTCGAGAAATCGCGGCTGTCCCGGACGCCGGCCGGCCAGATGCAAAAATCCAGATCCCCGGTTGCGGGTGAGGCTGCGCCCTTGAACATGCCATCGATGTTCTGAACGAGCTCCATCCTGGGGCCCTGCCTTTGCCAGCGCGTTGCGGAACGACTGCCGGCGCACCGACGATGAGGGATGCCCCGTAGGCGTCATGTATCTAAAGTAGAATTTCCAATAAATCTGTCAACTTTTGATTAGGGAAAAGTCCGCTATGGCCAGCCCCGGCAGGGCTCGCGCTTGCGTGGGGTCGTTTCGGGTCAGGCAGAGGGATAGTCGTGCGCGCGGGGCGTTCGGACGCCTCAGCGGGTGAAGGGGAAACATGGTCGGGCCGCCGCGGGCGGGCGCGGCCAAGATGGAGAACCATGGTAGGTCTTTACACATTTACATCGCGCGGTACGGACGACAATTGGAACGATGGGTCTTCGTGGAGTGGTTCCGTACCGTCGCAGACCATCGACCAGAATCTGACCTTCGTTAATCACAACTCGCTTTAGGACTCCATCGTCATTCCGGCGTCGGTAAACCAGGCGACTGGTTTGTTCAATACGTGGACCATATCGGATACGTCGACCCTGAACGGCTCGCTGGACGCATATACCAGCGCGTTGACCCTGGTGAACCAGGGAGAACTGTTCGTCAATTGGCAGCCTTAACCTCAACAATGATTTTCTTGGTGTATTCTGGACGTTGGACGGCACCGGGACCGGAGCGACTTATTTCGAAAACGACGGCGCCGTCGACATTGCCGGAGCCGATTGGTTCGGTGACCCGACCTGTAATTGCTCACCTTGGTGACGGAGCGGCCTGGGTCGGGCCGGCCCGATCAGACCGGGACGAGCCGCAGCATCGGATAACGCTTGACACGGCTACGGGCGCCTCAATTCTAAACGCGGGGTGCCGACGTGCCCCGACCTCGACGAACTGAGCCATGCGGAGAAGGACGCGCTGATCCGGGCGCTGATGGCGCAGCTTGCGGCGGCGCAGCAGCAGATCGCGGTACTGCAGGCGCGGGTGGATGAACTGACCCGCCCGGCGAAGACCCCAGACAACTCGTCGAAGCCTCCGTCGCAAGGCCAGAAGGAAAATCTCCCGTCGCCCGGCGGTGATCGCCCGGCGCGCAAGAGCCGGCCCGGCGCGGGTCGCACGCTGCACCCGAACCCGGATCGTGTGGTCGAGGCCAAGCTGACCGCTTGTCCGAACTGCCAGGCGGCCTTTCCGGAGACCTTGCCGACGCCGCAGAACGTCTACGAGCGCATCGAACTGCCGCCGGTCAAGCCGGACGTCACGCAGGTGCGGCTGTTCGGCGGCCGTTGCGCCTGCTGCGGCAAGCGCGTGGTGGCCACGGCGCCGGCCGGGCTGGAGCCGGGTTCGCCATTCGGCCAGTCGATCGCGGCGCTGGTGGTCTACCTGCACTATGCCCACGCCATCGGCATGGAGCGGCTGGCCACCCTGATGGACGAGGTGTTCTCGCTGTCGATCAGCGAAGGCGCGATCAGCAACATGCTGGCCCGCGCGCGCGAGCCGTTGCTCGCGGCCGCGGTGGCGATCCGCGAAACCGTGACCGCCAGCGCCGTGGTGTGTTCGGACGAAACCTCGGCGCGGGTGAGCGGCAAGACTTGCTGGGAATGGGTGTTCGTCGGCACGCTCGCGGTGCTGCACATCATTCGCCCCAGCCGCGGCAAGGCTGTCGTGCAGGACTTGTTCGGTGCCATTCAGCCGATGGTTTGGGTCTCCGATATGCTGGGCAGCCAGCGCGGCCATGCCGTGGAATGGCAGGTGTGCCTCGCGCATCTGCTGCGCGATGCACGGTATGCCATCGAATGTGGCGATACCGCCTTCAGCGCCGCCTTCAAACGGCTGCTGCTGCGCGCCATCGCCATTGGGCAGCGACGCGACACGTTGGCCGACAGCACATTGCGCCAGTATCGTGCCGATCTGAACCGCCGGCTCGATCGGATCATGATGGCCGGCCCGATCGGTGAGCCGGGACGCAAGTTACGCAAGCGCATCGGGGCCAATCGCGCGCACTTGTTCGTGTTCGTTACCAACCGCGACGTGCCGTACACCAACAACATCTCCGAGCGGAACCTCCGCCCCAGCGTGATCTTCCGCAAGGTCACCAACGGTTTCCGCTGCGAGTGGGGGGCCGAGACCTACGCCGCATTCCGCTCCATCGTCAGCACCGCCAAGGCCAACCGAACTGCCATACTCGGTGCCGTCCGCACCGCCCTGCTCACCCAGCCACTACCTACACCGGGGTGAGCAGTTACCCCGACCTTCGCGGCTGCCACCATAAACGTCAGCGTCACGGGCAACGGCCAGCTCGACCTGTTTGGCAGCTCAACCCTGGCGATCGGGCTGGGTGATGCCGTGGGCGGCGGGCAAGTCGTACAGTTCATGAACGATGCGACGATCGGCAACTCCGAAACCCTGGTCGCGACCAGCGGCCTCGATTTCAGCGCGCGCATCGCCGGTTTCGCCAATGGCGACACGATCGAGATGCAGAATGTCGGCGGGGACGCGAGCGATACGCTTCGTGTTACGAGCGGGGATGGGATCACCTCCGTAGAGATCGAGAACGGTTCCTCGATCCTGGAGCAATTGACCTTCATTGGATCTTATCTGTCCACGAGCTTCACCTTGTCCGCCGACAGCAACAACGGCGGCGAATTCACCCTGACCACCGACGCCACGGCGGCTCTCGGCGTTGGTGCAACCGGAGCGACCGGCCCGACGGGCGATACGGGTTCGACCGGCCCCGCCGGTGCGACCGGCGATACCGGCGCCACAGGACCGACCGGCGATACCGGTCCCATCGGTGCGACGGGCGATACCGGCCCCGGTCGGAGCCACCGGCGATACCGGCCCCACAGGGTCCACCGGCGCGACAGGCGCAACCGGCGACACCGGTCCGGTCGGAGCCACCGGCGACACCGGTCCCGTCGGTGCGACGGGCGATAGCGGCCCCACAGGGTCCACCGGCGCGACAGGCGCAACCGGCGACACCGGTCCGGTCGGAGCCACCGGCGACACCGGTCCCATCGGTGCGACGGGCGATAGCGGCCCCACAGGGTCCACCGGCGCGACAGGCGCAACCGGCGACACCGGTCCGGTCGGAACCACCGGCGATACCGGCCCCACCGGTGCGACGGGCGATAGCGGCCCCACAGGGTCCACCGGCGCAACCGGAGACAAGGGCAATACCGGCGCCGCGGGAGCAACCGGCGATACCGGCGCGACAGGACCGACCGGCGACACCGGCGCAACCGGAGCCAAGGGCGATACCGGCGCCGCCGGAGCCAACGGCGACACCGGCGCGACAGGACCGATTGGCGCGACCGGCGCAACCGGAGACAAGGGCGATACCGGCGCCGCCGGAGCAACCGGCGACACCGGCGCGACAGGACCGGCCGGCGCCACCGGTGGCACTGGAGCCAAGGGCGATACCGGCGCCGCGGGAGCAACCGGCGACACCGGCGCGACAGGACCGATCGGCGCCACCGGCGCCACCGGAGACAAGGGCGATACCGGCGCGACAGGACCGATCGGCGCCACCGGCGCCACCGGAGACAAGGGCGATACCGGCGCGACAGGACCGACCGGCGCCACCGGCGCAACCGGCGACAAGGGCGATACCGGCGCGGCGGGAGCAACCGGCGACACCGGCGCGACAGGACCGATCGGCGCGACCGGCGCCACCGGAGACAAGGGTGATACCGGCGCCTCGGGAGCAACTGGCGACACCGGCGCCACAGGACCGGCCGGCGCCACCGGCGCCACCGGCGACAAGGGCGATACCGGCGCCGCGGGAGCAACCGGCGATACCGGCGCGACAGGACCGATCGGCGCTACGGGTGCGACCGGCGCGACCGGCGCAATCGGCGCAATCGGCGACACCGGCCCGACCGGACCCGTGGGTCCGACCGGTGATACCGGAGCATCCGGTCCGAGCGGGCCGATCGGCGACACCGGAGCACCCGGGGCGACGGGGGCCGAGCAGGTACCGTCCACGACCGGGAACCTGGTCGCGAACGCCATCCGTTCGAGCGCATCCGCCACCGCCTCGTCGGACGTCGCCGCGCTGCTCGCCAGCCCGGGCGCCGTGCAGGCGAGCTACACCGTCCCCGGCCAGACCTTGCCCGCGGTGCCGCCAGGCCAGATCGGCGCGGTCGCCTTCAGCGGGGACTGGAGCGGGGCGATACTCCTCCCCGCCGCGTACACCGACATCTCCAGCAGCGCGCATGGGCCGGCGATCACGGGCGGCGGCGGCAACGCGCTGTTCCTGAGCCAGGCCGGGGGGCAGATCTTCACGTTCGGCGGGTCCGCCGGCACGGCTTATGTGGCGGGGGGCGGTAATACCATCGTCACCCCGGCAACCGGCGGCGCCGGCTATCTGATCGTGACCGGCATCGCCGCCAGCCACGCGCTGTCGTTCAGCGCCGCTACCCCGGGCATCGGCCTCGACGCCACCGGCGGCAACACGATCGAGGCGCTCAGCGGCAACGACACCATCGCCGCCGGGCTCGGTGCCAACCAGATCTTCCTCGGCACCGGCAACGATCTGGTGGGCAGCGACGGCGCCGACACGATCGTCGCCTCCACCGGCAGCGCGACCATCGTGGCCGGGTCCAACAACGCGCTCGTCTACGGCGGAAGCGGCCGACTGACCTTCGTCAACGGCAGCGGCGCCAGCACCGTGATCGGCGGGGCCGGCGGCATCACGGCCTGGGGCGGCACGGGCAGCCTATTCGCCGAGGCCGGCTCGGGGGGCGGCATGATGGCCGGCGGCGCGGCCGGACAGAACAGGCTGTTCGCCGGCACCGGGGCCGCCACGCTGTTCGGAGGCGGCAGCGGCGATGTGCTCGTAGCCGGCGGCCCGACCGGCGATCTGCTGGTCGCGGGCGCCGGTGCCGAGACGCTGACCGGCGTCAATTCCACCGGTAACAACGTCATGTTCGGCAACGGCGGCGCGGATCTGCTGGTCGCCGGCGCCGGCGCGGACGTGCTGGTCGCCGGCTCCGGCGACGAGACGCTGGTCGGCGGAACCGGGCCGGATCAGCTCTTCGCCGGGTCCGGCACAAACGTCGTGCTCGCCGGTGGCGGCAACGAGACGCTGATCGGCGGCAGCGGCGATGCCATGTTCTACTTCGGCACGGGCAACGACACGATGTTCGCCGGCACCGGCGCCGAGATGCTGGTGTTCACCAACGGCTCGGGCGGCGGGCAGGACCTGGTGGTGAATTTCGGTCCCGCCGACCACATCGCGCTGAGCAACTTCGGCGCCGGGGAGCCAAGTTCAGTCCTGGCCAATCAGGTCAACACCGCTGCCGGCACGTCGATCACACTGTCCGATGGTACAAACATACTGCTCTCCGGCGTGTCGCATCTGAGCGCCGGCTCGTTCCTCTGACGCTTACCCGGCACGGCCGCGCTCCGGCGCGGCCGTGTGCTACAAGGACGCCGCGAACAACTTCCATCCAGCGGTTCCCTTTCATTGCCGCCGGCCGAGCCTTAGCTTCGGCCCATGCCCGCGCGCGCGCCGTTCTGGAAAACCAAGCGACTGGATGAAATGACCGCGGAGGAATGGGAATCCCTCTGCGACGGCTGTGGGCGCTGCTGCCTGCACAAGCTGCGCGATGCCGACACCGACGCGCTCGCTTTCACGAACGTCGCCTGCCGGTTGCTCGATCACGCGACTTGCCGCTGCCGCGACTACGCGCGCCGCTCGCGCCGCGTGCCGGACTGCGTGCGGCTTACCCCGGCCAATATCGGCAATTTGGACTGGCTGCCGCCGTCCTGCGCCTATCGCCGGATCGATGAGGGCAAGGATCTCGCCTGGTGGCACCCGCTGGTCTCGGGCGATCCGGAGAGCGTGCATCGCGCCGGCGTTTCGGTGCAGGGCCGGGTCGTCGGCGAGCGCGCCGCCGGGCCGTTCGAGCACCACATCGTCGACTGGCCCGGCCGGATGCCGCGCCCGCGCCGCAAGAAGGAGGATACCCCGTGACGGATGCCCTGTTCGGCGGCGTGAACGTCGCCGTGCTCACCCCGATGCGTGCCGATTTGTCGCCCGACCTCGACCGCATGGCCGCGCATTGCCGCTGGCTGCTGGCCAACGGCGCCACCGGCCTCGGCATCCTCGGCACCACCGGGGAGGCGAACAGCCTCGGCATCGGCGAGCGGATCGAACTCATGGAAGGGCTGGTCGCGCGGGGCATTCCGGTCGCGCGCCTGCTCCCCGGCGTTGGCACCACCGCCATCACCGACACGGTGCTGCTGCTGCGCAAGGCCGCCAGCCTGGGCTGCCGCGGCGCCCTCGTTCTACCGCCGTTCTTCTACAAGAACCCGAGCGACGACGGATTGTTCGCCTATCTCGGCGAGGTCATCGCGCGGGCGGGGACGGAGACGAAAATCTATCTCTATCACTTCCCGCAGCAATCGGCGGTGCCGTTCGGCATCGACCTGATCGGGCGGCTGCTCCGCGCGTTTCCCGGCGTCATCAAGGGCCTCAAGGACAGCAGCGGCGATTTTGCCAATACCCGCCGCTATGTCGAGCATTTCGCGCGCGACGGGTTCGAGGTCTATTGCGGCGACGACGGCGCGCTGCACGACTTGCTGAAGATCGGCGGCGCCGGGTCGATCAGCGCCGCGTCCAACGTGAGCAGCCCGTTCAACGCGCGGGTTTACGCGAACCTCGGCACGCCGGGCGGCGACGCGGCGCAGGCGACGCTGTCCGCGATTCGCAAGGCCGTGACGTCGGTGCCGCTGATTCCCGGGCTGAAGGCGCTGATGGCGCGACACACCGGCGATCCCGCCTGGACCAATATCCGTCCGCCGTTTCTCGCGTTGCCGGCCGAGGCGGCGCACAAGCTGTTCGCCGCGTTCGACGCCTGCGGCGCGCACATGGCCGCGGCGGCGGAATGATTTCCCGCTCCCCCGCGTAGGGGAGCGCCAGGGCAAGCGGTTCCCGAGCCTGCTCCCGCGAAGGCGAGCGGACCTGGGTCGGATGAGCGCCGCGCCACACCGGCGGATGATGCGGTGCACAACGGCGTTGCGCCGGTTCCGGCTTGCCGGCATTGTTGCCGCTGATGGATTCTCTGCCCGAGATTCTTTCCCTCCCCTCCGGCCCGGCCACCGTGCAATGGCGCCGCAGCGCCCGGGCGCGGCGCGTCAGCCTCCGGATCGACCCGCGGCGCGGCGCCGTGGTCGTCACCTTGCCGCTCCGCGCTGGCCGCCGCGCGGGCATGTCCCTGCTCATGGATCATGCCGACTGGGTGGCTGAGCGGCTGGCCGCCCTGCCGCGCGCCATCGCGTTCGCCGAGGGCGCGGTCGTGCCGCTGGCAGGCACCCCGTACCGTATCCGGAGCCTGCCGGCGGGCCGCGGCGGCGCCTGGGTGGAGGGCGGCGCCATCCTGGTGGCCGGTGCGCCCGAATTTCTGCCGCGCCGGATCGCCGATTTCCTGCGCGCCGAGGCCCGCCGGCGCTTCTCGGCCCTGGTCGCGGCCAAGGCCGGGGCCGCCGGGCTGACCGCCAAGCGGGTGACCGTGAAGGACACGCGCAGCCGCTGGGGTAGCTGCGCGCCGGACGGGACGATCGCCTTCAGCTGGCGGCTGGTGATGGCGCCACCCTTCGTGCAGGACTACGTGGCCGCGCACGAGGTGGCGCACCTCCGCCACATGAACCACGGGGCGCGCTTCTGGGCGCTGGTCGAGCAGCTCACGCCCCACACGGCCGCCGCCATCGCCTGGCTCCGCTCGCAGGGCGCCGGACTCCTCCGCATCGGCTGAACGGCGATTCCCTGTCGCCGCCGGGGAGGTCTAGGCTGAGGGCTCGCTTGCGGGACCGTCAGCAGGAGCGCCCGGCATGAAAGCCGTCGCCTACACCCACTGCCATCCGATTACCGCGGAAGACGCGCTGATCGACATCGATCTGCCCGAACCGCCCGCGCCGCGCCGGCGCGACCTGCTCGTGGAGGTGAAGGCGGTCGCCGTCAATCCGGTGGACGTGAAGCTGCGTCGGCGGGCCGACCCGGTCGGCGAGCCGCGCGTGCTCGGCTTCGACGCGGCCGGCGTGGTGCGGGCGATCGGGCCGCAGATCGCCCGCTTCGGCATCGGCGACGAAATCTGGTACGCGGGGGCGATCAACCGCCCGGGCGCCAACGCCGAGCTGCAACTGGTCGATGGCCGGATCGCCGGGCGCAAGCCGCACGCGCTGTCCTGGGCGGAGGCGGCCGCCATGCCGCTCACCGCCATTACCGCCTGGGAAATGCTGTTCGATCGGCTGGACATCCGCCGCATCAGCGAGGCTGGCAAGTCGCTGCTGATCGTCGGCGGCGCCGGCGGCGTCGGCTCGATGGCGATTCAGCTCGCCCGCCGCCTGACCAGCCTCGACGTCATCGCGACCGCGAGCCGCGACGCAACGCGCGAATGGTGCCTGTCGCTCGGGGCGCATTCGGTGATCGACCACGCGCACGACATTCCCGCCCAACTCGCCGCGCTCGGCCGCAAATACGTCGATTACGTGTTCTGCACGACGGCGAGCGATCGGCACTGGCACGAGATCGTGCGCGTGCTGGCGCCGCAGGGGCGCGTGGGACTGATCGACGACCCGGAGCATATCGACGCGCGGGAGCTGAAGGAGAAATCGGCCTCGCTGCACTGGGAGGCGATGTTCACGCGCTCGCTCTACCAGACGCCGGACATGATCGAGCAGTCGAACCTGCTGAACACCGTGGCCAATCTGGTCGATCAGGGCACGTTGCGCACGACGATGGCGGAGCATTTCGGCCGCATCTGCGCGGCCAACCTGATCCGCGCGCACGCGCTGATCGAAAGCGGCCGCGCCCGGGGCAAGATCGTGCTTGAGGGGTTCTGAGGCCCGGCCCTCGGCACGACCACGGGGTGAACGCAGGATTAACCTGGCAGCCCCAGACTCCCGTCCGCTGCATGCGATTGCCGCCAGACGCGGCGCGCAATTGGATTATCGAATCGGCTGAAACCATCGTCCGAGGAGGCCTTACGCGGTGGGTTGCTACTTCACCGTGTAAAAATTTTGTGCTAAAGATCGAATTGGACACACACACGCCATATCTCAAATTGGATACATACGGCATATGCTCCAGGCGGCGAAGATCGAAACCCGGAAGCGGACGATCCTGTTCCTAGGCAACTGCCAGGCGGCATCGCTGGCGGAGCTGTATGCGGACCACATCGCCCCGGGCAATGGCGACGCGGTGGGTTTCGTCGCCTCTACGTCTCCGATTTCGGAGGCCGACCTTGCCAAAATCCTGGCCGCCGACGTCATTGTCGAACAAGTATTTGATTTCAAGCAATACATCGCGGCGAGCGATCTCGACCTCAGCGCGCACGTGATACGGTTCCCGACGGTCTCATGCGCTTTTCTATGGCCGTTCACCGGCGGGACCGCTCCGGCCAAGGCCGTTGCGTTGTGGCCCGAGGGCAGCTATTTCGGCCCGGATCTGAATGATCGTTTTCTGAACAAGATGATCGACGACGGGACGGACCCCGACATCGGGGTCGCCCGCTATCTCGACCTCGATGCCGACGCGATGAGTTTGGACAAGCGCTACGACTTCGTGGTTCGCCGGCAGCGCCGGCGCGACGAGGTTGCGGGTTCGCGGATCGCCGAGGTGATCGAGGCGCATTTCAGGGAGGAGCAACTCTTCTTCTCGCCGTTTCATCCGGGCAAGCGGATTTTCCGCGTTCTCATGAGCGACATACTGGAAAAGCTGGGGTTCGGGGCGGACACCATCTCCCGGATGGAGATGATTCTGACGCGCAGCCTGCTCGACGTGACCTGGCTCCCAATTCATCCGGCCGTGGCGGCCCATTTCGGCCTCGACTACGTGGCGGCGGACCAGCGTTACCGTTCGCTCGACGGCAGCTTCACCTTTGCCGAGTGGGCCGAACGTTACATGCGCTTCGGGTGGAACCGATGGCTGGCGAAGGGGGAAGCCCTGCATGACCAATCCGAGGTTGCCATCGAAAACCTGCGGATCGGCCTGTTCTATTCGCCACATTCGGCGCACGGTCACCGCTTGCTCGGCGAGCACCTTTACCGGGTCCATCAGTTCGAACATGCGGTCGCGGCCTTGCGTCGCGCCATCCAACTCGATCCGGATGAACCACGCTACAAAACGGCGCTCGGCCATGCACTCGCGGCGACGGGCGATCCTGCCGGCGCGGTCGCGGCGTTCCAGGAAGCGGCGGAACAGTTTCCCAACGATCCCGGCCTGCAGAGCTCGCTCAGCCATGCCCTGTGCGCCATCGGCAGGTTCGAGGAGGCGATGTTGCCGGCGCGGCGTGCGCTGGACCTCGATCCAGCACGCCGAGCCTGGAACGGCCATCACGCCAATCTGTACGCGCTCTGCGAACGTTTCGCGGAAGCCGACTTGGCATACCGCGAAGCGCTCGATCTGGAGCCGGACAGCGCCGTCGTTCACGCCGCATTCGCGGAGATGCTCACGATCCAAGAGCGCTTCGACGAGGCGATCGCCGTCATGCGTCGCGCCGTCTTGCTCGAGCCCACCAATCCGCGCTGGGGTGTCCAGTTCGCCGAACTGTTCGTCCGACAGGAAGCAGCGCGGCAAGCCGACCAGCAGACCGCGCGCGAGCGCGACAACTTGCCGACCCGGGACAACTTGCCGCTCCAGAAGGATGCCTGGCGAGTGGACAGCCGCCCAACTCCGGCGATTCGAACCGTATCCGATCCGTTACTCGCCTTCGATGTCGGCGCGTCGGAACTCGGGCCGAGCGAACGGAGCGAAGGCGAGGATTGGCCGCGTAGCCCGGCGAACGGGCAACAACGGTCGATTGCGGCGGAATTCTTCGGCTCCGCGGATTGATCGCTGGCCGCTCGCCATTGGCCGGACCCCAGACCGTCAACCGAAGGAGAACAGGTGCAGCTCAATAATTTTGCCGGGCCGCTGAAATCTTGGGCCGACGCGGCCGGCGATTCCGTGGCACTCCTCCATGCAGAGAGGTCGGTTTCGTACTCGGATCTGTGGCGGGAGATACGCCGGTTCGCGGCGATGTTCTCGCAGATCGGAATTCGGCAAGGCGAGCGGGTGGCCATTTTCCTGGAGAACCGCCCGGAGACGGTGATCGCGTGTCTGGGAGCGGCCGCCATCGGCGCCATCGTCGTGCCGATGAACTGGATGCTGAAACCGCCGCAGGTGAAATACATCCTGAAGCATTCGGCGGCGCGCTGCCTGGTTTCATCAGCGCCAAGGCTACGATTGCTCGCCCCGGCTTTGGCCGATCTCGCGCCCGACATGCTATTCTTGTCGGTCGATCAGCGTCCGCCCGAGGCCACCTTCGCCCACCGCCTGCATCTCGCGGCCGATTTCGGGTCGGAACCGACCGGAGCCCCCGAATTCGCCCCCACCATCGACGAAGACCCGGCGGTCATCCTGTACACGTCCGGGTCGACCGGTCAGCCGAAGGGCGTACTACTCTCGCATCGAAACATGTTGCAGGGTGCGTTTTCCGTCGCCTGCTATCTGCGCATGGGCCGGGACGATCGCGTGCTGTGCGCCATCCCGCTAGGGTTCGATGCCGGCCTGAACCAGGTGACCAGCACGCTTTTCACCGGCGGAACCGCGGTGTTGCACAGCTACATCCACGCGCTCGAGGCCGTGCGCTGCTGCGAGATGTTCAAAGTCACCGGTGCAACCGGAGTTCCGCCATTCTGGATGGATTTGCTCGACCACCCTTGGTCGCGCGCCGCGAGCGGCAATATGCGGTATTTCGCCACCACCGGCGGGCCGATGCCGCAGCCGACCTTGCAAAGCCTGCGCAAGCTGTTCCCGAATGCCGAGCCTTTCCTGATGTACGGTCTCACCGAGGCGTATCGCTCCACGTATCTCGACCCGGCGCTGGTCGATCGATACCCGGGTTCGGTCGGCAAAGCCATGCCGAACGCACGCGTGAGCGTACGGCGCGCCGACGGAACCCTGTGCGCGCCCCGCGAAATTGGCGAACTCGTCCATATCGGCCCGACGGTCGCGCTCGGCTATTGGAATGATCCCGAGGCGACGGCCAAGCGGTTCCGTCCGATCGAGGTGGAAACCGGCGGATTGCGGCGTAACCTGCCGGCCGTGTGGTCCGGCGATCTATTCTGGCACGACGAGGACGGTTTCCTGTATTTCGTCGGTCGCAACGATGCCATGATCAAGACCAGCGGCTTCCGCGTCAGTCCGACCGAGGTCGAGGAACTCGTGCTGGGAAGTGGCCTGGCGCGCGAAGCAGTCGCCCTCGGCCTGCCTGATCCGAAGAAGGGACAAGTGATCGGGGTTTGCCTGTCTTCCTCGGCAAACGCGCCCGACAAGCAGAGCCTGAAGGATAAGGTCATCCGGCATTGTCGCACGCAGGCGCCCGGCTACATGGTGCCCGAGGTCATCTTTGTCGCCGACCAGTTGCCCCGCACACCGACCGGGAAATTCGATCGGGAGCGGTGCTCCGAGATGCTGCAGCATTCTCTGCAACCTGCGATCGACACGGATGCGGAGGGGCCGGCGCTCGCCGTCGACCAAGCATAAACCGACGGCGCTGGTCGGCGCTGCCGGCGCCTCCGGATTTGTGCCCCGATCAATCAGGAATATGGAAGAAAACGACGATGGACCAGGATCCGCAGCTACAGAGATTGCTACAGGGGATGTCCGAAATCGTGGGCGCGCCAATTCAGGACGAACACGCCTCGATCGGCGATCTCGGGATCGACTCGAAATACCTCGTGGACATGATGCTTATCTGCGAGGAGGTCTATGGCAGGTGGGTCGATTTCGATCAGCTAGAAATCGGCTATCATACCTCGTTGCTCAACATCCACGAACAGCTACTGAGCGCCCAAAGCGCGGGAGCCTGATTCGCCGAGGGCGAGCGCGGGCTCGTCGCGAATACGCGACGACGTTTCCGGCGCCCCGAGCATTCCCGGCTTGATATAGACATGTGCCGGCGGAATGCCGAGAAATCCGGTCAGCGTGTATGTGGCGAAGTAGGCACCAACGGCATCGAAGATGCAGTAATCACCGGGCTCGGGCAGTAAGGCCCCGGCGTCCATGCGGCCGATCATGTCGACATTGGTGCAGGTGTTCCCGACGAACAGCAGCGGTTCGGCAGCGCGCGAGCGTCGCCCGCCGTCGGCGTACACAAGCTCGGGCACCCGGCGCAGCTTTACCGGCAATTCGGTTTGCGCGAGCTGAAAACTGTGAACCATACCGCCATCGCAGGCGACGATCTGATGCTCGTTCAACTTCTTATGCGACAGCACCCGGGCTACGAACGCGCCGCAGTTCGTAAAAACGGCTCGCCCTGTTTCGTGCGCCAGCACGCGGCCATCTCGCAGCGGCGACAGCAAATCGCGATAAGCCTGAAAATCGAACTTCATCAACCGCCAGTCAGGGGGAATGCCCCCGCCCAGATTCAGGAAGCCGATACGGCACCCAAGCGACTGCTCGATGTTCGGCAGCAGATCGATCAGCCGTTCCACGATGCGCTGCGCCGAGCGCACGAACATGTTCGACCCGGCAAAGATATGGATCCCCCGCAACGCGACGCCCGCGGATTGCAGCCGGGTCCCGGCTTCGATTAAGTCAGGTATCGACATTCCGAACCGGTCGCCGGGCCCGCGCCGGTGGATCTCGGGAACCAGTTCGCCGGAATTCAGCCGCAGCACCACCGGCGACACCGCCCGGCCGCGCGCTTCCGCGATCATCAGGTCGACCTGATACAGATTGTCGAGCACGAGCGTTGCCTGGAAGAGCAGGGCCGAGCGCAGCAATTCCGGCGTCAGTCCAGGCGTGTTCACGAATTTCGGGATGTCGTAGTCGCGAACGCTGCCAAGCTCACGCAGGCTCGCCAGTTCGATGCCGTCGCGGAATCCGGGTAGGCAGTGGGCCAGCAGGTCCGGATCCGAATTGGCCTTGATCGAAACCAGCAGCGCGGTGCCCAGATGTTGCTTCAGATCGGCGTAATCCTGCGCGACGCGAAGCGGATCATAGACGTAACAGGGCGTTTGCAAGGTTTGCAGCACGCCATAATCGTCCAGCGATAAACGACCCTTGTCGGTTTCCGGCAACATAGCTCTCCCGATGACCGCATACGGGGCCGCGGCGAGTCCGCGAGCCTGCCGTGACCGGGAAGGCTCACCTCACGAGGCTAACATTTCCTTACGAGGAGAGCGAGGATCGCAAGCGGACTGGCGCGACGCGACGATCAGCCGCCGCGAAGCCCCTCCGCCTTGCGAAGCATCATCAGGGCCCGGCGCAAGCGGGTAATGCCGCCCCGGATCTGCCCGTCGTCGCACATGCGCTGGCCTTCCTCGGTCAGCGTCGCCACCCCCCAGGGCGGCGGAATCGTGGCGTGCCGTACCACGTCCTCCACCATCAGCCGCAATTGCACGCAGTAATCCGACGTGTCGGTGGTAACCCGGGTGGCCGGCTCGGCGGCCATCCAGATACCGCTCGGATGGCCCAGGCCAACCCACAGCATCAGGATCCCACCACGCAGAAGAACGAGCAACATGGGATGAGCATGCCACAGCCGCCGTGACCCGCCGGTTAGGATCGCATGAACTGGCGGTCAGCTTGCGACCTCCGGTTGCAGTCTCGGCCCAGGCAGCCGCAACACGCAGCAAAGCCCCGGGTCGTTGTCGCGCAGGAGAAGCTCGCCACCGTGGAGCGTGGCGACCGCCTGAACGAGCGCCAGGCCAAGGCCGGAACCCGGCGTATTCCGCGCCGCCTCGCCGCGGAAGAACCGTTCGGTGGCGTGCTTGCGATCCGGTTCGGGGATGCCGGGGCCACGGTCGGCGACCATGATCGTCAGGTCGGCCCCGTCCGTCGCCTCCACCCGAATCATCCCCCCGGGTGGAGAAAATTTAATGGCATTGTCCAGCAAATTCGCCACCGCCTGCTGGATCATGTCGCGGTCGCCGAAGCCCGGCAGACGGTCCGGGCAGCGCAGCTCGAGCTGCAGGAAGCCGTCCTCCGCCACCGCGCCGTAGAGTTCCGCCAGGTCGGCCAGCAGCGCGGCGAGGTCGAAGGGCGCGAAGGCCGAGCGACGCGCGCCCGCCTCGATCTCGGCGATGCGCAGCAGCGCCTGGAACACGGCGATGATGCTGTCGAGATCGGCCTGTCCGCGTTCGAGCGCGGCGCGCAGATCCGCCTCGCCGCTGGCGTGCAGCGCGGCGTCCTCCAGCCGCGCGCGGGCGCGGGTGATCGGGGTGCGGAGATCGTGCGCGATGGCGTTGGAGACCTGCCGGACCCCACCCATCAGGCGGGCAATCCGCTCCAGCATGTCGTTGATCGTCTCGGCCAGGCGGTCGAACTCGTCGCCGCGCCCCGACAGCGGAACCCGGCGGGTCAGATCCCCGGCGATGATCGCCTCCGTGGTCTGCGACACGTCCGCGATGGTGCTGCTGAACAGCCCCCGGACAACCAGCGCGCCGACGCTGCCGAGCACGACGATGGCCAGCATCGCCCAGAGCAGGGCATCGGTCAGCAGGCTGCGCAGGCGGGCGCGCACATGGATGTCGCGGCCGACCAGGAGGTGAAAGCCGCCGGGCAGGTCGAAGCGGTCCACCCGCGCCAGTGATCGCGCGCCCTCGCGCTGGATCGGAATCTCGAACCATTGTCCGGTCATCGGCACGCCGGCTGGCCAATGCTCGAGGTTGCCGGCGATGCGGTGCAGGGAGGAATCGACCAGGAGATAGATGGCGTCGTCGTCGATGTTGCTGGCGAGCCGATCCCGGACCGTCAGCACCATCGCGGGCAGGCCGCCGTCCTCCCATTGCTCGCGCAATCCTTGCGCATCGGCGCGGATCGCGGCGTCAACTTGGCGATCCAGCAGCCCCGCCGTCGCCCACCACAGGAACAGCGCCAGGGCGAAGGCGCTGATCCCGAACAGCAGGGCGTAAAGGATGGCAAAGCGAACGCCGGCCGAGCGAAGCAGGCCACGCCGAGGCCGTCGGGGCGCGCCCGGCCCCTTCGCCGGTTCCGGCGGGGCCGCCGGCGGCAGGATTTCGGGCTGATCGGCGACGGGCCGGTCGAGAACGGAGGTGTCGAGAGCCACCCTGCCCTCCGGGCTTCACTCGTTCTCAGCGCGCAGCATGTAGCCGGCGTTGCGCACGGTGTGGATCAGCGGGATCGGATACGGCTTGTCGACCTTCTGGCGCAGGCGCGACACGTGGACGTCGATCACGTTGGTCTGCGGATCGAAGTGATAGTCCCACACGCCTTCCAGCAGCATGGTGCGCGTGACCACCTGGCCCGCGTGGCGCATCAGGTACTCCAACAGCCGGAACTCGCGCGGCTGCAGATCGATCTTCTGCCCGGCGCGCTTCACCGAGCGCGACAGCAAATCCATTTCCAAATCCGCGACCTGAAGCTTGGTGACCGGGCCCTCACCCTTGCCGCGCCGGGTCAGCGCCTCGACGCGCGCCAGCAGTTCGGCGAAGGCGAACGGCTTGGTGAGGTAGTCGTCGCCGCCGGCCTTCAACCCGCGCACCCGGTCGTCCACCTGCGCCAGCGCCGAGAGAAACAGCACCGGGGTGTTGTTGTTCTGCGAGCGCAGGGCCTCCAACAGCCTGAGCCCGTCCACGCCGCCCGGCAGCATGCGGTCGAGAATGATCGCGTCGAAGGTCTCGCTCGCGGCCAGGAACAGGCCGTCGCGGCCGTTCGCGGCGTGCTCGACCACATGGCCGGCCTCGCGCAGCCCCTTCATGACGAAACCGGCGACGTCCTTATCGTCCTCGACCACCAGAATGCGCATCGGTTCAGCCCGAACTCGTGTGCGGCCGCGTGCCGACGGTGACCGGCACGTCAATCCGTTTGCCCTTCCGCAGCACCTGCAAGGTCACCTTGGTGCCCGGCGGCGTCGCCGCGATGGCGCGGATCAGGCCGCGGGCGGTGTCGACATGCTCGCCGTTCACCGCCAGCACGATATCGCCCGCACCGAGGCCGCTGCGCGCCGCCGGGCCGCCGCGGTCGACGCCGGCGACCTTCACGCCTGACGGCTTGGTTCCGGAGGGTGTCTCCATGACGGCGACGCCGAGCCAGCCGCGGTCGATGTGGCCCTTTTCGCGCAGTTCGGCGACCACCCGGCTCGCGATCTCGCTCGGGATCGCGAAGCCGATGCCGACGGACCCGCCCGACGGCGACAGGATGGCGGTGTTCAGCCCGACCACCTGGCCCGCCATGTTGAAGGTCGGTCCGCCCGAGTTGCCCGGATTGATCGGCGCGTCGAGTTGCAGGAAGTCGTCGAACGGGCCGGCGCCGATGTCGCGTCCGCGCGCCGATACGATGCCGGCGCTGACCGATGGGCCGAGCCCGAACGGATTCCCGGCGGCGAGAATCCAGTCGCCGACCTCGACCCGCCGCGAATCACCCCAGCTCACATGCGGCAGCGGCTTCGTCGCGGCGATCTTCAGCACCGCGATGTCGGTCAACTGATCGGCGCCGAGCACCTTGGCGGGCAGTTCGGTGCCGTCGTTCAGCGCCACCACGATCTTGTCGGCGTGCTCGACCACATGGTTGTTGGTGACGATGATTCCGGACGGATCGAGGATGAACCCCGAACCCGCGCCGCGGAGCAGTTCGCGATGGTTGCGCATCCGCTGCCGAAACCGCTTCTCGTAGGGCGTGCCGCGCAGCTCCGGCAACAGCGCGCTCAACGCCTCGCCGGCGTTGACATCGGCAGTCACCCGGATGTTCACCACCGCCGGCTCCACCTCCTTGACCAGAGGGGCGAAGGTCGTCGGCGCGCCGGTTCCGGGGTCCGCCCCGGGGCGCGACGCCAGCGCCGGGAGCGAGCAGGCCGAGAGCGTCGGCGCCAGCAGGGCCGCGGCAAAGACCAGGGCGCGGGTGCGGCGCCCGAGAATACGGCGGGTCATCGAAGGGAACTCCCGACCAAAATCTTTTGAATTGTGTGCATCAGATGGCGTCCAGGTCATACGGCAACAAGATTGCGCGATCTCGGCGACAGGTCACGTCGCCCGCGCCGTCGGGGGTCCGGCGACACGGCGGAAGAAGACATATTCCGAAGCGCCCCCGGCGTCTGCTATGCGGAATTCCATGCCGAATTTCAGGCGCGAAAAGACCGCCGGAGGGCGGGTCGCGGGGGTGGACGAGGTCGGGCGCGGGCCGCTCGCCGGCCCGGTGCTGGCGGCCGCCGTGGTGTTTCCGACCGGCGTTCCGCGCAGGCTCGCCGCGCTCATCAACGACTCGAAGAAGCTCACGCCGGAACAACGCCTGACCGCCTTCGTCGCGATCCGCGCGAGCGGCCGGGCCGAGATCGGCGTGGGCGCCGCCTCGGTGGCCGAGATCGTGCGCCTGAACATTCTTCATGCCAGCCTGCTCGCCATGTGCCGCGCCGTGGCGCGGCTGCCGGCGCCGCCCGATCTCGCGCTGGTCGACGGGGACCGCGAGCCGGCGCTGACCTGCCCCGTGCAATGCGTGGTCGGCGGCGACGCGAGCTCGCTCTCGATCGCGGCCGCCTCGATCATCGCCAAGGTGCTGCGCGACCGGGCAATGGCGCGCCTCGCCACCCGGTTTCCCGGTTACGGCTGGGAAACCAATGTGGGCTACGCCACGCGCTATCACGTCGCGGCACTGCTCCGGCTCGGCCCGACCCGGCACCACCGCCCGACCTTTGGTACCGTGAGCCAACTCGCGCTCGACCTGGACTTGACCGCGAACGACGATGCCCACGACGGTGCGTTGGCGGATTGACGAAGCCGCCGCCGCGCCCGCACGATAAATCCCCCCTCCGGAGCCGCCCCACGACCGTGGACATCTCCCACGATTTGCCGCTCGACCAGGTGTTGCGGGGCGATTGCATCGAGCTGATGCGCATGCTCCCGAGCGGCTCGGTGGACTGCATCTTCGCCGACCCGCCGTACAACCTGCAATTGCGTGGAGAACTGCGCCGCCCCGACGACAGCCTGGTCGACGGGGTGGACGAAGAGTGGGACCGGTTCGCGGACGGCGCGACCTATGACCGATTCACCCGCGAATGGCTGGCCGAATGTCGCCGGCTGCTGCGCAAGGACGGCACGCTGTGGGTGATCGGCGCCTACCACAACGTGTTCCGGCTTGGCGCCAGCTTGCAGGATCTCGGCTTCTGGCTGCTGAACGACGTGATCTGGCGCAAAGCCAATCCGATGCCGAATTTCCGCGGCCGGCGCTTCACCAACGCGCACGAGACGCTGATCTGGGCGGCGCGCGGCCGCAATTCGCGCTACCGGTTCAACTATCAGGCGATGAAGGCGCTGAACGACGACACGCAGATGCGGAGCGACTGGCTGATCCCGCTCTGCACCGGCGCCGAGCGGCTGCGCAACGCGCACGGGCTGAAGCTGCACCCGACGCAAAAGCCCGAGGCGCTGCTGCACCGCGTGCTGCTCGCCTGCACCATCGAGGGCGACATCGTGCTCGACCCGTTTCTCGGCACCGGCACGACGGCCGTGGTGGCGACTCGGCTGGGGCGGCATTTCATCGGCATCGAGCGGCATCCCGCCTACGTGGAAGCGGCGTGGCAGCGGCTGCTCGGGGTGAAGCGCGCGTCGCGCGCCGGGCTCGCGGTGACGCCGTCGAAGCGGGACCTGCCGCGCGTGCCCTTCGGAAGCCTGGTCGAGCGCGGGTTGGTGCCGCCCGGCACCCGTCTGTACGACCGCTCGCGCCGCGTCAGCGCCACCGTCGCCGCGGACGGCACGCTCAGGTCGGGGGCGGTCCACGGCTCGATCCACCGGGTCGGCGCCGCCGTGCAAAACACGCCGTCATGCAACGGCTGGACGTTCTGGCATATCGAGCAGGACGGCAAGCTAGTCGCGCTCGACACGCTGCGCGCCGCGCTGCGCGATCCGCTCGAACCGACCGGCTAAACGCCGCTCGAGCCGTTTCGCACCGAACCCGCGTCTTCCAGTGCCCGCGCGGCATCCATCGCCCCTCGCCAAATCCGATCCGATGCGCTATATACGACTGAGCATAACGAGGCTCCGCCGTGTCGCAGCATCTCCGCTTCGATGGTCACGCGCCGCATCGCGCCTGCCCGATCGTTCTGCTTCGCGCGCCCGAGCGGGAGGCGCCGAATGGTGCCGTGTCGGCCGCCGTCGCGCCGGTCGCGGCGACGCCGAAACAGCGGCGGCGGCTTTGGGAACTGTCGGCGAACCTGCATTGTTCGATTATCGGAACATGCTTCTCCACGGCCGAGCTGCGCCGGGTCCTGGTGAAGGCCGGAAGCGCTGTGGCCGGAGCCTCGGATCACGACCTGCACAAGCTGGCGGTGGGGTCCGCCGGCCAGCCGAACGTCCCTGCCAAGTTGCTGAACAAGGCGCTGGACCGGGCGCATCGCCTCGCCATCGGCCAGTTCGCGCGCGCGGCGGACGAGGACGACGTGCGCGCGCTCTGGCAGGCGGCGCGGCAGCGCGGCGAGATTCCCGGCGCGTATTGGGCGGTGCTCACGCACCAAGCTGCCGGCTCGACGCTGATCGCGGAGGCGTTTGGCGACGTCCACATGCTCTCGCACCTGATCGGCGCCGCCAACCGCGCCGATATCAGGCGGCTGAGCGCGCTCGAGGCGGAGAAGGCGACGCTGGAGGCAAAAGTCGCGCGCCAGCAGGAACAGCTTCGCCAAGCGGTCGTGTCGCGCGATGCGAAGATCCGTGAGCTGACCGATCTGGCCACGCGCAACCTCGTCCGGAACGCCGTCGAACCCGGCGCGCGGCCGGATTCCGCCTTATCCGATCTCGCCGCGGATTTGCGCCGGGATCTGGAGAGCGAGCGCGCGCGTCGCCGCCGGGTCGAGGAACGGTTCGCGGCCGTCCGCCAGGAACTTGTTCGCGAACGCGCCCTGCGGCGCGCGGCCGAGCAGCGGCAACAGGAACTGCGCGCCGAGCTGGAGGTGTTGGAGGACGATTTCGCGCCTTGGCGGACGCCGAGCGGCCGAGGACGGCACCGCCGGCGTCGCTGCGCGGCGGCATTCTTCTCTATGTCGGAGGACGCCCGAAGCAGTTCGAAGCCATGCGGGCCATGACCGAGCGGGCGGGCGGTTCCTTGTTGCATCACGACGGGGGCATCGAGGACAGCCACGCGCTGTTGCCGGGGCTGATCGGCCGCGCCGACGCCGTGCTGTTTCCGGTCGATTGCGTGAGCCACGCGGCGATGGCCACGATCAAGCGGCTATGCGGCCAGACCGCGCGACCCTTTCTGCCCTTGCGCTCGCGCGGTCTCGGCACGTTCGTCGCGGCGCTGCGAACCGCCGCGATCGCCGCGCCGGAACGCGTCTGAAGCCGTCGCGGGGGGCGGCCTTCGCGGACCCGGCTTGGTTCCGATCAGGCCACGCGCCCGGACACCCTGCCGTAGCTGCGGCGCCCGCTCAGCATCGCGTCCAGGCTGATCGCCCCCGCGCCGTAGGCGGCCACCTGCAGCAGACCACCGGCCATCGCCATGTTCTTCATGAACTGGATCGCCATCATGTGGTCGGCGAAGTTTCTGTGAAAGACCGCCGCGGTGACCACGGAAAATATCGCCAGCGCAACCCCGACCGCGCGCGCCTGCCAACCCAGCAGCAGCGCCAATCCGCCCCCGAACTCGACGATCACCGCCACGACATAAGCCGCGGACGGGAACGGCAACCCGGCCGAGGCGATGTAGTGGATCGTGCCCGCCGGATTACCGATCTTGCCGAAGCCGGCCCAGATGAAAATGGCGCTGAGTAGAATCCGGCCGAGCGCTGCAACCGCGTCAGTCATGCTGTCCCCCTCCCGGAAACCGCCGGTCCAACCCTGCGGAGCAACTTACGAGCACAGCGTCCGCAAGCATACCCAATTCGCGCAATTTCATGTAACGCCCAAGCCGGTTCAGCCGACAATCTCAATGCCCGCGAAGAAAAAGGCGATCTCCGCCGCGGCGTTCTCGGCGGAATCGGAGCCATGCACCGAATTCGCCTCGATGTTCTCCGCGAACTCGGCGCGGATCGTGCCGGGCTCGGCCTTCTTCGGGTCGGTGGCGCCCATCACCTCGCGATTGCGGGCGACGGCGTTCTCGCCCGCCAGCACCTGCACGACCACGGGCCCGGAGGTCATGAACTCGACGAGCCCGGCGAAGAACGGGCGTTCGCGATGCACGGCATAGAACGCCTCGGCCTGGCCGCGCGTCAGCTGAAGGCGCTTCTGCGCGACGATGCGCAGCCCCGCTTCCTCGAAATGCGCGTTGATGCGTCCGGTGAGATTGCGCCGCGTGGCGTCCGGCTTGATGATCGACAGCGTGCGCTCGCTCGCCATTGGCGCTGGTCCTCGTTTCTCGCGGAATGCGTGAAGCGGTGTCGCGAGCCGTGCCGCGCCGCTTCCTCGGCGAGGGCGCTGTAATCGCTCGGCGGCCTATGGGCAACCCCTTGCCCGCTCGCTGAATCCGCCGCCATGAGCCTTCTGGTCATCCGCGATCTCAGCCTGCGCATCGGCGGGCGCGCGCTGCTCGACCGCGCCGATCTGACGATCGCGCCGGGGCAGCGCATCGGTCTGGTCGGCCGCAACGGCGCCGGCAAGTCCACCTTGCTGCGCGCCATCGCCGGCGAGATCACGCCGGACGGCGGCGAGATCCGGCTGGCCTCGCGCGCCCGGCTCGGCCGCGTCGCGCAGCAGGCGCCGAGCGGCGCGGCCTCGCTGCTCGACACCGTGCTGGCCGCCGACGCCGAGCGGCTTGCGCTGCTGGCGGAGGCCGAGCGCGCCGAGCCGATGCGGCTGGCGGAAATCCACGAACGGCTGCGCGCCATCGGGGCTGACGCGGCGCCGGCGCGCGCGTCGGCCATCCTCGCCGGATTGGGCTTCGACGAGGCGGCGCAGGGGCGCGAGGTCGGCGCCTTCTCCGGCGGCTGGCGCATGCGCGTGGCGCTCGCGGCGGCGCTGTTCAGCGAGCCCGAACTGCTGCTGCTCGACGAGCCCACGAACCACCTGGACCTGGAAGCGACCTTGTGGTTGGAGGGCTGGCTCGCGCGGTTCCCCGGCGCGGCGCTCGTGGTCTCGCACGACCGCGGCCTGCTCGACCGCAGCGTGCAGGCGATCGCGCATCTCGATCGCGGCAAGCTGTCGCTGACCCCGGGCGGGTTTGCCGAGTTCGTGCGTATCCGCACCGAACGCGCGGAACAGCAGGCCCGCGCCGCCGAGCGCATCGCGGACGAGCGGGCGCGCATCCAGGCCTTCGTCGACCGCTTCCGCGCCAAGGCGACGAAAGCCCGTCAGGCGCAGTCGCGGCTGAAGGCGCTGGAACGGCTGCCGCGGATCGATGCGGTGGTCGAGGACGCGCCGACCCGCTTCGCCTTCCCCGAGCCCGCGCGCATCGCGCCGCCGATCCTGGCGCTCGAGCGCGTGTCGGCCGGCTATGACGGGCGGCCGGTGCTGCGAAACGTGGCGCTGCGCATCGACATGGACGACCGGGTGGCGCTGCTCGGCGCCAACGGCAACGGCAAGTCCACCCTGGCGCGGCTCCTGGCCGGTCGCCTGGCGCCGCTATCGGGCGAGGTGCGGCGGGGCGGAAAGCTGCGCGTCGGCTATTTCGCGCAGGACCAGGAGGAGGAGCTGGTGGTCGCGGAAACGCCGGTGAACCACATGGCCCGCGCCCTGCCGCGCGCCGCGCCGTCGGAGGTGCGCGCCCAACTCGCCCGCTTCGGCCTGGACGCCGACCGCGCCGATACGCCGGTTGCCAATCTGTCCGGCGGCGAGAAGGCGCGGCTCTTGCTGGCCCTGGCCACCCGCGAGGCGCCGCAACTGCTGATCTTGGACGAGCCGACCAACCATCTCGACATCGACGCCCGCGAGGCGCTGGTGAAGGCGCTGGCCGAGTTCGCCGGCGCGGTGGTGCTGATCACGCACGACCCGCATCTGGTCGAGCTTGTCGCCGACCGGCTCTGGCTGGTGGCCGAGGGCACGGTGCGGCCGTTCGACGGCGATCTGGACGACTACCGCTCCCTGCTCGCCGAGCGGGCGCGATCCGCCGCCGGCGGTTCCCGCTCCGACACGCCGACCCGCCGCGACGAGCGCCGCGAGCGCGCCGAGGCCCGCGCCGCGCTGGCACCCCTGCGGCGGCAGGCGCGCGACGCCGAGGCGCTACTGGCGAAGCTGGCCGCCGAGCGCGCCGCGCTCGAGACAAGGCTGGCCGATCCCGCGCTCTACGCGCCCGGCCGCGCCGCCGAAGTCACCGCCGCGAACACCCGCCTCGCCGCCATCGCCCGCGAAGTGGCCGCGGCCGAAACCGCGTGGCTCGAAGCGGAGGAAGCGCTGGCGGCGGCGTAACTCGTTCGCATGCGGCGATCGCCTCCGGCATTGCTTGAATTCGGCTCAAGCATTAAGCTAGCCAGCAAGCCAGGCAACGGAGCGGGCGATGCAAGTTGGCGCTTTCGACGCGAAAAATCAGCTTAGCGCTCTGCTCGACAAGGTCGAAAAGGGTGCGGAAGTGGTTATCACCAGGCGCGGCAAGCCCGTGGCGAAGCTTGTCCCCGCCGCGCCCGGATTCGATCGCGAAAAGGCGCGACGCGCGGCCGCCGGCCTGCGCCAACTCAGCCGCACCGCCACGCTCGGCGGCATCAAGATCAAGGAACTGATCGAGCAAGGCCGCGGGTGAGCTTCGTGCTCGACAACTCCGTGGCGGTGGCTTGGTGTTTCGCGGAGGAACAGACGCCGGCGGTCATGGTGTTGCTGGACCGCGTGACCGAAACGGGGGCGCTCGCCCCCCTGCTCTGGCCGCTGGAGGCTTTGAACGCGCTGCTCATGGCCGAGCGGCGCGGCCGTCTGGATCAGGCCAAGCGCGAGCGGCTCGCCGGGTTTCTGCGGGATCTTCCGGTCGCTCTCGATCCCGAAGCGGCCGCCGAGGCCTGGACGACGACGGCCCGCATGGCGGAGCGGCACAGGCTCTCGATGTACGACGCGGCGTATCTTGAACTGGCGGCCCGTCGCAATTTGCCGCTGGCGACCAGGGACCGGCCGCTGCGAGCCGCTGCCAGCGCGATCGGCTTGGATCTGCTCGGAGACTGATGCAATCCGCCGCGCCCGCCGCCCGGCGTTCAAGCTTTTCGGCGCGCGGACTTTTGGCTTTTTGCGACAGCCTGGCGTCTAGAACCTGACGGAGGCGGCCAGCGAGCCGAACTGGTGCAGGCCGCCGTGCTCGCCGTGGAATGTTTCGGTCTGGAACACCTGGGTATAGGAAATCCTCACACCGCGCAGCATGACGGCGACGCCGGCCTCCAACTCGCCCACGTCCCATTTGGGCGTGACATGCGGACTGGACTGGAACGTGTTGCCGTTCAGGGTGAGGTCGTGCGCCACGGCCTGACCGTCGGCGCCGACGAAGAAATACCAGTTGAACGGCCGCACCGGGGTGAAGGCGTCGCCGCCGGTCATCCCCCAGGGCTGCATCCGCGCCGGCCCGTAGTCGGAGTCCAGCCCCTGGCCGATGCGCAGCCGCACGCCGCCCAGGGCGTAGATGCGCAGGTTGCCGACGCCGACCTCGAAATCGGGCAGCACGTCGGTCTCCAGCCCGTCGATCGTGCCGAGCGGCTCGCGCCAGACGCGCTGGCTGAGAATCTGGACCACCGGCTCGTTGTGGATCTGGTAGGAGTTCCAACCGAGCGTGTGCCGCTGGCCGATCAGGTCGTGCCAGCCGTTCTGCAGCTCCTCGGCGCCCGCCCCGGGGCCGACCAGCCCGAGCTGGAAGCCCAGCATGCTGCGCCAGTAATCGGTGTCTTGTATCAGCGAGAAGCTGCCGGTCAGCACGCCGGCATAGGGTCGGTCGTTACGCGGCGGCGGCGTCGCTTGCGTGTTGGCGGGCGTGAAGATGGACTGCTCAATACTGATGGAAATCCGCTGCCGCCCGTCGCCCCACATCTCGTGCCCCGCCCGCTCGACCCAGGCGGGCAGGTCGCCGGTGGGCGAGACGTAGCCGAGCTTGAGCCCGTTCACGTAGTAGCGGTCGGATAGCTTCGCGGTGGTGATCGAGGCGTTCTCGTCCTGCAAAGTGACGATGGCGTCGGGGTCGGCGGGCGGCAGCGCGCGAGCCGCCGGCGCGGCGAGCAGCAGGCCGGCGAGCAGGCCGATTGACGGGCCGATCAGGGCGGAAGGACGGATCATGCCGCGCTCGCTGTTCTTGCCTGATCGGATCATTACAGGCTAGCCGGAGGCGGCGTAACCCCTGGCCGGGCGGCCCGACTTGGCGCCGGCCTCACGAGCGCCCCGGTGTGGCGTTTCGGTTTCAGTGTGCGCCGGCGACGGCGATGCGGTCGGGGCGGGTTGCCTCCGGCCGAGCGGATAGGCGGCGGGTGTCAGCCGCCCGGCGGGGTATGCCTCTACGGCCAAAGCGGTCGTCGAGCGGAGTCGGAGCAGAATGTCGGGGTGAGGGACGGGCGCCTTTCCTATATATCCACCCCCATGACCGACACCCCCCTCGCCCATATCCGCAACTTCGCCATCATCGCGCATATCGACCACGGCAAGTCGACCCTCGCCGACCGCCTCATCCAGGCCACCGGCGCGCTGCCGGAGCGCGAGATGACCAGCCAAGTGCTCGATTCGATGGAACTGGAGCGCGAGCGCGGCATTACCATCAAAGCGCAAACGGTCCGCCTCACCTGGCAGGCCAAGGACGGGCAGACTTACGAGCTCAACCTCATGGACACGCCAGGCCATGTGGATTTCGCCTACGAGGTCAGCCGCTCGCTCGCCGCCTGCGAGGGCTCGCTCCTCGTGGTCGACGCCACCCAGGGCGTCGAGGCGCAAACGCTCGCGAATGTCTACCAGGCGATCGAGGCCGGGCACGAGATCGTCCCGGTCATCAACAAGATCGATCTTCCCGCCGCCGAACCGGATCGGGTGCGCCAACAGATCGAGGATGTCATCGGCCTCGACGCGAGCGATGCCGTGCTCATCAGCGCCAAGACCGGGCTGAACGTGGAGGGGGTATTGCAGGCGCTGGTCGCCCGCCTGCCGCCGCCCAAAGGCGACGCCGCCGCGCCGCTGAAAGCGCTGCTGGTCGATAGCTGGTACGATCCGTATCTCGGTGTCGTCATCCTGGTGCGCGTGAAGGACGGGCGGCTCAGGCGCGGGCAGCGCATCCGCATGATGTCCACCGGGGCGGTGCACGTGGTGGAGCAGGTCGGCGTGTTCACCCCGAAACTCGCCCCCGCGGACGACCTCGGCCCGGGCGAGATCGGCTACATCACGGCGGCGATCAAGACGGTGGCGGATTGCCGCGTGGGCGACACCATCACCGAGGACCGCACCCCCGCCACCGAGCCGCTGCCGGGCTTCAAGCCCTCGGTCCCGGTGGTCTGGTGCGGTCTGTATCCGGTGGATGCCGACGATTTCGAGAAGCTGCGCGACGGCCTGGCCAAGCTGCGCCTGAACGACGCCAGCTTCCACTACGAGCCGGAGACCTCGGCGGCGTTGGGTTTCGGTTTTCGCTGCGGCTTCCTGGGGCTGCTGCACCTGGAGATCGTGCAGGAACGGCTGGCGCGCGAGTTCGACCTCGATCTGATCGCGACCGCGCCCTCGGTGGTCTACCGGGTGCATCGCAGCAACGGCGAGGTGAGGGAGTTGCACAACCCCGCCGACATGCCCGACGGAAGCGTGATCGACCATATCGAGGAGCCCTGGATCAGGGCCACGATCATGGTGCCCGACGATTACCTCGGCGCCGTGCTGACGCTGTGCAACGAGCGGCGGGGCCAGCAGGTCGACCTCACCTATGTCGGCAACCGGGCGATGGCGGTCTATCGGCTGCCGCTGAACGAGGTGGTGTTCGACTTCTACGACAGGCTGAAGTCGGTCTCGCGCGGCTATGCCAGCTTCGACTACCAGATGGACGGCTACGCGGAGGGGGATCTGGTGAAGATCGCCATCCTGGTGAACGGCGAGCCGGTGGATGCGCTGTCGTTCATCGCGCATCGGCACGTGGCCGAGGCACGCGGGCGGGCGATATGCGTGCGGTTGAAGGACCTGATCCCCCGCCAGCTGTTCAAGATCGCGGTGCAGGCGGCGATCGGCGGGCGGGTGATTGCGCGGGAGACGATCAGCGCGCTAAGCAAGGACGTGACCGCGAAGTGTTACGGCGGCGACGTCACGCGCAAGCGCAAGCTTTTGGAGAAGCAGAAAGAGGGTAAGAAGCGCATGCGCCAGTTCGGCAAGGTGGAGATCCCGCAGAGTGCCTTCCTGGCCGCGCTGAAGATGGACGCCTGAGCACCGGAGGGGTGGCCGAGCGGCTGAAGGCGCACGCTTGGAAAGCGTGTGTAGGTTAACAGCCTACCGCGGGTTCGAATCCCGCTCCCTCCGCCAAATCGATGCGAGAGCGCGCGGGACTACCGCCAAGGCTGTTCGACGCTATGGGATAGCGATGAGCTCAAGCAGGCCATCGATGCCCACGAGAGCGGCGCGATAGCGGTCCTGGCTGGAGCGTGCCGGTGCGGTTATCCTTGACCCAACTTCCGCACCGCCGCCAAAATAAAGCGACATATAATAGAACGCGGTTTCGGTCGCGTGACGCAGCAGTCCGGTCTTGGCATTGTGGGCGAAGACCTGGCGCTCGACGCGAATGATGGCGGCGACGTGGGGGTGCCAGTCGGTATCGGCCAGTTTGTCGGTGGGATGGAAGACGGTGACGGTTCGGGTTTCGTCGCGATTACGCCCGGCGTCGTGGCTATGGGCAGACCGGAGCGGGGCCGTGGTGGCGGCGATCTCCTGGATCCGCTGGCGCAGACCCGCCTGATTGTCCTTGACCTGAACGATCATTGCGACGCCGGCTTCCACCGCGACCTCGAAATGTTTTTTGACAGTGCAGCGCATCGAGCGTGACGATGGTCGCTTCGGCGACGCCGAGTTCGGCCAGCAAGCTCTGGGCCGCCGGGATCTCGTTGGACTTCTCGGCAATGTCGACATCGGCGAGCACGAGGGCGGTATCGGTGGCGATACGCGCTCAACATCTGAACAGCTTTGAGTTGTATTGGTGGTTGATCTATCCATCGTGGATGGTGATCTCCTAGTTTCAGGTCCAATTCGAGCGTAGGTTGTAAGGTTTGGATCACTCAATCAACTATTTAGCTATTAATGAGCCGCCAACTTCAAGGGTACAAGTACCTCATAGATTAGTTCGGTCCTTCGTAGTACCCATTCTTTAGTCAAACGTATGCGATGGTACCGCCAAGTGATGCCTGGAAAACTGAACGGGGTGCTACGAAAGACTGCGATGACAGAAAATGATACGGATATCGGCAGCGGTCGTGGCGAGGGGCCAATTGCCACACTTCTGGTCGATTCCAACCCGATCTTCCGCGAGGGCCTGCGCCGAATTCTGTCCGAAACAAGATATCGCCCTGTCCAGAGCGCGACCTCCGTGGAGAGCGCGCTTCGCCTCGGGCGGGATGGATTCGTGCCGGCGTTGATCGTGGTCAGCGCGGATCATCCGACCCCGGCCGAGCTTCGCTTACTGAAGGACCGTTATCCGCTCAGCCGGATCGTTCTGCTGATCGACAGCTTCCGCTCTGAGGCCGCCTCGGAAATCTTGCGGAGTGGCGTCGACAGCCTGGTAGTCAAGAGCATTCCCTGCGATGCATTCCTTACTCACCAGTCAGTAATATAGGCGACACTTGGCGCCTTGAAGAATGACCGTATCAACTGCGGCGCGCGCTTGATGGCGCTGAGTTGTGCCTCGATCCTGGCCTGCAGCTTTTCGCCGCGCCGCAGGGGCGCTCTGGCCACGCCGGTGCGCTTCACGTGGCTCCATACCAGTTCATCGGGGTTCAGTTCAGGCGCATAGCCGGGAAGAAAATGCAGCGTCAGCATGCCTTTCATGGAGGCAACATAGGTCTTCACCAGCGTGGTCTTGTGCGCGGGAAGTCCGTCGAGCACCAAATGCAACGGCTTCGAACGACGCCGCATCATTCGGCGCAGCAGCTCGACAAACAACTCGGCGTTCAGCCCGCCCTGGTAGGTGCAATACCAGAACCCACCCCGAGCGTTCACCGCGGAGGCCGCACTGATCGATTGCCGCTGGCCAGGGCGTTCGACCACGGGCGTCTGACCCTTCTTGGCCCAGGTCTTGCCATGCACGCTATCGGCACGAAAGCCCAGACTCGTCCCAGAAATACACCTCACCGCCCGAGGCTTTTGCTTGTCTGGCAATGGCAGGATACCGTTCGCGCCGCCACGCCTCGATCGCTTCAGGATCGCGCTGGTAAGCGCGTTGCAGCGGCTTCTGCGGTGTCAGTCCCAGCTTGGCGAGCAGTTCTCCCACCGCCGTCACGCCAAGCCGAATGGCGAATTTCCGTTCGATCAGCTCGGCCACCAACGACCGCGTCCACAATCCGAAATCCAGGCCATACTGACGCGGATCGCGACCATTGATCCAGCGGAACACCTGTTGCTCCTGATGCGGCGTCAGACTGCGTGGCCGGCCCGTCGCCGGCCTGGAGCGCAGTGCTCGCAGTCCCATACCCGGCTTTGCCGCCGCGTTCAGCCATCGGTAGATCGTCGTGCGATTGAAGCCGTACGAAGCCACCACCAATGACGGACGCTCGCCGTCCCGCACTCGCTCGACTGCCATCAATCGAATGGTCTCCAACGTCCGATGATCTAACCCGCGTCCGTCCTGCTTCATCCCGCCGCTATAGCACCGATCGCAACTCTGTACAACAGGAACGTCGTCTTAATTCCCGACTGGTGAGTAAAAGCACCCGCGGCGCGCGAACACGCTGCTCCGTACTGTTCCCCGCTAGGGCTCGCGGCTTCCTGCCGGACGATTTCCTCCGCGAAATCGATTTCCGACGCTGCGGAATGCTTGTCCGGATCGAACTCCCACTCTTCTGGTTCACCTTGATCATCGTCGATTGGTTCACGTCCAGCGTCGCATGCGTTCTCAGCCCCATTTTCCAGCAGGCGATCAAGCACTTGATCGGCGGTTCCTCTCCACGCTGCTCTGCTTCCCAGTCCCACAGCGCCCAAATTGCTCGGCCGTCCCAACGTGCTCGGTAGTCGTTGAGGCTGCGGTAGAATTCAGGATGCGCTTGTCCATGAATTCTGTGTTTGGACAAACGCCTGTGCTGTTCAACGAGCCGCCAGATATCATCGAGTTCGCGAATAATTACTGCAAGTTGGCCATCGCGGTTCAGCGCGGCATGCACATTATTTGGCGAATTACCGGTACGCGAGATCAACAGTTTGTAATGGCGTACAAATCCTCTGTGGGTCGGCGCGCCATAGTCCTGCTCCTCGTAAGCCTGCGGCTGAACCGGGCCGACCAAAGTGGGGCTTGGTCGTCTGATGCTCGCGCAGGCCGCCACAGTGCGCTACCTGGTCCGGAATTTCTTGGATGCGCTTGCATCTGGCTGGTCCAGTGGGCCGGTGCCGTAACGCCTTCCGCTCCCGCATCCGGCGGTTTGCCAATGCCGTACTCTGGAACGCAGCAAGGTAGGGCGTGTGTGGACGGCCCCGTTGGTGCAAGGGGCGGATGAAGAAAAATCCTGATCCGGTGCGATTGCGGTCGTGTGTCCGGCCTGTCGCTGCGGCCACGCGGGCCGCTGGCCCAGATGGGTTCCGCGATCCACGCCCAAACGGAATGAGCGGCCTGCAATGGCCACCACCCCTCGCGGGCTTGGTGGATCGTCGGATCGACCGATCAGCATCTTCCCTCAATTGCCCTTTTGCACCAGCTCGGCGAGGGTCAGCCGGCCGCCGGATGCGGCCGATATGCTTCCCCGCTCGTCATCAGCGCCCACGCGATGGGCGCGCCTGCCCCATGGACGGGCCATCCGAACCCGGGCTTCTCCCGCGTTCCGCTGCCTACGTGCTACCTACGACCTTATAGCACTTCGAGCGGTTTCGTTTAAGCCTTTGATTTTGATGGCGGACCCGACACAACTCGAACGTGCGACCTTCGCCTTCGGAGGGCGACGCTCTATCCAGCTGAGCTACGGGTCCAAACCAGCGCTTCCATAGCGCGATTGCGCGGACCACGAAAGCCCGGGGTCAGCCCACCGCCCGCGTCAGCCATACCAGCGCCGCCCGGTCGGCGTGCGAGGGCAAGGGGGCGGTGGGATCGCGCATCCAGGCGATGGTGTCGCCGATCGGCGCCGCGCGGCCGAGGTCGCGCAGCAGCAGGTGATAGCCGTGCGGGTAGTAGGCGATGCGCACGAACGGATCGCCGGTCGCCTCCAGCGCCCGCCACGCCGCGCGGGTCGCGTGGTCCGGCACCAGCTGGTCCTTGCCGCCATACAGGAACAGCGCCGGCCCGGAGAACACGTGCGCCGAGCCCAGCGCCCCGTCCATCAGGTTCACCAGCCCGTTCAAGGTGCTCACGCGGGTCGCGTGAAGGGTCAGCGGGTCGGTGGAGAGCCGGCGCAGCGCGGCGCGGTTGTCGGTCGCCAGCACCCGCACCGGGCCGCCGGTCAGCTCCATCCCCGGCGCCACCCGGTCGGCCACCCAGAGCGCGCCGCGGAAGAAGAAATTCATCTCCGCCCGCCCCCAGACCGCCGGCGCCGCCATCACGTAGCCGTCCACCTTCGGGGCGCCGGTCGCGGTCGCCAACCGCATCAGAACCGCGCCGCCCATGCTCTCGCCGATGAGGAACAGCCGGCTCGCCGGGTAGCGGGTGCGCAGCTGCTCCGCCATCGCGGCGGCGTCGTTGACCATCGCGGGCACGCCGGCCCAGCCGCCGCGGTCCGGCGCCTGGCCGAAGCCGCGCTGGTCGGGCGCGTACAGCGCCATGCCGGCGCGGGTGAACCAGGGGGCGGGGATTTCCCAGGCGTCGCGGCTGTCGTTGAAGCCGTGCAGCGCCAGCACCACCGCCCAGGGCGCCGCGCTTTCGTCCTCCGGCAGCCATACCCGGTAGGGCAGCCGCGCGCCGTCGCGCATGACGAACACGCCGTCGGGCGCGGGCGGCGGACCCGCCAGCCGCGCCGATCCGCCCACGGCCCCGACGCAGCCCTGCAAGCCGAGGGCCGCGGCCCCCAGCACCAAGCTCCGGCGCCGCATCACGCCGGCACGACGAACATTGAAATCATGCGCCCCGACGCTATCATCGCCGGCATCACCACGCCATAGAGGATTACGATGCCGGACGGAGTTTCCGCCCCCGGAGCCCCCGAGCAGCCGCCCGACCCGGCCGCCCCCGCGCCCGGCGAAACGATCATGGTCGAGGAGCGCGTGGTCGCCTGCGACGGCGGCGACGAGCCGCTCGGCCATCCGCGCGTCTATCTGCGCATCGTCCACGATGCCGTCGTCTGCCCCTATTGCTCGCGCCTCTACGTGCTGAAGCCCGGAGCGGGTCACGCCGACGGACACTGACCCCGTGTCGGGGCACGGGGCAGGCCCCGTGTCGGGGCACGGGGCAGCCCTCGGCGCCCCCGCCAGCGCCGAGACGGAAACCGCGTCGCCGGCGGCGCAGCCCGCCCCCTTGCACCTGATCCTGATCGACGGCTCGGGGTTCCTGTTCCGCGCCTTCCACGCCCTGCCGCCGATGACGCGCCCGGACGGCGTGCCGGTGAACGCCGTGTTCGGCTTCACCAACATGCTGGCCAAGCTGCTGCGCGAGCATGTCGGCACGCATCTCGCGGTGATCTTCGACGCCGGCCGCGCCACCTTCCGCGACCGCATCTACGACCAGTACAAGGCGCACCGCCCGGAGCCGCCGGACGAGCTGTTGCCGCAATTCCCGCTGGTGCGCGAGGCCACCGCGGCGTTCGGCGTGCCGGCGATCGAACTCGCGGACTGGGAGGCCGACGACCTGATCGCCGCCTACGCGCGCACCGCCGTCGCATGCGGCGGGCGGGCGACCATCGTCTCCTCCGACAAGGACCTGATGCAGCTCATCCGCCCGGGCGTGGAAATGCTCGACCCGATCAAATACAAAGCGATCGGCCCCGCCGAGGTGATGGAGAAATTCGGCGTCCCGCCCGAGAAGCTGATCGAGGCGCAGGCGCTGATGGGCGATGCCATCGACAACGTGCCGGGGGTGCCGGGCATCGGCCCGAAGAACGCCGCGCAGCTGATCCAGGAATACGGCGACCTCGAATCAGTGCTCAGCGCCGCGCCCGCGATGAAGCCCTCGAAGCGGCGCGACAACCTGATCGCGCACGCCGCGAACGCGCGGCTGTCGCGCCAGCTCGTGACCCTCCGCGACGACGCGCCGCTGCCCATGCGCATCGACGAACTCGCCTGCTGCGAGCCCGATCGCGACAAGCTGGCGGCGTTCCTGCGCCGCAACGGCTTCCGCAGCGTGCTGCTGCGGCTCGGGCTGGAGCAAGCGCCGGGCGCGCCGGTCGCCGGAGCCGCCGCCGCTGCCCGCCCCGCAGCCCGCGCGCGACATCCCGTTCGGACCGTACGAGACCGTCGGCGACTTGCCGGCGCTGCAAGCCTGGATCGGCGAGGCGAGCCGGGAAGGCGCCCTCGCCCTCGCCGTGATGACCGACACGCCCGACCCCGGATCGCCGTCCGGGGCGGGTCCGCTGCGCGCCACGCCGGTCGGGCTGGCGCTCGCGACCGCGCCGGGCCGTGCCTGCTACGTGCCGCTCGGCCACACCGCCGCGCCCGCGCAGATCGCGCCGGAGCAGGCGATGCGGGCGCTGACGCCGCTACTGTGCGACCCCGGCGTGCTGAAGATTTTTCACGACGCGAAGTTCGCCATGCTCGTGCTGGCGCGCGCGGGCGCGGCGAACGTCGCGCCGATCGACGATACGATGCTGATCTCCTTCGCCCAGGACGCCGGCGCGCACGGCCATGCGCTGGAGGAGCTGTGTTCGCTGCATCTGGCGCACCAGCCGGGCGGGCTCGACCAGGCCACCGGCACGGGGCGCGCGCGCCTCGCCTTCGCCGACGTGCCGCTCGACCGCGCCACCGCCCATGCCGCCCAGTCCGCCGACATCGCGCTGCGCCTCTGGCACGCGCTGCGCCCGCGCCTGCGCACCACGCAATCGCTCGCGCATTACGAGCAGGTGGAGCGCCGCCTCCTGCGCGTGCTGATGGTCATGGAACGCTGCGGCGTGCGCGTCGACGCCGACGATCTGCGCCGCATGTCCAGCGATTTCGCGCACCGCATGGCGGCGATGGAGCAGGAGATCTTCCGTCTCGCCGGCAAGCAATTCAACCTCGGCAGCCCGAAGCAACTGGGCGAAATCCTGTTCGACGAACAGAAGCTCGGCCTCAGCCGGCGCACCAAGACCGGCGCGCACGGCACCGATGCCGCGGTGTTGCAGCAGCTCGCCGACGAAGGCCACGCGCTGCCGGCGCGCGTGCTGGACTGGCGGCAACTGGCCAAACTGAAATCCACCTACGCCGACGCGCTGGTCGATTACATCAATCCCGAAACCGGCCGCGTGCACACCTCCTTCGCGATGGCGGTGGCGAGCACCGGGCGGCTGTCGTCCAACGATCCCAACCTGCAGAACATCCCGATCCGCACCGAGGAAGGCAGCCGCATCCGCCGCGCCTTCATCGCCGAGCCCGGCCACGTGCTGGTTTCCGCCGATTACTCGCAGATCGAGTTGCGGCTGCTCGCCCATGTCGCCGACATCCCGGCGCTCGGCGAAAGCTTCGCGCGCGGCGAGGACATTCACGCGCGCACGGCGAGCGAGGTGTTCGGCATCCCGATGGCGGGCATGGACGCGGCGACGCGCCGGCGCGCCAAGGCGATCAATTTCGGCATCATCTACGGCATCAGCGCGTTCGGCCTCGGCCGTCAGTTAGGCGTGCCGCCGGGGGAAGCAAAACTCTACATCGACGCGTATTTCGCCCGCTACCCGGGGATCCGCGCCTACATGGAGCGCACCAAGGAGGAGGCGCGGATCCACGGTTTCGTGCTGACCCCGTTCGGCCGCCGCTGCTGGATCCCCGGCATCGCCGACCGCAACCCGGCCAAGCGCGGCTACGCCGAGCGCCAGGCGATCAACGCGCCGTTGCAGGGCGGCGCCGCCGACATCATCAAGCGCGCCATGGTCCGCCTGCCGCGCGCCCTTTCCGATGTCGGCCTGCGCGCGCGGCTGTTGTTGCAGGTGCATGACGAGCTGTTGTTCGAGGCCCCGGAGCACGAAGCGATCGACACCGCCCGCATCGCCCGCGACGTGATGGAGCGCGCGGCGCGTTTGTCGGTTCCGCTGGTTGTCGAGACGGGGATTGGCCGGACTTGGGCGGAGGCGCATTGATCGTGTATTCCCAAATGAACCCGCACCGTTTCTGGTGCGAGCAAACTCCCTCTCCCGCTTGCGGGAGAGGACCGGGGTGAGAATCATGCGGACCCGCAGCATCAGCCTGACAGCCGAGCAAGACGCCTTCATCGAAAGCGCCGTGAAAACCGGCGAATACGAGGATGCGAGCGAAGCGATCCGCGATGCCGTGCGCGCCTTGCAGCAGCGCCGACGAGAAGACTCCCTCAAGCTCGAAGCGCTGCGGTTGCGGATCGATGCCGGGCTCGATGCGCTCGAACGCGGCGAATTCGTCGAGATCAATGATGTCGACCTCGACGACTACCTCGACGCGCTGGCAACCAGCCCGAGCGAGCAGGCGCGCTAAGGGGTGGCGAGGTTTCGCCTATCGCCCCTCGCCCAGGCCGACATTGCTCATATTCTCGCGACCAGCGCGACGGTCCGTGGACCGGACGCCAAGCATCGTTATCGCGCGCTCCTGAGCGCAGCCATGCGCAAGGTCGCGGCTGCCCCGAAAGGCCCCGGAACGCGCGACCGATCCGATTTGCGACCGGGTATTCGCAGCTTCCACCTCAGGCTCGCCCGCGACGATGTTCCAAGCGGGAGGGTGAAACGGCCAGTGCATATTCTCTATTATCGCGTGGCCGAGGCGGAGCTGATCGAGATTGTGCGCGTCCTCCACGGCCGCATGGAGCCCAGCCGGCATTTGCACCAGATCGCGGACGGCGAATGAAACGCGCTATTCCCGGCATCCCTTGTTCCTTACCGGCAAAACCTGTCCCGGCAAAGGCCGGGAGCCGGTATCCACGGTGCCCACGCGCTGTTCTCGGGTACCGGCGAAATCCTGCCAACCAGCGGTGGGAGTAGCGCGTCAATTGAATGGGACTAAAGTCATGGTGTGCCAAAAAGGTCCGCTGCCGGGCCAAGGCCGGACGGTCCGAGGCTCCTTCGAAATTGGCGTTGGTTGCGAGGCCGGATGGGGTGGCGGTGGCGGCGCATTGGGGGATGCGCCAACATCGACAACCATGAGTTCTGAGCGATCATGATCACTCATATACATCTGAAGGCTGGCTCTTCGCCACGTCAGCCACCACTCGTCGTAGAAACCCCGCCATCGGTTACCATCTTTGTAGGACCGAATAATTCCGGAAAAAGCTTGGCTCTTCGCGAAATCCATCTCTTCTGCAATGTAGATGAGGCGCAGAGCTTCGTGATCGGGAGTCTCGATTTCGAGGGGCGCGGCGACAGTGATGCCCGAAGAGAGTTGGAGTCGTTAAAGGCAGCTCCTTTAGCTGGCGAGCGGACTATTCCCGAACAGTCTATTGTAACCATAGGTCAAAATCGGTTTCTCGTTGCCGAGGCTCAGTTTCTTGATGCATTGATTCACCCTAATTCGAGGAAGCATTTATTTGCAGATTGGTATTTGAGACATTTTGTGCTTAACCTTGATGGGCCGAGCCGAGTTAGTCTGGTGAACTCGCAGGGGCGCGGGGATCTGAAAAACCCGACCACGCCTCTGGCGAGACTTCTAACAAACGATAGCGAACGCGAGGCCCTGCGCAAGGTGATATACGAATCTCTCGGTTTGCATTTTGCCATTGACGCGCAAGCAGGCGATCAGTTGAGCATCCGCTTTGGTTCCACGCCTCCTCCGGACGAACGGAGTTTCAACGATCAAGCTCTGGAGTATATGCGCTCTGCCAGCGGAATCGAATCTGTTAGCGATGGTGTAAAAGCTTTTACCGGGATTTTAATCCAGCTCCATACCGGCGATCCAAAAATCATTCTGATCGATGAACCTGAAGCATTTTTGCATCCTTCTTTGGTATCGAGACTTGCAATGGAAATTGCTCGTGGTGCGATATCTGAGCACAAGCGCGTATTTGTAGCAACTCACAGCCCGCAGTTCGTGATGGGTGCAGTCCTTTCGGGTGCGAGGGTCAACATTGTCCGTCTTACCTACGAGCGTGGCGTCGCCACGGCCCGTTTGCTGCCCAGTGCCGAACTTACCCAACTCATGCAGGACCCGCTCTTGCGATCCGCGGGCGTGTTGTCAGGGTTGTTTTACAAACACGTCGTCGTGTGCGAAGCTGATGCTGATCGTGCCTTCTATCAGGAAGTCAATGAGCGTCTCCTTGCCACCAACGATTCACGAGGGGCCCCGGATACCCTTTTTTTGAACGCTGACAACAAGCAAACCATTCCGCGAATTGTGGAACCGCTGCGGAAGCTTGGGATTCCAACGGCCGCCATTGCTGATCTCGACATTCTCAAGGGCGGGGGGCAAGAATGGACCCGGCACCTTATCGCTTCCGGCATACCAACGTCGGATCACCAGCCGTTTGGGGCACGTCGTGCCAATGCATTGAAGGCGCTATAAACAATAGCTGTCAGAACTTCAAGACCGCGGGCGGCATTGCTCTTCTCTCTGGTTCTGAACGCGAGGCCGCAAACAACTTGCTCGATGAGCTTGAACGATACGGTTTGTTTGTGGTTCGCGTGGGCGAAGTAGAACGCTGGCTTGATAAACTGGATGTGCAGCGAAGCAAGCTGTCGTGGTTGCGCTCGATATTTGAAAAGATGGGGAGCGATCCTAAATCTGGCGATTACGTTAAACCAGGTTCCGATGATGTTTGGGACTTCTTGGGTAGGGTCCGCGCGTGGCTAACCGAACCTGACCGTCGTGGCATCCCCGTCTAGCGCGCGCGTAGGGCGGGAAAGCGTAGCGCATCCCGCCGCCCATCCGAAGCGTCCTACGCGCGACGGTTCCTGCTGAACAGCCTGCAAAAGCGGTCCTATGCCGCAGCTGTTTCCGCCCCATGTGTCCGGCCAGAAAAATTCATCGGATCAGCAGAATGATCGCCTCGCCCGCCAGCTTGCCGCGGTGCGGCGTGCCGCGCGGCACCAGCAGGCTTTCGCCCGGCTTGGCCGAAACCAGGCCGTCCGGGGTTTCCACCGTGAACGTGCCTTCCAGCGCCACCACGTATTCGTCGGCGTCGTCGTGCACGTCGAAGTCGGGGCGCTCGCGCGGCTCGGCGCGCACCAGATACACCGTCGCACCGTTGATGCGCGTGATCTCGTGCCATTGCCCGGCCGGCAGCGTCCGCGCGCGCTCCACCAATTGTTGCGCCTGCGCGCCATCCGCGATCGTCATCATCGGTCCGCCTCTCCTGGTCCAGCAGTTTCGGAACCCGCGCCGCCGGCCGGCAGCGGCACATCCGCATAGATGCCGGCCAGCGCGATCTCGACCCCGATCTCCGGCATTTGCAGCACGTCGCCCTCGGTCAGCGCGCGCACGACCCATTCGGCGCCGAGGCGCAAACACACCGTTGCCGCGATGCTGTCCTGTTCGAGAATGACGTAGCGCCGGATCGATGGCGTGACCTGATAGTCGCGCATCTTGTCGATCCGGTCGGTGCGCGAGGTGCCGGGGCTGAGCACCTCGAAGACGACGACCGGCTCCGCCACGATGGTGGCCCCGCGCGGAACGGGGGTGCAGCTCACGACGGCATCCGGATAGCGGATGCGCCCCGCCACCTCGATCTTGATCGTCGGGCCCCACAGCCGGCACGGCTTGCCATGCAAGCCATCGAGCAGCAACCCACGCAGCCGGTTGCCGATCGCCTCGTGCTCCACGGTCCCGCCGGTCATGGCGACCGGCTGGAAGCCGTCGAACTCCCAGCGCAGCTCCTGCCCCTCCTCCCAGGCGAGGAACTGCTCCAGGGTCATGCCGCGGCGCACAGCGACGGTCATGGCAGGCTTATACCGCTCGGCGGCGTCAAAAGGAATCCTGCGATCGGGGCGCGTCACAAACCCATGGCGTTCGGCGAACCGAGGGGATGATGGTCACGCTCGGCCGCTTGGCCACGCGCGACGTGCGCCGCGGGCCGCTAGCGTTACTAACCATTGCACCGGGAGTAAAACTAACGCTATAAGTACCGCCATGTTTGACGGCGCTCCGAACTCTGCCCGCCGCCCCCGGTCTTGACCCGGGGGTCGCCCTCCAGCTTCCGGCCGACGCGTACTGGCACCTCGTCCGCACGCTCCGCCTCACCCTGCCGCCGCCGCCCGGCGTCAATCCGGGGCCGGAGGATCTGGCCCGGCGCGACCGCGCCGCCATCGCCCGCATCGCGGCACTCGCGCCGGCCAACGCCGCCGAGGCCGACGTGGCCGCGCAATTCGTCGCCGCCTCGGAGCAGTGGAAGGATTGCCTCCGCCTCGCCCACCAGCCCGACACGACGCCGGAGTGGGCGGCCAAATGCCGCGCCCAGGCCGCGGCCATGATGCGCCAGGCGAACAGCGCGCTCCGGCTGCTGCTGCGCATGCAGCAGGCGCGGCGCAAGCTCGAGGCGGTCGATGCCACCGCCGACCACCTCGCCTGGACGGAACATTGCGCGCTCGGGCTGATGGCCGAGGCGCTCGCGGCGTGCCCTCACCCCGGCGCTCTTCCAAAGGCAGAGCAAGCAGCAGCGGCGTCCCCTCTGCCCGGGCGCGAGGAAGCAGGGGCAAAATCCCCTCCGGACGAGGGACAGATCCGGCCTACGCCGGGGGCGGGGGCGCGGGCGCGGGCCGCCGCGCCGGAGTTGGTCGCCGCGGCCGAGCGCTACGCCGCCGCCTATCCCGAGCGCGCCGCTTCGATCCGCCGCACCGGGCGGCTGCCGCCCGATGTCATCTACTTCGACCCGCCCGAGGCCGCGCTCGCCTCGGCGCTCATCGCCGCGCGCACCCCCGCCCTCGCCGCGCTCGACGAGGTTCCCACGCGCGAATCCGACAGTATTGCCGGCCGCGCGCCCGCCGAAGCCGGCCCCGAGCCTCGACACGGGGTCCGCGCCGCCTAGACCGCGTTCATCCAGACGGCAAAAAATGTCCCGTCATGCCGGCGCCAAGCGGGCATCACGCAAAAACGACGCGCGGCGTATGCCCGGCTAAGGTCTCGGTGCCGATCGAGAGCGATTGCCGCCTTGCCGAAAAAATGCTCCGGCATCTCGCAAATCGCGGCAATGAGACGGCGGCGAGACTGCCGCGCCCAGGCTCACCCCGCTTTCGTCTCGCCCTCCCGCCCGGCTGGGCGGTTCAGTTGCGGGTCTTCGCCGTGGCGCGTTGCCGGGTCCGTTACCTGTCGGGGTCGGGCAGCGGCGGCTCGGACTTCACCTCGGTCGGCTGCAGCGCGGGCGCGGGCGCCGCCTTGTGCGCCGCGACCCGGGGGCGCCGGCGCGGCGTATGCTGGATCGCGCCGGTCATCGGAATGAAGAACACGCCGACATCGCGCCGCGAATGCACCTTGCCCGCGTCGTCCTTGGTATAGACGTAGAGGAATTGCCCGCGCTTGAACGGCTGGCCGATCGGAATCACCATCCGCCCCTGCGGCTTCAACTGCTTGAACAGATCCGGCGGGGCGTATTCGGCCGCGCAGGTGACGATGATGATGTCGAACCCGCCCTTCACCTCCGGCCAGCCGTAGTACCCGTCGCCCACCCGCGTGGCGACGTTGTCGTAGCCGAGCGGGGCGAAGATCTGCGACACCGCGCGCCCCAGCGGCTCGATGATCTCGATCGAATAGGCGCGGCGGACGATGCGCGACAGCACCGCGCTCTGGAACCCGCTGCCGGTGCCGATCTCGAGCGTCACGTAATCGGGCTTCGGCCGGCAGAGCTGCGTCATGTAGGCCTGCCCCAGATAGTCGGACAGCGCCGAGCCGTAGCCGATCCCCCAGGGTTTCGGCGTCGCCTCGTAGGCTTCCGAGGGCACCGGGAGATGCTCGGAATAGATGTAATGGAAGTATTCGCGCGGCACCTTGCGGAACGCGTCCACCACCAGCGGGTCGGCGGCACCGAAATGCCGTTTCAGATACGCCTCGATGCGGGCGATATAGGCCGGGCGGCGCGCCTCGATCGCCGCGAAGGCGCGTTCGGACAGCCGCGCCGGACGTCCGGAACGCGCCATTGCGTCCTCGAACGCGTCGAGCGTCCAGCCGCCCGCGGCGGGAGCGGCGCGGGCCAAACGGGAAGCGGGAAGCGTGGCGGCGGCGGCGATCAGGCCGCGTCGTGTGAGGGCGCCGGGATGTCCTGCCAAGCGAGGCTCCTTCGCAATCCGGGGAACGACAGAAAGGACACCAGATACAGGCCGGCGGCCAAAAGCAGAACCCGCTGGAAGCCCCATTGCAGCGCGATCAGGTTGGCGAGTGGCGTCGCCACCACGGAAAACGCCCCGTTCAGCCCCCACGACCAGGGCAGCAATCCGCCGCGGCCGACCGTGCTCAACCCCAGCGGGAACGGCAGGCCGAGTGCCAGCGAAACCGGGGCGATCAGCAGCACCACGACCGCGGCGCGCAGGCCCCAGGGCCAGCCGATCGTGGCCAGCAGCAACGGTTGCAGCCAGCCGCCGACCGCTAGGCACCATCCGGCCACGACCGCCACCGCCAGGCCGAGCCCGAGCCGCGGCCTGGCCCCGAAGCGCGCGGCGGTCAGGCTGCCCAGGCCGGAAAAGATCAGCATGCCGCTCAGCACCAGGGCAAAGCCGCTGGCGCGGTCGTTCAGGTAGAATGCGGCCTGCTCGATCAGGTAAAGCTCGATGAACAGGAAGCCCAAGCCGAGCGCGGCGAAATAGACGATGGCGCGCGTTATCTTGCCCGCGCCCGCCGCGAGCCGCGCCGGGCTGGCGAGCGGCACGGCCAGCACCAACAGCGCGATCAGCGCCGCCTGGGCGAGCACGGCCAGATTGACCAGCGGCCCGATCTCGGCCTGCGGCAGCAATTCCAGACGTTTCAGGATCGTCCCGAGCCGGTCGAGCCGGAGCACCGAATAGAAGAACGGCCGGTCATAGGTGATCGGGGCGAGGTTGAAGGTGGCCTCGGATTCGGTGGGCAGCCCCGCCAGCACCTGGCTTGCCTCGTCGGCGATGGCGTCGTCCGGTCCGGCGCCCGAGGTGATCGCGCCCTGCGCGAAGGAGACCGCCGGCAGGTCGTTGTAGATGCCGGCCCGCGCCGCCCGCACGTCGATCCCCGGATAATACGAGACGTCGAACGAACGGTCGTCGCAGAACTGCTTCGCCGCGGCGATGCGCGCCGCCGTCCAGGCCTGGTTCGCGACCAGGATGCGCACGTTCCAGGCCGAGCGGTAGACCAGGACGTGCGTCAGCGGGTCGAGCCCGGCGCGCAGCAACCCGGCCCGCACGGTCGCCAGCATGCGCACGGCATAGGCGGGAAACTCCCGGATGGACACCGGAATGGAGACGATGCCGCCGGGCGCGAGCGCGCGGAGATAGGCGGCGATCGCCTCGCCGGTGAAGGCGGTCGCGTGCGCTTCGGATTCGTCCAGATAGCCGGCCGAAATGTCGATCAGGTCGTAGCGCGCCGGTTTCCCGCCGACCGCGGCGACCGGCGCCTCGGCCAGGATGCGGGCGCGCGGGTCGGCGCCGAACGGCGGGGAACCGCCGAGGCCCCGCCGCAGCGCGCGATTGAGCACCGGGTCGGATTCCAGCGCGTCCACCTGCGCCGCGCCCAGCGCGAGCGCCACACGGATGCGGAACCCGCCGGAGGCGCCGGCCAGCAGCACCCGCGCGCCCGGGCGCAGCAGGTACGGGAGCGCGTCCAGCGTCGCGCCCGCGTAGGCGACGTCGCGCCCCACGGCGGGCGAGGGCAGCGCCGCCAGACGGTTGCCGTCGCGATACAGCCCATAGGCGCGCGGCGGCCCGGGCAGGCCGAGCATCGCGGCGTCGTTGGAAATGTCGGTGTCCACCCGCTCGGTGAAGTCGTCGAGCAGCATGTAGAGGCCGCGCGGCAGGCGGATTTCCGCGAGCGTGCGGCTGCCCGGCACATGCAGCGGCGCGTAAATCGGCTTGTATTGATTGATCTCGGCCCCGTCGGCGAACAGCAGCAGCGCCGCGCCGCCCGCCGCCACGGCAACGGCCGTTCCGGCCAGCGCGAGCCGCGCGCGCCCGCCGAAGCGCCAGGCGGCGCCGAGCGCGGCGGCGCCGAGCGGCAGCAGGAGCGCAGGCACCAGGCGGAACGGGTGCAGAACGAACATCAGCGCGAGCACGAACAGCGCGCCGGCGCCGGCGCCGGTCAGGTCGGAGCCGTAGACCAGACCAATCCGCTCCGGGTTCAGCACGAAGCAGAGGCTGACGAACACGCCGGTCAGGAAGAAGAACGGCAGCAGCGCGGCGTAATAGGCGCCGATATTGGCGAATTCCGGCAGCCAGGTGGCCTGGTTCTGCAATTGCAGCGGGTTGAACGGATTGGTCGTGGTGAAATGGTAGCCGACGGCGGCGGCCACGATCAGCAGCAGCGGCAGGGTCGCCAGCAGCCGGGCAGCATGGCGGAGCAAGAGCGGCCGCGCCAGCGCCACGAACACGCCGCTCAGCGCCAGCCCGGCCATGGCGATGGAAATGACCCAGTAGCCGTATTCCGACCATTTCGCGACGGCGAAATAGCGGGTGAGCGCGATCTCGTAGCCGACCGATCCCGCCGAGATCAGGAACAGCGGCAGCAGCACGCCGCCGGTGCCGAGGGGCTGCCCCCGGCGCGGGCCCGGCTCATCGCCAGAGCCGGCGGCGGATGAAATCCTTCACGAGCGCGTCGAACCGGTCGGCGTCGTCCACGAACAGGGCGTGGCCGGCGTCGCGGAAAATGACGGTTTCCGCGCCGGGATGATTGGCCCGCAAATTCTCCGCCTGGCCGGCCAGATGCGGGCGCACCACGTAGAGGATGGGCTTGTCGGTCGCGTAGATCCCCTCGCGCCAGTAGGTGCGGGGCAGCGGGTAGGCGAGCAGTTCGTCGCCGATCGCCTTCGGCGTGCGCAACGCCGAGCGCGTCAGCCGGTCGAGATAGGCGGCCGGCTGGGGATGGCGGAACATGCCGCGCACGAAGTGTTCCACCCACGCGTCGTGCGGCAATCGCGGATGCCGGCGCCGGTGGCGATGCCGCCCGGCCGACGGTGGCGGGTTCTCGCCCACCGAGTTGTCCACCAGCACCAGCCCCGCCAGGTGCCGGTCGCCGTGCCGGTGCACGTAGGCGAGCACGTCCAGCACGCCGAGCGACCAGCCGACCAGCAGCACCGGTTCGGACCCGGTCCTCGCGATCAGCTCGGCGATGTCCTGGCTGCGCCGGAACGGCTCGTCGCCGGACCAGGTGATCTGGCTCTCCCCCTGGGAGCGCGGGTCGAGCGCGACCACGTGGTAGGCGTGGGCGAAATCCGCGATCTGCGGCTCCCAGATCCAGGCCGGCATGGTCCAGCCCGGCACAAACACGATGGTATGGCCATGACCGGCTTCGAGGTAATGCAGCCGCACGCCGTCGCTGGTGACGAAGAACCGGCCCCGCGCCTCGCCGGCCAGCGACGACACGGAGGGCAGGAGGATGGCGAGGCAGAGAATCGCGGTTCGCAGGCGCATGGCTGCAAGTCGCCGCGCCGGGGGGTGACTGTCAATCACAGTTTGGCTTGCGTATCGGTTGCCGCCGGGCGGGCGCTCGTGTTCGAACGGAGACGGCCATGGACGAAGGGGAACGGCACGAGGACGAGGGCGCGCCGCGCGCGGGGGCGCTGATCGCGCTGGTGGTGATCGCGGTTCTGGTGCTCGCCGGGTTGTGGCTGAGCCGCGAACTGCGCCGCAGCAGCAGCCTGCAGGACTGCCTCGCCTCCGGCCGCACGAATTGCGCCCCGATCGAAGCCCCGGCAAAGCCGTAGCCGCGGCTGCTCGGGGCGCCGCCTCGTGGCGCGCCGCGACCGGCCATTTCGCGATGCGCGCGCTTCGGACGAGCTATGCCCTGGGTGCTTTGCTCAGCGGCTTGTGAGGCCAGAATAGCTATGTCATCCATCTGTTTCGATGTCTCCGATATCGCTATCGATGGATTTCGCGTGATCACGGCCGGGCAGTTGCGGGCCGCTCGGGCGCTGTTGCAGTTGGATCAGCGCGGCCTCGCGGAACTGTCGGGGCTGTCGGTGCCGACCATCCAGCGGATGGAGGCCAGCGACGGCGTCATCCGCGGCAATGTCAACTCCCTCACCAAGCTGATCGAGGCGCTGACCGCGGTCGGCATCGAACTCATCGCCGAGGGCGCGGTCAGCCCTGGCGGCGGGCGCGGCGTTCGCCTGTCGCATCGGCCGCCATGATCGTCCCGGTTCTGCTCGCCATCGCGGCGTTGCTCGGGCTATCGGTGCTCGGCGCCGCGATCGCGCGCACACCGGCCGGAACCACGGCGATTTACGGCGCCTCGGCCGCTCTCGGCGCGGTGATCGGCGTCGTCGCGCTGCTCGCGCTGGGGAGCGGCCCGTCCACGCTGACCTTGCCGCTCGGCTTGCCCTGGGTGGGCGCGCGGTTCCGCCTCGATGCGCTGGGCGCCTTCTTCCTGTTCCTGGTCAGCCTCGGCGGGGTCGGGGCGAGCGTCTACGCGCTCGGCTACGGGCGCCACGAACGCGCGCCCGAGCGCGTGCTGCCGTTCTTTCCGGTGTTCGTCGCCGCGCTGAGCCTCGTGACGATCGCGGACGACGCCTTCAGCTTCCTGTTCGCCTGGGAATTGATGTCGCTGTCGTCCTGGGCGCTGGTGGTCGCGCATCACCGCGAGGCGGAGAATGTCCGCGCCGGCTACGTCTATCTGCTGATGGCGACGCTCAGCGGCCTCACGCTGCTGCTCGCGTTCGGCGTGCTGGCCGGCGCGGGCGGCGGCTACGGCTTCGCGGCGATGCGAACCGCGCATCTGTCGGGCGGCGCGGCCGCGCTGGTGCTGGCGCTGGCGTTGTTCGGCGCCGGCTGCAAGGCCGGGCTGGTGCCCTTGCACGTGTGGCTGCCGCTCGCCCATCCGGCCGCGCCGAGCCATGTGTCGGCGCTGATGAGCGGCGTGATGACGAAGGTCGCCGTCTACGCCTTCCTGCGCATCGTATTCGACCTGCTCGGTGTCACGCCGTGGTGGAGCGCGGTCGCGGTGCTGGTGCTGGGCGGCGCCACGGCGGTGATCGGCGTGCTCTACGCCCTGATGCAGCACGATCTGAAACGGCTGCTCGCCTACCACACGGTGGAAAATATCGGCATCATTTTCATCGGGATCGGGCTGGCGATGGCGTTCCGCGCCAACGGTTACGCCGAGGGCGCGGCGCTCGCGCTGACGGCGTCGCTGTTTCACGTGTTCAACCACGCGGTGTTCAAGAGCCTGCTGTTCTTCGGCGCCGGCGCGGTGCTGACGGCGACCGGCGAGCGCGATATGGAGCAGCTGGGCGGGCTGATCCGGCGCATGCGGCGCACCAGCTTCGCCTTCCTGATTGGTTGCGCGGCGATTTCGGCGCTGCCGCCGTTCAACGGGTTCGTGTCCGAGTGGCTGACCTTCCAGGCGATCCTGCTGCACCCGGATCTGCCGCAATGGGGGCTGAAGGTGATGATCCCGGCCGACGGCGCGCTGCTCGCGCTCGCCGCGGCGCTGGCGGCGGCCTGCTTCGTGAAGGCGTTCGGCGTGAGCTTTCTCGGCCGGCCCCGTTCGGAAGCGGCGGCGCGGGCCGTCGAGGTGGACGGCTGGTCGGTCGGCGTGATGCTCGGTTTCGCGGGGCTGTGCTTATTGGCCGGCATCTTCCCGGGCGTGGTGATCGACGCGCTGTCGCCGGTCGCGCGCGGGCTGCTCGGCGTGCGCATGCCGATGCAGGTCGGCCTGCCGTGGCTGACCACGGTGCCGGTGGCGGCCTCGCGCAGTTCGTACAACGGGCTGCTGATCTTCCTGTTCATCGCGTCCAGCGCGGGGTTCGCCGCCATCGCCATCCACCGTTTCGCCTCGCGCGCCATCCGCCGCGCCCCGGCATGGGATTGCGGCTTTCCCGATCCGAGCCCGGCGACACAATACACCGCCGACAGTTTCGCCCAGCCGATCCGCCGCGTTTACGGCAGGACGCTGTTCGCCGCGCGCAGCACCGTCACGATGCCGCCGCCCGGCGACATGGGCCCGGCGCGCATCGTGAAGTACAGCCGCGACCTGGTGTGGGACACGTTCTACGCGCCGATCGCAACCGCCGTGGGCGCGACCGCGCAGGTGCTGAACCACCTGCAGTTCCTGACCATCCGCCGCTATCTGGGCTTCGTGTTCCTGGCCCTGGCGGCGCTCCTGCTGACGCTCGCGCTATGGCAGTGATCGGCGCGCTGCTCGTTCAGGCGGCGCAGATGGCGCTGGTGCTGCTGGCCGCGCCGGCGCTGACCGGGCTCGTGCGCAAGGTGAAGGCGCGCATCCAGCGTCGCCGCGGCGCGCCCATTCTGCAACCCTATCGTGACCTGCGCCGCCTGCTCGGCAAGGAAGTGGTGCTGGCCGAGAACGCGTCGTGGCTGTTCCGCGTCGCGCCCTATCTGATCTTCGCCTTCACCTGGGTGGCGGCGTCGCTGGTGCCGACCTTCGCCGCCGGGCTGATGTTCAGCTGGTCGGGCGACCTGATCGCCATCATCGCGCTGTTGGGCAGCGCGCGCTTCCTGCTGGCGCTCGCCGGCATGGATATCGGCACCAGCTTCGGCGGCATCGGCGCCAGCCGCGAGGTGATGATCGCCTCGCTCGCCGAGCCGGCGATGCTGCTGATCGTGATCTCGCTGGCGCTGATCGCCGGATCGAGCCAGTTGTCGACCATCGCCGCGTTCATGGCCTCGCCCGCCGCCGGGCTGCGCGTGTCCCTGGCGCTGGCGCTGGTCGCCTTCGTCATCGTGGCGCTGGCCGAGAACGGGCGCATTCCCGTGGACAATCCGGCGACGCATCTGGAGCTGACCATGGTGCACGAGGCCATGGTGCTGGAATATTCCGGGCGGCATCTGGCGATGATCGAGCTGGCCGCGTCGCTGAAGCTGCTGCTGACCATTTCCGCGATTGCCTGCATCTTCTTCCCGTTCGGGCTGGCGATCGGCGCTGCCGGCGCGGGGGCCTACGCGATCGGGTTCGGGAGTTACCTGAGCAAGCTCGCCGTCGCGGGGGCCCTGCTGGGCGTGTTCGAGATGTCGATCGCCAAGATGCGCGTCTTCCGTGTACCCGAGCTGCTGGGCGCGGCGCTGATGTTCGGGCTGCTCGCAACCCTTCTGCTATTCGTCTCGCGCGGTCTCTGATGCACGAACTCTCGTTGGATCTCTGATGCACGAACTCTCGTTCGATGTCGCGCATATGCTCGCCGGCTCGATGGTGCTGGTGAGCCTGCTCATGCTGTATCAGGTGCGTATCGGCGCGTTGATCAACATGCTGGCGCTGCAAGCCGTCATCCTGGCGTTCGCCGTGGCGTGGCAGGCGAACATCCAGGGCGCGCCGCATCTGTATATCACGGCGGCGATCGCCCTCGGCTTCAAGGCGATGCTGGTTCCCGGGGCACTCAGGCGCATCGTCGTCCGGCTCGGCATCCATCGCGAGGTCGAGACCGTCATCGGCGTCATGCCCACCATGCTGGCGGGAATCGGGCTGGTCGCGCTGTCGCTGGACGTGATGCTGCCCGTCACGGCGCGGGCCGATCCGGTGGCGCGGCAGGACGTGGCGCTCGCGCTCTCGATCGTGCTGATCGGACTGCTGCTCATGGTGACGCGGCGCAACGCGGTCAGCCAGGTGGTGGGCTTTCTCGCGGTGGACAACGGCATCAGCCTGGCCGCCACGGGCGCGCGCGGCATGCCGCTGGTGGTGGAGCTGAGCGTCGCGTTCTCGGTCCTGGTGGCGCTGATCGTGATCGGCATTTTTCTGTTCCGCATTCGCGAGCGCTTCGACACGGTGGACGTGCAGGTGCTCGATCAGTTCCGCGGCGAACGCCGATGATCGCGCTCGCCGGCGTGATCGGCGTGCCGCTGCTGGCGGCGGCGCTGCTGGCGGTCATGCGGGACTATCGCCGCTCGGCGCGGATCAACATCGCCGCGAGCTTCATCGCCTTCGCCTGCGCCGTGGTCCTGCTGTGGCACCGGCCGGCGACCGGCCGCTATCTGCTGGTCGACGATCTGAACGTGGTGTTCATCGTGCTCGGCACGTTCGTGGGCTTCACCACCAGCGTGTTCAGCGCGAGCTATATCGGCCACGAGCTGTCGACGGGCCGGCTGACCCGCGGCTATTTGCGGTTCTACCATGCCATGTATCAGCTCATGCTGTTCGGCATGAACCTGGCGCTGGCGGCGAACAATATCGGCGTGATGTGGGTGGCGGTGGAGCTGGCGACGCTGTCCACCGTGATGATGGTCGGCATCTATCGCACCCACGAGGCGATCGAAGCGGCGTGGAAATATTTCATCCTCGGCGGCGTCGGCATCGCGCTGGCGCTGTTCGGCACCATCCTGGTTTACATGGCGGCGCGGCCGGTGATCGGCGAGGGCATCGACGGCATGGTATGGACCGTGCTGGTGACGCACGCCAACGGCTTCGATCCGGCGCTGCTGAACGTCGCGTTCGTGTTCCTGCTGCTCGGCTACGGCACGAAAGTCGGGCTGGCGCCGATGCACGCCTGGCTTCCCGATGCGCATGCGGAAGGACCGACGCCGATCTCGGCGGTGCTGTCGGGCTTGCTGTTGAACGTGGCGCTGTACGCGCTGCTGCGGTTCAAGATGCTGCTGGCCGCCTGCCCCGGCGCCATCGCGCCCGGCCCGCTGATGGTGGCGCTCGGCCTCGTGTCGCTGCTGTTCGCGGCCTTCATGCTGTACCGGCGGCGCGACATCAAACGCCTGTTCGCCTATTCGTCGATCGAACACATGGGTATCATCGTGTTCGCGTTCGGCATGGCCGGGCCGCTCGGCAATTTCGCCGGGCTGCTGCAGATGACGATGCACAGCCTGACCAAATCCGCGATCTTCTTCTCGGTCGGGCATGTGGCGCAGGTGAAGGGGACACAGCGCATCGCCGAGATGGGCGGGCTGACGGAATCGCATCCGCTGCTCGGCTGGGCGCTGGTCGCCGGCGTGGCGGCGATCGCGGGATTGCCGCCGTTCGGCGTGTTCACCAGCGAGTTCCTGGTGGTGAGTTCGTCCTTCGCGCGGCAGCCGATTCTGGCGGTGCTGCTCGTGCTGGGGTTGCTGCTGTCCTTCGGGGCGCTGCTGCTGCGCGTCGGCTCGGTCGCGTTCGGCGAGGTGCGCGGCCCGATCGCGCGCGCGGAAGCCTCGTTCGTGCCGATCTTCGCGCATTTGGCGCTCGTGCTGGTCGCCGGCTTCTATCTGCCCGGCCCGCTGGTGTCGTGGTTCCACCACGTCTCGGTGATGCTCGGATGAGCTGGGAGGATGCCAGCGCGCGCGTGGCGGACGGGCGCGCGACCCTGATCGCGCTCTGGGGCGAGCGCGCGCGCGTCCACATGGCGCTGCTGGACGAGGGCGGCTTGCGCGTGGTCAGCCGCGATTGCCCGGACGGAACGTTTCCCTCGGTCGGGCGGGAGCACGCGGCGGCGATCCGGCTGGAGCGCGCGGCGCGCGATCTGTACGGGCTGGAGCCGGTCGGGCTTCCCGATCCGCGTCCGTGGCTGCACCACGGCGCGCAGCCCGACGGCGTATCCGTTCCTGCCGGTCGAGGGCCACCATCTGCACCAGATCCCGGTGGGGCCGGTGCATGCCGGTATCATCGAGCCCGGCCATTTCCGCTTCACCTGCGACGGCGAAACGGTGGTGCGGTTGGAAGAGCGGCTGGGCTACACGCACAAGGGCACCGAGGCGCTGATGGAAGGCGCCGATATCGGCACGGCCGCGCGTCTCGCCGGGCGTATTTCCGGCGACAGCACCGTGGCTTACGCGCTCGGTTTGGCGCGCGCCGTGGAATCGGCCCTGGGCGTGCCGCCGCCGCCGCGCGCCGTTTGGCTGCGCGCGCTGATGGCGGAGCTGGAGCGGCTGGCCAACCATGTCGGCGATGTCGGCGCGATCTGCAACGACGCGGCGTTCGCCGTCATGCTGGCGAACTGCGCCGTGCTGCGCGAACGCATCCTCCGCGCCGCCCTCGCCTGTTTCGGCCATCGTCTGATGATGGACGGTATCGTCCCCGGCGGCGTGGCGCGCGACCTGTCCGCGGATGGCGCCGCCATCCTGCGCGGGCTGATCGGCCAATTGCGTTCCGGCTTCGCGCCGCTGGTCCGGTTGTACGACACGACGGCATCGCTGCAGGACCGCACGGTGGCGACCGGCATCCTGCGGCCGGAACTGGCGCACAGCTTCGGCGCCGGCGGCTATGTCGGGCGCGCCTCCGGGCGCGATTTCGACGCCCGCCGCACGCCCGGCTATCCGCCCTACGACGCGTTGACGTTCGACGTTCCGGTGCGGCGCGAGGGCGACGTCAATGCGCGCGTGTGGATCCGCATCCGGGAGATCGAACAGAGCCTGAACCTGGTCGAGCAGATCCTGGACCGCTTGCCCGCGGGTCCGGTGCTTACGGAATGTCAGGAGGGCTCGGGAACGGGCATGGCGCTGGTCGAGGGGTTTCGCGGCGATGTTTTCGTCTGGGTTCGGATCGACGGCGGCCGGTTGGCGCGCTGCCACGCGCGCGATCCGTCCTGGTTCCAGTGGCCGCTGCTGGAAGCGGCGATCGAGGGCAACATCGTCGCCGATTTCCCGCTGTGCAACAAATCCTTCAACTGCTCCTATTCGGGGCATGACTTGTAGCCAGGCAGCCAGCGAGGGCGAACAGTCCTCTATTCCTCCCCGGCTTTCGCCGGCGTGTTTCTGTGAAGGCGCATGCGAACCACACTTCTGAACGGAATTCTCCATCGTCCGCTGACCGAGGCCGCGCCGCGCGCGGATGACGCGGCGACGGCCGAACTCGCGCGCCGGCTCGACGCGGCGGCGCGGCGCAGGCTGGGGCGCAGCCTGTCGATCCGCGAGGTCGATGCCGGCTCGTGCAACGGCTGCGAGCTGGAAATCCACGCGCTCAACAACGCGTTCTACGACCTGGAGCGGTTCGGGCTGCGCTTCGTCGCCTCGCCGCGGCACGCGGACGTGCTGATGGTGACCGGTCCGGTCACGCGCAACATGCGCGACGCGCTGCGGCGCACCTACGACGCCACGCCGAATCCGAAATGGGTGGTCGCGGTCGGCGCCTGCGCGCGCAACGGCGGACTGTTCGCCGCGAGCGATGCCTGCGTGGGTGGCGTCGAGCAGGTGATTCCGGTCGATGTGTACATCGACGGCTGTCCGCCAACGCCGGCGGATTTGCTCCAAGGTCTCCTCGGGCTGTTCGAATCCCGTACGGCGGATTGACGCCCGGGGCGGCAAAGACTTCGATCGGCCCGAGCGGCATTCCACTCTCCTCGACGGCGGCGCCGGCGCGCTTCACGGAACGCGACCGGGCCTGTTATAAGCTTGTCCCGGGCAATGGGGTGAGGCCGGTGCCGCGGCAGGCGCAGCTCGCGATCCTGTTCGCCGATGTTTGCGGCTCGACCCAGCTATACGACACGCTGGGCGACGCGCGGGCGCGCGCCATCGTGGCGCGCTGCATGGACGCGATGACCGACGCGACGCAGCGCTGCGGCGGCAAGGTCGTGAAAACCATCGGCGACGAGGTGATGGCGACGTTCGCCTCGGCGAATGACGCCGCCGAGGCGGCGTGCGCCATGCAGGACAGCATCACCGGACGGTTGATGGTCGAGGGACGGCCGATCGCGATCCGGGTGGGATTCCATTTCGGACTCGCGCTGATCGAGGACACCGACGTGTTCGGCGACAGCGTGAACCTGCCGGCGCGGCTGGCGGGTCAGGCGAAGGCGGGGCAGATTCTGACCAGCGGCGCGACGGTCGCGCTGATCACCGGGCGCGCGCGACACGCGTGCCGGCAGATCGATGTCGCGCAAATCCGCGGCAAGCAGCAGCAGGTCGCGATTTACGAGCTGGTGTGGAAACCCGAGGACGCCACCGTGATGCGCGCGCCCGGCGCGGGCGAGCAACGGGACGGCCGGCTCACGGTCACGTCCGGCGGCTCGCTGTTCGAACTCGGCGAGGGGTATCGCACGCTGACGATGGGCCGGGCCGAAGACAACGACATCGTGGTGCGCAATCCGCTGGTCTCGCGCCTGCACGCCCGGATCGAGTATCGCAACGGGCGATTCGTGCTGACGGATCTGAGCGCGAACGGCACCTGGGTCGCCGGCGACGACGGGGCCAGCGCCTATGTGCGCCGCGACAGCCAGGTGCTGACCGGCTCGGGCCTGCTCGGCCTGGGCGAAGCCGTTTCCGCGCGCTCGGATTGCCAGGTCCGCTACCGGGCCGGCTGAGGCGCCGAGGGTTCAGCCGCCTCGCCGGAAGGCGAGGGACCGGGGTTTTGGGGGGAACGGGCGGAGCGGGAGGACCATGCGCGAGCGCAATAGCGGCGTTGTCATTTTGACAGAACGGTTCGAGTGAATTATCCGACGACCGGGCGCGGTTCGCGCCCCGCGGCAACGATCCTGTCCGCCGAGACCTGTTACAGGACCGCCATGTGAGTCGTCCCGATCCGTAGCCGGTCGCGCCACCCGAACCAGCGAGAGAGACACGCCATGGAAAGGCAATTCCCGTTTGCCCGTTTGCAAGACCCTGTGCGGTCGCGCCGGCGATCCGCCCTGGGGGTGGCGGGCTGGCTAGCCGGCGGTCTGGCGGCGGCGGCGATGCTCGGGCTGCCGGGCGCGCGGGCGGCGGCGCCGTGCAGCGCCGAGATGAACCGCGCGGTCTTCGAGGTCGAAGCGCTCAAGAGCGAACTGATGGTGCTCGCCATCAATTGCCATGAACAGGACCGCTACAACGCCTTCGTGCTGCGCTACCGGCCGGAACTGGCGAATACGGACCACGCGTTGCAGCGGTATTTCCACACCACGTTCGGCCGCAAGGCCCAGCGCGAGCACGACGTGTACATCACCTCGCTCGCCAACGCGCATTCGCAGCTGGCGCATGCCGTCGGCGCGGATTTCTGCCCGCGCAACGGCGCCATGTTCCAGGAAGTCATGGCGCTGCGCAGCGCCTCCGACCTGCCGGCCTTCGCCGCGGGCCAGGATTTGGTGCCGCCGGATCTCGGCGTCTGCGACGCGGCCCCGGCGCCGGTCAGGCACGTCCGGCACGTGCGCGCGCGCCGCCGGCACGCGCGATGACGCCAGCCAGCCGCGCGGCGCGATTCCGGGCCGTTTGCCGGGCGCCGCTGGTTCCGCTCGCGGGTATCGCCCTGCTCGCCGGCTGCGCGCCGGAAGGGCCGCCGCCCGGGCCGTCCGCCATCGTTTATTCCTACGATTTGCAGGGGGCCGCGCGGCTCTGCACCGCGCCGCAACAGGTGGCGCTGGTCGAGGGCAAGCCCACCGACGCGCGGATCGTGGTGCGGAACGATGGCGGCTGGTGCGCCATCTCGGTTTCCGCGCCCGGACCGAAACCATACGATGCGGGGCTGCTCGCCGATCGGCCGGCGCACGGCAAGGTGTATGTCCATCCCGTGGGCAACACGACCCGGATCGATTACACGCCCGCGTCCGGCTATGCCGGCCCGGACAGTTTCGGCGTGCAGTTGCTCCCCGGAGCGGCGGTGCTGCGGGTCGCGGTAACGGTGCAACCAGGCCCGGCCGCGGCCCCGGCAAAGCCGCCCGCGCCCGAACCCAAGAAGACCCGGCGGTCAAAGCGCAGGAGATAGAGCGGGTTCGGACTGGCCTGCGCCGACCCGGGCGTCGCGGCCCCGGCACGGGCCGGGATTGCCGGGTCGAGCCCGGCAATGACAGCAGGGTCGGGGCCGGGCGACTGGACCCTTATTGGAATGCGGCGGCCGGAATGCGAGACAACCGGCCGGTCGCGTCCAGATCGCCGATGGTCCAATCCCCGCCTACGCCCGCGATCATCCAGCGCAGGATGGCCCAGAGATCGTAGTCCAGCGTCGCGTCCTCGACCGGTTCGAGCGCCGGGACCAGGGCGTAGATTTCCAGCCCGGCTGGCCAACGCCTCGCCGCTGCCCCCGATGAACACGAGTTCGTAGTCAGGCCGGACGGCGCGGCGACCTACCCTGGTCGCCGTTGCGCGTCCTGACCGCGATGGCATGCGGATCCTCCGCCGAGGCCTCCAAACGAGTGATTTCGACCGGCTTGCCCACCCTGAGTGCCCCCCGTCCCAATCGCACCGGGTTCAGACAGAATTGCCGTCGCACCCGAGTCTGGAATCCCCCTCGAGCGTCAAACCTTTCGGCGATTGGGTTATATTCGATGACTGCTTTTGCCGAGGCGCGCCGGGTGATTGAGGCGATTTGCGCGGGCATCTGCATGAGCTTGTTCCAGGCATCGCGGCACGCCTCGAGAATCTCCTCGTAGGTCTGCCAAACACGGTGGCTAAGAAAATTTCCACGCAGATACTCCCAGACATTCTCGACCGGGTTCAACTCCGGTACGTAAGGCGGCAGCGGCAGCAGGACGATGTTGTCCGGCACCACCAATCGCGGCGAGCTGTGCCAGCCGGCACCGTCCAGCACCACCACGGCGATCGCGCCCAGCGAGACGCAGCGGCTGATTTCCGCGAGGTGCTCGTTCATTGCCGCCACATTGACCGCAGGCATAATGATCGCCGCCCCGGTGCTGCGTTCCGGGCAGATCGCGCCGAACAGATACGCCCAGTCGTATCGCCGATCGCGCGGTGCTCGGGGGCGCGAGCCGCGCTTCGCCCACACCCGCGTCAGCGTTCCCTGCTGGCCGACCCTGGCCTCGTCGGCGAACCAGATCTCGACCGACGTGCCCGCCGCTTCCGGCGGCAACGCGGCGGCTACACGGGCGGGAAACTCACGCTGAAAACCGCCTGTTCCTCGGGCTTGCTCTGCGGGTGCTGCGGGCGCACCGATAGTCGCCGGAACGACAGTCGGCGCAGCCATTTGCCGATGCTGCGCTCATGCAAATCGACGTCGAACTCCTGCTTGACGCGCCGCTGCAAATCGACGCAGCGCCAGCGCACCACGCCATGTTCGGCGAAATCCGGCGCTTGCTCAACCCATCCCGCCAGCTGCAATTGCTGTTCGGCCGTCAGGCGCGGCCGCGGGCCGTTCCGCCGCGGCCGGTTGGACAACCCAGCGAGTCCGAAGTCGTTGTAGCGATGCACCCAATCGCACAAGGTTTGCCGGTCCATGCCGCCGGCTTCCGCCGCCGCGTCCCGTGTCCAGCCGTCGAGCACCAGCGCGATTGCCAGCATCCGACGCGCCGCTTTGGCGTCCTCCGTTCGCGTTGCCGCGTTCCGTAGTTCCGTCACCGACAGATCTCTACGTGTGATCGCCACGGTCATGGTCGTCCCCCATGTCTCCATGGGCAACCCACGAATCACACCGCGCCGAGACGCCACAGTGTCGAAGGAAGAAATCGATCATAAGATCGAACGTCGGGCCTGACAGGCGGGATTCCTGAGCCACGGTCGCGCTCTCGATCTGGCCGCCAGCCTTGCGGTAGTTGGCGACGAATCGGTCCGGTTCGTTGCCGGGGAAAGTTGAATCCACGTCATGGTAATCATGTACCGGGTCAGGCCGGCCCTGAATCCACAATGCTGGCGGGGTCTCGACCTTTTCACCGCGTTCCAGCGCCAGCATCGGATTGCCCTCCGCCATCGCGGCCTCCGTCTTCCAATACGTGTCGTGCCGCTCGGGAATGTTATCCACCCAGGCCGGCGGATTGGCGGCGTCTCGCTCGCGACGCGCATAGCGATAGCGCGACAGCGGGTTGATGACCGGCCACAACATCACCACGCACCGTACTGTCGCATCGTATCCCGGCAGCGGCATCGAGGCGTAGCGCGGATCGCGCGGGCGCATCGCTGAGAGCATCGCGAGATGGCCGCCGCTCGAATTGCCGGTGATGCCGATCAAATCCGGGCGCGTGCGGAACTCGCCGGCATGCGCCTTCAGCCACCGCGTCGCGTAGTTGATATCGACCAGCGAGGTCGGATAGCCGTCGGCGGCTTGGCGGAAGTCGATCGCAGCCACCACCAGGCCAGCCGCCGCCAACGCCTCGCCTCGCGTCTGGCATTCGGTGCGGTCGCCATTGGTCCAGGCGCCGCCGTGCACGTCGACGACTGCGGGGAAAGGGCCATCGCCGCGCGGACGGAATAGCCGAGCCAATAGCGGCCGGTCGCCATGGCGGACATATTCAAGGTCTTCCGTCGTGAATTGAGCGCACATTGGTCGGTTCCTTCCCATAGGTATTCAGGAACATCGAGACAGAGGCCCAAGATCATAGACCACCACGTCGGCCTCGTCCTCCGAACCGTCCCAGTCGTTCCTGGTTTGTGCGGCTAGCCAGGTGCCAGTCTTGGTTTGGCGACGCGCGCATTGCAAGTTCATCGTAACGAGGCGTGCAAGCAGCGGATCCGCGAGAAAGCTCGAACCGACAGCAGTTCGTCCGGCGTCCCCCGCTCCCCTGAACTCGTTCGGCGGTGATTGTCCACCATTTCGACCGCCAATAGTTCTCTGGCGCCTGCGGAGGGGCAATCTCCCTCCGCCATGCTGGCCGGGCTCCGCGCCGGTCACGGTTCACCCCTGTGAAGCGTCCGTTGTCGGTATTCAGGCGGTCTGCGATTGGCGCTGCTTGTGGGATGTGTATCCGCTTCGAACCGGCACCCGGCGGTCAAGCTGCTGGAAGGTCCAACGAACGCAGCAAAACCTCGGTCAGCTGGCCATCGGCCTCGCGCAACTCCTCCAGGATGGTGAAATGGTTGCGCCCCGGAGACGGCAGCAACTCGCCGGGCGCACCTTGGCCGGAGCGATGCGCGTGAAGCGCGCGGCCGTTCAGCACCAGGGCCGGAAGCTCCTCGGTTCCATATGCCACCGTGAACCGCTTTCGGACCGCCGGTCGGCGCAGGGGTGACAGCGTTTCGATCTCCACCGTCGACAGCCGCAGTTTTTCGTTCAGGTAGGTGTCCCGCAACGGCATCAGCTCGTAAATCCCCGAAATACCGAGCCCCGCCGCAACAGCTTCGTGCTCGAGCGCGAGCGCCGCGAGGTGGCCGCCGGCCGACCACCCGGAGACGATCAGCGGCCCGCGAATGCCCCGAGCCGCGCACTCGGCCGCCAGCGTATCGAGCGCGCGGGCGATTTCGGCCACGATCGCCGATAGGCTCGCTTCGGGCGCCAGCGTATAACCCGGCAACGCGACGGACCAACCGTGCGCGCGCACGCCGTCGCCCAGACAGGCGAAGCTCTCCTTGCTGTTCATCTGCCAGTAGCCGCCGTGGATGAACACCAGGCATGGCGCATCCGGGTCCGTGCCAGGAAACAAGTCGAGCCGGTTCCGCTGCAAGGGGCCGTGACGGCAGGTCGAGAACGGCACCCGGCCGGGCGCGACTGCGGGCCGAGGCAGCCGCGCGCCACGCATGCAGCGTGGCGACCCCGCTTACCGCGGCCGAGTTGTTGTACGCGGCGTCGCGCTCCAGATGCGACAGGCTCGCCCAATTCTCGAGCACGCCCGGAAAATGCCCTGCCGCAGCCATTGCCTCACCCTCGCCAGGACCGTGGGCACGGCTCTTGCATGCCACGGCGATCAATGAGCCTGATCAGCCTCGATATACGCATGCTGCGGTCGCTGATCTCGGTTGTGGAGACCGGCAGCGTCACCGAAGCGGCGCGCCTGCTCGGCCGCACGCAGCCGGCCATCACGCTGCAGTTGCAGCGGCTGGAAGAGCTCACCGGCCGGCCGCTTATGAGTTATGACAACCGACGGCTCCTGCTCAGCGAACACGGCACCCTGGTGCTGTCCTACGCGAAGTCGATCGTGCGGCTGCACGACGAACTGCTGTCCCGCCTGGGCTCGGGCCGTATCGAGGGCCACGTCGTCATTGGCACGCCGGATCTCGTACGCCCGCGGCATTCTGCCGCCGATCTTGAAAATGTTCCGCCAAGCCTTTCCGCGCATTCAAGTGGAACTGCGCTGTGCGCTCTCCACGCCGCTGGTCGCCCAGGTGAAGCGCGGTGAGGTGGACATCGCGCTGGTCACGCGCATGAACGATTTTACCGGCGGGCGCGTCGTTCACCGCGAGCAGCTTGTCTGGATCTCCGCGGCCGGGTCCGAGGCGCACCGGGAAAGCCCGCTGCCGCTGGCGCTGCTGCCGGCCGGCAACATCCTGCGCGATCACGCGATCGACGTCCTGGAGCGGGCCGGGCGCAACTGGCGCATCGCCTGCATCAGCGAGAGCGCGAGCGGGCTGCTGGCCGCCGTGCATGCCGACATGGCGGTCACGGTGCTTGGCCGCAGTTCGCTCGCCCCAGGCTTGCGCGAGCTGCACGCCGATGAATTGCCGCCACTGCCGGCGGTCGAGTTGCTGCTGCTCAAAAAACCGGGCGAAGCCTCGACCGGCGCGGCGGCGCTGCACGACTGCCTGACGCGCTACCTCAGCGCCGGCCCCGCGCCGCTCGCAAAGGCGCAGGACGCAACCAAGCCGCGCGCCAAGGCAAAGCCGTCGAACGCAAGGGCATGGACGGATCGACGCGCGCATCACCCGCCTACTCCGCCGCCTGCCGCGGGCTCGCGTCCCGAATAGCCGCCCAGATGCGGTGCGGGCTCGCGGGCATGTCGATGTGCCTGACGCCCAGCACCGATAGCGCATCGACGATGGCGTTTGTCACCGCCGCGGGCGATCCGATCGTGCCCACCTCGCCGCACCCCTTGGTACCAAGATCGGTGTGCGCGCAGGGCGTGCTGTGCGTCTCGACCTGCATCGGCGGAATCATATCGGCGCGCGGCATGCAGTAATCCAGGAACGAGCCGGACAGGAGCTGCCCGCTCGTTTCGTCGTACACCGCGCTCTCGCACAGCGCCTGGCCGACCCCCTGCACGATGCCGCCATGCAGCTGGCCGCCGACAATCATCGGATTGATGACGGTGCCGACGTCGTCGACGCCGACATAGGACAGCAGCGCCACCGCGCCGGTGTCCGGGTCGATCTCCACCTCGGCGATGTGTGCGCCGCCCGGATAGGTGAAGTTGACCGGGTCGTAGAACGCCTGCTCCTCCAGCCCCGGCTCCAAGATCTCCAGCGGGAAATTCGCCGGAACATAGGCGGCGAGGCAGATTTCCTCGAAACTGCGCTCGCGGTCGGTGCCGGCGATTTTGAAGGCGCCGTTCTCGAACACCACGTCATCGACGCTCGCCTCCAACTGATGCGCGGCGATCTTCCGCCCCTTCAGGATAACCTTGTCGGTCGCCTTGGACAGCGCGCTGCCGCCCACCACCAGCGAGCGCGAGCCATAAGTGCCCATGCCAAACTGAACGCGGTCGGTGTCGCCGAACACGATGTCGATTCGCTCGATAGGAATCCCGATCTTCTCCGACACGATTTGCGCAAACGTCGTTTCGTGTCCCTGCCCGTGCGAGTGCGTGCCCATCAGTACCCGTGACGTCGCCGGTCGGATGCACGCGCACGGTTGCGCTCTCATACAACCCGCCGCGCGCGCCCATGCTGATCGCGAGCCGCGACGGCGCGAGCCCGCAGGCCTCGATGTAGGTGCTGATCCCAATGCCGCGATACTTGCCCCGACGCGCCGCCTGATCTCGCCGCGCCGCAAAACCGCTCCAATCGGCGAGTTCCAGGGCGCGGTCCATGCAGCCCATCGGATCGCCGCTGTCGTACTGCACCAGCACCGGCGTCTGATACGGATACGCTTCCTTCGGGATCATGTTGCGCCGGCGGATTTCGATGCGGTCCATGCCGAGCGCCGCCGCGCAGACATCGACCAGCCGCTCCACCAGGAACGTGGCCTCCGGCCGTCCGGCGCCGCGATAGGCGTCCACTGGAACGGTGTTCGTGAACACGCACTTCACCTCGCAGTAGATCGCGGGCGTGCGATATACGCCGGCCAGCAGCGGGGCGTAGAGGTTGGTCGGGATGTTCGGGCCGAAGGTCGAGAGATAGCCGCCCATGTTGGCGAGCGTGGAGACGCGCAGGGCCAGGAATTTTCCATCCGTATCCAGCGCCATTTCCGCGTCGGTGACGTGGTCGCGGGCGTGCGCGTCGGAGACGAAACCCTCGCTGCGTTCGCAGACCCACTTGATCGGGCGCTTCAGGCGGCGCGCCGCCCAGGTCAGCGCCGCTTCCTCCGCGTAATGGAACTGCTTGACCCCGAACCCGCCGCCCACGTCCGGCGCCACCACGCGCAGCTTGTGCTGCGGAATTTTGAGCACGAAATTGCCCATCAGCAGGCGCACGACGTGCGGGAACTGCGTCGTGCTCCAGAGCGTGGTCTTGTCGTTGGCGGCGTCGTACTCCGCGACGGCGGCGCGCGGCTCCATCGGATTGCCGACCAGGCGGTTGTTCACCAGGCTGATGCGCGCGACATGCGCGGCCTGCGCGAATGCGGCGTCAACCGCCGCGCGGTCGCCCATCTCCCAGTCACAGCAGATATTTCCCGGCGCCTCCTCGAAAATTGCCGGCGCCCCCGGCCGCACCGCCTCGGCCACGTTCACGACGGATGCCAAAATCTCGTATTCGACCGTCACCGCCTCGGCGGCCTGCTGCGCCAGCTCCAAGGTTTCGGCGACCACGATCGCGACCGCGTCGCCGACATGGCGCACCTTGCCCTGCGCGAGCGCCGGATGCACCGGCTCCTTCATCGGCTGGCCGTCCTTGCCGGTGATGCCCCAGCCCACCGGAATGCCGCCCACACCGTCCGCGGCCAGTTCGGCCCCGGTGAGCACCGCGAGCACGCCAGGAAGGGCGAGCGCCGGCGCCGTATCGATGCCGCGCAAACGGGCGTGCGCGTGCGGCGAGCGCACGAACGCTGCCGCCGCCATGCCCGGCCGTTTCAGATCGGCGACGTAATTGCCGCGGCCCGTGATGAAGCGCCGGTCTTCTTTGCGCCGGACCGACTGCCCGATTCCGGTGGAAGCGATTACCTGATCCATCGTCCGATCACTCCGCGAGCAGTAGCATCTCGTCCACGTCCCAGCCGAAGGTGGCCGTCACGCCGATCGCGAGCGGCCGGGCGAAATAGTCGGCTTCGCCCACATAGGCCACCAACTCGGGCGCGTTCGCCGGCTGCAACGTGACCTTCACGAAGATGCCCTGATACTCCACCGCGCGCACCTGGGCGGTTACGCTGTTGACGCGCGGCTCGGCAAGGCGCTGCAGCCGGTCGCGACGAACGGCAAACGCGACCGGTTGGCCCGGCAGCACCGCGCGCGATCCGGCCTTGAGCGCAAAACCTGCTCCATCCGCGCCGCGCAGCGTGGCGATGCCGCCGGCCACCGTCTCCACCGTGCCGGAGAGTACGTTCTGCCCGCCCATGAACCGCGCGACATAAGTGCTCTGCGGCTCGGCATAGATGCCGCGAGCGGTCGCGGACTGCTGCACCCGCCCCTGCGACATCACCACGACCTGATCCGCGACCGCAACCGCTTCGAGCTGCGTATGCGTGACGTGGATGAAGGTGATGCCGAGCCGCTGCTGCATCTCCTTGAGCTCGGCGCGCATCTGCAAGCGCAGCATCTCGTCGAGCGCCGAGAGCGGCTCGTCCAGCAGCAGCACGCGGGGATGCGTGATGATGGCGCGGGCAAGCGCGACGCGCTGCTGCTGCCCGCCCGAGAGCTGCGCCGGCATCCGATCGGCCAACGCGGTGAGCTGCACCTGTTCGATGACGCGGTCGGCCACGCGGTACCGCTCCGCCTTGCGCATGCCGCGCACGCGCAGACTGAACGCAACGTTGTCCCGCACCGACAGGTGCGGAAACAACGCGTAGCTCTGGAACATCATCGCCGTGCCGCGCGCGCGCGGCGACAGGCCGACCACATTGGCGCCGTCGATCAGGATTTCGCCGTCGGTCGGGTTGTCGTGGCCGGCGATCATGCGCAGCATCGTGGTCTTGCCGCAGCCGCTCGGGCCCAGCAGGCAGCAGTAGCTGCCGCCTGCGATGCACAGATTGACTCCGTCGACCGCGAGCGTGCCGTTCGGAAAGCGCTTCGCCACGCCGGCCAGCTCGATCTCCCCGGCTGGCCGTTCCCGCGCGGACGGCATCGAAACGAGGGGCGGCGAAATGTCGGGCATGGCATCCATGCGGTTGGCCTTCAGGACGATGACGCGGCCGCCCGCCGCCGCTCGATCAGTGCGATCGAGCCGAGCGAGACGGCAATCACGAAAAACGACAGCGCGGTGGTGAGCGTGCCGAGCGCGTAGATCGAGGGCGAGGTCACGTTCTGCGTCATGCTCCAGATTTCGATCGGCAGCGTGTTGTTGCCGCCAGTCGTTTGCAACGTGCGGGCGAACTCGTCGTAGGACAGCGTGAAGCCGAACAGTGCGACGGCAATGAACCCGGGCAGCAGGATGGGGACGATCACCAGCCGCAAGGTCTGCCAGGGCATCGCGCCGAGATCGCGCGCGGCTTCTTCGTAGGAGCGGCTGAACCGGCCGAGCACCGCGAACATGATCAGCAACCCGAACGGCAGTGTCCAGGAAAGCTGCGCGCCCAGCGCCGAGGTGTACCAGTTGGTCTCCCACCCCAGCATCTGGAACATCAGCCCGATGCCGATCCCGAGCACGTAGCCGGGCGCGACCAGGCTGGCGATCACGAGGTAAAACAGCCAGGTCCCGCCGGGGAAGCGCGTCCGGAACGCCATTCCGGCGGCGAACGCGATCAGCACGGTCAGCGCCATCACCACGAGGGCCAGCGGCAGCGAGCGCGAAATAGCGCCGCGCAAGTCGCCGGTGTCGCCCTGGTCGAGCAACTGGCGGAACCAATGCAGGCTGACGCCGCGCATCGGAAAACTCAGCCCGCCCTGTGGCCCCTGGAACGACAGCACATAGATGCACAGCATCGGGCCATAGAGGAACACGACGTAACCGGCAAACACCGCGGCCAGCGCATAGAACGTCCACGGCCGGCCGCCGGAGGGCGAGGTAATCGCCACCGCTCAGCCCTCGCCCGCCAACTCGCGCCGCACATCGACGAAGCGCATGATCCCCGCCACCATCGCCGTGAGCATCGCGACCAGAATGACGGCGCTGGCCGCGGCGTGCGGGTAAAGCAAGGTGGAAATGTCGTCCACCATGGCCGAGACGACGGACGCCGATCCGCCGCCGCTCATCACCCGCACAACATAGAAATCACCCATCACCAGGGTCACGACGAACACCGAGCCCAGCACGATGCCGCTCTTGGCCAGCGGGACCACAAGCAGGAACAGCGTTTGCACGCGGGAGGCGCCGGCGTCCTTGGCGGCTTCCATGAGCGCCGGGTCAATGCGGCTCAGCGCATTGAAGATCGGCACGATCATGAAAATGGTGAACAGATGCACATAGGACACCACCACGGCGAAATCGGAATACAGCAGGAACGTCAGCGGCCGGTCAATCAGGCCAGCCGCCATCAGCGCCGCGTTGATCGCGCCCTGTTTGCCGAGCAGCGGCAGCCAGGAAATCATGCGGATCACGTTGGACGTCCAGAACGGCACGGTGCAGACCAGGAACAGCCCGATCGCGACCAGCCGGTTGCGGACGTGGAAGACCAGGAAATACGCCACCGCGAACCCCAGCACCAACGTCACCGCCCAGGTGATCGCCGCGAGCCGGATCATGGTCAGGTAAAGCGTCAGCGTGAGCCGCGACCCGAGCACGCTCGCGTAATTCTCCAGCGTGAAGGCGGGAACGACGGCAAAATTGTCGTAGCGGAACACGCTGACCGCCAGCACCGCAAGCAGCGGCGCCACGACGAAGAACACCAGCACGGCCGCGAGCGGCGCCGCCATTGCGATTGCCGCCCACGGCCAGGCCCGGGCGCGGCGGGACGCCGTCGCTTCCGCTCGCCAACTCAGGGTCGCAGACATCGGCCGCGCTCAGGCCGACTTGAACTCGTTCCAGCGCTGGATCATGTACTGGTTCTGCTCCATCACCGTGTTCCAGCAGGAGATGTTGCTGAACCGCTCGATAAACGAGCCGCCGTCGCGCACCGCGCCGGGCTTGGCGATCGCGGCGCCGTAGGGGTCCTTGATGACCTCGGTGGCCGGCTTGCCGAGATACCAATAGCCGTATTCGTTGGGCGTCATGAATTTCTCGGCCGTGCTCGGCACCGGGCTGTAGTAGCCGTGCCGCGCGACGAACGCGCCCTGCCAGCCGGTATAGTACCAGTTCAGGTATTCATAGGCGGCATCGAGCTTCTTGCCGCTCAGGTGGCGCATCAGCCCCATCCCGTTGCACCAGCCGCGATAGCCCTCGGTGCCGTCCGAACGCTGGTTCACCGGCGCGTAGATGCAGGGAATGCCCTTGGCCAGCACCGCGGTCACCGCCGGCGACCACATCGACTGGATCACCACCTCGCCCGACGCCATCAACTCGACCGACTGCTCGAACGTGGTCCAGGTGGCGCGGAACTGGCCCTGGCGCTTCATGGCGATCAGGAGGTCGATGGTCTTGTCGATCTCCGGACGGGTCATGTTCCCCTTGTTCTTGTATCTGATGTCGCCGCGCGATTCGAACGCGAGCGCCGCGTCCATGATGCCGATATTGGGCACGTCCAGGATGGCCGCCTTGCCCTTGTAGGCTGGCGCCAGCAACTCCTTCCACTGGCTCACCGGATGGTTGATCAGGTCGGGCCGGTAGCCGATCGAATCCGCGTTGTAGACCTGCGGCAGGAACGAGGCCCAGCCGTGCACGCCCTCGACGATCCGCTTGGCGTCACGGCCCGGCATGTACATGGCCTCGTAGGGCGAGATGCCCTGGCGCGAGACCTTCTTCCCCTTGTACTCGCCCTTGGTGAAGATCGGCAGCATCTCGTCGAACATCTTGATGCGCTTCACCTCGATCCCCTGGAGGATCCCGCGCGGCACCGCCACCTTGGCCTGCCAGCCTTCGAGATCGGGGATGTCGACGCTGTTCGGCTGGGTGATGAACCGAGTGATCGCGCTCGAGGTATCGAGGTTCTGCATCACCACCTTGAAGCCGAGATCCTTCGCGGCCTGATCACCGATCGCCTGCACCACCGAATAGGAGACGCCGACGTGCCGCAGCGTTATGTTCTTGATGTCCTGCGCCCAAATCGTCGGAAACCCCGAGATCGCGCCGGAGCCCAACGCGGCCCCGGCGGCACCCGAAGCGGCCGAGGCGAGAAAGCCCCGGCGTGTCAGCCTGGGGTCGGATTTGCCGCCGCCTGCATTCGCACTGTCACCGCTCATCGCGACCCCCATGCTCGATGGAGCTAACGTTGACTGGCGCAAACCCGGCATGGCAAATTGGAAATTGTAATAGCGGCGATGATATTGTCTTATCCGCACACAAAGCGCGCAGTTCTCGTGAGCGTTCTGGGCTTTTGCACACGATGCGGGCAGATTTTTCGGAATTTTACCTGGACCCGAGCCCAGCGACACAAATGTCGGAGATCCTGCGTCCGAGGGCTCAAGAAGGCACTGGCGCGGTTCGTAGCGATCTATCCATAGAATACAGAGACCACCCAGAGGCCGCGGGCCCAAGGCGCCTGTACCTGTACCAGAACGAAACAAGCCAATATCAGGCGCTGCAACGCACGCAGGTCGGCTTACCACTGGCGCCGAGGCGTCAGCGCACGATGACGCACGATCAGCCCGGCATGACACAGTCACGTTGTTTGCGCTGAACCCGCTGACCGCGCCCGGTCTGATCGGACCAGGCCATTTTCGTGGCCTGCCGTCGGTTCCATTTCCTCGAACTGCTCGAGGTGCCGCGTCTGGCGTCGCCGGGCGCCACCCTTCTGCTGAACAGCCCGCACGTTCGAGCCGGTCTCAAATCGCTCCAGCCTCACTGCCGGAGACAGATCCGCAGGCTGTCCTCAAAACGATTCAGCACCTCGGCGATGTCGGCCTCGCTGTGCACCGCTGATGGGAACAGGGGTTCAAACATGTTCGGATGCACATAGACTCCGGCATCCAGCATCGCGTGCTCGAGACGGATGTATCTCTCGAAGTCGCCATGCCGCCGCACAGCCCGGTAATCGTCGAGGCGCTCGACATGATCCACTGTCAAAATCATCGAAACCAACGCGCCGACCTGCTGCACGCAGTGCGGCACCTGATGAGCCGACAGAACGGTGTCCAGGCCGTCGGCGAGTTGGCGGGATCGTACCTCAAGCTGGTCGTAAAGCGCGTCGCCCCGCGAAATGATCTCGTCCAACACGGCTTCGGCCGCAGCGAGGACGAGAGCGTTGCCGGAAAACACGCCGCCGTGGAACAGCGTGCCGGACTCGATCGGCTCGAACAGCGCACGGCTTGCGCCGAATGCTGCTATCGGAACGCCGCCGCCCAACACCTTGGAAACCACGGTGATGTCCGGGGTTACGCCGAATCGCGCCTGCGCGCCGCCGGCGGCGACCCGCATGCCGGTGATCACTTCGTCAAAGATGAGCAGAATGCCTCGTTGCCGCGTAAGCTCGCGAACCTGCTTCAGGTAGCCGGGGCGGGGCGCGATGACGCCGCCGTTGCCCATGACCGGCTCCATGATGACGGCCCCGATCTGTCCCGCGTGTCGGTCCAGGCAGTGCGCCAGCGCGTCGATATCGTTCCACGGGGCCAAGAACACGTCGCGAAACCCATGCATTCCACCGGTGCCCGGCATCGCCGGATCTCCGGGCTCGCGGCCCAACGCCTCGATGGGGGCATGATATTTGTGGAACACGGCTTCCGACCAACCGTGGTAATGGCCCTCGAACAACACCAACCCGTTGCGACCGCTTTGATAGCGCGCCAAGCGGATCGCCGAGGCGATTGCTTCGGTACCTGAATTGGCGAAGCGCATCAGCTCCATCGACGGGAAAAGCTGCTGCAGGCGCTCCGCCACGCGAAACGTCAGTTCGGTCGGGAAGCCAAGCTGCGAACCGAAATCGGTCAGCTGGGAGACTAGTCGCTTGACCAAAAAGTCCGGCCGGTGCCCGAACAGCAGCGGTCCGTAGGCCATGTTCAGGTCGATGTAACGATTGCCATCGATGTCGAAGACGTACGGCCCCTCGCCCCGTTCGGCCACGACCGGAAGGTGGTACGGCAAGACGCGCATCGGTACCTGCTGTCACCACCGGCGACTGAGCGACGCGCCCGGGCCAATGCCTCCGCGCTTTGCGTGCGGCTCGGCGCGGCCGCGACCTGCCGCTTCGATGGGCCGCTGTCATGAGAGAACTGTGGCCACCTCGGATTCGGCAAGAGGGAGCCACCAACTGATTGCTCAATTTCGGCGCGCATTTCCTGGACCTGAATATCTGGAGCTGTCGACATCATATCTTAAAATGACGACAGCGCAACCCTAAGCGGTAAAAAATTATCATATTGCCCTTTTTTTGATGCACTTGGCCGCCGATTCCCGATATGATCCTTGCTACGCCGACAACCCTCCCCCAATATGCCCGGACTCGATGTACCACAATCGGCACGCGCGGGAAGCTCCGCACCCACAACTTCGGAACGAGGATCTGCCTCGCCAAATCGCGGCGTTCTGCGCAAACCTGCTTGACCTGCCGGCATTCGGCACGGCCGACGATTTTTTTGCCGAAGGCGGGGATTCGCTTGCAGCGGCGCAGTTGGTGACGCTCATCGGGAAGGCGGTTCCCGAAATCAAGACGTCTCGCCTGATCGCCGCGGTATTCTCGAAGCGCAGCCCGGCCATGATTGCGGCCGATCTGGAATCGGGGCCGCGAACTCCCGTGTCGCCCGAGGCCGGCAACCCCGCTCCGAGCGGCGGCTCCGCTCTCGTGCCGCTATCGCCGCTGCAGTCGCCGATCTGGCTATCGGAGCGATTTTATCCCGGCACGGCAAAGTGGACGGTTGCTACGGCGGTTCGCCTGGCCGGCAAGGTAGACCCGGCCCAGCTGGGCGCGGCGATCCAAGCCGTCGCCGCGCGACACGAGGCGCTCCGAACCAGGATCAGTCGCATCGAGAATACGTTCGTACAGAGCTTCGACGCGTTGTCCGAAGCCGTCGTCGAGGATGTCGGAGGCGCCGTCGAACAACGCTTGCAGGACGAAGCGAACCGGCCGTTCGATCCGCATGGCCCGCTGTTTCGGGCGCGGGTGCTTTGCGTCAGCGAATTGGAAACCGTTCTGCTGCTTACGGCGCATCACGTCATCATGGACGGCTGGTCGGTTTCCGTCCTGCTCCGGGATATTGCCAAAGCCTATCGCGGTGAACCGGATGCCGTGTCGGACGTGCCCGGGCGATATGCCGCCACGCTTCGGCATTGGCAGGACGCGCAGGTCACCGGCTTGCGGCAATCCGTGGATTATTGGGCGTCGCGGTTCCCGCACGGCTGGCCGGCGTGCGCGGCACTCTATGACAGCGATTCCACCGTCCGCGAACTCGCCTGGAACCCACGGCTTGCCGTTTCGCTCCGCGACCGGCTCCCCGCCGAGACGTTTCGCAAGTTGGCGTCGACCTGCGCCGAACATGGCGTCACCCCGTTCGTCGCAGCCCTGGCAGCATTCGGTAGGATGCTGGCCAGAGCTGCCGGGTTGCCCGAAGTAATCATCGGTGCCGCCGTCTCGCGACGCAATACCGAATATTCCGGCGAGCTGGTCGGGGTTTTCCTCAATTTCGTTCCCGCCGCCGTCCCGGCCGGCAAAGGCGTATCGCTTCTGGACACGATTTTGGCGACGAACCGGCTCTGGCTGGAGTCGGTGCCGTTTCAGGATGCCCCCTTTCCCGCCATTCAGCACGAGATTGCGGCGCGACGTCGCGGCCGCGCCTCGCTGCACCTGCCGTTCGCCATCAACTTTCACAACTACCCGTCTGCCGATTTCCCCATCCCCGGCGCGCCGTCGCGCATCGAGCATCTCGCGACCGGCCACATACAGGGCGATCTGGCCCTGAACGTCCGTCCCGCACGCGACGGATCGGTCGAGCTGGAGTTGCTGCTGTGCAGCGGCCGCATAAGCACCGAGCGGGCGCAGGGCATGTTGCGCGAACTTGCCACAACGTTGCGAGAGTTCAGCTCGTGAGCGCTACCGGCCGGCGCTATCCAACCAACCGGGTTCCCGACGGGGCCGGCAACGTCACGCCGGTATTCGCATGGACATCGCACGTGGACAGGTTCGTCATCGAGAACTGCCCGCCGCCAGCGCTGCTGCCCTGGATGGACGAGGATTGGTTCCGTGCGCATGGCATCACGGATGCGCCGTTCAATGCGGTGTCGGCGCTGCTCCGCAAGCACCTGGATGGCGCCGTCGCGAACAAACCCGCGCTCATCTTCGGCGACGAAGTCTGGCGCTATGTCGATCTGGCGAACGCGGTCGATGCGTGCGCCGCGCTCCTCGCGCGAGAATGCGACATTCGTCCGGGCAACCGGATTGTGTTCCATGCCCAGAATTCGCCCTGGCTGGTCGTGGCCCTGCTCGCGACCTTGCAGATTGGCGCGGTTGCGGTACTCGGCGCGCCATCGATGACGCTGGGCGACCTCGGCGCCGTGGCGCGGCAAACCGCGCCCGCGCTCTGCCTCCACGACGGCGCGCTGGCCGCCAACCCGGCGAGCCTGAGCGTCGCGCCGCAATGCCTCGATCTGAGCCAGTTGGCGGAACGCGCGGGGCATGAGCGCTCGGGCCATGCCGGGTCGGCCAGCCCTCCGGTCGCGACCGCGCCCACCGATCCGGCCATCATTCTGTTCACCTCGGGCTCGACGGGGAACCAGAAGGCGTCGGTGAATTTGCATCGCGACCTGATCGTCGTCGCCGAATCGTATTTCGCCGACATCCTGCCGATGACTGCCTCGGATGTCGTGGTCGGCACGCCCTCGCTCAGCTTCGCCTACGGTCTGGAAACCATGCTGCTCGCGCCGCTGAGCCACGGCGCAACGGTAGTGCTGCATCAGGAGGCACACGCGCTGCCGGTGCTCGAACTGGCCCAGAAACATCGCGCGACCCAGATCTACAGCACGCCGGCGGCCTATCGCGCGATGCTCGAAGTCATCACGTCCTTTCCCTTGCCGAGCTTGCGGGTGTGCGGCTCCGCGGGCGAGAACCTGACCGACGCCCTGGCCGGACGATGGCGCGCCGCCACCGGCGTTCCCCTGACCAACGGCATGGGAACCACCGAGGTGCTCGCCTTCCTGCTGGGCTCCCCGCCCGACCGGGCGCCGGTCGGGTCCACCGGCCACGTGGTCGCCGGGTATCAGGCGCGCCTCGTCGACGAGAGCGGCACCGATGTTGCGCCCGGCCAGCTTGGTCAGCTCGCCGTGCGTGGACCGACCGGCTGCAAATACCTGGCCAATCCAGCGGCGCAACGCGAGCGCATTCTCGACGGCTGGACCACCACCGGAGACCTGTTCACCTGCGATGCCGCGGGTGTGTATTGGTATCACGGACGCGCGGACGACATCGTCATACGGGCCGGCGTCAACATTCCCGGCCTGGAAGTCGAGCGCAAGATCCTGGAACTGCCGCTCGCCAAGGAATGCGCCGTCGTGGGCGAATTCGATCCGGAGCGCCAAACCAACCGGATCGTCGCCTTTATCGTGCGCGACAGCGGCGCCGGATCGCCGACCGAGGATGCATCGAGGCGCGAGATCGCCGCCTATCTCCGCCAGCAGCTGAGCGCCCAGAAACTGCCCGACAAGCTCGTCTTCCTGGATTCCCTGCCGCGCAGCCCGAACGGCAAGATCCAGCGCTTCAAGCTCAGGAACCAAGACGCGAGCCGGAAGGATTGACGCGCCCGCCTTCGGAAAGCAACGCGCAGTCCTGCTTTGGCAAGGCCGACGGTCTCTCGGTTAGCCCTCGCCCCATCGCGCGGCGGCCTGATCGTCGGTATCGCGCGCGTCCACCCAGGCTTCCACTCCGTCGGCAAAGGCCTCCTTCTTCCAGAACGGCGCCTTCGTCTTCAACCAGTCGATCAGGAACGCCGTCGCCGCCAGCGCCGCCTCCCGGTGTGACGCCGCCGCCAGCACCAACACGATCGGCTCGCCCGGAACGAGGCGGCCGACGCGGTGAATCACGGTGCAGCCGAGCAGGTCCCAGCGCCGCTCCGCCTCGGCGACGATGCCCCGGATCGCCGCCTCGGTCATGCCCGGATAATGTTCGAGCGCCATGGCCGTGATCGTCCGCCCGCCCGCGCTGTCCCGCACGACGCCCACGAAGCAGCCGATCCCGCCGACATCGGCGCGGCCGGCCGCGAGCGCCGCCATCTCGGCGCCGACGTCGAACGTCTCCTCCTGCACGCGCAGCGTCGCCATTCAGCCCCCGGTCACGGGAGGGAAGAACGCGACCTCGTCGCCCGGCGCGAGCGGCGTCCGCTCGCTCGCGAAATCCTGGTTCACCGCGCAGCGCACCGTGCGCGCATTGGCGAAGGCCGAGGCATAGCCGGGGCCGCGATCACAGAGCCAGGCAACCAGATCACCCACCGTGCGCACGTCCTCGGGCAGCGGCACGTCCTCCTCGGACACGCCCACGCGCTCGCGCAGCCAGGCGAAATACAAGATGTGCAAATCGGTCTCGCGTCTCATCCGCTGATCACTGGCGCACTCATCACTTGGGCGTCGGAACCGTCACCACCCGGCCGTCCGGGAGGATGATGGTGCTGGTGCCGTTGCCGTTCGGGACGACGATGCCGCCGGATTGACCCCTCGGACCGGTCAGCGTCTCGTACCCGCCGGTACCTGGAATGCCGAACATCGGCCCCTCCGGGGTACTGGACATATGGGCGCCCGCCGGCGGTTTGGTCAGCTTCGGCGGCGGTACGGACCGCTCGCTCGGCATCTGCGGGATGCCGGGCGTGATCGCGGTCGGCGGGGTGGAACTGCCGCGCCGCCGCTTCTGCCCAGGCGCCGGCGGGACGGTCTCCCCCGGAATTTCCGGCGGCGGCAGCGGCTTCATGATCTGCTGGTTCTCCTCCTTCATGAGCTGCTGCAGGGTCGGCTGCGGCGGGATCGGGCCTGGCCAGACATCGCCCGGCTCGGGCCGCAGCACCGGCAGGGCGGGGTTCTCGCCGCGCACCCGCTCCATGTTCTCGCTGTTGCCGAGCGGCTTGTTGGGCCGTCCGAACCAGTGCGTGTCGCCGAAAAAGGTCCCGAACCCGGAGCAGCCGGAGAGCAGAAGCGTGGTTCCGAGCAGGGCGATACGCCGCATCGGCGGGGCTCCTCGTGTCGGCGCGGGGCCGAGGTTGCGCGAAGTTCCTGCAGCGCCGAACCCCACGGCGCGGTCGACGCCGCTCAAGGTTCGGCGCCCGAGAAACTCTCCGAGATCCGTAGAAAGTGCAACGCCCAGGCAACGATTCGTCCGGCGTCGTTGAGTGGCAGCAACGGGTGATTGCAGCCGTCGAGCGGCGCATCGCTCGCCACCGCGACGATATCCTCCTGCCCGGGCCAGATCGGCGGCTTGCCGAGCGCCGGGCGATGCACCTCGATCTTGGGATAGGGATGGGTCTTGAAACCCTCGACCAGCACGAGATCGACCGGCGCGAGCCGGGCGAGCAGCTCCGGCAGGCCCGGCTCCTTGCCGTGAACTTCGTGCAGCAGCGCCCAACTCGTATCACTCGCCACCAGCACCTCGCGCGCCCCGGCGCGGCGATGCCGATGGCTGTCCTTGCCCGGGCGATCCAGATCGAAGCCGTGATGCGCGTGCTTGACCGTGGAGACCGCGAGGCCGCGCTGGCGCAGTAGCGGCAGCATGCGCTCGAGCAGGGTGGTTTTGCCGGCCCCCGACCAGCCGACCATGCCGATGACCTTCACCGGATCGGCGTCGGCGGGCTGCGCCGGACGGCAGCGGAGCGGGGCGGCGGCGCGCTCGCCGGCTTGCCGCCGTTCGGGGCGGTCGCGTGCCTGACCCCGGCGGTGAGGTAATCCCAACCGGTGACAATGGTCAGCAGCGCGGCGACCCAGAGCATCGCCTCGCCGATGGTCGAGACCGGTATGAACGACAGGTGCAGCAGCCACGCCGCCGGGTCGCCGGCGAGCAAGGTGCCGAGCGCGCCCATCTGGAACCCGGTCTTCCATTTGGCGAGCCGCGTCACCGGCAGATGGGCGCGCATTTCGGCGAGGTATTCGCGCAGCCCGCTGACCAGGATTTCCCGCAGCATGATGACGATGGCGGGGTAGAGCCCCCAGACGCTCAGCCGCTCCTCGCCGACCAGCATCATCAGGGTGGCGCCAACCAGCAGCTTGTCCGCGATCGGGTCGAGCATGCGCCCGAAGGCCGAGATCTGCCGCCGCTCCCGCGCGATGCGGCCGTCGAAATAGTCGGTGAGGGCGGCGACGCTGAACACGACGCAAGCCGCAAGATCGGCCCAGGGCTCGCGCAGCGCGGCGAGCGCCACCACCAGCGGGATGGCGGCGATGCGCGAGATGGTCAGCAGGTTCGGCAGGTCAGTCGGCATGCTCGCTTAAACTAGGCCGAATTCGACCCGATAGTCAGGGGCTTCGATCGGGCCGGCCCGCGGATCGCGTTGGGTGATTTCGAGGAGAGGCAACGCGGGGAAGCGCCTCGCGCCCTCCCGGCTACTCCGCCGCCTGGGGAATTGGTTTCAGGTCGGTCGAGTAGCGGAGGTGGACCGGGGCATTGCGCTCGAACGGGTCCGCCAAGCCGAGCTCCTTGCCGATCTCGCGCATAGCCGGCATGACCTCCTGCCCGAGCAGGCGGATGCAGATGCGCGCGTCCTCGTTGCTCACCGTGCCGTCGTTGCCCCAGATGGCGTAAATGCTCGGGCGCGTCTCTTCCAGCACATGGCGCAGCTTCGGAATGACCGTTTTCGGCGTGCCGAACACGATTCGCCCGTCATTCACCTGCTGCTCGAAAGTCGGCCGCCCGCGTGGGCTGACCGCGCGGCCGACGGCGAATTCCACGAATTGGCGGCGCTGCTCGGGCGAGAAATAGCCGGACGGACTCGACCAGACCGGATGCGCCAGGCCGGTGAACTCGCCCTGCATCCACATGAATTGGCGCGCGTTGCGCTCCGCCTTGTCCTCGTTGTCGGACACGTGCACCTGCTGCAAGTAGCCGCGATTCTCCGGCCCCGCCTCGTAGCCCGCCTCGCGCGCGGTCTGGTCGTAGAGCTTCCAGATGTTCTTGGTCGATTCGATCGAGGTGTTCAGCGCGATGTACGGGTAGCGCTGCTTCGCCGCCCAGATGATGGTCTCGCGCGACAGCACGCCGGGAACCCAGACGCGCGGATATGGCTTTTGCAGCGGCACCGCCCACGGATTGACCACGCGATGCTGGTAGTGCTTGCCCTCCCAGCGGAACGGTCCCTCGCGCGTCCAGGCGGCCACGACGAGATCGTGCGCCTCCTCGAAGCGCTCGCGGTTGAACGCCGGGTTCACGCCGGCGGCAAGCTGCTCCTGGCCGCCGCCGCGGACGAAGCCGGACACCAGCCGTCCCTTCGAGATCATGTCGATCATCGCCAACTCTTCGGCGAGCCGCACCGGGTTTTCTGCCAGCGGCAGCGGATTGCCGAGCAGCACGATCTTCGCCGTCTTGGTCACGGCGGCGAGGATCGCGGCGAAAATGTTGCATTTGGCCTGCATGCAGAACGGCGCGTTGTGGTGCTCGTTCAGCATGAAGCCTTCGACGCCCTGCTCCTCGGCGTAGACGTACTGCTCCAGATATTCGTTGTAGAGCCGGCTGCCGGCGACCGGATCGAAATACTTGTTCGAGAACATCAGCGCGGTAGCGCCGAATTCGAGCCCCTTGTCGGCCGGATAGGCGGACATCGGCTGCTCGGTGAAATACATCACGTGCATGGCGCTCTCCCGCGGCGGTCCGGCGCCGCTAGTCCTGTTGGAGGAAGCCGGCGACCAGCCGGGCCAGTGCGTCGGGCTGCTCCATGTCGGCGCAATGCCCCGCGCCGGCGACGATCTCGAACCGCGCGTTCGGCAGCGATGCCGCGTAAGCCCGACCGGCGCTTTGCGGCACGATGCGGTCGTCCTCGCCCCACACGACGAGCGCCGGGGCGCGCACGCCGCCGAGGAGATTCGGCAGGCTCGGGTTGTACATGTACGGCTTCCAGGCGAGGCGAAAGCTCATTTCGCGGCACAAATCCCAGTCGACAAGCTGGTCGGTCGAGATGTCGCCGAACACCCTGGCGAAGGCGGCCTGGTCGCGGAAGCCGGCGCGGGCGTAGTCGACGTAGCTGACGATCGCCTGGTCGGCGATGTCGCCCTCGGGCGGCTTCACCCCCATCGCGCCGACCAGCACCAGGCGATGGAAATCGCGCGGCGCGAACGCCGCCATTTCCGCCGCGATCCAACCGCCGAAGCCGAGCCCGACCAGGCTCACGCGCGCGAGGTCGAGTTCCGCCAGCAGCCATTGATAGAGCGCGGCGAGATCGCGCGGGTGGCGCAGCCATGGCGCCCGCTCGGCCCTCGCGCCGAAGCCGGGATGGAACGGCAAGATCACATCGAAGTCGGCCGCCAGGGCGTCGTAGAACGGCAGCCTGTCCGGTGTGCCGGTATCATGGTGCAGGATCAGCACCGGCCGGCCGCCACCGGCTCGGGCGAGCCGAAGATTCAGGCCGCCGAGATCGAGAATTGTCTCACGCCAGACTGTTGCCATCGCCCCCGTCTCTCGCCAGCGAAACGGAGGTTAGCCGCCGGGTCGTGCCGATCGCAACCGGCGGGCCCACGCAACCTTGCCGGCCATCGCCGAGGCGGTGCTAGGCTCGCCACCTTGCGGCGTTGCGCGAGCACCGCCGGGACACGGGCGCATAGGGGGAAAAGGGTGGATACGGCAGTCACGCAGGCACGTCAGCCGGCAACAGCGGCGCATCCCGTTCCGGTGCACCGGGCGCTCGCCGAGGACATCAAGCAACTGGGCATCGATACCGTGTTCGGCCTGATGAGCGACGATACCGCGGTGTTCATCACCTCGCTCGATGCGATCGGCATCCGGTTCTGCGGTGCGCGGCACGAGAACCAGGCGGTCGCTATGGCGGAAGGCTATGCCGCCGCGACCGGCGGATTGGGCGTCGCGGTGATCGGCCGCGGCCCGGCGCTGGCGAACGGTCTGCACGCGGCGGTTTCCGCCGGCCGCACCGGATCGCAGGTGCTGATCATCTCCGGCGACGCGCCGGTGCCAGGTGGCAACCCCAACCGCCTCGGCCCCGACTACAAGGAGTTCAGCGCCGCCGCCGTGGTGCCGGCCGCGGGATTACGCAGCTTCGTCGCGACCAGCGCCGGCGCGGCGCGCAACGCGCTCGCCGACGCCGTGGCGGTGGCGCGGCGCGGCATGGCGGCGATGCTGCTGCTGCCGGTGAACGTGCAATTGGCCGAGCTGTCGCCGCGCGACGCCGAGCCATCGCCGCCGCCACCCGGCAGGCCGCGCTCGCCGGCCGCCGCCCGAACCCAGTCCATCGCCGCCGCCGCGGCGGTGCTGGAGCGGGCGCGCAAGCCGATCATCATCGCCGGGCTCGGCGCCTATCGCGCGGGCGCGCGGGCGGCGCTGGAGCAACTCGCCGAGCGGATCGGCGCGCTGCTGGTCACCTCGCTGAAGGCGAAGGATCTGTTTCGCGGCAGCCTGTACAATCTCGGCGTCATCGGGTCGTTCTCGCACTCGGCGGGACGGCGCATGATCGATCAGGCGGATTGCGTGCTGGTGTTCGGCGCCGGGCTGAACCTGCTGACGATGAGCTTCGGCCAATCGCTGCCACAGGGCGCGCCGCTGATCCAGGTGGACGCGGTGCGGGGCAATATCGGTCGCTGGACCGCCGCCGATGTCGCCGTGGTCGGCGACGCGCGGGTGGTCGCCGAGCAATTGATCGACGCCCTGCCCGCCCGGGCAGCGACCGACAAGCCGTTCCATACCGATGCGACGCGGCAAATGCTCGCGTCCTTCGACATCGCGCGCGATTTCCAGGCCGCTAACACGCCGCGGACGATGGACCCGCGCGCCGTCGCGGTGGCGCTGGACCGGTTGCTGCCGGAGCGGCGCAACGTGGTGTACGATGCCGGGAATTTCCTCGGGATCGCGCCCTATCTGGCGGTGCCTGATCCGGGTCATTTCAAGCTGAGCAGCGACTTCGCTTCGATCGGCCTCGGCTTCGGCACCGCGCTCGGCGTGGCCAAGGGCCGCCCGGACGCGACGACGGTGCTGTTCGTCGGGGACGGCGGATTTCTGATGACGATGGGCGAGCTCGAAACGGTGGTTCGGGAGGACCTGCCGCTGGTCGTCGTGGTGATGAACGATTGCGCCTATGGCGCCGAGCTGCACTTCCTGAAAATGCGCGATCTGCCGGTCGCGAAATCGGTGTTTCCGGACGTGGACTTCGCCCCCGTGGCCGAAGCGTTCGGCTTCCAGGCGGCGACGATCCGCACGCTGGAGGAGCTGCAGGCGCTGGCGCCCATGCTGGCCAAGCCCGAGGGGCCGGTGCTCCTCGATTGCAAGATCAACGCCGCTGTCGCCGCTCCCTTCATGGGCGAAATTGTCGAATACGAAAAGCAGCACCACTGAGGCATAGGCGACTGGCGTCAATTCGGAGCAGATCTCATGGCGACATATTTGAAACGTGGGCGGGACGCCGCGCTCCGCGCCGAGGACGCGGCGAAGGTCAGGGCGACGGTCGAGGGAATTCTCGCCGACATCGAGTCCCGCGGTGACGCCGCCGTGCGGGGGTTGTCTGCGAAATTCGATCATTGGGACCGCGCGGATTTTCGCCTGACGGACGCGGAAATTCGCGACTGCCTCTCGCAGCTGTCGCAACGAAATCTCGACGACATCCGCTATGCGCAGGAGCAGGTGCGCGAATTCGCCCGCCAGCAGCGCGCCGCCTTGCAGGATCTGGAGGTGGAGACGCAGCCCGGCGTCGTGCTGGGCCACAAGAACATCCCGGTGAATTCGGTGGGCAGCTACGTTCCGGGCGGGAAATACCCGATGGTGGCATCCGCCCATATGTCGGTGATCACCGCGAAAGTCGCCGGCGTGCACCGCATCGCGACCTGCGCGCCACCGTATCGCGGCAAGCCGGCGGCCGCGATCGTGGCGGCGCAGCATCTCGGCGGCGCCGACGAGATCTACTGCCTCGGCGGCGTGCAGGCGATCGGCGCGATGGCCATCGGCACGGAACGCATCGCGCCCGTCGACATGCTCGTCGGCCCCGGCAACGCCTTCGTCGCCGAGGCCAAGCGCCAGCTGTTCGGCCGTGTCGGCATCGACCTGTTCGCCGGGCCCACCGAAACGCTCGTCATCGCCGACGAAACCGTGGACGGGGAAATCTGCGCCACCGACCTGCTCGGCCAGGCCGAGCACGGTCCGACATCGCCGGCGATCTTGCTGACCAATTCCGAAAAGCTGGCGCGCGACACCATAGCCGAGGTGGCGCGCCTGCTGACGATGTTGCCGACCGCCGAGATCGCCGGCAAGGCATGGGCGGATTACGGCGAGGTGATCGTCTGCGACAACGAGGAGGAGATGGTTCGCGAGGCGGACAGGATCGCGTCGGAGCACGTGCAGGTGATGACGCGCGATCCGGAGTTCTTTCTCGACCGCATGACGAATTACGGCGCCCTGTTCCTGGGTCCGCGCACCAATGTCGCGTATGGCGACAAGGTGATCGGCACCAATCACACGCTGCCGACCATGAAAGCGGCGCGCTACACGGGTGGGCTCTGGGTCGGCAAGTTCCTGAAGACCTGCACGTATCAGCGCGTATTGACCGACGAGGCGAGCGCGCGCGTCGGCGAGGTTTGCTCGCGGCTCTGCATGCTGGAGGGCTTCGTCGGGCACGCCGAGCAGGCCAATATCCGCGTGCGCCGCTATGGCGGGCGGAACGTTCCCTATGGCACCGCGTGCGAATGATGGCTCGGCACGCATCGGGGGAGACGGCATGAGCGAGGTCGAACTCCCGAGCACGCCGTCGTTTCGGCTGGACGGCCGGCGCGCGCTCGTCACCGGCGCGGGGCGCGGTATCGGGTTCGCGATCGCCACGTCGTTCGCCGAAGCGGGCGCACAGGTGACGCTCTGCGCGCGAACCGCCGAGGAGATCGATGCCGCCTCGGGCGCGCTGCGTGAACGCGGCTGGTCGGCCGATGCGCTCTGCCTGGATGTCACGGATTCAGCGCGATCCTGAAGCGATCGAGGCGTGGCGGCGCGAACGGTATCCTGCCATTGCCAGACAAGCAAAAGCCTCGGGCGGTGAGGTGTATTTCTGGGACGAGTCGGGCTTTCGTGCCGATAGCGTGCATGGCAAGACCTGGGCCAAGAAGGGTCAGACGCCCGTGGTCGAACGCCCTGGCCAGCGGCAATCGATCAGTGCGGCCTCCGCGGTGAACGCTCGGGGTGGGTTCTGGTATTGCACCTACCAGGGCGGGCTGAACGCCGAGTCGTTTGTCGAGCTGCTGCGCCGAATGATGCGGCGTCGTTCGAAGCCGTTGCATTTGGTGCTCGACGGACTTCCCGCGCACAAGACCACGCTGGTGAAGACCTATGTTGCCTCCATGAAAGGCATGCTGACGCTGCATTTTCTTCCCGGCTATGCGCCTGAACTGAACCCCGATGAACTGGTATGGAGCCACGTGAAGCGCACCGGCGTGGCCAGAGCGCCCCTGCGGCGCGGCGATAACGGCGTTCCGCGACGCCATTTCCGATGCCGAGCCGTATGACGTATTCGTCAACAACGCGGGCACCAACCGGCCGAAGCTTTTCGTCGATGTTGCTCCCGAGGATTTCGACGCCATCATGAATCTCAATGTGCGCGCGGCGTTTTTCGCCGCGCAGGCCGTCGTTCACCGGCTGCTGAAAGCCGGGCGCGGCGGCTCGATCATCAACGTGTCCTCGCAAATGGGCCATGTGGGCGGACAGAACCGCACCGTGTACTGCGCCTCGAAATGGGCGATGGAGGGGTTTACGCGCGCCATGGCGGTCGAACTCGGCCCGCACGGCATCCGGGTCAATACGCTCTGCCCGACCTTCACGGAGACGCCGCTGACCCGTCCGTTCTTCCAAGACCGGCGATTCCGCGAGAGTGTCGTCGCGAAGATCAAGCTGGGGCGCCTCGGCACCGTGAGCGATCTGATGGGCGCGGCGGTGTTCCTCGCCTCGGATGCCTCGGCGCTGATGACGGGGTCGTCGCTGATCGTCGACGGCGGCTGGACCGCCGACTGACGCCAATCGGAGGTCAGGCCGGCGAAGCGCTCTCCCGCCGGCGCAGCCTGCGCGGACGCGGCATCTCAGCCCGCCCCGACGGCGTGCGCGAGGCTTGCCGCCTCTTCCTCCCAGTCCTCGTGCCACGTCCGGCCGTCGCGCTCGATCAGGGCGATCGCGGCGGTCGGGCCCCAGGTGCCGGCGGCGTAGTGGCGCGGGGGGTCGGCCGACTCCGACCACGCGGCGAGGATCGGCTCGACCCAGGCCCAGGCCGCCTCCACCTCGTCGCGCCGCATGAACAAGGTCGTGTTGCCGCGCACCGCGTCCAGCAATAGCCGCTCGTAGGCGTCCGGGTAGCGGACGCCGAACGCCTCCTCGAAGCTGATGTTCAGCCAGCCGGGCCGGAGCCTGAGCCCGCCCGGCCCGGGGTCCTTGGTCATCAGGTTGAGCCGCATGCCCTCGTCCGGCTGCAGCCGCACCACCAGCTTGTTCGGCTGCAAATCCGCCGCCTCGCGCGGAAAGATCGAGAACGGAACGGCGCGGAACTGCACGACGATCTGTGACACTTTCTGCGGCAGCCGCTTGCCGGTGCGCAGGTAGAACGGCACCCCGGCCCAGCGCCACGAACGTACCTCGGTCTTCAGCGCCACGAAGGTTTCGGTCCGGCTCGGCGCGCCGACATCGGCCGTATAGCTCGGCACCACGCGCCCCTCCGCGATGCCCTGCGTGTACTGCCCGCGCACGGTCAGCGCGCCGATTTCGTGCGGCGCCATCGGCTTGAGCGCGCGCAGCACCTTCACCTTCTCGTCGCGTACCGCATCGGCGTCGAGCGAAACCGGCGGCTCCATCGCCAGCAGGCAGAGCAATTGCAGCAGGTGGTTCTGCACCATGTCGCGCAGCGCGCCGGAGTTGTCGTAGTAGCCGGCACGGCCCTCGACGCCGACGGTTTCGGCGACCGTGATCTGCACATGGTCGATCACGTCGGTGTTCCACAACCGCTCGAACAGCGCGTTGGCGAAGCGCAGCACCATCAGGTTCTGCACCGTCTCCTTGCCGAGGAAATGGTCGATGCGGAACGTCTGGCTCTCGGTGAAAATCTGGCCGATCTCGTCGTTGATGGCGCGGGCGGAGGCGAGGTCGTGGCCGATCGGCTTCTCCAGCACCACGCGCGACTGCGGCGTGACCAGCCCGAAGTTGCGCAGGTTCTTGCTGACCGGCCCGTACAGGTCGGGCGAGGTCGCGAGATAGAAGACGCGGATGCGCTCGGGCTGTTGCGACAGCAAATCGACCAAACCGTCCCATCCCGCGCCGGAGGCGCCGTCGAGGGCAACGTAGCCGACGCGATCGCAAAACCCGCGCAGCAGCGTGTCGGTGATTTCCGAGCCCGGCACGTGACGGCGCAGCGCCTCGGCGACCCGGGCGCGGTATTCGTCGGCGGCGAGGCCGGAGCGCGCCGCCGCGATGATGCGGCTGTCCAGCGGAATCTGGTTGTCGCGGAACCGGCGATAGAGCGCCGGCATGAGCTTGCGCAGGGTAAGATCGCCGGTCGCGCCGAACACGACGCAATCGAAGCTGTCGACCGGGATGAACTGAGCCATCGGCGCTGCCCCCCGCGCGCGGGTTCCTGGACCGGGCGGCCGCGGCGCACGAGGATTGTGCAACGCGGTGCCACGGCCGAGGGATACCGGCTTTCACCGGCAGGCGCCAACACGGCGGCTGCCGAGGGCGTTACCGCCGAGGCACCACGGCTCGCAATCGTCTCAGAGTCGCGCCAACCGAGACGCCGGATCGTTTTGTGGGACGGGGTCGGGGGGATCGCGGTCGAGCGCGGCCAGCGCCGGGGTGTTGGCGTGGATGAGGGCCGAGGCGAGCGCGGCCTCGGGCGGATCGAAGAAGCGGACGTCGCGGGGCAGTTTCCCGGTGCGGCGGATCTGGGCCGCCTGTTCGGGATACGCGGCGGCGTAGCGCTCGGCGCCAGCGATCAATTCGGGGTCGGCCGCGCGCTGTCCTGCCACCGCCGCGGCTGGCCGCGGACCCGGGTCCCCCGATCGTGCTCCGGAGCTTTCCGGATGCCCCGATGCGGCCCCGCGCCGGATCAGGTCCGGGGTTGCCGGGGCTTCCCCCGCGCTTGGGGTCTCGGCCAACGGGTTGGCGGGGCGCGCCGATCCGGGGTTTGTCGCGTTTGGCATTGCGGGGAGCGCCGCGAGCGCCTCGGCCATCAGGCGCGTGGCGACGTGTTCGGTCGCCGTGTCGGGGCACGGGGCAGGCCACGCACCGCGGTCGGCTGACTGGTGGTCGGTGTCCAGCTTGCGGCGGGTCGCTTGCAGGCGGAGCAGGAGGCGGAGGGCCGCGTTCGCCTGGCGCATCATGCTGGCGGCCTGGGCGCGGCACTTAGCCGCCCATTCCGGGCTCGTCGCAGGCGCCTGGGCGAGGCGGAGGCAATCCTTCCACTGCTCGGAGGCGGCGACGAACTGGGCGGCAAGCTCGGCCTCGGCGGCGTCGGCCGGCGCGAGCGCGGCGACGCGGGCGATGGCGGCGTGATCGCGCCGGGGCAGATCGTCCGGATTGTCGGTCAGGGGCGGCGGCAGGGTGAGGCGGAGGGTGCGGACGAGGTGGTAGGTACGCGTCCGCGGGGAGTTGGATTTCGAAGGAGGAGGGGTTGGGGCCATCGAACATGGCCGGTTATTTTGGTTAGTTTCTCTAACTATCAAGTAGTGGCTAGTGTCCTGCCTCGCTAATGCCGACTAGAATCCCTTGCACGCCGATTCGCAAGGGGGGCGCATGTCACAGCAGATCAGACGGCTGACGGCGGAGCCCGATGTGCTGGCGGAGTTGCGTCGGCGGTCCCGCGCCAGCGCCATCAGCATGCGCGATCGGGACCGCGCGACGATCATCCTGTTGCGGCTGGAAGGGCTCGGCGTGGAGGCCGTCGCGGCACGGCTGAACACCACGCCGAAGCGGGTTTCGCTGTGGTCGCGGCGCTTCGCAGCCGCGGGTCTGGCCGGGCTCAACGATCGTCCCGGGCGTGGCCGCAAACCATCCATCCCGGCCGCCACGCTGGCGCGGGTGGTCACCGAGGTGACGCGGCCGCCGGCGGGACAAACCCGCTGGAGCATCCGCGCGATGGGCCGGCACGCCGGGGTTTCCGCCAGTTCGGTGCAGCGCATCTGGTCGCGCAACGAGCTGAAGCCGCACCGCGTCAGGACGTTCAAGCTGTCCAACGATGCGAAGTTCGAGGACAAGTTCTGGGATGTGATCGGGCTTTATCTGGACCCGCCGGCCAAGGCGCTGGTGCTGTGCTGCGACGAAAAGAGCCAGTGTCAGGCGCTCGAACGCACGCAACTCGGGCTGCCGCTGGCGCCGAAGCGGCCGCGCACCATGACGCACGACTACGTTCGGCATGGCACCATCACGTTGTTTGCCGCGCTTAACCAGCTGACCGGCAAACTGATCGCGCGCACCGAGGCGCGCCACACGCACGTCGAATGGCTGCGGTTCCTGAAGCAGATCGATCGCGAGACGCCGCGCGGGCTCGACCTGCATCTGATCGCCGACAACTATGCGACCCACAAGCAACCGAAGGTGCGCGCCTGGCTGGAGCGGCACCCGCGCTTTCACATGCACTTCACGCCGACCTCGTCGTCGTGGCTCAATCTGGTGGAGCGCTTCTTCGCCGAGCTGACCGGCGCCGTGATCCGTGCCGGCAGCTTCGGTTCGGTGAACGAGTTGGTGCGCGACATCAAAGCCTATCTCGCGGCCCGCAATGCCACGCCCCGGCGGTATGTCTGGCGGGCAGAAGGCGCCGAGATCCTGGCCAAGATCACACGCGCCCGCGCCGTTCTCGGCCAAGCGAGGGCCGCATGATTTTTGGATGGCAATTGGGAATCGGGACACTAGCAGGTTGGTCGCCATCTGCCCGGCCCGCGTCCGGGCCGTTTTTTGCAAACGACGAAACCGACGCCCTGTCCACTGGGCGCGTTGAGTGGGAAGCCGGTGTCGAGCTGCGTTCGCAAAGTCAAGCAGACCGTGTGAAAACTCCGTGCCGCAACGGCAACGAGCAATCTTGCTGCGTCGCAGCGGCGCCGTGCTAAATTTTTCGTGTCGCCAAATGATCACTCACGATAGAATATTGCGTGGCTGGTGCTGACGACCTCGTTTTCACACGGTCTGCAAGAGTTTCGCACACCGGGCCGCCCGCTCACGACCCGAAGCGAACCGCCCGGCAAGACCAGCGGTGCTTCCCGGAAAAAAGGGTTTTCCGGCTCTACGTTGGATCGCTCAGACGCTCGTAGACAGCGCGCGCCATATGTAGCGCGTCGCTGCGAGCGTAGCTCTCAGCCAGCCTCAGCAGGCTCGTTTGTGCCTCTAATGACTGCTCCGTCCCCGAATGGTCTTCCGATAACATCCAATACATTTCCATCGCCTGCCAGACACGGCCTTCGTTGTGATAACGGTGTGCCATGGCCAATAGATGATCGAGGCTTCGGTCGGATACGTCCGTGTGCGACGCCAAATGTCCAACTCGCATAACACTCACCTTTTCTCGCGGCGTTCTGACCAACTTATAGAAACTCCAGGTAGCGAATCCAGCCTCGGAATCTACCTAGACCAGATGTCCGTGTGAGACATTGGCCCAAGATGCATCGGCGCTGCGTGTCGTCCGGGCAGAAATTAAGCAGACCGTGTGAAAACTGAATCGCAACGGATTCCGACTCGGCGGTGCGGCCGCTAGAATCGGGGCATGACGCACATCGTGGGCCACGACCGATCGCAAACGCTGCTCCTGCCGGAATCGCTGGACGACTATGTCGGGCCGGAGAACCCGGTGCGGTTTATCGAGTCTTTTGTCGACGGGCTTGATCTCGCAGCCGCGGGTTTCGGTCGCGTTCTGCCCAAAGAAACCGGGCGGCCCGGCTACGCGCCCGCTGATCTGCTGAAGCTGTACGTTTACGGCTACCTGAACCGGATCCGGTCCAGCCGGCGACTGGAAGCCGAAACCCACCGCAACATCGAGGTGATCTGGCTGCTGCGGCACCTGAAGCCCGACTTCAAGACTATCGCCGATTTCCGCCGCGACAACCGCAGCGCCTTCCGTCCGGTGTTTCGACAATTCGTCCTGTTATGCCGGCAGTTGGACCTGTTCGGCCGCGAGCTGCTGGCGGTGGATGGCACGCGGATCAAGGCCGTGAACAACAAGGACCGCAATTTCACGCGCGCCTCGCTCGCCGAGTTCATCAGGCTGGCTGATGCAAAGCTCGACGACTACCTTCAGCGGCTCGACACGAGCGATGCCGCCGAGCAAACCGCCGGCGGTTCGCGGGTGAAGAACCTGGCGGCGAAGATCGCCGCGGTCCGCGAGCGCCGCACACGATGCCAGGAAATGCTGGCGGAACTCGACCGCACGGGCGAGGATCAGATCTCGCTCACCGACCCCGACAGCCGCGCCATGGCGGCGCACACGCATGTTGCGGTCGGCTACAATGTGCAGGTCGCGGTAGACACCAAGCACAAGCTGATCGTCGAGCAGCAGGTCACCAACCAGGTTCTCGATATGGGCCTGCTGACCGAGACGGCGGAGCCGGCAAAGGAAATTCTCGGCGTGGAACAAATCGCGGTCGTCGCCGATCGAGGGTATTTCAAGATCGAGGATATCGAAGCCTGCGAGAAAGCCGGGATGGAGCCGTATGTGCCCAGGCCGCAACGAGGTCCATCGGTCAGGGCGGGCCTGTTCCGCAAGGACGAGTTCGCATACGACCCTGAAACCGACACTGTCATCTGCCCGGGTGGCCAGCGACTGCAGCCCTATTCCTCATCGCTGCTGCGCGGGCTCAAGAAGATCAACTATGTCAACAAGCAGGCGTGCCGCGATTGCCCGCTCCGCTCGCGATGCACGAACAACAGCTTTCGATCCCTCTCCCGCATGGAAAACGAGGCCGTGCTGGATCGAATGCAAGCCCGGCTCGCGCTGCGCCCGCAGGTTCTCGCGCAACGCCGCGAGGCGGTCGAGCATCCGTTCGGCTCGATCAAACAATGGATGAACCAGGGCGCTTTCCTGATGCGTGGACTGGAAAAGGTACGCGGCGAGTTCAGCTTGACGGCGCTCGCCTATAATCTCAGGCGGGTGCTCAACATCGTCGCTTTTCCCGAGCTGATGGCGGAGGTGCGGGGTTGAAGACCCGCACCGCCCCACGTCTTCGCCTCAGACCATGTGGGGTTTGAGGATTACCGACCTAGGCGGTCCACCCGATTGGGATTCTGGTGGCTTCATCAGACCGACCCCGACCGCCGCCGCACGAGATCGGCGAACGGGTTCCCACACGGTCTGTAAGAATTATGAACCAAACTAGCGCATTGAGGAAAAATAGCTTTTTTGGTTCACAATTCCGATTCATGATCGGGCCCATGAAATACGGCTATGCGCGGGTATCACCGGGCGGCAAGAGCGAGAGCGTTGACGCACAGGCGCGGCAACTGACCAGGGCCGGATGCAAGAAGGTATTCCGCGACGTGCATATGAGCGGGGCCAAGACCGACCGGGCGCAGCTTCGCCGTGTGATCGAGGCGCTTGAACCGGGCGACGTGCTGATGGTGACGCGGCTCGACCGGCTGGCGCGATCCACCCGCGACCTGTTGAACACCCTCGCCGCCATCGCGGACAGGAAGGCCGGATTCCGGTCGCTAGGCGACGCATGGGCCGACACCACGACATCGCACGGGCGGCTGATGCTGACCGTGCTAGGCGGGCTTGCGGAGTTCGAGCGCGACCTTATCCGGGCGCGGACAGCGGAAGGCCGCGAACGGGCGGCGCGCGGCGTAAAGCTTGGACGCCGACCGAAGCTTACCGAGCATCAGCAGCGCGAGGCGATCCGGCGGCGCGAGAGTGGCAAGGAAACACTTGCCGACATCACTCGCAGCTACAATGTCAGCCACAGCACAATTTCGCGGCTCGGGGCATGAGCTGGTTTGGTCGAGACTCACAAAAAATTTTGGACTTATTGATATACCGATGTGGGAAAAAGCAATATCTGGAAGAGCAGGAAAGGGATGAGCGCGAATATCTTCGGCAAGCCGGGTTAGAGCCTTGTTCGGAGGCGCGAGAGGTAATCGCTATAAAGCAATACTGGTTTGAAAAGCACGGTGGCCCTTGGGAATTCAATGAGGCAGTTGGCTTAATCTCGATATTTGCCGCACCCCATTTAGTAGCGGGGCTGCTTTATTTCTGGCGCGGAAGAATTGTCAAGCGCATGAAGCGAAAAAGGATATTTGTTTGGGGCAAGCTATTTGACGTTTGCGTGCACCCCGAGGAGAACACAGAAACAATATACCAGAACGTGCGTCAGGAACTTAATCACAGTATATCCAATTCCGCTTCGCTGCGCCGTCGAGTGATCGATTTCGAACCACTGGAGAATCTTGGCCCATATATCGACTGGAGGGCGATCACGCGGCCTTTGCGCCGGAAGTCACATAGTCAGTGACCGGCGGATCGACTTCCCATAAAAGCGGCTTTGTCAACTTTCCATATAGGACATTCTGCGGCGCTGACATGTAAGCCCCCATTAGAAATGTCACTCGCGTCCCCGATAGAAATGTCACCGGGACATGCTGCCGGTCGGGCGTTCGGAGTGGCGTGCGATGGCGGTGGTTCAGATGAGCGATCGGGAACTGACCCGACTGCGGGTGATGGTCGATCTCGTGGACAAGCGAATCACGGCCGATGCCGCGGCGACATTGATGCGCCTCGGCCGTCGTCAGGTCTTCCGGCTACGGCGCGCTTTTGAATTTGACGGGCCTTCGGCGCTGGCGTCGCGCAAGCGCGGTCGTCCAGGCAATCGTCAACACGGCGAGACGTTCCGGCGCACGGTGTTGGCGCTGGTCCGGGAGCAGTTCGTCGATTTCGGCCCCACGCTCGCGGCGGAGAAGTTGTTGGAGCGTGATGGCTTACGCATCGGCGTCGAGACGTTGCGGCAATGGATGATGGCCGACGGTTTGTGGATCGATCGCCGCCACCGGCTGCCCTCGCCGCATCAGCCACGCCGGCGCCGCGACTGTCTGGGCGAGCTGGTGCAGATTGACGGTTCGGAACACGCCTGGTTCGAGGATCGCGGTGCGACCTGCACGTTGCTGGCCTTCGTCGATGACGCCACCAGCCGGTTGATGCAGTTGCGCTTCGTCGCCTCGGAGTCGGCGTTCGATTACTTCCGGGCGACCGGCGACTATTTGCGAACGCACGGCAAACCCGTAGCGTTCTACAGCGACCAACACAGCATCTTTCGGGTCAACAGCAAGGACGCGGCGAGCGGTGACGGGGTCACACAGTTCGGCCGCGTGCTGAGCGAGCTGAACATCGACATCATCTGCGCGAACAGTCCGCAGGCGAAGGGCCGCGTTGAGCGCGCGTTCGGCACATTGCAGGACCGGCTGGTGAAAGAACTGCGTCTGGCGGGCATTTCCGCGATCACGGCGGCGAACACGTGGCTCCCTGGGTTCATGGCTGATTACAACAAGCGTTTTGGCCGCGCGCCGGCGAACGCCAAGGACCTGCATCGGCCGCTGACCAAGGCCGACAACCTCGACGAGATCCTGGCTTGGCGCGAGCAACGCTCGGTCACCAACAACCTCACCCTGCACTACGATCAGATGATGATCATGCTCACGCCCGCGCCGGAGACGCTTCCGCTCAGGCGCAGGAAGGTCGAGGTGGTGAATTATCCGGACGGTCGGTTTGCGGTTCAGTTCGAGGGCGTGCCGCTGCCATTCACGGTATTCGACAAGATCCCGACCGTGCAACCCGGCGCGATCGTCGAGAACAAGCGTCTGGGCGCGGCGCTCGCGCTGGTCAAGGAGCAACAGGAACAATACGCCCCGCATCGACGCCGGTATCATCCGGCGCGTCAGCGGCCGCCGAACAATCTCGAGGCGCCGGGAATGCCGACGAAGGGGCGTCCGTCACGCGCGGCTCTCATCGCCGCTGAATGATGGCCGGGCGCACGGCCCTGGCAGAATGCTGACCGGCCGGACGGGCCTCAAGGGCCGCGCTGGGCGCGCCGGCAAGCCGGTTTCAGCCCTTGACCCCCGCCCGCCCGGCCAGCGAAGGGCACTGGTGCCGTTGCGCGGCGGGCTGTGTCCGCCGAACCAGGGCGTCATTTCAACTCTGCACGGCCGCCCGGAGTGACATTTCTAACGGGGAGAAAAAGTGTCTTTTCAAACGGGGAGCGACATGACATGTAAACCCCCATTAGAAGTGTCACTCGCGTCCCCGATAGAAATGTCACCGGGACATGCTGCCGGTCGGGCGTTCGGAGTGGCGTGCGATGGCGGTGGTTCAGATGAGCGATCGGGAACTGACCCGACTGCGGGTGATGGTCGATCTCGTGGACAAGCAAATCACGGCCGATGCCGCGGCGACATTGATGCGCCTCGGCCGTCGTCAGGTCTTCCGGCTACGGCGCGCTTTTGAATCTGACGGGCCTTCGGCGCTGGCGTCGCGCAAGCGCGGTCGTCCAGGCAATCGTCAACACGGCGAGACGTTCCGGCGCACGGTGTTGGCGCTGGTCCGGGAGCAGTTCGTCGATTTCGGCCCCACGCTCGCGGCGGAGAAGTTGTTGGAGCGTGATGGCTTACGCATCGGCGTCGAGACGTTGCGGCAATGGATGATGGCCGACGGTTTGTGGATCGATCGCCGCCACCGGCTGCCCTCGCCGCATCAGCCACGCCGGCGCCGCGACTGTCTGGGCGAGCTGGTGCAGATTGACGGTTCGGAACACGCCTGGTTCGAGGATCGCGGTGCGACCTGCACGTTGCTGGCCTTCGTCGATGACGCCACCAGCCGGTTGATGCAGTTGCGCTTCGTCGCCTCGGAGTCGGCGTTCGATTACTTCCGGGCGACCGGCGACTATTTGCGAACGCACGGCAAACCCGTAGCGTTCTACAGCGACCAACACAGCATCTTTCGGGTCAACAGCAAGGACGCGGCGAGCGGTGACGGGGTCACACAGTTCGGCCGCGTGCTGAGCGAGCTGAACATCGACATCATCTGCGCGAACAGTCCGCAGGCGAAGGGCCGCGTTGAGCGCGCGTTCGGCACATTGCAGGACCGGCTGGTGAAAGAACTGCGTCTGGCGGGCATTTCCGCGATCACGGCGGCGAACACGTGGCTCCCTGGGTTCATGGCTGATTACAACAAGCGTTTTGGCCGCGCGCCGGCGAACGCCAAGGACCTGCATCGGCCGCTGACCAAGGCCGACAACCTCGACGAGATCCTGGCTTGGCGCGAGCAACGCTCGGTCACCAACAACCTCACCCTGCACTACGATCAGATGATGATCATGCTCACGCCCGCGCCGGAGACGCTTCCGCTCAGGCGCAGGAAGGTCGAGGTGGTGAATTATCCGGACGGTCGGTTTGCGGTTCAGTTCGAGGGCGTGCCGCTGCCATTCACGGTATTCGACAAGATCCCGACCGTGCAACCCGGCGCGATCGTCGAGAACAAGCGTCTGGGCGCGGCGCTCGCGCTGGTCAAGGAGCAACAGGAACAATACGCCCCGCATCGACGCCGGTATCATCCGGCGCGTCAGCGGCCGCCGAACAATCTCGAGGCGCCGGGAATGCCGACGAAGGGGCGTCCGTCACGCGCGGCTCTCATCGCCGCTGAATGATGGCCGGGCGCACGGCCCTGGCAGAATGCTGACCGGCCGGACGGGCCTCAAGGGCCGCGCTGGGCGCGCCGGCAAGCCGGTTTCAGCCCTTGACCCCCGCCCGCCCGGCCAGCGAAGGGCACTGGTGCCGTTGCGCGGCGGGCTGTGTCCGCCGAACCAGGGCGTCATTTCAACTCTGCACGGCCGCCCGGAGTGACATTTCTAACGGGGAGAAAAAGTGTCTTTTCAAACGGGGAGCGACACGACACGACACGACACCCTTCAACTCAGGAAAGCCGCCCGCATGTTCGACCTCGGAACCTCTCGCGATTTCTACGCCATGCTTGTCGAGGACTTCGATGACTTCATGGCCGAGCGACATTCGGCACGTCGGGCCGTGCATTGCGCGATCACTGCCTATCAATCTGCACGATTGGGTCTGGGGTGACTGGCTTAAGGACGATAAGGCGCTCCGGCAGGCTCTAAAAATTGGCGACAAGAAAAAGGACTTCGTAAGTGGATATGTAATAATAATAATTGCGTATGGTTCATTTACGTTCGAGGCTTGGCCACTGGGACAACAGATTTTTGCGAGAGCGCCGGTTCAGCCGGCTCGGGGCGCATGGGGATTGCCTGGCCGCGTTGCGGGATAGGTCCCGGTGTCGCCGACGGGACTCACCCGAGCGGAATTCCGCACCGCAGCATGGGGTTCCGCCTCCCGCCCAAAATAGCGCGTGATAATCCGGTTATCACGTGCTCGCCGGCTGGTAGACTCGGGCATGCCCGAGTCGCTCCCGAATCTCCAGGTCACGCTCCGTTCCCGCCGGCTCCCCACGCTCGACCAGCTCGCCGCCATCCCGGAGGAAGAGGTGTGGCTGGCGAAGCAGAGGAGCCGGCAGACCCGCTATCCCGTGGTCTACATGGACCGGCCGGCAATCAATCGCGACGAAGGCGGCGCCGCCGCGTTCTCGAAAGCCCAGGCGCGGAAAATTCTCGACATGCTCGCCGGCCTGCGCCATTCTCTCCGTCGGCCTGCAAGTCGGGTTCCACCGCGCGGAAGATCACCGCTTTGAATGTCGGCGACCTTACACGAGAACCGGCGCTTCGATGCGCTACGCGTGAAACGTAAGGACGGCCGGCGCGAGGCACTGGCGATCAACCCGCAGACGGCGCAACGCATCCGCGCCTATCTAGAGCGCGCCGGCCATGGCGACCAGCCCGACGCGCCGCTGTGCGGGAACGGCAAGCCGCTCGATCCCCAGGGCCGCATGGACCCGAGCGCGATCGATCGCCTGGTCCGGAAATACGCGAAGACGATCGGTCTCGCGCGCGGCTACTCGGCGCATTCGATGCGCCGACCTTCATCACGACCGCGCTGGAGAACGGCGCACAGCTGGAGGACGTGCAGAAGGCTGCGGGGGCACCGCGCCCCGTCAACGACGAAGCTTTACAACCGGCGCGGCTAAATCTAGAGAAAACGGCGAGTTTCTTTGCAACCTACTCACAAATCCGCTGCCCATGAGCGACGCGGCCTTTCAGTATCCACGGCGAAGAAGGACGATGTGCCGGGGAGCAGGCGTTCCCGCGAGCATGACGGCCGATATCGAGGCACAGCTCAAGCAGAACCGGGATAGCATCAAAAATATGAGATCACCCGAACCATCCTGACCCGCATGAATGAAGGCGGCGATGCGCTCCTCATCCTGCGCCGCGAGCTAGTGAGGCGCGTTGCCGAATGCGAAGACTTTCGCTGGCGCTATGAGAACGACGTGACGCAAGCGCGCGGTTTAATGGCGGAGGTCCGCCGCATGGGCAAAAAATCTCAGGGGGGGGGTGTAAGAAAACTGGTGACTGAGGTTCTGCCTACCACGGGTACTAATATCCGAGATTTTCCGCAAGAACATCGATTCTCGTGTATGGGACACGTTTGCTTTGAAATGTGGCGCATCGTTCCGATGTGCCTATAACGCAATCCCAGCGTGGCAGGTTGAGAGTCACTTATGCTTTCGCCTACGGTACTTCGAAATTTATAGCTTGGAGCGTCACTGTAAGATTGGCCAGTGCGCGATCGCAATAAGTCGTAAACGGGCGGACTTCGTCGATGGGCTACAACTTCTGCCCGGTTACGGAGTTTGGTGGAAGCCAGCAATGGCCTTACTACTGGCCAAACTCGGGTCCCGCCGCTACCGCTACGGCTCCGAATGGAGCATTGAACCTTCGCGCGAGCGAGATTTGCAAGATCTCAGTGGTGTTATCGTCGAGGTGACTGAGAATATCACAGTGCAAGCAATCGATTTTACCCGCTGGGGACGCTGGGATGAATACCTTCGGCAGATTAGCAACAATGTGCGTCGGAATGCGAAACGCGCCACACTTTCTCCAGGGCTATGTGTCAGATTACGTAGCGGGTTATCGACGCTCCTTGATACTATGGCTTTGTGTACTATCAATCGTAAGACGGCGTCCCGGAAGAAACTTAAAACGTCTCTCGGGTGGATACTGTCGCGGTTTCTTTTTCGCACGATCACGATGCACAAATACGCCATTACAGCGGTTGCAATCATTAGTGGCAGTGTGGTGGCCACCTTCTCCGGCATTGAGTTCGGGCAGAATACCTATTATCTGACTGGTGGCTCCGAGGTGAATAATGGCGGTGCGCCTTGGTATCTGCTGCTGCTGCTGATCCGTCGTACCTATGATCGTACGCATGGAACCGGCAAGTTCCTTATGGGGACCGTTCAAAAAAGCGGCCCGGGGTGGGATGGCCTTGCGCGGTCCCGGAAGCAGTGTCGGGTCACCGACTTTCCGACTAGCATAGTGACATTCACCTATTGCGCAGCGAGCGACGAAGCGCCCAGTGGAATGCAGCAACCCCGTGATCAACCGCTCCGGCAGCAATATCGTTGATCGAACGAGATTTTCCATATAGGATGTTACGCGACAGCGGCACGTAACGGCGCGTTTGCTTTGGGAGCGGTCATCGGAAACGGCGGCCGGTATAATCGATCCTCCCAGCGGGGGGAAAGGTCGTACAGGGCCGAGGCACGATATCCGGATTCTGTCAGCCGAACCGGCCGGAGCGGGGGAAGCCGTTCGGCGCGAGGCGGCCGGCCTGGCCGCGATTGCCGAGCCAGTCCCTGAGCGCGGTCTCGGTGCGGACCCGCTCGCCGATGCGCCAGGTCAGGCCGTCGGCGAGGCGGAACACCTTCGCGTCGGACAGCCCGCCCTCGGCGTAGCGTTGCAGGATGACGCCCGAGCCGCGCGCCATCTCCGGCACCTGGTCGAGCGGGAAAATCAGGAGCTTGCGGTTCCGGCCGACCACCGCGACATGGTCGCCCTCGGCCGGGACGCACAGGGCGGCTTCCTCGTCGGGCTTCAGGTTCAGCACCTGCTTGCCCGCGCGCCGCTCGGCCACCAGATCCTCGGCCCGGGTCACGAACCCGCGCCCGGCGGAGGTGGCGAGAAGGTAGCGCTGCCCCTCGCGCAGCACGAACAGCGCGGCCACGTCGTCCTCGTTGGACATCTCGGCGGCGAGCCGCACCGGCTGCCCGTCGCCGCGGCCGCGCGGCAGGTCCGACGCCTTCAGCGTATGCGCGCGGCCGTTGGTGGCGAACAGGCAGAGCCGGTCGGTGGTCTCGCACGGCACCAACAACCGCAGCCGGTCGCCTTCCTTGAACTTCAGCCCTGCCCCGTGCGCCGACACGGGGTCCGCCGGGTCCACCGACTGGCCACGCACCGCGCGGATCCAGCCCTTGTCGGACAGAATGACCGTGATCGGCTCGCGCTCGACCAGCGCCTCGGTCGCCACCGCCACCTCGGCGGGCGCGCTGGCGAGCATCGTGCGCCGGGCGCCGAGCGGGCCGGTGCCGAACTTCTTGCGCGTCTCCTCCAGTTCCTCGGCGATGCGGTTCCAGCGCAGCGCGTCGTCCTTCAACAACGCCACGATCTCGCGCCGCTCCCTGGTGAGCGACTTGTGCTCCTTGCGGATCTCCATCTCTTCCAGCTTGCGCAGGCTGCGCAGCCGCATGTTCAGGATGGCCTCCGCCTGCATGTCGCTCAGCTCGAAGCGCGCGATCAGCCGCGGCTTCGGCTCGTCCTCCTCGCGGATGATGCGGATGACCTCGTCGAGGTTGAGATAAACGGAAAGGTAGCCATCGAGGATTTCCAGCCGCCGCTCGATGGCCGCGAGCCGGTGGCGCGAGCGGCGGATCAACACCTCGTGCCGGTGATCCAGCCACGCTTTCAGCACGTCGCGCAGCCCCATGACGCGCGGCGTGCGCGTGGCGTCCAGCACGTTCATGTTGAGCGGGAAACGCGTTTCCAGTTGCGTCGCGCGGAACAGCGTGTGCATCAGCACGTCCGGCTCGGCGCCGCGCGATTTCGGCTCGAGCACGAGCCGAACCTGCTCCGTGCTTTCGTCGCGCACGTCGCCGAGCAGCGGCAGCTTCTTGTCCTCCAGAAGTTGCGCGATCTGCTCGACCAGCTTCGACTTGCTCACCTGGTAGGGTATTTCGCTGACGACGATCTGCCAGGTGCCGTGCTTGCCGCGCTCCACCGCCCATTTCGCGCGCAGACGGAACCCGCCGCGGCCGGTTTCGTACGCGGCAAGAATGTTTTCCGCATCCTCGGCCACGGTGCCGCCGGTGGGAAAATCCGGGCCAGGCATGTGCCGCAGCAGATCCGCCGTGGTCGCGTTCGGGTGGCGCACCAGATGCAAGGCGGCGGCGCAGATCTCGCCGGCGTTGTGCGACGGAATGCTGGTGGCCATGCCGACCGCGATGCCGGCGGCGCCGTTGGCGAGCAGGTTCGGGAACGCGGCCGGCAGCACCACCGGCTCGTTCTCCTCGCCGTCGTAGTTCGGGCGGAAATCGACCGCGTCGTCCTCGATGCCGGAAAGCAGCGCGCGCGCCACTTCGGTCAGCCGCGCCTCGGTGTAGCGCATCGCGGCGGCGTTATCGCCGTCGATATTGCCGAAATTGCCCTGGCCTTCGACCAGCGGATAGCGCGCGGCGAAATCCTGGGCCAGCCGGACCAGCGCCTCGTAGACCGCCGCGTCGCCGTGCGGATGAAACTTGCCGATCACGTCGCCGACGACGCGGGCGCATTTCTTGAACCCGGCGGTCGGGTCGAGGCGCAACTGGTGCATGGCGTAGATCAGCCGCCGATGCACCGGCTTCAGCCCGTCGCGCACATCGGGCAGGCTGCGCGACATGATGGTGGAGAGCGCGTAGGCGAGATACCGCTCGCTCAGCGCATCCGCGAGCGGCGCGTCCTCGATGCGTCCGGTCAGGTCGTCAGGCATTCGGGCTCGGGCTTCGCCGCTTCCGTGGCTGGCGTCTCCGCCAGCCGGCAGACGCGGTCATAAAGGTCGAGGCGCGCGGCAGGCAGCGGCCGGTGGTGCTGACCGAAGGCGTCGCGCGCCAGGAAATGGCCGGTGAGAAGCAGCCCGTCGCGCCAATCCGCAGGCCCGCCGGCATCGCCGTCGCGCAGGAACGCCGGCAGGCGCAGCAGGCGCGATTTCCACGCCCCGGCTCCGCCATCGGATACCGCCCGCCCGGTTTTCGGCGACACCCAGACAAGGCCGCTGGTCTCGCCGGTCACCGTGCAGCGGGAAAAATCGAGCCCGTAGCCGAGATCGGCCAAGACATCCGTCTCCCAGCGCACCAACTCGCCCAGGATGTCGGAGTTGTGCGCCAGATTCGCAAGCAGGCGTAGCAACCCGGCGAACAGGCGGGGATGCGGCTCGCGCTCGGGCAGCGCGCCCTCGGCGACGGCGCAGGCCGCCGAGAGCACGGCGAGCCGCAACGGCTCGTCCAGCACCAGCGCCGCCGTGGCATAGGCCAGCTCGCCGGAAAAGCTGCCGAGCTGCTCGGGCAGCCGCGCCACCCAGCGCGCCTGGATCAGATTTCCCCGCTGCCAGATCGCCGCGTTGCGCCGCCCGGACCCACCACGCGCCAGCCCGCGATGGCGCCCCTGCGCCTCGGTCAGCACGGTCGCGATGGCGTCGCCCTCACCGTAGGGGCGAACGTCGAGCACGATCGCGGGGGCTTCCCACTCCACTGGTTCTCATCTCCTCGCCGAGCCGGTGATGGCGTGCGACGCAGATGCGGGTTGCGGCTTTCGCCGGGGCGGGCCGGTCGACGTTCAAGGCGGATGTTCCAACCCCATCTCCCGCAACCGCCGCCTGTCCTCATCCCAGCCCGGCCGATCCCGGACCTGCAAGAACAAATGCACGGGGCGCTCGAAGATCGCCGACAGTTCGCGCCGCGCCCGCGCGCCGATCTCGCGAATCTGCCGCCCGCCCTCGCCGATCAGAATCGCCTTTTGCCCGGGGCGCGAGACCCTGACGGTTGCGTCGATCCGCACCGAGCCATCCGGCCGTTCCTGGAAACTGTCGGTCACGACGTCGGCGGCGTACGGGATCTCGTCGCGGGTTTGCAGAAACACCTGCTCGCGCACGATCTCCGCCGCCATGATGCGGTCAGGCAGGTTCGTCAGGTCGTCGTCCGGATAGAGATGCGGCCCCTCCGGCACCGCACGCGCCAGCGCATCGAGCAGGTCGTCCACCCCGTCGCCGGAGTTCGCGGCGATCATATAGGTCGCCTCGAAGGGGACGAGCGCGGACAGCGACACCGTCAACGGCAGCAGGCTTTCCCGCCGCACCAGATCGATCTTGTTGAGCACCAGCCAGGCGCGGCGGCCGAGTTCGCGACGCCGCATGGCGATCTCCGCCACATCGTCCGTGATCCCCCGCTTCGCATCGACCAGGAAAAGAGTGAGATCGGCGTCCGCCGCGCCGCTCCAGGCCGCGGCGACCATGGCCCGGTCCAAGGCGCGGCGCGGGCGGAAAATCCCGGGTGTGTCGACCAGCAGGATTTGCGCCTCGCCGCGCGGCACGATGCCGAGCACGCGAAACCGCGTCGTCTGCGCCTTGGGGCTGACGATCGACAGCTTCGCCCCGGCCATGCGGTTCAAGAGCGTGGACTTGCCGGCATTCGCCGCGCCGACGATGGCCACGTAACCGCATCGCGAGCTCATGGCGCCAATTGGCCCATCAGGTCGATGGCGGCGGCCTGCTCGGCGGCGCGCTTGGTGCCGGCCGTGCCGGTGCCCTCGCGCCCGTCGACCGCGACCGTGACCACGAACACCGGCGAATGCGGCGGCCCCTGGCGCGAGGCCAGTTCGTAGGCCGGCAACGGCAGTCCCTTGGCCTGCGCCCATTCCTGCAACGCCGTCTTGGCGTCCTTCGGCGGCTCGAGTTGGGCGGCCATGACGGGCTCCCAGGCGCGGCGGACGAAGCCCCGCGCCGGCTCCAGCCCGCCGTCCAGATACAGCGCCCCGATCGCCGCTTCGAGCGCGTCGGCGAGCACCGTGGCGCGGCGTTTCACCCCGGCCCGCGCCTCGCCGGGGGCGACCGCCAGCGAGGCCGGCAGCGCGATGGCGCCGGCGATCTCCGCCAGCACCGGCTGCGAGACCAGCCAGGCAAGCCGGCGGCCGAGCGCGCCTTCCTGCTCGTTCGGAAAGCGCTCGGCGAGCCACTCGGCGATCAACAGGCCGAGCACACGGTCGCCGACGAACTCCAGCCGCTCGTTCGAGCCGGCCCCGGCGCGGCCGCGGGCGGCCGAGCGGTGTGTCAGCGCCTCGCGCAGCAGGTCGGGCCTGGCGAAGCGATGCCCGAGAACCGCCTCGGCCGCCGGCAACCCGGATTCCTTCGCCGACTCCGTCAGTGAATCCCCGTGAACAGCCGGTTCCAACGGATGTCGAACGGCCATTCCCAGAACTGCCACCACGGGTAGTCGCCATTGACCGACAGGAAGAGGAATTCCGCGCGGCCGACCAGGTTCTGTAGCGGAATGAATCCGACCGCGTTCATGTAGCGGCTGTCCTGGCTGTTGTCGCGGTTGTCGCCCATGGCGAACACCGAGCCCGGCGGCACCACGTACACCGGCGTATTGTTGGCAAACCCCTCGTCGGTGAGCTTGCAAATCGGGTGCCGCGCGCCGTGCGGCAGAACCTCGATGTAGCGTTTCGCCAGCATCACGCGCCCTTCGTCCTCGGCGCGGCATTCGCCGGCGGGCTCGCGCGGCACTTCCTGGCCGTTGATGTAGAGCTCGCCCTGCTTCACCTGTATACGGTCGCCGGGCAATCCGATGATACGCTTGATGTAATCGATGTTGGTGTCGCGCGGCAGCTTGAACACGACCACGTCGCCGCGCCTCGGGACGCTGCCGAGAATGCGGCCGGAAAACAGATCCGGCGAGAACGGAAACGAATACCGCGAATAGCCGTAACTCCATTTGGCGACGAACAGGTAATCGCCCACCAGCAGGGTCGGAATCATCGAGCCCGAGGGAATGTTGAACGGCTCCAGCAGGAAAGTGCGGATGCCGATCGCGATCAGGCCGGCGTAGATGATAGTCTTTACGTTTTCGAGCAGGCCGGACTTGCGCTTCGCCATGCCGACAGGTTTTCCGGTTGGACGCATAGAACTCTACAATGGTTGGATTGGGAAGAAGCGGCGGATGAAGCCCCCCGGCCCGCCGCCATGTCAAGCGACCGACGGCGCCTCCGCCCGTGCGGCGGAAATGATAACCTGCGCGTACGCGTAGGGATACTCGTCCGTCATGCTGAGCGCGAGTTGCGCCGCCATCCCCGGGGGCGTGATCGCCGCCAGCCGCGCCGCCGCCCCGCCGGTCAGCATCAGCGTCGGCTGGCCGGACGGCAGGTTCACGACGCCGAGATCGGAGAAGAAGACGCCGTGCCGAAACCCGGTGCCGAGCGCCTTGGCGCAGGCCTCCTTGGCCGCGAAGCGCTTGGCGTAGGTGCCGGCCCGCAGCTTCTCGGCGCGGCACTCGGCCTTGCGCCGTTCGACCTCGGTGAAGACGCGGGCGAGAAACCGTTCGCCGTGCCGGGCGATGGCCGCCTCGATGCGCCGGATGTCGCAGATGTCGGAGCCCAGGCCCAGAATCAACGCCGAGGGGATGCGGTCGGCGACGATCAACCGCGTGCCCGCTCGACCTGGGAGATGTAGGGCGCGGCGCGCAAACCGGCGATTACCGTGTTCAGGTGGCGCGCGTCGCGCACCTCCACGTCCACCAGCGTCTCGAAGAAATCCTGCTGGCGGTTGACGATGCGCAGATTGGCAACCGCGCCGTCGTGCTTGGCGATGGCGTTCGCCAGGCTCGCCAAGGCGCCCGGCTCGTTCACGGAGATGACGCTGATCCGCCCGGTATGACCGGCCGTGCCCTTTTCGCGCCCGAACGCCGAGGTATCCCAATCCACGTCGATGAAGCGCTCCGGGGTCGTGGCGAAGCTTTCCAAGGTGCTGCAGTCGCGGGTGTGGATGGTGACGCCCTTGCCGGTGGTGATGATGCCGACGATGGCATCGCCCGGCAGCGGGTGGCAGCAGCCGGCGTAATACACCGCCATGCCGGCGACCAGTCCCGTGACCGGCATCTCGCCCGCCGAGCGGGACGTGGTCTTGGCGCCGGCCCGGAGCAGCGACGGCGGCACCCGCGGCGTGCGCGCCTGCCGCAGTTCCGGATAGGCGGCGTACACCACGTCCTTCGGGCCGGCATTGCCGGCGCCGACCGCGACGTAGAGATCGTCCAGGGTGGCCGCCTTCAGGGTTTTCAGGACGGAGTCCAGCACGCGCTCGCTGCCGTCCACGCCTTCCTGGCGGAACGCCTTGGCCAGCATGGCGCGGCCTTCGTCCAGATGCTGCTGGCGCTGCTGCTGGTGGACATAGCGGCGGATGCGGGCGCGCGCCTTGCCGGTGACGACGAAGCGCTCCCATTGCGGCGACGGCGTGCCACCGCGGGCGGTCATGATCTCCACCTGATCGCCGTTCTGCAGTTGGTAGCGCAGCGGCATCAGCCGGCCGTTGATCTTGCCGCCGACGCAGGAATCGCCGATCTCGCTGTGCACGGCGTAGGCGAAATCGACCGGTGTCGCGCCGCGCGGCAGTTGGATGAGCTGCCCCTTCGGCGTAAAGCAGAAGACTTGGTCCTCGTAGAGTTCGAGCTTAGTGTTTTCCAGGAATTCGTCGGGCGCCGAGGAGTTGTCGAGGATTTCCAGCAGATCCTGGACCCAACGGAATTTCTGCGCCTCCTTCAGGTTGGCCGGCGCGGCATTGCCGTTGAACTTGTAGAACCAGTGCGCGGCGACGCCGTTCTCCGCGATCTCGTGCATATCCGCGGTGCGGATCTGCAATTCGATTTTTTGGTTGCTCGGCTCGCGCAGCGTCACGCCCGTGTGCAGGCTCTGGTACAGATTGGATTTCGGGGTGGAAATATAGTCCTTGAACCGCCCGGCGATCACCGGGAACGCCGAATGCACTGCGCCGAGCGCGGCGTAGCAGGTCTCGCGCGTCGGCACGACGATGCGGAACGCCATGATGTCGGAAAGCTGCTCGAACGCCACGTTGCGCCGCTGCATCTTCTCCCAGATCGAAAACGGCGACTTCTCGCGCCCGGTCACCTCCACGACGGTGACGCCGGCCTCCTCGCAAACGCGGCGGAGTTCGGCCTTCACTTCCGCGATCACGTCGGCGCCCTGGCCGCGCAGGAAATTCAACCGCGCCTGAATGGTCTCGTACGCCTCGGGCTCCAGATGCGCGAAGGCCAGCGTCTGCAACTCGATCTTCACCCGCTCCATGCCGATGCGTTCAGCCAGCGGCGCGTAGATCTCCATCGTCTCGCGCGCGATGCGGCGGCGGCGCTCGGGGTCGCGCACGTGATGCAGGGTGCGCATGTTGTGCAGCCGGTCCGCGAGCTTGACCAGCAAGACGCGGATATCCTTGCTGATCGCCAGCACCAGCTTGCGGAAGTTCTCCGCCTGCTTGGTGCGATCGGATTGCAGCTCGAGCCGCGTCAGCTTGGTGACGCCGTCCACCAGACTGGCGATTTCCGGGCCGAAGCGCTGGCGAACATCGGCCAGGGTGACCGGCGTGTCCTCGATCACGTCGTGCAGCAGGCCGGTGACGATGCTGCGGGTGTCCAGCCGGTAGCCGGCCAGGATATCGGCCACCGCGACCGGATGCGTGATGTAGGGATCGCCGTTGTCGCGAAGCTGACCGGAATGGGCCTGCCGGGCGAGGGCGTAGCCGGCCTCGATCAGCCCGGCATCCGCCTTGGGATCGTAGGCGAGCACCTTCTCGACCAGATCGAACCGGCCGATGGCGTCAGCGTGCGCGGCATGGTCGGCGGCGGAGACCGAGCCCTCGGGCAAACGGACGGGCGCCGAGCCGGACGGACCGGGGACGCCCGCGCTCATCGGAGGCTACTGTCGCGCGCGGCCGCCGAGTTCCGCCTCGATGGCCGCGTCGATGTCGTCGGGCGAGCCCCCCTCGCCTTCCACCGCGAGATTGGCCGCTTCCTCTTCCGCCGACATGTCCTGAATGCCGAAAATGTTCTGATCGGTCGGGATGAGGTCCAGCACCTCCTCGTCGGCCGGCTCGGGCTCCGGCGCGCGCGAGAGCGACTTGATCAGATCCTGCTCGACCTTGGGCAGCGAGATCGTCGCATCGGCAATTTCCCTGAGCGCGACGACCGGGTTCTTGTCGTCGTCGCGGTCGACCGTCAGTTCCTCGCCCCGACTCAGGTTGCGCGCCCGCTGCGCGGCGAACAGCACCAACTCGAAGCGATTCGGAACCTTCTGAACGCAGTCTTCGACGGTCACGCGCGCCATGCGGTCAAACTCCGGGCATACGGATAGGGGAACTCCGGAAATAATCGAGCAATGCTGCAAATTCAACCATCATCCGGCCTCGCGCTCCGGCAATGGCCGAATGTCCTGCGCCGGCAGGGCCTGCAACATGTCGCCTAAGCTGCGTCGCAGACGCGGATGCACCCATTCGGGTTCCACATCCCGCAGCGGCACCAGCACGAAGGCACGCTCATGCGCGCGTGGATGCGGCAGCACCGGATCGGGGGTGTCCCGCACCTGCCCGTCGATGTCGATGATGTCGAGATCGAGCGGCCGCGCGGCGTTGCGCGCGCCGCGCACCCGCCCCGCCTCGGCCTCGATGTCGTTCAGCCGCGCCAGCAGCCATGCGGCATCCGCCGTGCCAGCGAACCGCGCGACGCCGTTCACATAGTTCGGCTGATCCGAAACCGGCACCGGCGGGGTCTCGTACCAGCGCGAGATGGTACACGATCCCAGCCCCGGCAGGGCGGCGAGCTTGCGGACCGCCTCGCGGCAGGTCTCGATCGGCGACGAACCGTGGGGCGCCGGCAAGTTGGCCCCGATCGCAACGAGGATCATGGTGCCCCCGCGACACACGGCTGGCGCGGCCCGGCCGATTCACTTTTCAGCAAACCCGAAACCGCACTATGATCGCCCAGCCTTGGGCGGAATTGGCCTTTTGCCCGAGATCGCATACCGTCACCTCTGGATAAGGCTTTGGTAATAATGCATTTTCTACCATCGGAACGTGTCGCGCTTTTCATCGACGGCGCCAATCTCTACTCGGCTTCGCGCAATCTCGGCTTCGATGTGGACTACCGCAATCTTCTCGAATTCTTCCGTCGCAAGTCGCATGTGGTGCGTGCCTATTATTATTCGGCGGTGCTGGAGACCGATGAATACTCGCCGCTGAAGCCGTTAACGGATTGGTTGGCATATAACGGCTATACCCTCGTGACCAAGCCGGCCAAGGAATTCACCGACGCCGCCGGCCGCCGCCGGGTCAAGGGCAATATGGATATCGAACTCGCGATCGACATGCTGGAACTCGCGCAGAAGATCGACCACGCGGTGCTGTTCAGCGGGGATTCGGATTTCCGCCGCCTGGTTGAGGCGGTGCAGCGCCGGGGGGTTCGCGTGTCCGTCGTCTCCTCGATCCGCACCAGCCCGCCGATGGTCGCCGACGAGTTGCGCCGTCAGGCCGACCAGTTCCTGGAGTTGGCGGACATCGCGCCCGAATTTACCCGGCGGCAGATGGAGCCCCGGGTCCGGCCCAGCCCGGTTCGCCAGACCCCGGCGGAGCCATTCGCCGACTCGCCCGACGCCGCCTGACCGTCTTGCCCATGACCGTCTTGCCCATGACCGTCTTGCCCATGACCGTTCCGCCATGACCGTCTTGCCATGAGTGAAGCCCGCGTCGTGGACGCACCGATGATTGCGGTCCCGGACCACGACTGCAAGTTGTGTCCACGGCTCGCCGCCTACCGGGGAAGCAACCGCGGGAACCATCCGGATTGGTTCAATGCACCGGTTCCGAGCTTCGGACCGGTCAACGCTCGCCTGCTGATTGTCGGCTTGGCGCCGGGTCTGAAAGGGGCCAACCGCACTGGCCGGCCGTTCACCGGCGACTATGCCGGTATGCTGCTCTACGGCACGTTGTTGCGATACGGCTTGGCCAGCGGCGCCTATCAGGCCGAGCCGGACGACGGATTGGTCCTGAAAGGGTGCCGCATCGCCAATTCGGTGCGCTGCGCGCCGCCGGCCAATCTGCCCGAACCGAAGGAGGTCGGCACCTGCAATGCCTTCCTGCAGACCGAACTGCAGGGCATGCCCGAGCTGAAGGTGGTTTTGGCCCTGGGGGTGCTGGCGCATGCGGCGGTGCTCAAGGCTTGCGGCATTCCACCCATTCGCATCCGCTTCCAGCACGGCGCCATCCACGAACTCCCCGATGGGCTGCTGCTCGCGGACAGCTATCACGTGTCTCGCTACAACACCTCGACCGGCAGGCTGACCGCCGAGATGTTCGAGGATGTGGTGGGCGCCGTCACGCGCCGGCTGGACGCGCGCCAACCGGCGGTTTGAGAGCCTCAGCTCCGCAACCAGCGTGGTTGCCGGCCGTCCGGCTCGCCTGTAGGTTCGGGCTCCTCCCCGAGAGAACCCGCGCAGGACTCAAGGCAGCGCCATGGACGTGATCGCCGAACGCTTGGGCCGCATCAGCCCCAGTCAGACCATCGCCATTTCAACGAAGGCGCGCGCGCTGAAGGCCGCCGGGCGCGACGTGATCAGCCTCTCCGCCGGCGAGCCCGATTTCGATACGCCGCGCAACGTCAAGGACGCCGCGATACGCGCCATCGAGGCCGGCGAGACCAAATACACCGATGTCGCCGGAACCCCCGCGCTGCGCCGCGCGATCGCGGACAAATTCCGCCGCGACAGCGGGATCGAGTACACGCCGGAGGAGATCATCGTCTCCACCGGCGGCAAGCAGGTCATCTTCAACGCCATGCTGTCCACACTCAACGCGGGCGACGAGGCGATCATTCCCTCGCCGTGCTGGGTCAGCTATCCGGACATCGTGGCACTCTGCGACGGCACGCCGGTCTTGATCCCGTGCAGCCAGAACAACGGCTTCAAGATGCGGCCCGAGGATCTCGACGCCGCGATCACGCCGCGCACCAAGTGGTTCTTCATCAACAGCCCGTGCAACCCTACGGGGGCCGCCTACTCGGCCGCGGAACTGCGGCCGATTTGCGACGTGCTGCTGCGCAACGAGCATGTCTGGATCTTCACCGACGATATCTACGAGAAGCTGGTCTATGACGGGTTCCGCCCGGCCACGATCGTCGAGGTGGAGCCGCGCCTGAAGCCCCGCACGGTGACCATGAACGGGTGCAGCAAGGCCTACGCCATGACCGGCTGGCGGATCGGGTTTGCCGGCGGCCCGTCGCCGCTGATCCGCGCCATGGACAAGCTGCAAAGCCAATCGACGACCAACGCCTCCAGCATCAGTCAGGCGGCGGCGCTGGAAGCCCTGAACGGGCCGCAGGAGTCGATCGGGGACATGGTGGAGGTGTACCGCCAGCGACGGGATCTGGTCGTGGAAATGCTGAATGCCGCGCCGGGGCTCAACTGCCACAAGCCCGAGGGCGCGTTCTACGTGTTTCCGGCAATCCACGGCTGCATCGGGAAGACCTCGCCGGGCGGGACGTTCATCGCCGACGACGAGGCGTTCGTCACTGCGTTGCTGGAGGAAGAAGGGGTGGCGGCCGTGCATGGCGCGGCGTTCATGTATCCCGGCCACTTTCGAATCAGCTACGCGACCAGCACCGATGCGCTGCAAGAGGCTTGCGCGCGCATCCAGCGCTTCTGCGAGCGGCTGCGCTGACGGACAGGCCGATGCCGGGCTTCGCGGCGAGGCTCGGGCGGGCCCAGGTCGCCGCCACGATCGCCATGAACCAGAAGGCGCGCGCCATGCGCGCCGGCGGCGTCGACGTGCTCTCGCTTGCGATCGGCGAGCCGGATTTTCCCTCCCCGCCCGAGGCGATCGAGGCCGCGCATCAGGCGGCGCTGCGCGGCGAGACGAAGTATCCCCCCGTGGACGGCACGGTGGCGCTGAAGCAGGCGATCCAGCGCAAGTTCCAGCGCGACAGCGGCCTCGATTACGCGCTCGACGAAATCACGGTTTCCAACGGCGGCAAGCAGGTGATCTACAACGCCATCATGGCGACCGTGGACGATGGCGACGAGGTGGTGATTCCCGCGCCCTACTGGGTCGCCTATGCGTTGGTGACGCAGCTCGCCGGCGGTGTGCCGGTGTTCGTGCCCTGTCCGCAGAACAACGGTTTCCGGCTGCGCCCCGAAGACCTGGACGCCGCGATAACGCCGCGCACCAAGTGGCTGATTCTGAATTTCCCCAACAACCCGACCGGTGCGGCCTGTTCGCGCGCCGAGATGCGGGAGATCGGCGCGGTGATGCTGCGGCATCCGCACGTCTGGATCATGTGCGACGACATGTACGAGCACCTGATCTACGACGATTTCGACTACCTGACGATGGCCGCCGCCGAGCCGGAATTGCGCGAGCGCACGCTCACGGTCAGTGGCGTGTCCAAGACCTATGCCATGACCGGCTGGCGAGTCGGCTTCGCCGGCGGCCCGAAGCCGCTGATCCAGGCGATGGTCAACATGCAGAGCCAGGCGACCTCCGGCGTCGCGCCAATGAGCCAGGCCGCCGCCGCCGCCGCGCTGGACGGACCGCAGGAGGGCGTCGCCGCGCGGGCGGCGATATACCGCCGCCGGCGCGACCTGGTCGTGGACGCCCTGGATGCCGCGGCCGGCATGAGTTGCCATCGGCCGGAAGGCGCCTTCTACGTGTACCCCAACATCGCCGGCTGCCTCGATCGAACATCGGCGGGCGGCCGGACGATCCGCACCGACGAGGATTTCGCCCTGGCGCTGCTGGAGGAGCAGCACGTCGCGGTTGTCCACGGTGGCGCGTTCGGCATGAGCCCCTATCTGCGCATCAGCTATGCCACCGATGAGGACACCCTCGCCGAAGCCTGCCGGCGCATCGGCGCCTTCTCCGCGGGGCTCGATTAGCCGCGCCAGCCGGAGGTGACGATGCTGGAGGCCGCCGCCGCCCCGCAACCGAGCCGGCTCACGCCGGTCCATCCGACGTTTTCCGTCGTCGTCCCGGCGTTCAACGAAGCCGAGGGCATCGCGGCCTTCCACGAGCGGCTGTCCCAGGTCATGCAGGCCCTGGGCGAGACCTGGGAGGTGGTTTACGTCAACGACGGCAGCCGCGACCGCACACTTGCCGTGCTGGAACGGCTGCGGCGCGGCGACGGGCGGATCGCGCTGGTCAATCTCTCGCGCAACTTCGGCAAGGAGATCGCGACCACCGCCGGGCTCGACCACGCGCTCGGCGAGGCCGTCGTGGTGATCGACGCGGACTTGCAGGACCCGCCCGAAGTCATTCCCGCGCTGGTCGCGGCGTGGCGCGACGGCTTCGACATGGTCTACGCCCAGCGCCGCATGCGCGAGGGCGAAACCTGGCTGAAGAAGCTGAGCGCGGCTCTTTTCTACCGCGTCATGCAGACGCTCGGCGAGGTCCAACTGCCGCGCAACGCGGGGGACTTCCGGCTGATGAGCCGCCGGGCGGTGGACGCGCTGCTGCAATTGCGCGAGCAGCACCGGTTCATGAAGGGGCTGTTCGCCTGGATCGGCTTTGCCAGCATCGCCGTCCCCTACGATCGCGCCCCGCGCGCCGCCGGGCGGAGCAAGTGGTCGTATTGGCGGCTCTGGAATCTCGCCCTGGAGGGCATCACCAGCTACACCGTGATGCCGCTGAAGGTGGCGACCTATCTCGGCTTGGTCGTCTCGGTTTTCGCCGCGATCTATGGCGGCGCCATCGTTCTGCGCACGCTGATCGTCGGCAACCGCGTGCCCGGCTATCCCAGCCTGATGGCGGTGATCCTGTTCCTTGGCGGGACGCAACTGATGACGCTCGGGGTGATCGGCGAATACCTGGGCCGGGTGTTCAACGAGACCAAGCAACGGCCGCTCTACGTGGTCGAACGCTACACGCCGAGCGATCCGATTCGCGGCGAATGACCGACGCGGAGCCGAGCCTGGATCCGGCGGACTGGACCGAGTTGCGGGCGCTCGGCCATCGCATGCTGGACGATATGGTCGATTACCTGGCAGGCGCGCGCCAGCGGCCGGTCTGGGTGCCCCAGCCCGAGGCAAGCCGCGCCGCCCTGCGCACGGGTTTGCCGCGGGAGGCAAGCGACCCGGAAGCAGTCTACGAGGAGTTCCGCCAACTGGTGCTGCCGTACGCGACCGGCAACGTTCACCCGCGCTTCATGGGCTGGGTGCATGGCGGTGGCAACGCGATCGGCATGCTGGCGGAACTGCTTGCCGGCGCGCTGAACGCCAATCTCGGTGGGCGCGATCACGCGCCCATTTTGGTGGAGCGCCAGGTGATCGCCTGGGCGACCGAAATGCTCGGCCTGCCAGCGGAAACCTCCGGCCTGCTCGTCACCGGCACCTCGATGGCGAACATGATCGCGGTCGTGGTGGCGCGGGTCGCGGCGCTCGGGACCGAGGTGCGGCAATCGGGCGTGAACGGCGCGCCTCTCCGCGCGTACGCCTCCGCCGCCGCGCATGCCTGCATTCCGCGCGCGATGGACATGACCGGCCTCGGCGCCGCCGCGCTGCGCCTCGTACCGTGCGACCCCGCGCACCGGATGGACCTCGCTTCGCTGGCCGAGGCGATCGCGCGCGACCGGTGCGACGGCGCCACCCCGTTTCTGGTGGTGGCGACGGCGGGCACGGTGGACACCGGCGCCATCGACGACTTGGCCAATGTGGCAGAACTTTGCCGCGAGTTCGGCCTCTGGTTTCACGTGGACGCCGCGTTCGGGGCGCTGGCGGCGTTGTCGCCGGCGCTGCGCCCGAAGCTGCGCGGGATCGAAGCGGCGGATTCGGTCGCGTTCGATTTCCACAAATGGGCGCAGGTGCCGTACGACGCGGGCTGCATCCTGGTCCGCGACCCCGCCCGCCAGATCGCGGCCTTCGCGCAGAATGCGGCCTATCTGCGCCCCGGCGCGCGTGGCCTGGCCGGCGGCGCGCCCTGGCCCTGCGATCTCGGCCCCGATCTTTCGCGCGGATTCCGGGCACTGAAGGTCTGGATGACCTTGCGGACTTACGGCGCCGATCGGCTGGGCGAGATCATCGACCATTGCTGCGCCGTCGCCAGCGCCCTGGCGGCGCGCGTGGCGCGCGAGCCGGCGCTCGAACTCCTGGCGCCGGTCGCCTTGAACATCGTCTGTTTCCGCTATCGCGCGCCCGCGGGCGATCTCGATCGGCTGAACGCGGATATCGTCGCCGACCTCCAGGAATCCGGCATCGCCGCACCGTCGACGACGACCATCGCCGGCGTGCTCGCCATCCGCGCCGCGATCGTCAATCACCGGACCCGCTTCGCCGATGCCGATGCCCTGATCGACGCGGTCCTGGCGCGCGGGGCCGCTCGCGCCGAGGCGCGCTGACCGCCGGCAACCGTCCGATCCGGACCGTTTCAACCCGCGGATACGGACCAAACGGTCCATCGCTGCGCGCGTGATCCGGTAATCACCCGCGCTTTCCAGGGCTTGCCGCGGCATGCCGGCGTATAGGCCGCGCGTTCGGTCCGGATCGTCGGACCAGGCCGATCGGCTCATTCGCAAGTCCGGTAGCCGGGCCAGGATGGCGCGATCAGCGCGGAGCCTGCAGTGCGTGCGCGTCCTGCTCGCCGGAATGTCGAACATGCTCGTCAACATCCTTACAGCCGTGCTCGCCCAAATGCCTGATGTCGTCGTCGCCGGTTCGCTCGCCGACGGCGAGGACATGGCGGCGAGCATCCGCGCGACGCGCTCGGACATCGTGATGATCCAGGCGAGGCGTCCGGCCGATGCGGGTGAATTCGAACCGCTGTTGCGGCAGTTCCCCGCCCTGAAGGTGGTGGCTATCGCGCGCGGTTCGCGCAACGGCTTCGTGCATGAGTTGCGGTTGAACTCGCTGCCGTTGCCGGAGCTCTCCGCCGAGGTCCTGCAAACCGTGCTGCGCCCGGGGCCGGCGGGGAAGCCGCACTGAATGTGCACGCAGCGGCAACGTTCTTAGTTCGCGGAAGGAACCGTCATGGCGCTCATGCCGACCTATCCCGGCGTCTATATCGAGGAGCTGCCGAGCCTGGCTCGCCCGATCGCCGGGGTGGCTACCTCGATCACCGCGTTCGTCGGCTACACCTCGCGCGGCATCGACAATCGCGCCGAACTGATCCTGAGCTTTTCCGACTACGAACGCCTGTTCGGCGGCATCGCTTCGAATAGCGAGGTCTCCTACGCCGTGCAGCAGTTCTTCGCCAACGGCGGATCGCAGGGCTACGTGGTGCGGACGCCGCGCGTCGGCGCATCCGGCGCGACGGTGACGTTCGACAATCTGCAATTCACCGCGCTCAGCAGCGGCGCCTGGGCGAACGGTAATCTCCTGTTCGACGTGGACCAGAACAACGTCACGCCCGCGACGGCGGGTGTCACCGCCTTCAATCTCACCGTGACCAATCTGGATGACGGGACGGTCGAGAACTTCCCGTCCGTTTCGCTCGATCCCGCTCGCAGCAACTACGTGCTGGGCGTCGTCAACGATCCGGACAACGGTTCGCAGTTGGTGAAGGTCGCGACCTCCGGCGCCTTGTCCACCACCGCGCCGCCGGCGACCACCGGTACGGTCGGCAAAGCCGTGACGCAGAGCGCCGTCAACACCAAGGTCGGCGGCAGCGGGACAGCTTCGGTGGCGACCGGCATTTTCGGCGTGTCGCTGTCGATCGCGACTTCGCCGCCGGCGCCGCTGCCGCTCGACATCCGACTGTTCTCGGCGACCAGCCCGATTCCGCAGACCGTCGCGGGACTCGCGGCGCTGCTGGAACAGGCGATCAACGCCAGGCTGGCGGTGCAATGGCCGGGTGCCTCGGTACGATGCACCACCGCCGCCGTGACCGGCGGGCGCGGCATCCGGGTGATCGGTTTCCTGCCCGGCCATATGGATGCGGTGCTGACCATCGGCGCGCCGTCCGGCCCGTCCGGGTTCGGCGATGTGTCCGGCGAACTCGGCCTCAGTGGCGTCACCGGAGCCGTTGCGCATCATGCGCTGAGTGGTGGCGCGGACGGCACGGCGCTGCCCGGAGCGACCCAGCTCATCGGCGACCAGCTCACCTTCACCGGCATCTACGCGCTGCGCAAAATCGATCTGTTCAATCTGCTCAGCATTCCCGACGCGACCCGCGCCAACCCCGGCAATCCCGCGGCGCTCGATACGGGCATCACGCGCGACGACGTGAATGCGATTTACTCGGCGGCGATCAGCCTGTGCCAGGAGCGGCGCGCCATGCTCCTGCTCGACCCGCCGCCGTTCGTGAACAGCGTCGGAACCGCGGTGGACTGGAAAAGCAGCGGGCTGACCGTGCATCAGGAAAACGGCGCCGCCTTCTTCCCGCGTCTGCGCCTGCCCGATCCGGCGAACAATTACCAATTGCGCACGTTCGCGCCGAGCGGCGTCGTGGCGGGGCTGTATGCCCGCATCGACGGCTCGCGCGGCGTGTGGAAGGCGCCGGCCGGCACGGAAGCGACGCTCACCGGCGTTCAGGGTGTCGTCTACAATCTGAACGATCTCGAAAACGGCGTGCTCAACCCGCTCGGCCTCAACTGCTTCCGCATCTTCCCGATCTACGGGCCGGTGCTGTGGGGCGCGCGCACCCTGGTCGGCGCGGACGCCGAAGGCAGCCAGTGGAAATACGTGCCGGTGCGCCGGCTCGCGCTCTACATCGAGGAGAGCCTTTACCGCGGCACCAAATGGGCCGTATTCGAACCGAACGATGAACCGTTGTGGGCGCAGCTCAGGCTGAACATCGGCACGTTCATGCACGACCTGTTCCGCCGCGGCGCGTTCCAGGGCCAGACGCCGAACGAGGCGTACATCGTCAAATGCGACAAGGATACGACGACGCAGAGCGACATCGACCTCGGCATCGTCAACATCCTGGTCGGGTTCGCGCCGCTGAAGCCGGCGGAATTCGTCATCATCAAAATCCAGCAACTCGCGGGGCAGTTGCAGACCTGACGCGCGACCCCACCCGCTGAGGAAAGGCCAGGAAAATGGCGGAATTCGTCGTCAACCCGAAGCGTTTCGATCCCTACAAGAACTTCAAGTTCCGCGTGCGCTGGGATGGCCGCTACGTCGCCGGCATCAGCAAGGTTTCGGCGCTGAAACGCACGACGGACGTGGTGAAGCACCGCGAGGGCGGTGATCCGTCGACCAGCCGCAAGTCGCCGGGGCGCAGCGAATTCGATGCCATCTCGCTGGAGCGCGGGGTTACGCACGATCTCGAGTTCGAGAAATGGGCGAGCAAGGTCTGGCAACTGGGCGCCGGGCTCGGCCGCGAGGTGTCACTCGCGGATTTCCGCAAGGACATCATTATCGATTTTTACAACGAGGCCGGTCAGCTTGCGATTTCCTACAACGTGTTCCGCTGCTGGGTGTCGGAATACCAGGCCTTGCCGGATTTGGACGCGAATGCCAACGCGGTAGCGATCCAGCACATCAAGCTCGAGAACGAGGGTTGGTCGCGCGACACCGCGGTGGTCGAGCCGACCGAACCGACCTTGAACGCATAGCGCCGGGCACCTGCTTCCGTGCAAGCGGCTCTTCCCTTTGCTGGCGATCCGCCGCGCGCGCTGGTTGGCGAGGCGCTGCTCGCCGCCTGGGAGCGCGGCAGTTCCGAGGCGCAGCCGGCGCGCGCGCTGACGCTGTTGTTGGCCGGACACCCCAATCGGGCACGGCCGGACGCGGCGGCGATGAGTGTGGTCGCACGCGATCTGTCCTTGCTGGACATCCACGGCAGGACGTTCGGTTCCACGCTTGCCGCTTACGCATCCTGCCCATCTTGCGCCGAGCGGCTGGAATTCACGCTGCCGTGCGCCAGTATCGCGGCGGCGCTGGCGAGCGAAGGAGAGGCGGACGGCGCGCTGACCCTCGACGGCTGGTCGCTACGCCTCAGGTTGGCGAACACGGACGACATCGCCGCGGCAGCCTCCGCACCCGATCTCGATGCCGCCCGGCAACAGCTTCTGGCCCGCTGTGCCACGATCACCTGCCCCGACGGGAGCGCGAATCCGATCACCGCGTTGCCCCAGGCATTGGCCGCCGCGGCTCTGGCGCGGCTGGCGGCGATGCACGACGCAGCGGATCTCTCCGTCGTCCTCGATTGTCCCGGCTGCGGCGGGCGGCACAGCGTGGCGCTCGATCTGCCGTCCTTCCTCTGGGCGGAGGTGCGGCACGCCGCGCGGCGCCTCGTGGAAGACGTTCACGAGCTGGCCTGGACCTATGGCTGGGCGGAGCAGTCGATTCTGGCGATGAGTTCGTCGCGCCGTCAGGCCTATCTCGAAATGGTGCGCGCGTGAGCGATAGCCTGGCCAGGCTGATCCTGCGCGCCCAGGGCCGGCTCCCCGTGGCCGAGCCGCTGTTGCTCCCGCGCTATGCGGCCGCGCCCGCGCCGGAATTGCTGGGCGCCCCGGGTTTGGACATAGACGAAGCGGTTGCCGACACGCCGGCGAACGAACGAGCCAGCCAGCGGTCGGCCGTGCCTCCCAGCCGCGACCCGATCGCCAGCGCGGATACGGTGGCGGGATCCAGTTTGACACCCGATCGTTCTCACATGCCTCGGCGCGAGAACGAGCGCGAGCGGGCGATATCGACCGCCGACCAGGATCGCGTGCCTCCCGACCAGATGCGGAGGTCCGCTCGGTTATCCGCTGCTCCCACACCCGAGCGCGCGGCGGCCATGGACCCGTCCGCTCATCACGGCAACGCACCAAAAGTTCCCGACCCGGTTTCCGAGCCGGCGAGGCGATCGGTTCCCGCTCCGCCGCCCGTCCGGCCCGCGCCGGTGTCGCGCTCGCTAACCGCCGACGCTCGCCCCCTCGGCGCCGCGGATCGGGGTGCCCCGCGCCTCATCCAGGCCGCCGTCGATCCACTCTCCCGCCCCGCATCGGTTGCGCGGCCATATCCGCCGCAGACGTTTTCGTCTGAAACGAGGACCAGCGTCGCGGCGCCCGAGGTGCGGATCAGCATCGGCGTGGTCGAGGTGCATGCGGCGCCGCCGCGGCCCGCCTCCGTCCGGCCCAGTGCGGCGCGACGCCCGGCGGTTTCGCTCGCGGATTATCTGGCGCAGCGCGGCGGCAAGACGCGATGAGCGATTTCCTGGCCGTCGCCGGCGTGACCTCGGTCCTGCGCTGGATGCTCATCGACGCCTTGGCGGGCAGCGGCCTGGACACCGCGCTCGGTGCCACACCCAACGTCACCGCGCTGCCGCCCGACCGCATCGTTGTCGGCGACAGCGAGGCGCCCGGTCTCAATCTTTTCATGTACCATGTCGGACTGAACGCGACGTTTCGCAACGCCGATCTGCCCGAGCGCGACAGCAGCGGACGTCTGCTCGCCTCCCCGCCGTTGGCGCTCGATTTGCATTACCTGCTGTCCGCGTACGGGCGGAATGAACTGGACGGCGAGATACTGCTCGGCTGGGCCATGCAGATCCTGCACGAAAACCAGTTGCTGACCCGCGACATCGTGCAGAACGCGCTGACCGCCTCGCGCGGCGCGCCGGGTGCCACCAGCGAAGTGCAGGCGGTCGGGCTGACCACGCTCGCCAATCAGGCGGAACTGATCAAGATCACCCCGCAATCGCTGTCCACCGAAGACGTCTACAAGCTGTGGACGGCGTTTCAGGCCCGCTATCGCGCGACGGCGGGCTACATGGCATCCGTCGTGCTGGTCCGCCGGAGCCGCGCGGCGCGCGTCGGGCTTCCGGTGCAAACCCGCAACATCCTGGTCGAGCCGATGGACCGGCCGGTGATCGAGGATATCACGCCGGCGAGCGTGGCCGCCGGACAAGTGCTGATGTTGCGTGGCCGGAACTTCACCGGCGAGAACGTGAGCGATACATCGGTGCGTTTCGACGGCGGCACGCCGGTGACGCCCGATCTGGTGCAGCCGCGCCTTGTGCGGATCACCGTGCCCGCCACGCTCAGGGCCGGCGTGCGGACGGTGCAAATCCTGCGCAACATCCGGTTCGGCGCGCCTTCCGATCCGCATGCCGGCCTGATGTCCGACCCGGCGAGTTTCAAGCTGGTCCCAACGATCGTGGGCCCGCCGGCAAGCGTGACGATTGGCGCGAGCTTGACTTTGACCGTCAGCCCGCCGGTCGGGCGCCAGCAGCGCGCTTCGGTGCTGATCGGCAGCCAGGCGGTGGAGATCGAGCCGCGTCCGCTCTCCGCGCCCGACGCCCAGGCGACGCTGACCTTCCCAATTCCGACCGGCTTCACGCCCGTTCCGGCGCCCGGCGCGCCGCTGCGCGTGCGCATCGACGGCGCCGAAAGCCCCGTGACCTTTGACACGTCGCTGACGCCGCCCGCCTACGTTCCGCGCATCGTGGTGACGCCGTGAACCGGCTGGAGGCGTGGCAAACCGCGAACCAGGCCGCGCTGGTCGCGTCCTTGCACCAAGTCCATGCGGCGCTCTGCCGCGCCGCCGGCCAGGAGCCGCCGCCGCATCCGTCCGCGCCCGATCCGGCATGCGACGATCCGGCATGCGCCGATCCGCCGCCCGCGCTGGAAACGCTCTGCGCCCTGTTCGGCCTGAGCCCGTTCGAACGCGACCTGCTGCTGCTGTGCGCGGGCGTCGAGTTGGAGGGGCGGTTCGCCGAAGCCTGCGCGCTCGCGCATCGCGACCCGAAACGGGGTTCCGCCAGCTTCGGCCTCGCGCTCGCCGCCCTGCCCGGCGCACACTGGAGCGCGCTCACCCGCGACCGGCCGCTGCGCTACTGGCGCATGCTGGAGGTGCTGCCGGGCGAGACACTCGCCGCCAGCCCGCTTCGGATCGACGAGCGCATCCTGCACTTCCTGGCCGGCGTGGACAGCACGGACGAGCGGCTGGACGGCATCGTTGCGCCGCTCCCGGCGCCGGAGTCTCTGCCGGAATGGCTTGCCGGCGCGACCGAGGCGGCCACGCACGCGCTCGCCGCGGGCGAGCGGATCGCGCTGCTCGGCCGTTCCGCGCCCGACCGGGATCTCGTCGCCGCGGCGGCCATGTCGGCCGCCGGGCTCAGAGCATTCCGCCTGCGCGCCGCCGACATCCCGGCTAATGCCGCCGAACGTGAAACGCTGACGCGCCACTGGAACCGCGAGGCGCGGCTGGTCGGTGCCGGGCTCTACGTGCAACCGGAAGCGGCGGAGCCGGCCGGCGATGCGGCGCGGATTTTGATGCCGCTGCTTGGCGGTATTCACGGTGCGCTCGTCATGGATGGTGGCGAGACCGGGCTGCCGGTCGGCCCTCCCGCCGTGCGCATCGCGCTCCCTACGCCGTCCGCGGCCGAGCGCCGGCAGGTCTGGGCCGGCCATCTCGGGCCGGCTGCCGCCCGCCTGAATGGCGCGCTGGACGCGATCGCGGATCAGTTCCGCCTCGACACGCCGGCCATCCGCTCGGCCGCGCTCTCGCTGCGTCAGCTCGCCGCCGACAGCGACGGCGCGGCGCTTGGCCGCGAAGCCTGGCGAGTCTGCCGCGAGCACGCGCGGCGCTCGATGGAGCAGCTTGCACGGCGGGTCGAGCCGAAGGCGGACTGGGAGAGTCTCGTGCTGCCGGAGCCGCAAATGCGCATCCTGCGCCAGATCGCGGTGCACCTGCGCCAGCGCGTCACGGTCCAGGAGCGATGGGGATTTGCCGACCGCTACGCGCGCGGTCTCGGCCTCAGCGCGCTGTTCTCCGGCGCAAGCGGCACCGGAAAGACCATGGCCGCGGAGGTACTGGCGCACACGCTCGGGCTCGACCTGTTCCAAATCGACCTCGCCGGACTGGTCAGCAAATACATCGGCGAGACGGAGAAGAATTTGAAGCGGGTGTTCGACGCCGCCGAGGACAGCGGCGCCATTCTGCTGTTCGACGAGGCCGACGCGCTGTTCGGCAAGCGCACCGAAGTTCGCGACAGCCACGATCGCTACGCCAATCTGGAAGTCAGCTATCTGCTGCAGCGGATGGAGGCGTATCGCGGTCTCGCCGTTTTGACCACCAACATGCGGCACGCGATCGACACGGCGTTCCTGCGCCGCATCCGCTTCATTGTCGAATTTCCCTTCCCCGATGCGGCGCACCGCGCGCGCATCTGGCAAGGCGTGTTTCCGCGCCAGACACCGACCGATGGGCTCGATCCGGAGCGATTGGCGCGGCTCAACATCACCGGCGGAATCATTCGCAACATCGCCATGCACGCGGCCTTCCTGGCCGCCGACGAGGCCGGGCCGGTGCGCATGGCGCATTTGATGGAAGCGGCGCGCACCGAATACGCCAAGCTGGAACGGACGCTCGGCAGCGCCGAACGGGAGGTGTGGGCATGAGCTCGCGGCAAGACCGTCGCCGGGGTGGCCTTGTGCCGCCCGCTTTCGCCGGGACCGTGACCTTGCGGATCGAACGGCTCGTGCTGCACGGAAAGGGGCGAGCGGATGCCGAGCGGATCGCCGCGGCGTTGCATGCCGAACTCGCGCGGCTTGCCGGCGAACCGCAACTCGTCTTTGCCGCGACCAGCACCCCGCGCCTGCCGCCTGTTCAGTACGAGGCCGCAGACGACCCGCGCCGCGCGGGGCAGGCGGTTGCCGCCTCGTTGTGGTCCCGAATCCGCGACGGCGCGGGAGCAAGCCGATGACCACCCCGATTTCGCCTCGGGTCATGAAGGGCGGCATCGTCATGCTGGACCCGGACACCGCAATCCCGCGCGGCGTCATCGTGCTGCAGTATAATCCCGACACGCTGACCCGCCGATTGCAGCCGCAGAGTGTGGGGGATCATCCGGATCGCTCGGAAATCCTCCGTCTGAAAGGGCCGCCCATCGAAACGATCAGCGTTTCCGCCGAGATCGACGCCACCGATCAACTCGCGTCGCCAGCGGACAATCCGCTGGCTGCCGCCGTCGGCATCCAGCCGCAACTCTCGGCGCTCGAAATGCTGGTCTATCCGTCGAGCGTCGATCTGATCGTCAACGAGGCGCTGACCCTGCTCGGCACGATCGAGATCCTGCCGATGCAATCGCCGCTCGCCGTCTTCGTGTGGAATCCGCTGCGGATCACACCGGTGCGTATCAACTCGGTCGAGATCACCGAGGACGCGTTCGACACCAATCTCAACCCGATCCGCGCCAAGGTGACGCTGGACATGCGGGTGCTCAATGTGAACGACACCGGTTTCCTCAACCCCGCCGGCGCGCTGTACATGGTGTACCAGATCGAGAAGGAGGCGCTGGCTATCGCCAACGCCATCCAGTCGGTCGGCACGCTGGCCGCGAGCGTCGCGCTATGAGCAGCCCGATCGACAATTTCGTTGCCGCGGGCGGCACCAGTGGCGCGCCGAACGTGCCGAACAGCCGCTACAACGGCCTGCCCACCACCACGCTGACGCGGCCCGACGGCACGGTGGTGCGTTACCTCCAACGCCGGCTCATTCCGCAGCCGGAGCAGGTACGCGACCTTGCGCCAGTACGTCACCGTCCAGGGCGACCGCATCGACACGGTGACCAGCGCGCAACTCGGCGATCCCCTGCTCTATTGGATACTCTGCGACGCCAACACGGCGATGGATCCGGACGCGCTGACCGCCGAGCCCGGCCGGGTGCTGCGCATTACCCTGCCGGCCGGCATCGGCGCGGCCACCACCGCGGCAGCCACCGGAGGCAGCGGTGGCTAGCGGGATTTATCTCACGCTGCTCGCCGGTCCCGTCGTGGCGCTGCCCGTGCCCAAGCCGCTGATCGACGCGCTCACCTCGGTGGAGGTGACCACCACCGCGACCGGGCGCAGCGGATTTCAGCTGTCGTTCACGCTCAGCAACCGCTCGCCGTTGCAGACGGTGTTTCTGCTGGCCATGGGCGGTCCCGGCGTGGAGCTGCGTGTCATCATCGTCGTAACGGTCAACAACATCCCGCAGGTGCTGATGGACGGCGTCATTCGCCATCACGAAGTGCAGCCTGGCGCCGATGCCGGCCATTCCACCTTGTTCGTGAAAGGCGAGGATCTGACGGCGGTCATGGATCTGACGGCGCTTCCGGGCGTGCCCTATCCGATGCCGGCGGAAGCGCGCGTCGCGGCAATTCTGGCGAAATACGCGTTCTACGGCGTGATCCCGGAAATCGTGCCGAGCGTGGTTCCAGACATTCCGATCCCGGTGGAACGCATTCCGGGCCAGCAAGGAACGGATTTCGCCTACATCAACCAACTCGCCCAAAAGGTCGGCTACGTCTTCTATCTGGATCCCGGACCTGTGCCCGGCATCAGCACCGCCTATTGGGGACCGCAGATCAAGTTCGGCGTGCCGCAGCCGGCGCTGAACGTGAACATGGACACCTGGACGAATGTCGATTCGTTGAGCTTTCGCTACGAGCCGCAGAAGTTCAAGCTGCCGCTCGTCACCATCGTCGAGCCGACGACGCACGTGCCGATCCCGATTCCGATTCCCCCGGTGACGCCGCTCAATCCACCGCTCGGCCTGGTGCCGCCGTTCCCCACGCCCCCGGTGTTCGAGCCGCTGGAGGACACCGCGAAGCTCGATCCCGGCCAGGCGCTGATGATCGGCATGGCGAGGGCGTCGGCCAACGCGGATGTGGTTAGCGGAACCGGCTCGCTGGACGTGCTGCGCTACGGACAGGTGCTGAAAGCCCGCCAACTGGTCGGCGTGCGCGGCGCCGGCCCCGCATTCGACGGGCTGCATTACGTCGACAGCGTCACGCACCGGATTTCCCGTGGCGACTACCGGCAGGATTTCACGCTCACGCGCAACGCCCTGATCTCCAACACGCCGGTGGTTCCCACCATCGGGATCTGACAACGGAACGCAGGTGGCACAATTCTTCGGCAAATATCGCGGCACGGTGGTGAACAACGTCGATCCCATGCAGATGGGCCGTATCCAGGCCATGGTGCCCGACGTGACCGCGCTGCTGCCGACCAGTTGGGCGCTGCCGTGCGTGCCGATGGCCGGTCCGCAGGCTGGCCAGTTCGTGGTGCCGCAAATCGGCGCGGCGGTCTGGATGGAGTTCGAGCAAGGCAATCCGGACTATCCGATCTGGACCGGCGGGTTCTGGGGCTCGGCCGCCGAGGTGCCGGCGCTCGCGCTCGCCGCGCCGCCCGGCGTGCAGCCGATCGTTTTGCAGACGATCGGGCAGAACACGCTGATGATCAGCGACGTGCCCGGACCGACCGGCGGCATTCTGCTGAAATCCACCACCGGCGCGCTGATTTCGATCAACGAGGTCGGCATCACCATCAGCAATGGCCAGGGCGCGACCATCGTGCTCGCCGGCCCGGCGGTGACCATCAATCAAGGCGCGCTCGCGGTGGTCTGATGAGGGGGACAGAGGAAACGCTCATGCCCGGGTTCCTGCTGCATGTCGGCGCGACGGTCATGTGCACGCATGGTGGCCAGGCGCAGCCGACCGCGCCCAATCCGCGCGTGCTTGTGTCCGGCCAGCCCTCGGTGTTGATAACGGCGCCGTACGTCGTCGCCGGATGTCCGTTCGTCCCGCCCGCGGCGGGGCCGTGCGTAACGGCCCAATGGGTGCTCGGCACGCTGCGCGTCACGTCCAACGGCCAGCCGCTCGTGCTGCAAACGGGACAGTCGATCTGCGCGCCGACCGGCACGCCGCTTTTGCCGATCGCCATGCAAACCCGCGTCACGGCGGCGTGAGCGGAATGGACGTCGCGTTCCCTTATGGTTTCGACGGCACGGGACACACCGCCGGCCCCGCCGATACGGACGCGCATATCCGCGACCTGATCGAGCAAGTTTTGCTGACCGCGCCGGGCGAGCGGGTGAACCGTCCCACCTTCGGCACCGGCACCAATCAACTCGTGTTCGCGCCCAACAGCGACACGCTGGCCATGGCGCAGCAGAAGCTGATCCAGGCCGGGCTGCAGCAATGGCTGTCCGACCTGATCCAGGTCCAGTCGGTCACCGTGCAGGCCGAAGAAGCGACGCTCACCATCACCGTGCAGTACACGGTGATTCTGACGCAGCGCAAACAGGCGGCGCAGTTCGTCGTGGGGGGCGCCACCTCGTGATCTATTTCTGTGCCCAGCGCAACCGGCGCATGGCGGTGCTGGCAAGACCGGCGCTGAACGGCATCGACTATCTCGAAATCGCCGACGAGACCGATCAGACCGTGCTGCTGCTGACCATGCTGCGCGACCCGGCGCCGCTGGCGCTCGCCCCGGCGCAAGTGTTGATCGCTGGCGGCGAAAGCGTGACCGGCATTCGGATTCTCGCCGTGGACGCGATGCCCGGCGTCGCGAACACGCTGCGCATCCGGGTCGATCGAGCCGGCGATTTTTCTAGCTACGCGCTTCTCCTGCGCGCCAACCCGATGACGGACGAGCCGCCCGCCGGCGTGGACCCGGCGCTCGCGGGGGTCGAATTCTCGTTCAAGGCCGGCTGCCCGACGAGCGGCGACTGCAAGCCGATCGCGTGCTGTCCACCGGGCGCGGCGGCCGAGCCGGACATCAATTATCTGGCCAAGGACTATCCCGGCTTCGTGCAGGTGATGCTGGACCGCATGGCGGTCCTGGCGCCGGGCTGGACCGAGCGGCACGCCGCCGATCTCGGCGTCGCGCTCGTCGAGGTGCTGGCCTATGTCGCCGACCATCTGAGCTACCGCCAGGACGCCGTGGCGACCGAGGCTTATCTCGGCACTGCGCGCAGCCGGATTTCGTTGCGCCGCCATGCGCGGCTGGTCGATTACCGCGCGGACGAGGGCGAGAACGCGCGCGTCTGGATCAATCTCCGCGCCGACGCGGAGGGCGTGGCGTTGCCGGCCGGCACGTTGGTGCTGCCGCGGGTCGCCGGCCTGCCGCCCCGGCTCGATCCCAACGGTACGGCGGCGCGCCAGCTTTTGCAGGACGCGACCGTGGTATTCGCCACCATGGCGGACGCGACGCTCGGTTCGGCGCTGAACGAGATCTCGTTCCATACCTGGAGCGACGATGCGTGCTGCCTTGCCGCCGGCAGCACCTCCGCGACTTTGAAGGGCCATCTCGACAGCTTGGCGCCGGGCAGCGTGCTGTTGTTCGAGGAAATGCTGGGCCCGGCAACCGGCGCGGCCGAGGACGCCGACCGGACGCATCGCTGGGCGGTGCGGCTCACCCGCGTGCATCACACCGACCGGCTCGGCAACGTACTGACCGACCCCGTTTCGGGCGAAAGTGTCACCGATATCGCGTGGGACGCGGCCGACACGCTGCCGTTCGCGCTCTGCCTTTCCGCCGTCACCAACTCCGAGCACGGCGCGCGCCTCGTGCACGATGTCAGCATCGCGCGCGGAAACATGGTCCCGGCCGATCACGGCAGGTGGCCCGATCCTGGCGTATGGGAGGAGCTTGGGACCGTACCGCCGCCGGCGCCCGTACCCGTCGGGGGAGCCGGCGGAAACTGCTGCACGACCACGGCGCAGATCGTGCCACCGCTGCCCGAGTTCGTGCCAGCGCTGAAAAGCGCGCCGCTCACCTTCGCGCGACCGTTCGACCCCACCGCACCAGCGAGCGCACGGAGCCGTCCGTCCGCGCCAGACGCGCCGCCGCCCGCGCCCCAGATCGAGGTGCGCGACGATCATGATAATCCGTGGAATCCCGAACCGGATCTGCTTGGGTTGCGCGAACTCGACCGCGGCTTCGTCGTCGAAATCGAGCGCGACGGCCGGTCGTATCTGCGCTTCGGCGATGGGCAATACGGCGCGGCCCCGGCGACGGACGAGCGGTTTCGCGCCCGCTACCGTGTCGGCAACGGCTCGGCCGGCAACATCGGCGCCGATACGCTCGGGCACGTGCTCACCGCCGAGACCCGGATTTCCGGCGTGCGCAATCCTCTCGCGGCGGCGGGGGGTCGCGATCCGGACACGATGGAAACGATCCGCCAGCTCGCCCCCTGGCGCTTCCGCACCCAGTTGCGCGCCGTCACCGAGGCCGATTACGCCCAGGCCGCCATGCGCGACGCGGCGGTGCGCGCCGCGCGCGGCACATTGCGATGGACGGGAAGCTGGCGCACCGCCTTCGTGGCGCTCGATCCCGCGCCCTCCGCGCCGGCCGACTTGGCCGCCGCCACCCTGGCCCGGCTGGATCTGTTCCGCATGGCCGGCGTGGATCTCGCGACCAGTTCCGCTGTCATCGTCGGGCTGCGCGTCGCGCTCGCCGTTTGTCTGAAGCCGCACTACGCGCGCGCGGAGGTGGAGGCGGCGCTGCGCCGCGCGTTCACCACGGGGATCACCTGCGAGGGCATGCCGGGCCTGCTCGATCCGGCGAATTTCAGCTTCGGCCAGACCGTCTATCTCAGCCCCTTCATCGCCGCCGCTCAAGCGGTGGTCGGCGTCGCCGCGGTGCGCGCCACCGCGTTCCAGCGCGTCGGCGACGCGACAACCGACGCCACGGCGGCTGGGTTCATCACCATGCAGCGGCTGGAGATCCCGCGCATCGACAACGACCCGAGCCGGCCCGATCGCGGCATGCTCGAACTCGCGCTGGATGGCGGACGATGAGCGATACCACAACCCCGCCTTGCGGCTGCTGCGTCGGCGTCACGCGCGAAACGCCCGCGCCGATCTGGAACCGGCCCGGCCTGTCGCGCATCGCCTATCGCGCCGGCACGCATGCCAGCTTCAAGGCGAGCATGCTCTCGGCGCTCTCCGATCCGGCGTTCGCCGCGCTGGCGCCACTCACGACCCGCGACGACGGCGATTTCTCCATTGCCCTGCTCGACGCCTTCGCCGTCTCGGCGGACATCCTGACGTTCTATCAGGAACGTCTCGGCAACGAATCCTATCTGCGCACGGCGCGGCAGCAGCGTTCCGTGTTCGAACTGGCCCGCCTGGTCGGCTATCGCCCGTCGCCGGGCGTCGCCGCCTCGGCTCCGCTCGCCTTCACCCTGAACGACGCGGCCGGCGCGCCCGATCCGGTGACGATCGACGCCGGTACGCGCGTGCAGAGCGTGCCGGCGCCGGGCGAGCAGCCGGTTGTGTTCGAGACCGCGGCGCCGCTGATCGCCCGGATCGCGCAAAATGCGTTGCCCGCGATCACCACGACCCCGGTGGACTGGACGCGGGTCACCACCTCGCTCTGGCTTGCCGGCACCGCGACCGGGCTGAAGCCGGGCGACGCGATCCTGTTCGTCGACGTCGACCGCGTCGGCAACACCAATAGCCAGCTTTGGGAACTGCGCATCGTGACCGCGGCGACCGCCGATGCCGCCGGCGGCCGCACGCAGATCGTCTGGGACGTACCGCTGTTCGACACGTTCCGCAACGCCGCGCCGATCGGGGCGCGCACCGTGCAGCTCTATGCCCTGCGCAAGAAGGCGTCGCTGTTCGGCTCGATCGCGCCCGATCCGACGCTGCTACCGGACAAGGCGACGTCGGGAAAGACAACGGGCGGAGATTGGACCTTTCACGTCGACGCCGCGCACGTCGATCTCGACGCGGTTTATCCGGACATCGCGCCCGCGGCCGGCACCTCCGATTTCGCCGGCGCGCCGGAACGGTTTCAGTGGCTGGTGCTTTCCTATGGCCAGCTTCCGAACCCCGAGCGGCACCTTTACCGCGTCGTCGCCGCGGCGGATCGCGCGCCGTTGCGCTATGCGCTGTCGGGCAAGGCAACCGGGCTCAATCTCGATTCCGACAAGCACGTCGCGACCTTCGTCGCCAAGACGCGGGCGACGACGGCTTTCGTACAAAGCGACACGCTCGCGATCGTCGAGCAGCCGATCGTCGCCGACGTGGACGGGTTCGCGCTCGGGCCCGGCACGCTGAAGCCGGTCGCGGGCGCGCAAGAGACCGTGTCGGGCGGCGGCGCGCTCGTGCCGGGCCAGAAGGTCGCCGTGATCGGCAAGCGCGCGCGGCTGCAGCTCGCGGACGACGGGAACGCCGCCTTGATAGGCCCGGATGGGCGGACGGCGATCGCGCTCGCCGAGGGCGATGTGTTCCTGGTGGACGCGTATCCGCCGAACGCGTCGGCATCCGGCGCGCTCGTCTGGGACGTGCTGACCACGAAGGGCGTATCGGCCACCCTGACCGCGGCGCCGACAGCCGTGCGGATGCTGTCCGCCGACAAGGCGGATGCGGAGGTCAGCGAGGCCGCCGTAATCGCCGACTCCGGCGTCCAGCCGCACGCGGCGCGCACCACGCTGACATTCACGAAACCGCTCGCGCGAATCTACGACCGCGCCACCGTACGCGTGAACGCCAATGTCGCCGATGCGAGCCAGGGCGAAACCGTGCAGGAAATTCTCGGCGGCGCGGATTCCTCGATCGCCAACCAGAGCTTTGCGCTGAAGCAACGGCCGCTGACCTATATCAGCACCGCGGGCGGACAGGGCGCGCAGTCCACCTTGCAGGTCTGGGTGAACGATCTCCGCTGGCAGGAGCAGCCGGGGCTGCTCGATGCCGGCCCGCGCGACCGGGTGTTCGTGACCCGGCGCCGCGACGACGGCAGCGTGCTCGTCCAGTTCGGCGACGGCCAGCACGGCGGGCGCCCGCCGACCGGGCAGATCAATGTGCGCGCGGTCTATCGCAAGGGGATTGGCGCCAGTGGCAACGTCGCCGCCGGCCAGCTCAGCCAGGCGATCGATCGCCCAGGCGGATTGAAGGGCGTCGCCAACCCCGCCGCCGCGACCGGCGGGGCGGACCCGGACACGGCCGAGGACGCGCGGGAAAGCGCGCCGTTGCACGTGCGAACGTTGGAGCGGATCGTTTCGCTACAGGACTATGAAGATTACGCGCGGGCCTTCGCCGGTGTGGCCCGGGCGCTCGCGACCTGGACGTGGTCGGGGCGCTCGCGCGGCGTGGTCGTGACCGTCGCCGGATCGGGCGGCAGGGTGCTCGATCCGAACGGCGACACGATCACGAACTTGGCCAAGGGGTTGCGCGCGGACGGCAATCCCCATGTGCCGGTTTCGGTTCTGCCGCATCGGCCGGTGCTGTTCGAAGTCGGCGCGCTCGTGCGCGTGGACGAGCAGAATTACGATCCCGCCCAGGTGCTCGCCGCGGCGCGAACCGCGCTCGGCGCGTCGTTCGGTTTCGACGCCCGGCAGCTCGGGCAGGGTGTCACGCAAAGCGAGGTCGTCGCGGCGATCCAGCCGGTGCCAGGTGTCGTCGCGGTGCGGCTCACGAGCTTTGCCCGCCCGGACTCGGCGTCGCTGTTGCCCGACTTCCTGAGCGCGGCGGCGCCCCGGCCCGGCGCTCGCGGACCGGCGCAAGGGGCCGAGTTGCTGCTGATCGACCCGTTGTCGCTGACCCTCGTGAAGTCCTGGCAATGACGGGGCACGGTCAATGAGCTTCGGCGCCGAGCAGATTTACGCGCTCCTTCCGGCGATCCACCGCACCCGCGACGCGGCGGCGGGCGCGAAGCTGAAGGCGCTGCTCGGGGTCATCGCCGAGCAGGTCGGCGTGCTGGAGCAGGATCTGCGCGGCCTTTACGGCGACGAATTCATCGAGACTTGCGCGCCCTGGGTCGTGCCCTATATCGGCGATCTCGTCGGCTGGACGCCGCTGTTGCCCGGCGTGCCGGGCACGGCGGGTGGCCGTGCCGAGGTCGCCAACACTATCGGCTACCGCCGGCGCAAGGGCACCGTCATCGCGCTCGAGCAACTGGGCGCCGACGTGACCGCGCGGCCGGTGCGGGTGGTCGAGTATTTCCGCCGCCTCGCGGTCAACCAAAGCTTGCATCATCTGCGTCCGGAGGCCGGCGGCTACGCCGATTTGCGCGACGGCGCGGCGCTGCGCCGGCTCGGCGGCCCGTTCGAGACCGCCAGCCGGACGATCGACGTGCGCCGTATCGCTCCCCGCCAACGGGATGCCGCCGATCCCGACAGCACGCCGCTCGATGTCGCCCTGCACGGGGCGGGGCGGTTCAACATTCCCGATGTCGGCGCCTGGGTCTGGCGCTGGAATGCCTATCCGGTCGCCGGCCAACCCGCGTGCCGGGTGGACGCGCGCCGCTTTTTGTTCAGCCCGCTCGGCGCGGACATGCCGTTGTTCAACCAGCCGGCCCCGCGTGCCGCGTTCGATCATCTGACCACGCGCGCCGACGTGCCGCAGCCCATCGGACGGCGGGAATTTCACGACAACCCGGCAAGCTTCTACGGGACCGATCGCAGTATTCTCGTCACGGCGGACGGCGACGCGAAGACGTTGGCGCAAATCTGCGTCTGCAACCTCGCCGACGCATCGCCAGGCGCCGACTGGGCAGTCGGTCCCCTGGGCAAGATTGCCATCGACCCGGTGCTCGGCCGCATTGTGTTTCCCAGCGACGCGGCGGCGCCGTCCGAGGTCACGGTCGATTACTGCTACGGCTTTCCCGCCGACATCGGCGGTGGCCCTTACGATCGCGGCCAAAGACTGCCGCTCGATCGGCAGAGCATCCGTTGGCAGCAGACGGTCGGCGACGGGACAAGCCTCGCGAACGCCGTAGCGGCGTTCAACGCCGAGCCGCCCGGCACGGTCGGGCTGATCCTGCTCCCCGGCTTCGGCGTGATGGACATCGACCTCACTGGCGGGAATGCGATCGACATCCGCCCGGGCAGCCAGCTCTGGATCGTCGCGGCCGAAATCCATGGCGCCGGCATTTCAGCCGGCTGGAGCCCGATCCGCGCCCGCGCAACGTTACGCGGAAATATCGACATCGTCGGCGCGTACGCTCCCGCCGATCCGACGGACAGCGCGCCCGAGGGCCAGGTGTTCCTGAGCGGCGTGCTGCTGGCGGGCGGCGTGCGCGTCACCGGACGGCGGCTCAGTCTCGGGTTGCAGGACTGCACGGTCGTGCCGGGACACGCGCTCACCCGCGACGGCCAGCCGTCGGACCCCTGCGCGGTGTCGGTTGCGGTGGAGAGCGCCGGTTCCGCTTTGACGCTGGACCGCAGCATCGCCGGCGCGCTGCGCGTGCATGCCGCCGCGTCCGCGCGTGTGACCGATTGCATCGTGGACGCCACCGCGCCCTGGCTGGTCGCCTTCGCGGGCCCCGACGGGGCGAGCGAGGGCGGGACGCTGCACGTCGAGAACAGCACCGTCATCGGCAAGGTCTGGACGCATCTGCTGCCGCTCGCGTCGAACACGATATTCCATGCCGAGCGTTTGCGGCGGGAATCCGTGGAAGGCGTCGGTCTGGTGCACGCGGCGGCAGTCCGGCTGCGTGCGCTTCTGCTTCGTCCCCAGCGACGCCCTGACCCCCCGCCAGTATCGCTGCCTGCCCGGCGATCCCGCGCGGGAGAACGCGCTCGCGCCGAGCTTCGTCAGCCCGCGCTATGGCCACCCGTCCTACGCGCTGCTGAGCGGCGACTGCCCGGTCGCGGTCTGGCAGGGCGCGGACGACGAGAGCCAGATCGGTGCCTACCATTTGCTTTACGAAACCCAGGGTGTCGCCAATTTCCGCACCCGGCTCGACGAGTACATGCCGTTCAGCCTGGAGGCGGGGATCTTCCTGATCCCGGCCCGGCCCGAGCCTTCGCCACTGGCTTATCCGACTTACGGCAGCGCCTTGGCCTGCGCCCCATGGCTGACGGCGGCGGCCGATCCGCTGGACTGGCTCGCCATCGGCGCGGCGTTGATCTGAGCCCCGGATGCGATCGAGGAGGACGCGATGAAAGGCGACTTCAGCCGGCTCCGGTTCGATCGAGCCAGGAACTATACCTCCGTCCTCGCGCAGCAAGGCCGGGTCCAGCTCGATTCGGACGCCAACGAGCAGCGGGCGATCGACGAATATCTGCGCGCCATTGGCCTGGCCGACATCATCGGACGGAGCCGGCGCGCCGGCGCACGACGCCGGCTTCGCGATCACCGTGCCGGACGACCGCACGATCGTGATCGGGCCAGGGCGTTACTACGTCGAAGGTCTGCTCTGCGAGGCGGCGCAGGCCGTCGATTACATGCAGCAGCCCTGGCTGATTCACCCCCAGCCGGACGCGGCTACGCTGCTGTCCGGGCTGCGCCGCAATCCGTCCGGCACGGTGCGGGTCTGGCTCGAAGCCTGGCGCCGGCTGGTCACGCCGATCGACGATCCGGGCATCAAGGACGTGGCGCTGGGCGAGGCCGATACCACCGATCGGCTGCAAACCGTCTGGCGCGTGGTGGCCGAGGCGGGGCCGGCCGCCGAGCGGCAACAGACCTGTTGCGCGTCCATGCGCGCCCCCCGTCGCGTTGTCCTGCCCGGCCGCATGACGGTCGGCGTCCAGGACGCCTCCGGGCAGGGCGCGTGCCTGCCCGCGCCGCACGCCGGCTACCGGGGCCTCGAAGAATCAGCTTTACCGGGTGGAGGTGCATCACGGCGGCGAGGTCGGCAAGGCGACCTTCAAATGGTCCCGAGACAATGGCTCCGTGGTGACGCGGATCACCAATGTCAGCGGGCCGGTCGTCACCGTGGACAGTCTGGGCCCGGACGCCAATCTCGGTTTTCTGCCGCAACAGTGGGTCGAACTCACCGACGACGGCGACGAGTTCGGCCAGCGGCCGAACCAGCCCGGACAGTTGCTGCAAATCGCCAGCCTGGGCCCGGGCCCGCTCGACATCACGCTGACCCAACCCGCCCCGGCGCTGAACACCGCGAACGGCCACGCCAAGCTGCGCCGCTGGGATCAGGCAGGCACCGATGCCACGCCGAACGGCGTGCCGATGCACCCGGCGGGTCCGAACATCCTGGAAAGCGGGATTTTCGTGCAGTTCTCGCCCAACCAGCCGTTCAGCAGCGGCGATTACTGGCTGGTGCCGGCGCGCACCGCGACCGGGGCGCCCGAGTGGCCGCCCTCGGACAGCGACGGCGCGGAATACCAGCCGGCGCACACCACGCTCGTGCATCGCGCGCCGCTCGCCTGCATCCATTTCAACGCGAATGCCGGCGGCTTCACCGTCGAGTCCTGCCGCGACATTTTCTCGCCGCTCACCGAGATCACGCCCGTCGCCGTTCCCCCGGCTTTGCATGTCAGCGCGATCAACTGGCCGAACGACGACATCTTCACGCTCGACCAGCTTCTGTTCCAAGGTCTGACCGTGACCCTGGACGCGGCGCCGGCGGACACGCTCGACGCGGCGATTTTCATCGTCAAGCTGGAAATTCCCTTCGCTGGCGGCGGCTCGGAAGCCACCGTCGTCGGGATCGCCTCCGGGGCAACCGGCGGCGTCTTGCGCCTGGAGGCGGTTCTGGACGGCGGCGTGAGCGTGTCCGCGGCCAACAATGCCATCGCGTGGAAACTCGGCCGCAACCTGTTCGGCACGCTCGCCCAGTTGGCCGACGCACAAGCCGCGCTCGCCGATAGCGGCGAGTTCATTCGCGCGCGGGTGATCCTGAAGGGCCACGCCATCCGCAGCGCCAGCGCGGCCACGCCGATGTTCCTGGACGGGCAGTGCTTTGGCACGCTGGCGAAACGCGCCGACAGCACCCCGCGCACCGATCTGACTTTTCCATCCGGAAACGGCGTGAAGGCGAGCGACTTCGAGAGCTGGTTCTATCTCGCGCCGATCCAGCGCCTCGAGAACGTGACGGTCGCCCCCGCGAAGGTCGCCTTCGTCGTCGCGCGCTCGCCGATCATCCGCTTGGGGGTGAAACTGGTCGACAACACCGCCGGCCACCCCGACCCGAACAGCCCGGCAGTCGTGCCCACGGTGACGATGGTGCTGCACTACAATGCGCTCGCGGACACGACCGTTTTGCTGACGGTCTCCGGCGGCACGCCTGGGATCGTGCAAGCGCCGCCGCGCGTGACCGTTCCGCGCGGCGCCAAGTCGCCGGCCACGGCCGTGCAGCTCTCGGTGCGCAATCCGGGCGCGGTTACGCAAACGTTCACCGTTACGGCCTCGCTGATCCTGCCGAGCGGGCAGCAGACCAACGCCAGCGCGACGATCGAGGTCACCGGCGTGGCGGCGCCCGGTACCGGCCCGATCTTCACGCCCGGCCCGATCACCGGACCGATATTGAGCGCGCTGACCATCGACACGCCGAGCGCTCCGCCGCCACCCTCGCCGCCGGACCGGAAAGGCTGACGCCATGCGCGCCGTCTGGTCGTTCTGGAGCGAGCCGTTCCGCGCCCATTACGGGCCGGTTTGGGGAACGCCGCTGAACCACGCGCTCGCCTGGGTCGTCTCGGTGCTGAGCGCGTCGCGGCACTATCCTGACACCTTGCTGGTTACCGACAGCCCGGGCGCGAAGCTGCTGGCCGACCGGCTCGGGCTGCCCTTCGCCGAGGTCTCGACCGCGCTCGACCGGCTGCGCGGGCGCGATCCCGGCTGGTGGGTGCTCGGCAAGCTGGCGGCGTATGAGGCGCAGGACGCGCCGTTCGTTCACATCGACAACGACGTGTTTCTGTGGAAGCGCCTGCCCGCCGAACTGGAAGCCGCGCCGGTGCTCGCGCAGCATCCGGAGGTCTATGGCCCCGGACAGGACATCTATCGTCCGCAGGATGTGGAGCAGACATTGGCCGAAACGGGCGGCGTGCTGCCGGTCGAGTGGGAATGGGCGCGCTCGCAAGGCCCCGGCCTGACCGCTGCGAATTGCGGCATCCTCGGCGGCTGCGACACCGGATTCATGCGGCACTTCGCCAGCACCGCGCGCGGCCTGATCGAGCGGCCGGAAAACGCCACGGGATGGATGCAGCATACCGACAAGCGGCGCTTCGTCTATCTGATGGAGCAATTCGTGCTCTCCGCCTGCCTCGGCTATCACCGCTACGCGCCGGCTTCTCCGCACAGGGGTGTGCGCGTGCAATACTTGTTTCGTTCGTGGGACGAAGCCCGCGACCCGAACCGAGCCGCCAGGCTGGGCTTCACGCATCTGATGGCGCACTCGAAACGGGCGCCGGACATCATGGCCCGGCTCACCGCGCGCGTGCGCCGCGACTGGCCCGATTATTTCCGGCGCTGTGAACGCAGCGGCGATTTTCTGTTGGCCGGCTGAGAAGGAGGGGGGCGAGGTGCGCGCGCTCGTGCATTCGCGGCCCGGCGCTATTCCGGCGAGTCCGGTGCGAGCGGCCCCCGCGATGGTGTCAGCGAGTCCTGCGCCAGCGCATCAGGCACACAGCCTTTCGTCCATCGCCATCGACGCCCCGGCATTACGTCCGAAACTGGTCGTGGGCGCGACGGACGACCCATTGGAGCGGGAAGCCGACGAGGCGGCCGATCGGGTCATGCGCATGCCCGATTCGGCGCCGGCGCTGTCGGCGTCCTCGCTGGAGCTCCGCCGCAAATGCGCCGCCTGCGAGGAGGAGGAGCATGTGGCGCGCGCGCCCCTCGACAGCGCCGCGGAAGCGCCGAGCGCGGAGGCGCCGGCGATCGTCCACGAGGTGCTCCGCTCGCCCGGCCAGCCGCTCGATCCCGCGTCACGCGCTTTCTTCGAACCACGGTTCGGCGCCGATTTCAGCGGCGTGCGCGTGCATCACGACGGCCGAGCCGCCGAATCGGCGCGAACGGTACGGGCGATGGCCTATGCGGCTGGTGAGCACGTCGTGTTCGGAGACGCCATGTATCGGCCGGGCACGACGCGTGGCGATCGATTGCTGGCGCACGAACTCACACATGTATTGCAAACTCGCGCGCATGTCACCGCGCCTTCGGCAGCGGGTCCGGCCGGTTTCATTCGTCGTCAGGGCACGCCGGCGGCAACGCCGGCCCCGACGGCGATCACGTTCAGCTCGGCAGACCCCGTGCATGTGCCGAGTTGCGGACCCATGACCGCCACTGCGAACGTGCCGGGCGCCGCATTCTCGTTGGCGGCCAATCCGACGGCCGTCGATCCGGGAACAACGATCGCAGCCAATGGCGCGATAGCCATCGCACCCGCGCAGGCCGCCGGGCAGATCAACGTGGTCGCGACCACGGCGGGCGGATCGTGGTCGCAGCCGCTCAGGATCCGGTCGCAACCAACCGGCATCGCGAGCACGAGCTTCGTGTCCGCAGCGGCAACGACAGACTACGGCGGAACATTCAACCACACGTTCATCAGCGCCGACGGAAACGTGGCGTCGCTCGACAATGTGGCGGTCGGCGAGCGGTTCATCGGCGTGCCGAACCCGACCGCGAGCCTCCCACGCGATCACGGCACCAACCAATCCTTTTGGGGGCACGTTCACGCTCGCCACCGCGGACGTTGACGCCGAACGCGACGAACAACTGGTTCCTGACCAGCGCCGGGCAGCTCAACGGCTCGTTCGACAGCATCACTATCGAAAAAGCCAACATCAACGTGGGGCGGTTCGTGCAAAGCGCCTCGCAGCCCAGCCCGCCGCAAGCATTGCCGGCGACCATGACGCTCACGCAAGGGCTGCATTGGTTTTGTCCGCAGGCGCCGGCGGCGACGCGATGGCGCATGCCCGCCTTCGTCACGCTCGGGCATAGCCGCTCATTGCGCAACCGTGCCGGCGTGGTCGAATTCGTCACCACCGTGAACGGTCTCGAGCACGTCGAGACTTATGATGGGCCGCTCGCGGTATCCAATTTCAACGCCTCGCCGGCCAACACGCCGCGCAGCCCGCCTGCCCCGCCGACACCGACGCCCACGCCAACTCCGCCAACCTCGCCGACGCCCACCCCAACTCCGCCAACCTCGCCATCGCCGACGCCGGCGGCACCCGCCGCGAGAACCGTCGCCCTGACCGTCGATTCGTTGCCAACGGCGATACCGGCCGGCCAGAGCATCGGCTTCTCATTCGTCGGCGGTAATCTCGGCTGCTCGGTCGCGGCAAACGCCAGCAACAATCACCTCGCCACTCTGACCGTCGGAACCAGCGCGGGAACAGTGACGGTGGAGGCGGCGGACAACAGCGGCGTCAACCGTGCCAGGGTCGGCGTCACGATCACCTGAACCGTGCCGGCGGGCATGCGGCCGACGCGGTGCGCGCTATCGCCGGTTCATGCGTGCAACAGGCGATTCGATCTACTTCTCTCCGCAACCCTTGACGAGATCCGCCGTGGGATGCCTCCCGATTTCCGGCGCGGAAGCCGGCGTGATGATGTAGGTGACCGTCTTGCAGTCCGGGGCGTAGAAGAGGTCAGTGGGCACGACGTCGTGCCAGTGCCTCGAATCGCGAAGCGCCGTTTTGGCCAACAAGCAGTCAGCGATTTCTTGCCGCTTCGCCCATTCGATTCCGGTTCTGTCGGTAAATCGTTTCGCAAATTCCTTGTCACATATCGACTCGGCGCCGATTGCCGGAATCCCTGCGGCGCAGTATTCTCCTTCGAGATCCTTGCTGGCCTGGTTGAATTTCCCCCAACTCAGCGCAAAGGCCAGTTTCGCATCTTTGCAATGCTCGGCCTCGCCCTGCTTCAGCTTCTTTGCGGCCTCCAGCGTAACGAGCATTCTTTTTGCGACAGTCTGTCCCTCCGGGCAGGCGCGACCATGGGGCGTCTTCTCGGTTCCATCGTCGAACGTCCCATCTTTGGTGTATATCGATTGGGTAATTTTGATCTCGGCATAGTGATCGACTCGCGCATTGCATTTACTGGCCTTGAGTTCCTGGAAAGTGAGCTGATCGTTGCTCACGGCGCGTTCGGTAACGCCCAGGACCGTCGGCGGCACATCCGGAACGGCCCTGACTTGCTGCAGGGTCGCCGGTGTCGGGTCGCACGTGATGGCGGGCAGTCGCGTCGGCAGCGGTCCGGTTACGATCTTGTCGTCGGCCCGCTTGCATGGCTGGCGCTGCAGTGTCAAAGCCGACCGAAGAGTTGAAGAGATTTGCGGGAGCGACGTTGATTTAGCGCCGACGCTCATTCCTCCCGCGGTGACCGCATTGGCGACGCGGTCCGCCTCTTGCTCGAAACGGTCGCCGGCGGGCGCGATCGTCAGAGTTGCGCCGCCGCCCGCTGCAGCCCCGCGTTGCTGCACGACATGGGCCAACTCGTGAGCGAGCAGCGTTCGGCCTTCGGCGGTTCCGGACGCGAACTGACCGGCGCCGAATACGATGTTGTGGCCGACCGTGTAGGCCCGCGCGCCCACCGCTCTTGCCGAGGCGTTGGCCGGTGCGTCGGCATGCACGCGCACATGGCCGAAATCGTGGCCGAGGCGGCGCTCCATGACATCACGCGTAACCGGATCGATCGGCTTGCCGGGCGAGCGGAGAACCTCGCTCACGATCGCCGGCACCCGGGACTGTGTTGTTTCCGCCGGTGTGGCGTGCCGCACCGGCATCCGGCCAAAATCGTGTCCGAGGCGCGCTGGTGCCGTTTCAGTTGGTCCGGGCGACGGTGAGCGGGGTTTCGTCATCACAGCCTGTCCGGCACGCGACGATTTGAGCTGAACCGGGCGCTCGTTTGGCATGAACGTCAGCACGTTGCCCTCCGTGGACGCAAGCTTCAGAACGACTTCGGTCTGAACGTCGGAATTTCGAGCTTCGCCGGCTGCAAGGTCAGCTTGTTGCGCGCGAAGGTCACGCGCACGACGCGGTCCTCGGGGCGGGCGCTGTTGGGCGGCGCCTTGCTTGCGCCGCAGGACCACTCTCCCGCGCCGATGCTCCGGCAGCCGCTCTCGGCGCCGTCGCCCAGGATCGGGTCGGCGACACGCGAGCCGAAGCCGCCGAGCGCCTTGGCCACGAACGCCACGCGCCGCGCCGCCAACGCTTGGTTGTACTCCTCCCGCCCGGAAGCGGGCCCTTCCCAGGATGCGCTGCCGATCAGGCGCACATCGAGATCGGGCGAGTTGCGCAGCCACGAGAGCACGGCATCCAACTCCTTAGCGCCCGCTTGCGTTAGAACCGGACCCGAACCGCGCCCGGGCTGATCCTGCTCGAAATGGATCGTGTCGGTCCACAGCACCCCGAGCCGTGGCGCCAGTGGTGCCGGTCCGCCCGGTTCCGGGGGCTTCACCTCGGGCGGGCCGCATTCCAGTCCCTTCGGGACCAACGGCGGCGTGCAGCATTTCCCGCTCAGCGTCCGTTGCCAGGGCAGGCACAACGCTCCGGGCGAGGGCTGCGGCACATCCCTGCTGCTCTTGCAGTGCCCGTCCCCGCCGACGAACGTGTCGGCGGGGCAGCAGCGGCCTTCGGCGAAGGCGATGCGGTCCGGTGTGCAGCAGGCCTGCGCGCTGTCGATCTCGCCCAGGCAGCATTCGCCGGCGCGCGCGGGCGAAGTCGCGGCGCGCCAGCCGGTCGGGCACAGCGTCTTGGGCCCGCTCGGCTTGCGACAGCCGAAATGACGGCAAATGAACCCGCAGCCCGGCGCGTCAGGAACTTTTTCGCACAGCGCTTGCAGGTGATGGACGCACGCCTCGTGGTCGAGCACGTCGATGCACGGGTCCAGTTCCAGGTCGAGCGGACCGCCCACCGTCTTCCGCTGCCGGCGCAGCATGGGCCGCGCGCCGGCCGACTGCTGGACCACGTGCGCGAGTTCATGCGCGAGCAGCCGGCGGTCGGCCGACCCGTCGCCGAGCACCACGTGATTGCCGACCGTGTAGGCGCGCGCGTTGACCGCTCGGGCGGATGCGGCGGCCGCCGTGTCCGCGTGGACCCGCACCTTCGCGAAATCATGGCCGAGACGCGGCTCGAAGAATGCGCGTTCGGCGCCGCCGAGCGGCGTGCCGGGCGTGGCGAGCACGTCGTGCACGAGCGGCGGCGCGAGGCGGCCGGCTTCGGCGGTCGACCCGTCGCCGGCTTTGCGCGCCAGCGACATCGCCGCCTCGTCATTCTCGCACGCGGCGCACTTGCGTTGGATCGTGCCGGCGCCCGAGTGGCCGGCAGGCGATGCGCTCTCCCCGCCGACGACGCGCTCCGTGATCCGCTCCGCTTCGCGTTCCGCCGCATCGCCCGCGTGACCGACCAGCAGTTCCGGCGCGGTTGAACGCCGCGCGGCGCGCGGCGCGCGGCTTTTGCGCGCCGCCACATGTTGCACGGCATGGGTTTGGACAAGTGGGGCAAACATGGCGCTCGTATCCCTCCGCGAGATCCGTCGCAGAAGACAAGGCCCGATATCGGGCAGCAACAAATGCTACGCCTGCCCTACGGCTATGCACAACGGAGCTTCTGCCCCGGATGCGGACAAATCGGACCGCTCGGTGGAAAAAAACCATTGCGGTGACGGTTTGCCGAGTATTACCTCTGGTTATCGGATAACCGGCGCGAGCGACGACTCTTGTCGTATCGTTATTGCGCGAGGCCCGATATTTTGCCGGGCCGGCCGGTGGCCAAGCTTTGCGGGTGCGAACCGGCTTCCAGAAGGAGCAGATCATGGCCGCAGAGACCCTGAATGGGCCCGCCGCGCCGGGGATCTATCTGGTGACCGACGTGCGGCTTTATCGCGAGGGTTTGGTCGGCTGCCTCGAGCGCCAGACCGGGCTCAGGCTGCTTGGCGCCGGCTCCTGCGCCGAGGCGGTGAACGCGATCGGCGCACTGCGACCCGATGTCATGCTGCTGGACGCGGGCGCGACCGACAGTTTGGCCCTGACCCGCCAAGCCAGGCTGATGCTGCCGATGGTGCGCGTGGTCGCGTTCGGCATCACCGAAATCGAAGCCGACGTGCTCGCCTGCGCGGAAGCGGGCGCGTGCAGCTATGTGGCCAAGGACGCTTCGCTCGACGACCTGCTGGCGGCGGTGCAAAGCGCGATCAGCGGCGAGTTGCTCTGTTCGCCGCGTATCGCCGCGTCGCTGTTCAGCCGGCTCGGGAGCCTGTCTTCTGCGCGAGAGAGGCCGGCGGCGGAAGCGCCGCTAACCGCGCGCGAGCAGGAGATCGCCACGCTCGTCGCAAGCGGCATGCCCAACAAGGAGGTGGCGCGTCGGCTGAGCCTCGGGCCGGCGACGATCAAGAACCACGTCCACAACATCCTGCAGAAGCTGAATTTGCAGCGGCGCGCGGAGATCGCGGCCGTGTTGGGACAGCGCATCGCGGCATCGGCGGGCGCCGCCGACGGCCCGCGGAAGCAACGGATCCGATACGACCATGACGGCGGCCGGCACGAGCACGCAAGCCAATCCGAACAGCCCGATGCCGAACGGTGGTTTTACGGCGCCAATTCGTCCGCGATGGAACCGACGGGGCGCCGACGGCCAGGGTGAGCAATCGACGCCGCGCGGCATGGCCGATTTCGGGTCGTTCCGAACGCGCTCTCAAACGATGCGCGTGCGCACGTCCCCGACGCCTTCGATGCGGCCCTCCAGCACGTCGCCGCGGACCACCGGGCCGACGCCCTCGGGCGTGCCGGTGAAGATCAGGTCGCCCGGCGCCAGCCGGATCAGGCGCGACAGATGCGCGATGATCTCCGGCACGCTCCAGATCAGGTTCGCGAGGTCGGAATCCTGCCGCGTCTCACCATTCACGGACAACGCGATCCGGCCCCGCGCCGGATGGCCGATGCGGGCGGCGGGGACCAGTTCGCCGATCGGCGCGGCGTGGTCGAAGCCTTTGCCCATGTCCCAGGTCTTGCCCTCCTTGCGCAGCCGCTGCTGCACGTCGCGCCGCGTCATGTCGAGCCCGGCCGCGTAGCCCCAGACATGGCCGAGCGCGGCCCCGGCCGCGATGTCGGCCCCGCCGGTGCCGATCGCCACGACAAGCTCCATTTCATGGTGCAGGTCGTTAGTCGCCGGCGGATAGGGCAGGTCGGCGCCATCGGTGAGCAGCGCGTCGGTCGGCTTGGTGAAGAACGAGGGCTCGTCGCGCCCGGGATCGCCGCCCATTTCCCGCACATGCTCGGCGTAGTTCCGCCCGACGCAATAGACGCGCCGGACCGGGAACAATCCGCCGCCGGCGACCGGGATCGCGATCTGGGCGGGCGGAGCGATGACGAACTCGGGCATGGCGGACGTCCATCCTGTTGCGGGCCGCCGACAACCATAGCCGCCTGTCCGTCTCAACCCAACACGGCCCCTTCCCGGGGTGCGCCGGCCCCCGATGTCGGCGCTCCGCGACACCGTCGCAGCGCTCGCCTCGGGCAAATGTTGCAACCACATTGACTTACCGCGGCGTTCGTTGTCCAAGAAAGACACCGAACCCCAAGCTTCGCTACCCACGGTGCACTGTGAAAAGGCCGCGCGCGATTCTTCCCCTCGTTCGCGACCTGCGTTGCAGTCCCGCAGCGATCCGGTAACGACCATCCCCAACCCTGAACGGCAGCGCAAAATGGCAGAACAGCCCCCTGCAACATCTTCCGAGCTGATGCGGCTCACGGCCGAGATCGTCTCGGCCCATGTCGGCAACAATGAAGTGCCGTCGGAACTTCTTCCCCAACTGATCCAAGTCGTGCACCAGGCGTTGCGCGACGCCGGAGGCGCGAAGATGGAGGCCGGCAAGGCGGCGCCGGCGGTGCCGGTAAACCGCTCGGTATTCCCCGATCACCTCGTCTGCCTGGAGGACGGCAAGGAGGTGGTCATGCTCAAGCGGCACCTCCAGACGGCGCACGGGATGTCGCCGGACCGATACCGCCAGCGCTGGAATCTGCCGCCACATTATCCGATGGTGGCCCCGGATTACGCCGAGCGCCGCTCGGCCCTGGCGATCAAAACCGGGCTCGGGCGCAAGCCGGCCGCGCAACCGGAGGCCGCGCCGGCCGCGTCCAAGACGGCCCGATCGGCCGGACGGCGCGGGTCGCGGAACCGGGGCGCCGAGCGCGGCGAGTTCGGCCACCCCGAGTAGCCGGACTCGCCTTCACCGGCGATCAGCAACAGGGCCGAGGCGGAGCGTGCCGGAAAGCGGATACGGCCGCGGCCACTCCAGCCAGACCGTGCCGTGGCTGACCGCACCGTTCGGGGCCAGCTGATCGAATTGTGCGCGCAGCGTTCAGCTGACGAGCGGGCGCTCGAGGCCGGGCTGATCTGACGCTGTCGCGGACGCGGCTTCGGCGCTGGCGGCGGCCGAGCGCCGGGCGGACGGACGGAGCGGGGAAGTGGCAAGCAGAGTCCCGGCGACGCATCGGCCTCGCATGGCGCGGGGCGGCGCCTGGGGAGAGGTGCGCCACCCTACTGCGTCAGCACGACGGATGTCAGTCCGGTGCCGCTGCCGCCGTTGCCGGCGCTACACGTGAGGGCGAAGAAGGCGTCGTTATAGTCGCGATCGTCGCCGGAACCCGGCGAGGTGCCCGACCCCCATCCATAACTTGGATGCTGGGTGTTGCGACCGCCGCCCGTGTCGTTCCACCAGAACACCGCGCTCTGGGCCGACAGCGCCGACAATTGCGCGCAGCTCGGCGCCGCGTATTTGTATCCCGATGCACTGTCCTTAGGACCATAGCAGGAGCCCTGTTGTCCGGGCGGAACCGCATTCGGCGGGCTGGAACTGGAGCTCAGGTTATTGATGTCGCTCTGGGTGACGCCGGTCTGAACGTACAGGGCGCAATTCGGCGTGTCCCCAATGCTCCCACCACGCGGCGTGGCCGCGTAAGTCGAGGACGTGTTCGGCTCGGTCGAGGTACAGGTCTGGGTTTTCGTGGTCGTGCCCGTCCGCCAGTTGTAGACGCTCGTGCCCACGTTGCAGGATGGATTGCCGGGGTCGGACTCCGACACGTTGCCGCTCCCCCAGTTGGCCGTATAGGTTGTCGTCGAACCGCCCCACCAGCTGCCGCCGCTAGTTGTGGTCGTGAGCGTGTAGCTCGAGGACGCGGCGTTTTGGCTCGGCGGCTGGCCGGCGCCTTCGAACCCGGAATAGAAGTTGACCGTGTAGCCGTTCGGGTTGCCGTACAAATCGGCTCCGCTAATCCCACAGCCGTTTCCATTCTTCTTGTTGACGAGCATGAGGCCGAGCGGCTGCGTTGCGGTAATAGTCGGGAGCTTCTGGCCGCTCGGCAGGGAGCCACCGTAATTATTTCCTATCTCATAATAATTCCCGCTCGATCCGGTTGTGAATGTCGGTACGCTGGTGTAATTAGGCTTGCCGTTCGATCCTGTCGGAATCACGTAGAGGTAAACACTGTTGGCGTCGCAGGCGCTGGATCGGACCTCACTGAAGCTGATCTTGGGGGCGATTTTCGGATTGGCCGCGGTGGCAGTCGCGGTGATGCTGAGCGACGGCCGAAAAATGCGGATGAAGCCGGCGTTGATCTGCGCCGTGTCGGTGACGGTGACGGTATAGGCCGCTTGCGTGCCGAGATTGGGATTGATCGTGCCGCTGGCGTTGCTGGTGACGGTGGGATTCCCCGCCGTGAGCGTTCCCGGCAGCCGCGCCGCCTTGAACGCATTCGTCGCGACCGTCTGCGCCGCAGCGCCCTGACCGGCCGCGGTGTAGGCGCTTGCGCCGGCTATGGCCAACTCGTCCACCGCGTGCTGCAGCGCGAGCCGGGCGTCGGCAATCAGGGAATAATCCACCGCGAGCGCGATGCCCGACACGAGGGGAACCGCGAGAACGGCGAACAATCCCGCAACCGCGGCCCGCTCCTGGCGGAGCAGGGCCCGCCAGCCCGCGATCCAGCGCGCGGTAAGAGGCACGGCCCGCATCATCAGCCTCTCCTCAACTGCAAGGCGCAGTGCAGGTCACCGGGGTTCCGGTGCGCGGGCGGGCGATGGCGATCTGCGAAAGCGTAAACGTGCCGGGCAGAATTGCCCGCGTTACGCCGCCATAGACATACGTCACCTTCACCACGATCACGCTGTCCCCGGAACTGGGCACCATGTTCGAGGGCGAGGTGGCGAGCGTGACGGCGCTGCTCCCCAGCGCCGTCGCGCTCACGCCGCAGGAGGCGTCGCTTTCCCAATCCTTCGAGACCGTGCCGGAATTGTTGGTCACGCTCACGATCGCCGCGGTGAACGCACCGAGCTGGCCGGAAGCGCCGGAGGTGGCGAACGGCGTCATCACGAACTTGCCGGCCTTGCAGAAATTGCCGAGCACGCCCGAGGAGCCGCCGGTGATGTCGCTGCTCTGCTGCGCCACGAGATCGGCGATGGCGCTCGCGGCGTTGGTCACCCGGCCGTTCGCGCGGACATACTGGGTGAGCTCGAACGTGCCGAGCAGCATCGTTACCATCAGGGGAAAAATCAGCGCCGACTCGAGCAGCGCGGTGCCGCGCCGGTCCCCGGCCAAGCTGAGCAGCGGCCGCCGCATCAATAAGGCTCCGTCTGGAACGCCATGGTGGACATCAGCAGCAGCCCGCTCTGGCCAAACACGGCGGAGACCAGGGGCACGATGAAGGGGCGGCGGTAAGCCACCTGGAGGATCACGTCATAGTTGGCGGTGAGGGCGGCCTTGGTGGTCGCCATCGAGCCGTTACTGACCGTGGCGGTGGCGACGCTGCCGAACCCGGTGCCGGGAGGGCTGCCGCCGGACGAGCCCTGCGATGGTTTCGCGGCAACGTAGATCTGCAGATTGGACGTGCAGGACGGGACAAGAATGACGTGGCTGCACACCGTGTTGGCGAGGGTGCCCGCGTAATTGCTGCCGGTGACGTTGCCGATGCGGATCTGCCGCGCGGCCAGGAACGCCGCGTCGTCGAGCGAGGACTGCGTCGCGAGTTGCAGGACAAGCTCCATGATCATGAACACGAACAGCAGGAACACCGTGCCGATAAGGGCGAATTCGACGGCGACCACGCTGGAGCGATCGGCCGCGAGCCGCCGTCCGGCTTGGCACAGGCCGCCGCCCGCGCGCCGGCGCGGCCAATGCCGGCCGAAGCGTTGGAACCGGGTTGCTTGCTTGACGATCAGGGTTCGATCCGCCGAGAAGGTGCTAAACAGACACCGGCACGAGTACGGCATCCTTCTTGAATTTTCGTTAAAGCCCGCACGTATCGCGCTTGGTTCGACACTCGCGACACGATTGCGACCGGCGGCGCGCCCTTCGGCGCCATGGGTACGGCGGCGCGCCCTTCGGCGCCATGGGTCCAGCGGCGCGCACGTCGGCGCGACGGGTCCGCAGGTTCCGCCGCGTTGACCCCGCACCGCAGCAAGGCTATGCACGCGCCTGAACGGCCTTGATTGCTCGTGCCGGCCCGTCGCGATCGGCGACCACGCGGGTGTGGCGCGTCCGCCGCCTGGGAGACCATGTCCGCGATGTCCGAGGTCCGCGACGAGCTGATGGTGGCGCGCGCCACCGACGGCAGGCTGGTCCGCCGCCCGCTCTCGCCGCACCTGCAGGTCTATCGCCCGCAAATCACCTCGGTGCTCTCCATCATGCACCGCTTCACCGGCATCGCGCTGTCGGTCGGCATGCTGCTGCTGGTGGCCTGGCTGGTCGCGGCGGCGAAATCGCCCGCCGCCTACGACGCGGTGGCCGGGTTCATCGGCTCCTGGATCGGGCTCGTGCTGCTGTTCGGCTGGACCGCGGCGCTGTGGTTCCACCTGCTGAACGGCATCCGCCACCTGGCCTGGGACGCCGGCTACGGCTACGACCTGCCGGAGGCGCATCGCAGCGGCTGGGCGGTGGTGATCGGCACGGCGGTGCTGACCGTGCTGGTCTGGATCATCGGCTGGGTCGTGGTCTAGCGATGTCGCACGCGACCAAGTCGGCGGCCGGCGCGCGAGGACTGACGGTCATGCGCAGCCAGCTCGGGGTGGTGCGCGGGCTCGGCTCGGCCAAGAGCGGGGTGCATCATTGGTGGGTGCAGCGGCTGACCGCGCTTGCGCTGGTGCCGCTGTCACTCTGGTTCGTCTACGTCGTGCTGACCCTGAAGAGCGTGCCACAGCCGGTGGTGAAGCACTGGGCCGGCGAGCCGATCAACACCGTGCTGCTGCTCTCCTTGGTCGTGCTCGGCTTCCACCATTTGCAGCTCGGGCTGCAGGTGGTGATCGAGGACTACGTGCATTCCGAGGCCGCGCGCTTCACCTCGCTGCTCTTGGTAAAGGGGGCGAGCTTTTTGTTCGGCCTCTGGGGCGCCATATCGGTGCTGCGGCTTGCCTTTACGTAAGCCCTCACGCCGGGCTGAAACCCTCGGAGGGTCGGGTGACCTAAACGCCCGACAGGAAGCAGAATGAACGCCATCACGCTCCCCTCCACGCGCGCCTACAACATCGTCGACCATACCTACGATGTCGTCGTGGTCGGCGCGGGCGGCGCCGGGCTGCGCGCCACCCTCGGCATGGCCGCGGCCGGGTTGCGCACCGCCTGCGTCACGAAAGTATTCCCGACGCGCAGCCACACCGTCGCCGCGCAGGGCGGTGTCGCCGCCTCGCTCGGGAACATGGATGCCGACGAGTGGCGCTGGCACATGTACGACACGGTGAAGGGCTCCGACTGGCTCGGCGACCAGGACGCCATCGAATACATGTGCCGCGAGGCGGTGCCGGCGGTTTACGAACTGGAGCATCTCGGGGTGCCGTTCAGCCGCACCGAGGACGGCCGAATCTACCAGCGCCCGTTCGGCGGCCACATGAAGGATTACGGCAAGGAGCCGGCGCGGCGGGCCTGCGCCGCCGCCGACCGCACCGGCCACGCCATCCTGCACACGCTTTACCAGCAAAGCCTGAAACACAGCGTCGAGTTCTTCGTCGAGTATTTCGCCCTCGACCTGATCATGGAGGAGGGCGTCTGCCGCGGCGTGATCGCCTGGTGCCTGGAGGACGGCGTCCATCCACCGCTTCCGCGCGCAAACCGTGGTGCTGGGCACCGGCGGCTACGGCCGCAGCTTCCTCTCCTGCACCTCGGCCCATACCTGCACAGGCGACGGCAACGCCATGATCCTGCGCGCCGGCCTGCCGACGCAGGACATGGAGTTCGTGCAGTTCCACCCCACCGGCATCTTCCCCGCGGGCTGCCTGATCACCGAGGGCGCGCGCGGCGAGGGCGGCTACCTGACCAACAGCGAAGGCGAGCGGTTCATGGAACGCTACGCCCCCAGCGCCAAGGATCTGGCCAGCCGCGATGTGGTGTCGCGCTCCATGACCATCGAGATCAACGAGGGCCGCGGCTGCGGTCCCGACAAAGACTACATCATGCTGCACCTGGAGCATCTCGGCGCCGAACTGCTGCATGAGCGGCTGCCGGGCATTTCCGAGACCGCGCGCATCTTCGCCGGCGTGGACGTGACGAAGGAGCCGATCCCGGTGCTGCCGACCGTGCATTACAACATGGGCGGGATCCCGACGAACTACCGCACCCAGGTGCTGCACCCGACCGGCGACGACCCGGACCGCCCCGCGCGCGGGCTGATGGCGGTCGGCGAGGCGGCCTGCGTCTCGGTGCACGGCGCCAACCGGCTGGGCTGCAATTCGCTGCTCGACCTGATCGTGTTCGGCCGCGCCGCCGCGCACCACGCCGCCGAGACGATCAAGCCGGAAACGCGGCAGGCGCCGCTGCCGCCCAAGGCCGGCGAGGAGTCGCTCGACCGCTTCGACCGCGTGCGCCATGCCAACGGCGCGACGCGGGTGGCCGAACTGCGCGTGCAGATGCAGCGGACGATGCAGAGCCACGCGGCGGTGTTCCGCAACAGCACGACCTTGGCCGATGGCGTGGCCAAGATGCGCAAGCTGTGGGACGGGATGGCCGACATGCAGGTCTCCGATCGCAGCCTGATCTGGAATTCCGATCTGATGGAGGCACTGGAACTGCAGAACCTGATGGGCAACGCCATGACCACGATCACGTCGGCCGAGGCGCGGCACGAAAGCCGCGGCGCGCACGCCCACGACGACTACCCCGAGCGCGACGATGCGAACTGGCTGAAGCACACGCTGTCCTGGTGCGACGAAAAGGGCGAGGTGCGGCTGGATTACCGGCCCGTGGCGATGCGGACGCTCACCAACGAGGTTGCGGTGATCCCGCCGAAGAAGCGCGTGTACTAGGCGGTTGCGTTGAGCCGGAGACGCACCAGGTCGGTCACCCGTGTCGCAAGCGAGCGCCGGGTCAGGCCCGGCGGTGACGGTCTGGTTTGGCCGCCATTCGGCACCGCCGTAATCGTATCGGAACAACAATAACATGGCCGAATTCTCACTGCCTGCGAACAGCAAGGTCGGCGCCGGCACCACGTACCCGGCGGCGGCCGGGGCGAAGCGCGCAAAAGCGTTCCGGGTGTATCGCTGGAACCCCGACGACGGGCGCAACCCGCGGCTCGACACGTTCGAGGTCGATCTGGATTCGTGCGGGCCGATGGTTCTGGACGCCCTGATAAAGATCAAGAACGAGGTCGATTCCACGCTGACCTTCCGCCGCTCCTGTCGCGAGGGCATTTGCGGCAGTTGCGCCATGAACATCGACGGCGCGAACACGCTCGCCTGCACCAAGCCGATCGGCGAGATCAGGGGCGCCGCGCGCATCTATCCGCTGCCGCACATGCCGGTGGTGAAGGACTTGGTGCCCGATCTGACCCAGGCCTACGCGCAGTTGCGCAGCGTGGAGCCGTGGCTGAAGGCGGACACGCCACCGCCGCCCGACGGCGAGCGGCGGCAAAGCCGCGAGGAGCGCGCCCGGCTGGACGGCCTGTGGGAGTGCATACTCTGTTTCTGCTGCACAACCAGTTGCCCGAGCTACTGGTGGAACGGCGACCGCTATCTCGGCCCCGCGGTGCTGCTCGCCGCCTATCGCTGGATCGCCGATTCGCGCGACGAGGCGACCGGGGGCCGGCTGGACGCGGTGGAAGATCCGTTCAAGCTCTATCGCTGCCACACCATCATGAACTGCACCCAGACCTGTCCCAAGGGCCTGAACCCGGCCAAGGCAATCGGCCGGATCAAGCAGATGCTGGTCGAGCGGCAGACGTGAACCCTTCCGCAGCCAGGCAGGTTGCGTGACCACCGCGGACGTGTCCGCCCTCCCCCCGGCCCCCTCCCGTGAACGGGAAGGGGAGGTGCCGGCTGATGAAGGCCCAGCCCCGGCGCGCCGCCGTCTCACCGCCGCCTGGTTCGACAGCATCGTCGTCGACCACGCGTTTTTCCGCGTCGCCTGGCACAACTGGGCCGAGGTGGTGCCGGGGCGGCTCTATCGCTCCAACCACCCGACGCCGATGCGGCTCGCGGCGGTGGTCCGGCGCCACGGCATCCGCACGGTCATCAACCTGCGCGGCGACAAGCCCTGCGGCTCCACGACGCTGACCCACGAGACGGCCGCGCGGCTCGGTCTCGCGCACATCTATGCCCCGTTCGAGAGCCGCGGCGCGCCCCATCGCGATCGCATTCTGCGCCTCGCCGAGACTTTTCGGGCCATGGCGGAGCCGGCGTTGATCCACTGCAAGTCGGGCGCCGACCGCGCCGGGCTGGCGGCCGGGCTGTTCATCCTGATGAACGGCGGCACCTCGGCGCAGGCGTTGGCGCAGCTTTCCTGGCGGTTCCTGCATTTCCCCCACTCCCGCACCGGCGTGCTCGACGCGTTCTTCGATCGCTACGCCCGCGAGGCGGAGGGCCGGATTCCGTTCCTCGACTGGGTGCGCGGCCACTACGACGAGGACGATCTGCGCCGCGCCTTCCGCCCTCGCCGCCTCGCCAGTTTTGTGAACGACCGGCTGCTCGCGCGGGAATAGGTCGTCCGTCAGCGGCAGGACACGAGCGAGGCGCGCGGCCTGGCGGGTGATCAGGCGGCGGTCAGGCGCTTGACGAAGGCCGACAGGCGGTGGCGGCGGAGTTCGGAGCGGGCGGTCATATCATTGGTCATGTAGTTGAGCTGGATCACGTACCGTTGTCCGAGAAACGGCTTATGGCCGTGCCAGGCATCGGGCGCGTTCGGGAACACCAGCAACGTGCCGTTCACCGGCGACACTTCGACGGCGTAATCCTCAAGGTCGTCCGGCCCGCGCAGCAGGCGAAGGCATCCCTCCCGCCGGCGCCACGCCTCGGTTTCCGGATTGAGGTAGAGCAGCACCGTCACCCGCTTGGCCCGGGAATCGCAATGGATCAGCCCGTCGCGCTCCGTCGACTGCCCGCGCAAGGTCACCATTGTCGGCGCGCTGTCGAGGTCCAGGCCGAATCGGGCGGCGACCGCGTCGCGGAAGTCCGGCCCTTCCAACTCCTCGACCAGCGCCCGCGCCTTTGGTCCGAGTCGCAGCGAGCCGATCGGAAATGAGCCGCGCCGCGCCAGCGCAGGGAGATCGGCGAACACGGCCGCAAGCTCGGATGAGGGGACGAAACCGGGCACGATGATGTGCGCAAAAGGGTCGGCCGCGACCGGCGTCGCCCGCAACGCCGCATAGTCCAGTCGGATCATCCGCCGCCCTCCTGCCCCCTGGCGGAGGCAGGATTAGCACGCCGGAGCGCCGATTTGCAGCGGCCGGTCAGGTCCGCAGGTCGGGGTGGCGGTGCGGGACGGGCGTGATGGAGAGGTATCGCGGGCAAGCGAGACCCTTCTCACAGCACGCGAACGGCTCCTGCGAGACCAGCTCAGGGACGTAGGCCGTCATGTGCAGTTTCGCGCAAATCAGGTTGAACGATTCTCCGGACTTTCCGGGGATGTTCGCCTGAGCCGGCGCCGCCGCCGCCAATGCTATTCCGCAAGCAACCAGAATGTTCTTCATATCACGGTCCGTTGATTGTTTGTTATCTCTCTCTCCACGTCGCCAACGGATGAACTGCCGAGTTGGTTACAACGGTCGCGCGTCGTTGATCCGCTCGCCCGCGACCTGTATTTCGCCCCGCGACATGGACGCGTCATTCGCCTTGCCGCCGGCGGCCGATCCGCTCGCGGCTTATCGCGCCCGGCTCGCCACCGGCGAACTGGCGACCGATCCGGCGCAGGCGCTGGTCGCCGAACGCCTGCAGCAGCTATGGGCGAAACTGCGCGGCTACGATCCGGAGCCGCGGCGCGGCTCGGCCGGGCTGCTGGCGCGCTGGCTGCGCCGGCCGGCCGAGGGCGCGCCCGACCAGCGTCCGCACGGGCTCTACCTCGTGGGCGATGTCGGGCGCGGCAAATCCATGCTGATGGACCTGTTCTTCGCCGCCGCCGAGGTGCCGCGCAAACGCCGGGTGCATTTCCACCGGTTCATGCAGGAGGCGCACGCGCGCATTCACGTCTGGCGGCACGCGCATCCCGAAGGCGCCGACCCGATCCCGCCGCTCGCCGACAGCATCGCGACCGAGGCCGCCCTGCTCTGCTTCGACGAGTTCCAGGTGACCGACGTCGCCGACGCGATGATCCTGGGCCGGCTGTTCGAGGCGCTGTTCGAGCGCGGCGTGGTGGTCGTGGCCACCTCGAACACGCCACCGGACGATCTGTTCAAGGGCCAGCCGGGGCGCGACGCGTTTCTGCCGTTCATCGCCTCGCTGCACCGGCATCTCGACGTGCTCGTGATGGAGCCCGGCCCGGACTGGCGCCGCGCCCGCTTGCGAGGATTGCGGCTCTGGCAGGTGCCGGCGGACGAGCGTGCCGCGCAGGCGCTGGACGAGGCGTTCGCGGCGCTCGCCGGCGGCGCGTCGCCAGCCCCGGAAACGCTGGGCGTGCTCGGGCGGCGGCTCGCCGTGCCGCTGGCGGCGAGCGGGGTGGCGCGGTTCGATTTCGCGGCGCTATGCTGCGGGCCGCTCGGTCCCGCCGATTACCTGCTGCTGGCGACGCACTACCACGCGCTGGTGCTGGACGGCGTGCCGCGCCTCTCGCCCGAGGAGCGCAACGAGGCGCGCCGGTTCGTCACCCTGATCGACGCGCTTTACGAGCACCGGGTGAAGCTGGTGGCCTCGGCCGACGCGCTTCCCGACGACGTGTATCCCGCCGGCGACGGCGCACTGGCGTTCGCCCGCGCCGCCTCGCGCCTGCACGAGATGCAGACCGAGCGATACCTGACGCTCCCGCACCTGACCTGAGCGCGTGCAACCGAGCAAGACAGGTTTTGCCGCTGCCGAACCCCTGAACCCACACGGCGTCTTTGCGAGGAGCCTCAGCGAAGAAGCAATCCAGCCACGCCAGGCGGCTCGACTGGATCGGTTCGCCTTAAACTAGGCCCGCAATGAGAGTGCCGGCACACGCCACCAGGATCAGCCCGCTTGTCCGAAGACCAGCCAAGTATCCCGCCCGGGTTCGCTCTGCGCGTGGTGGGCGACGTGCACGGCGATCTCGACGCCTTTGCCCACGCGGCGGCCGTCACGGACCGCTTCGTCGTCCAGCTTGGCGACCTCACCGATTACGGGCCGGACAGCGCCGGGGCGCTCCGGCTGATGGCCAGCCTGCTCAAGGAAGGCCGCGGGCTGTTCCTGCTCGGCAACCATGACTACCGGCTCGGCCGCGCGCTCGCCGGACGGCCCGTCCGGATCGGGCCGGAACTCGCGGCGACGCTGTCCCAGCTAGACCCGGCGCTCGCCGAGCGCACGAAGCGGGAGATCGCGCGCGCCCCCGCCTGGCTGCGCCGCGGCGGCGATTTCTTCGTGCATGGCGGCTTTCACACCGCCATGCTGACGCAGCCCGCGCCGAGCCCGAACCCGGTCGAACACGGCCGCGCCGAGGGCCCGCTCGCGCGCGCGCTCTACGGCGAGCCGACCGGCCGGACGCAACCCGACGGCTACCCGGAGCGCAGCCTGCGCTGGGTCGACCGGATTCCCTCTGGGCTGACGGTCTATTGCGGCCACGACTGCCGCAGCGTGAACGGCCTGCCCTACCGGCGGCGGGGCGCATCCGGTGGCGAGGCGCTGTTTCTAGATACCGGCGCCGGCAAGGGCGGCCACTTGTCCTGGATCGATCTGCCCGCCTCGCCGTGACGGCGAATCCGGCTCAGTTCGGCCGCATCCGGAGCAGGTAGCGCTGCGAGCCTTCCAGCACCATTTCCCGCCGCTGATTGTGCACCGTGCTGCGCAGCCCGACCACGCCGGTCGTGGTGTTCGGCGCCAGCTCCACGACCTGCAAGACTGGGCGCAACGTATCGCCGGCGAACACCGGGCGGATGAAGCGGCTGGACTGTTCGACCAAGGCGACCAGCGCGTCCTCGACCAGCAAGTGGAAATCGCCCGCGCCGGCGGTGGTCTGGATCAACACCTGAAACCCGTGCGCCATCACGTCCGGATGTCCCTGGGCGCGGCAATAGGCGGGGTCGGAATGCAGCGGATGGGTTTCGCCGCTGGCGTCCAGGAACGACTGGAACAGCGCCGCGCTCATGGTTCTGGGCGGCAAATCGAAGCATTCGCCGAGGTAGAAATCGTCGAACCAGCGGCTTGCGCTACGCACCGATACCGCCTCGAAAGTTCCGTCCATGCCGCATTCCACCGCAGGTCTGTGACGAGTTTGTGACGAGCCCTCCGCTCTTCCCACGACGGCCCCGCGCGCGTGACCGGCGGCGGGATCACGGTTTGGTGAACTTGGAATGTAGTAAGACACGCGGTTCGTCGCAAGCAAGCGGCGCCGGGGACCGCCTATGCCGCGTCGGGGCGGATGAACGCGGTGCTGGGCGGCAACAGGGCTTAGCGCGGCGACTCGCCGATTGCCGGCACCTCGGCGGCGAGGCCGGACAGGACCTCGGCCACGTGCCGCGCCGTGACCGGCCTGTTCTCGCGCTTGAGCCGTCCGGCCATGTTGAGCAGGCAGCCGAGATCGCCGGCGAGCAGCGTTTCCGCGCCCGTCGCGGCGATATCCGCCGCCTTGTCGGCCACCATGCGGGTCGAGATGGCGGGGTATTTCACGCAGAACGTACCGCCGAACCCGCAGCAGACTTCGGGCTCACCCATTTCCACCAGCTCGAGCCCGGCCACGGACCGCAAGAGCTTGCGTGGCTGCGCCTTGACGTTCAACTCGCGCAGGCCGGCGCAGCTGTCGTGATAGGTCACCCTGCCGGGGTAGCTGGCCGCAGTCTCCACGACCCCGAGCACGTCGGTCAGGAAGCTGACCAATTCGTAGGTTTTCGCGGCGAGGGCTTCGGCGCGGGCGCGCAGGTTGGGGTCGTCGTCGAACAGGCCGGGCATATGCACGCGCAGCATGCCGCCGCAGGAGCCCGACGGCACGACCACGTAATCGTAGCCGCCGAAGGCATCGAGGATGCCGCGGGCGAGATCGCGCGTGGTGGCGCGGTCGCCCGCGTTGTAGGCCGGCTGTCCGCAGCAGGTCTGCGCCCGCGGCACCTCCACCTGGCAGCCCGCCGCCTCCAGCAGCTTGATGGCGGCGAAGCCCACGGTGGGGCGGTAGAGGTCGACCAGGCAGGTGACGAAGAGCGCGACGCGAGGTTGGCTTTGCCTTGCAGCACTCACCACGTTCGGATTCCGGTTTTCAGGTTGTCAGCCGGGTTTGCGTCCCGGAATCAAGCCATGGGTACGAGTTCGCGTCGATACTGTCATCACCCGCCGATCATGAGTGCCGAAGGAGCCGGCCGTGCCAGACACCAGCAACGTCATCGCTGCCTTCACCGAGGAGCACGTTCAGCGGCTTACCGGGTTGTCCAAGGCCAGGCTGCGGTATTGGGACGAGACAGGATTTTTTTCACCCGCTTATCGCGAGAAGGGCGACCGTCGGCCGTTCAGCCGGATCTACTCGTTCAAGGACCTCGTGGCGCTGCGGACGCTGGAGTTGCTCCGCGTGCAAAATGGCGTTCCACTCCAGCATCTGAGGAAAGTAGCGGAGAAGCTGAGCCATCTTAAGGAAGATCTCTGGACCAAAACGACGCTTTGGGTGGCCAACCGAAAGGTCATCTTCGAGGAGCCTGGAATTCGAGCTGCCCCGAGAGGTCGTTTCCGGACAATTCGTCGTCCCGATACGCCTGACGAGGATCATGTCGGAGACCAGGCGCGAACTCGATCTGCTGCGGAGGCGCACGCCGGAACAGATCGGGCAAATTGCCAAATCCCGGGGTATTGGCCGGAATTCCTGGGTGATTTCCGGGACCCGCATTCACGTCGACTCGATCAATCGGCTGCACGATGACGGGTTCACGGTCGAAGAGATTTTGGCGGAGTATCCGGACCTGACCGCGGCGGACGTTTTGGCTGCTGTGCGGCACCGCAAAGCGGCGGCCTGACGTTCCTGCTCTGGTCCTCAAATTCTTCATCGACCAGTGCGTTCCAGATTCGGTCGGCAAGGCGTTCTCGCAGCGCGGGCATGAGGTCGTTCTACTCCGAGAAAGGATCGCCACGGACAGTCCCGATCCATTGGTCGCCGCCGTGGCCGAGGCTGGCGGCGCCATCCTGGCGGCGCTCGATGCGGACTTCAAAAAGATCGCGCGCGGCCACGGCGTCGGGCCGAGCAGGTTCAGAAGGCTTTCGGTCATCAGATCGACCTGCCGCGAATCCAGGGCCGCTCAGCAAATCGAGGTTTCCCTCAGTTTGATCGAGCACGAGTGGCAGGCTGCTCAATCAGGCAGCGATCGGCGTCTGTTCATCGAAATCGGCGACAGCTTCATCCGCACCAATCGGTAACGGCAGGCGCGATCCGGATCGCTCCGATGACGCGAACGAGAACGTTCAGCCGCCGCGCGCCGCCACCAGGCGCCAGGTCGGGTCGGCGGCGGCGAGGTCCTTCTCGAAGCTCCAGACATCGACGATCTCGGTCAGCGAGTCGGTGCCGGTGACCGGATGGCCGTCGCGGCCGAGTGTCGTGTTGATCTGGTCGGAAACGAAGCGGACCGTGATCTCGGCCACCGCGCCGCGCAGTTCGGCCTCCTCGATGGCGACCGAATTCATCGCCTTGACCTCGGTATGCTGACTTTCACCGGCCTGCTCGCGCGCACCGATCGCGAGGTCGAAGGCGCGAAACGTGTCCTCGGACAGCAGCGGGCGCAGCGCGTCCCGCTTGCCCGCGGCGAAGGCGGTCACGACCTTGCGGAACGCCGCCTCGGCGCCGTCCAGGAACCGCGCGGGATCGAAGTTGCGGTCGAGGCTGCGCATGCGCGTGAGCGCTTCGCCCGCCGCGCTGCCCGGAAGCGGGAACTTGCGCACGGTCGTGGGCGGCGGCTCGGGAACCGGCTCGGCCTTGCCCTCGATCACCGGCGCGCCGCCGAACAGGCCGCGGCGCAGTTCCGGCTTCAGCTCGGGCGGCCGCTCGAAGCCGGTGCGCCGGCCCAGGATGCTGCGCAAACGCAGGATCAGGAACGCGGCGATCATGCCGAACAGGACCAGATCGATCGGGAAACCGCCGCTGACACCGAACATTGTCTCGCTCTCCTCGAGCGACAGCCATCAATGAGAACGCTTAGGGCTCACATAGGGGCCCGCTTGGTGGCACACAACTCGGGCGGTCAACCCAGGGCCGGGCGAGCCTCGGCGGCGCGCCGCAGCGTCACCAGCGTTCCCACCACGATCAGGTTGCCGATGTTGAACAGCACCCCCGTCGCGAACGCGGGCGCGTAGAAGCCGAAGCGGTCGTACAGCGCGCCGGCCAGCCAGCCGCCGAACGCCATCCCGACCGTGCTCGTCGCCAGCACCGTGGGCACGCGCCAGCCGGCTTCGGCGGCCGGAAACAGCTCGCGCACCGCGACGACATAGGCGGGAATGAGCCCGCTGAAGCCGAACCCGAACGCCGCGGCGACGGCGAACAACCCGGCCTCGTCCTGGGTCATCAGGAATCCGCTCATGGCCATCGCCTGGCACGCCGAGGCGGCCAGCACCGTGCGCAGCCCGCCGATGCGATCGGCCACCCAGCCCCAGATCTGGCGCGTGACAAAAGCGGCGCCGAGCATCAGCGACAGCATCGCCGCGCCCTGGGTTGCCGATATGCCGAGATCGCCGCAGTAGGCGACCAGATGGGCGGCGGGCATGGCCATCGGCACGCAGCAGCAGAAGGACGCCAGCGACAGCAAGGCGAGCACGGTGTTCGGGCGCAGGCCGATCACCGCCGCACCCGGGCGCGGTCCCGGCCGGTATGCGACACCGGATGCCGCCTCCGGCACGGGACGCCTCAGCAGCAGCGCGGCCGCCGGGACGATGGTGGCGATTTCCAGCGCCCCGAACAGCGCCATCGTCGCGCGCCATCCGATCGTGGCGATGCCGCGCTCGAACAGCGCCGGCCAGAGCACGCCCGCCACGTATTGGCCGCTGGAGATCAACGCCAGCGCCGTGCCGCGCCGGCGGTCGAACCAGCGGCTCACATAGACCGCGAGCGGCGCGAACATGGCCGAACTGCCGAGCAGCCCGACCAGCAGCCCGTGCCCGAGCAGCAACGCCCAAAGCCCGCCGCTGGCCGAGAGGATCAGCCCCGAGCCGGCCATCAGCCCGCCGAACATGACCACGCGGCGGACGCCGATCCGCTCGGCGATCCAGCCCATGCCGATGCTGCCCGCCCCGGAGCCCAGCCAAACCAGCGAACTGGCGAGCGCTGCCGTGGATCGCGAAAGGTCCAGATCGGCGGCGATCGGCTTCAGCGCTACCGCCGAGACGAGCACCGCCCCATAGGCGACCGACAGGATGCCGAGCGCGGTGAACGCGACCATCCAGGAAGCACGGGTCTCGACGCTCTCCGGCGGCCCGCCCGCCATCCACCTCGGCATGCACCGCAGTCTAAACCGGCGGGGCGCGCCGGGGGAACGCCCGGCCGGCCGGGGATACCGCTCAGCGCGGCGGCAGCACCTGGCCCGGGGGCAGCACTTGGCCCCGCTTCTCGTAGAGCGGCGGCGGGTTGTTGTTCACGGCCCCGCTGGTCAGCTCGATGTAATTGTTGGTCACCTCGATGGTCGGCCGCCGACAATCGTGCCGGTTCGCCAGCCTGAGGGCGCGGCCGTTCTTGAAGCGCACGAACACGCCGGTGATGCAGCTTCCGGGCGGCACATAGACCTGCTGGCCCACCGCCGGCTGGATCGGACGGTTGGTCGTGAACACGAGCGGATGAGCGACGCCGGTCACGGTCGCCTGCGCGTAGGTGATCGGCGAACTCCCGCGGTTGCGCAGTTCGATCGCCTGCTGCGGCCGACCGAGCCGCGGCGCCGGCACCTGGGCCGGCGAAAAGGTGGCGCCAAGGACGATCGCCACGGCGATCGCGGCCGTCGTGCCAGGGGTCATGGCAGGTTCTCTCCAACGGACGAGGTTCCTCGTCCTCATCGTTTGGCGATGACCCTGGTTTTGCGCGTCCCGCGGCGGCTGCAGCGCCGCGGGACCCGATTGACTCGACAGGGACAGGCGCTATATCGGGCGCCTCCGGGCGTCGCCGGCTCCGGCCGCGCGTGATGGTCGCTCGGGCGGGTCCCGTTCGTTCGCGCCGGGCTCCGGGAACCCCAGGGAATTCGCCATGTTCGCAGTCATCCGCACCGGCGGGAAGCAGTACCGCGTGACGCCGAACGCCGTGCTGAAGGTGGAAAAGCTCGACGGCGAGCCCGACGCGACCGTCACCTTCACCGACGTGCTCGCCCTCGGCGACGGCGATAACGTCACGGTTGGCGCCCCGAACGTCGTTGGGGCGACGGTCACGGCGACGGTGATCGCGCAGGACCGGCTGGCCAAGGTGATCGTGTTCAAGAAGCGGCGCCGGCAGAACAGCCGCCGCAAGCGGGGACACCGCCAGCACGTGACCGTGCTGCGCGTCGGCGCGATCAATGCGGCCGGAACGGCGCGGGAAACCACGGCGGCCGCGGAGAATAGCACGCTGGCGGCGGAGGCGAGCGCGCCGCTCGCGGTGGAGATGCCGCGGCCCACGCCAGAGCCCGTGGAGGCCGAACCGGAAACCGTGGTGATCGCACAGGAGAGCGGCAATGGCGCATAAGAAGGCCGGCGGCTCGTCGCGCAACGGCCGCGACACGGCCGGGCGGCGGCTCGGCATCAAGAAATTCGGCGGCGAGGCGGTGGCGGCCGGCAACATCATCGTGCGCCAGCGCGGCACGAAGTGGCGGCCGGGGCACCATGTCGGCCTCGGCCGCGATCATACGATTTTCGCGCTGGTCGACGGCCGCGTCACGTTCGAGCGCAAGGCCGAGGACCGGGTGCATGTCTCGGTCACACCTGGGCCGACCGCGCCGGCCGAGTAGCCGCCCGGCGCGGGCCGGCCCGCTTCTTACATCCAGCGCATGAAATTCCTGGATGAAGCCAAGATTTGGGTGCGCTCCGGCGACGGCGGCGATGGCGTGGTCGCTTTCCGGCGCGAGAAATACATCGAGTTCGGCGGACCCGACGGCGGCGATGGCGGCCGGGGCGGCGACATCGTGTTCCGCGCGGCCCCTGGGCTGAACACGCTGATCGATTTCCGCTACACGCAGCACTTCCGCGCGGCCAAGGGCGGCAACGGCGCCGGGGCGGACCGCACCGGCGCGGCGGCGCCATCCGTGGTCATCCCCCTCCCGATCGGCACGCAGATCCTGGCCGACGACCGCACCACCTTGCTCGCCGATCTCGATGCACCGGGCAAGGAGGTGGTGCTGTGCCGGGGCGGCGACGGCGGTTTCGGCAATGCCCATTACAAATCGAGCACCAACCGCGCGCCGCGCCGGGCGGACAAGGGCTATCCTGGCGAGGAGCGCTGGGTCTGGCTGCGGCTGAAGCTGATCGCCGATGTCGGGCTGGTCGGGCTGCCGAATGCCGGCAAGTCCACGTTCCTGGCGGCGGTCTCGGCGGCGCGGCCGAAGATCGCCGACTATCCGTTCACGACCTTGCATCCGCAACTCGGCGTCGTCCGGCTGGCGGCGACCGAGGAGTTCGTGATCGCCGACATTCCCGGGCTGATCGCCGGGGCGCACGCGGGCGTGGGACTAGGCGACAGGTTCCTCGGCCATGTCGAGCGCTGCGCCGTGCTGCTGCATCTCGTCGACGGCGCGGCCGGCGACGTGGTGCGGGCCTGGCGCACCGTCAGGCGGGAACTGACGGCCTACGGCGCGGCGCTCGCGGACAAGCCGGAGGTGCTGGCGCTCAATAAATCCGATGCGACGAGCCCGCGCGAGGCCGCCGCCCGTCGCGCCGCGCTGTCCCGCGCCGCGGCCCGACCGGTGGCGCTAATCTCGGCCGCCACCGGCAAGGGCGTGCCTGAACTGCTGCGCGCCTTGATGGCCGAGGTCCAGCGAGCCCGGCAAGCGCGCGCCGCGTAGAAATAGCGCCGGCCGGGAGAATTGAATTGCAGCCCCTTTCGCGGGGGTGACATTCCGGATGTTGGGTTACGGGCGGCGGGGACGCGGGTTTGATCGCGCGGCGCACGAAAATGATGCACGTTCTGCAAGGCCTACCTCGCCTCCCGGGTTACGCATTCGCCGAGGCAGGCATCGCGTTCGCGCCCTCGCGCAGCACCGCCAGCCCGCGCGCCAGCGCCTGCTGGAGCAGGCCAGAATCCATGCCATAGGCCATCATGCGGAATCCCTGGGCGAAATAGTCGCGCGCCCAGACCTCGTCGAGCGCCATGAACCCGGCGATCTTGTGGTGACGGCGTGCCGCCGCAACGATCGCCGCCACGGCGGCAAGATATTTCGGATTGGTGAACTCGCCCGGGATGCCCATGAAGTTCGTCAAGTCGAAATGGCCGAGCCAGACCACATCGACGCCCTCGACCGCGGCGATCGCGTCCACCGCCTCCACGCCGCGCGGCGTCTCGATCTGCATGATCACCTGCGTGCGCGCCATCGCGGTGGCGATCTTGGCCGCGACCGGGCCTGGCTCGTAATCGTCGTGCGCCACGCCGAAAGCGGCGCCACGGACGCCCTTCGGTGGATATTGCGTCATCGCGACGATTTCGCGCGCCTGTGCCGCCGATTCGACCATCGGCACCATGATGCCCATCGCGCCGGCATCGAGCACACGAGCGACGAAATGGTATTGCCCGGCCGGGACGCGCACCAGCGGCACGAGGCCGATGCCCCGGCACGCCGCCATCTGTGCCTTGATGGTGTCGATCCCGGCGCCGCTGTGCTCCATGTCGTAGAGCAGGAACTCGGCTCCCGCCGCTCGCACGATCTGCGCGAGACCGGGCGTGAAAAACTCGAACGCCATGGTGCCGAAGCTCGCCCCGCCTTCGGCCAGACGCTGCTTTACCGGATTGTCGCGCATCGCTTGTTCTCCCCAGGCCCGGGCCGGCCGTACGCCGAACCGTCCGGCGTTCCTAGAACATATCGCCGCCGGCCGAAATCAGCGCCGCGCCAGCGCCGCCGGCCGGCCGTTCGGCGCCTCGTGCCGCCAACCGGGGGATTTTGGCGCGCCTCTCCAGGCGGTGATGCCGGGTTCCGGCAACAGCGCCGTGCGCGCGTGCACGACCGCGTACTTGTCGGCATAGAGGCGCTGCCAGCCCGGCAAGGTGTCGAGCAGCGCGACGGCGCCGTCGGTCGGCTTCAATATCGTCCAGGCGATGGCGTCCTGGCGCAGCGTTGCTTCGAGTTTGTCCGCTCGCGGCGCCAGCAGATCGAGATACCGGGAAAAGAACCGGTCCCCGTACATGTCCGCGCGTCCGTCGATGAACGGGCGGACGCCGCGGAAGATCAGGTAGCCGCCGAAATCGTACGCGTTGAGCACCGGCCGCGCGGCTAGTGCGGGCGGCACGTGCGCGAGCGCCGCGCGCGGCGTTACGCGATCGTCGGTCCGCGCGATCGGATGGCGCGCGAACAGCGCCGTCAGCAGCACCGCCGCCACGCCGGCGCCGATCACCACCGACCCGCCGATGCGCGCGGACACCTCGCTACCAGCCGCTTCGCGATGGCGAAAATACCGGCTGAGCGGTTCGGCCAGGATCAGCGGGCCGACGAAGCCGAGCAGGATCTCGTTGCGCGCGTGCTGCAGACCCGCGTGCATCAGCCCGAGCAGCAGAACGATCCGGACCACCGGCAGCCGGACACCACGCGCCAGGGCGACAGCGAGCCCGACGACCAGCCAGATTTCCAGCGGCTGCATCTTCTGGAAATTCGGGCTCTGCCATTCCGTGATGGCGCCGAGCATCACCGGCGCCCGCATCATGCGGATGGGATGGACGAGGCCCTGAAGCAAGTTGGGCGTCAGGCAGGCGGCCAGCACGCTGGCGAGCACGAATCCGCCCCAGGCGAGAGCCGCCGGCCGCCGCTGCCCCGGGGGCGCGGCGAGCACCGCCTCCACCGCGAGCACCAGCGCGAGGCCGAGGCCAGCGACGAAGCTGCCGTGCAGGTTTGCCCAGAGCGCCATCAAGGGGACCAGGACCCACCCGGGCGCGCGCCCTTCCGCGCGCGCCGTGACCAACCCGGCGGCCCAGACCACCAGCATCGGCAGCGCGATCACATGCGGCCGGCAGAGCAGCGAGGGCAGCAGGGTCAGAAAGGCGAGCAGGACCAGGACCGCATTCGGCACCGGGGGCAGCCAGCGCGCGAGGCGCTGGCTGAGCAGCCCCATCGCGAGCCCGAGCGCCAGCGCGGCAAGCAGCACCAGCCCGCTCCAGCCGCCCAGGCGATAGGCGAGCGCCATCAACACTTCGCTCAGCCACTCAAGGTCCACCCAGGGCGCGCCGGCGGCGGTGAACGAGAACGGGTCGTGGTGCGGCACCGCCCAGTGCCGCAGAATCCAGTCACCGGTCGCAATGTGCCAATAGGTATCGGGGTCCTGCAGCATGCTGGCGCCGCGCGACAACGCCAACCCGTAGCCCAACGCCGCCATCAGCAGGGGCAGAGCATGGCGCGGCAAGGCGCCGATCTGCGAGCGAGCCCACATGGGCCGTAAACGTGGCCCATGCGAGTTGCCGTCGGGTTAACCGAGCGGCAACACTCCGTGCCGGACCGCCTTCTCCCTCTCCCCGTGAGCCCTCCGCCCTCAGGGGCGGAGTGGAACGATTTGGAGCGGTACAGATCGCTTGCAGAAGGCGCTCAGTCCTCGTCGGGGTTGATGCCGGCCGCCAGGCCGAGCCGCACCAGTTCGGAAAGGCTGCGCGCCTGCATTTTCTCCATCACTCGCGCGCGATGGATTTCCACCGTACGGGCGCTGATCCCGAGGTCGTAGGCGATGCTCTTGTTGGGGAGCCCGGCGATCAGAGCGCGCAGCACCTCGCGCTCCCGCGGCGTCAGCGCCGCCAAGCGGCCGGCAACATCTGCCGTCGTGGCCGAGGCGTGCGCCTGCTGCTCCAGCGCGGCGCGGACCGATTGCAGGATCACCTCGTCGGAGAACGGCTTCTCGATGAAGTCGATCGCGCCGGCCCGCATGGCGCGCACCGCGAGCGGCACGTCGGCATGGCCCGTCATGATGATCACCGGGTGGTGAAGGCCCTTCTCGCGCAATCGTGCCAACAACGTCACGCCGTCCATCTCCGGCATCCGCACGTCGATGACGATGCATCCCGGTTCCAGGCTGGCGGCCTGCAGAAATCGCCGCGCCGGACGGCCAGGCGCGCGCGTCGTATCCCGCCGCTTCCAGCAGCAATTGCAGCGAATCGCGCACCGCCTCGTCGTCATCGACGACCTGGACGGTGTATTCACTCGGCTTCGACGTCTTCTGCCGCATCTGCGAATGGAAGCGTGAAAGCAAAGGTTGTGCCGGCTCCATCCGGCGAGGTGGCGCGCAGTTGTCCGCCGTGTCGCTCGACGATTTCGCGCGAAATCGACAGGCCGAGACCCATCCCCTGCGGCTTGGTCGAGACGAAAGGCTGGAAAATCCGGTCCCGCACCTCGGGCGACAAACCGGGCCCGGTATCGGCCACCGACACCTCGGCGAATTCGCCCGCCGCGTCGCGCAATGTGGCCACGGTGATCTCACGGTGGTCGCTGGCCTGCAACACCTCGAGGGCGTTGCGGACCAGATTCAGTACCACCTGTTGAATTTGCACTTTTTCGATCAACACTTCGGGCATGTCGGGCTGCAACCGGAAGTTCACCCGGATTCCATACTCGCGCGCGCCGACCAGGGCGAGGGCGCTCGCCTCCTCGACCACCTTGTTCAGGTCTTCGGCGCGCCGCTCGGTCTCGCCGCGCGTCAGGAAGTCCCGCAGGTTCTGGATGATCGCGCCGGCCCGGATCGCCTGCGCGGCCGCCTTTTCCAACGTTTCGGAGACCCGCTTCGCCTGGTCCGGCCGGTCGCTGCTCAACAGGTGCCGGGCGGCCTGGGCGTAGTTGGCGATGGCCGTGAGCGGCTGGTTGATCTCGTGCGCCAGGGTGGACGCCATGCGTCCCATCTCGCTGAGCCGCGCCGCGTGCAGCAGTTCCACGTGGACATCCTGCAGCCGCTTCTTGGTCTGCTGCAATTCGGTCAGGTCGCGGACGAAGCCGGTGAACATCCGCTCGCCATCGACCCGCATCTCCCCGACATGCAGTTCCATCGGGAACGTCGACCCGTCGGCCCGCTGCCCGACCACCACCCGACCGATGCCGATGATGCGGCGCTCGCCGGTCCGCAGGTAGCGTTCCAGGTAACCATCATGCGCCTCGTGATAGGGCGAGGGCATCAGCATCTTGACGTTCCGCCCGATCACCTGATCGGGCGGATAGCCGAACAGGCGCTCGGCGGCGGTGCTGAACGATTGCATGACGCCGGCCGAATCGATCACGACGATGGCATCGGGCACGGTGTCGAGGAGTGAACGCAACCGCTCCTCGCTCTCGCGCACCGCCAATTCCCAGGCGAGCCGCTCCGAAATGTCGCGCAGGACGGCGATGGCGACCGGCGCCTCGTCGAGCCGCACCGTCCGCCAGGACAGCTCGGCGGGGAAGCAGCTACCGTCGCGCCGCCGCGCGAGGACTTGCCGGGGCTCGCCTTCGGCATCGCCGAAAACCGGATCGAAGCCCGGCCTTTCGCAAGGCGGGCCTCGCTTCGTCATCAGCACATTCAGGCCAAGTCCCGTCAACTCGGACTCCGCGTAGCCGAAGATCCGGCCGGCGGCCCGGTTCGCGAAAGCAATTCTGCGCTCGGAATCCAGCACGAAAATCCCGTCGGCCGCCAATTCGACGATCGCGCGGTCCACTCGGTCCATCCCGGCTCCCCGCCATGGGCCCGAACTCAGGTCCAACAATAGCGTCCCCAAACCAAGCTATGGCAAGCTGTTTGTGTCTGACGGATTTGCACGACACAGGGTCGAGACAGTGGCATGGACGGGGTGCACCTCATAGGCGACATCGGCGGTACCAATGCGCGATTCGCCATGGCCGCGGATGGCGGTTTCGCGCATCTGCGGGTCCTGCACACCGGAGACTACCAGAGTCTCGTCGCCGCGGTCCGCGCCTATCTGAGCGGGGTTCCGGATACGCTCAGGCCGTTGCGCGCCGCGCTGGCCATCGCCGGGCCGGTCACCGGCGACCACGTCGCCCTGACCAACCAGAACTGGTCGTTCTCGATTGCCGAGGCAACCGTGGAACTCGGCCTGAAGGATCTGCTGGTGGTCAACGATTTCGCCGCCGCGGCGATGGGCATTCCCTACCTGGCACCGGCCGATTTCATGCCGATCGGCGGCGACGGGCAGGCGGCGAGCGGGCCGATCGGCGTGCTGGGTCCGGGAACCGGGCTCGGGATGAGCTGCCTGCTGCCCGAGCCCGCCGGATGGCGGCAGCTGCCGAGCGAGGGCGGGCACGCGACCATGCCGGCCACCACCGAGGAGGAGAGCCGGATCATTGCCATCTTGCGCGGCCGGCACGAGCACGTCTCGGCCGAGCGGGTGCTGACCGGCGCGGGGCTCGTGAACCTCTACACCGTCGTGTGCGAACTGGCCGGGCTGCCGGCGCGGGCGCTCGAACCGGCCGATATCACGGAGGCGGCGCTGGCCGGGAGCGACGATCAGTGCGGACGCGCGCTCGACCTGTTCTGCGCCATGCTGGGCACGGTGGCCGGCAATCTGGCGCTGACGCTCTGCGCCACGGGCGGGGTGTACATCGCCGGCGGCATCGTGCCCCAATTCAAGGAGCGCTTCGCGGCCTCCGAATTCCGCGACCGCTTCGTGGCGAAGGGACGCTTCCGGACATATCTGGAGGCGATACCGACCTACCTGATCCTGCATCCCTCGCCGGCCCTGGTCGGGCTGGCCAATATCGGCGCGTTCCGCGCCGCGGCGGCCAGCGCGCGCCCGATTTAGCGCACTTCCGTTCCGAGGTGGCGGAAATAGGCCACAAAATCCTCGATTTCACCGCCCGTCAGCTCCAGCGGCGGCATCGGCGCGTGCGGCTTGGACAGGAAGCCCCGCAGGAAGTCCGGTCCCATGTTCGGATCGCGCGCGATGGACATGAAGGTGGGGCCGGTGTCGGCGGCCACCGGGGCACCCTTCACCGCGTGGCAGCCGGTGCACCACAGATGGGCGAGCGCTTCCCCGCGCATCCAGTTACCCGGCCTCGCCTGACCCGCGCCCGCATGGTGTTCCTGCGCCAGCGCCGGAAACGCGAGCGCGAGCCCGCAAAGAAAAAGCAGAGCGAATTTCATGGGCCACCTTCTGGACCGGGGGGATCGGGGGTTATGCCGGTCTGATGCCGGACACTGAGTATCCGCTTTCGCGGGAATGGCGAGAGCGGGTCATATCTCACGCGGGCCGGCATGAGTGGAAGCCAGCGTGTCGCCCGGCGGCCGAGTTGGCGGCGACCGCGGCTTCCAGACAGCCGATCAGCTCGCTTCCCGCCATCGGCTTTTGCAGCACCTTGAAGGCGCCCAGTTCGACCGCGCGCGCGGCCAAGTCGGGCGTAAGGGCGCCGGTGAAAAGCACCACCGGCAGCGTGTCGCCACGATCGCGAATTGCCGCCAGCAGATCGAGCCCCGTCGTCCTGGGCATGTGCTGGTCCAGCAGCAGGCAACGGATATCCCGCCGCCGCGGCGCCCGGAGAAACTGCTCGGCGAACTCGTAGCTCTCGACGTGGTAGCCGGCGGCCTCCAGCAGCGCGCATAGCGAATCGCGCACCGCCTGGTCGTCGTCGATGACAGCTACTGTTCCGCAGGGCTGGCCGGTCATGGGGCATCCGCAAGCGCCCGCCGGCGCCATCCCCGTGATGGCGGTAACGACGGTCGCGGCTGCTATTCAGCCCCAAGCGGCGAAGGGTCGCCTTGACTTAGCTCAAATCCGCGATCCTGGCCGGGGCGCCCGACGCAATTCGCGGGCGCCCCGGCCGGGCCGTTCAGACCAGTCGCACCGACGCGGCCTGCGGTCCCTTGGCGCCCTGGACCACGTCCACCCAGACCGCCTGACCTTCGGTGACCTGGGTCAGCCCGCCGCGCTGCAGGGCAGACGCATGCAGGAACACGTCCTGCCCGCCTTCGCCCACCGAGACGAAGCCGAAGCCCTTGGTCGGATTGTCCCATTTCACCGTGCCGCGCATCTGCACCGCGGGCCCCTGATCGCGCGGCGGACGCGGTCCGCCGGCCGGACGGGGTGGGCGTGAGCCGTAGCTCGAGGTCGGGGTCTGGGTCGCCGTGCTCTCGTCGAGCGACAGGACCTCGGCGACCTGGCGGCCCTTCTGTCCTTGGCCGATGCGGACGCGCATCGTGGCGCCGGGACTGACGGTGGTGTGGCCGGCGCTGCTCAGCGCGTTGACGTGCAGGAACACGTCGCCGGACCCGTCGGCGAGCTGGACGAAGCCGAAGCCCTTATCGGGATTGAACCACTTCACCGTGGCCTCGACCTCGGGGCCGAACGCGGTCGGCGCCGCGGACTTGGAAGACGGAAACCGCATTTCGCCCCCGCCGGAGGGAGCCCGGTCGTAGGCGAAGTCGCCATCGAAGTCGCGCCGCCGGGGCTGTCGGCTACGGCCGTGATTGAACATGCTCAAGAGAAAACTGTCCTTGGTTGTGGGGGGAGAGTTTGGCAGGGTATGAGGGCGCGCACGCGCTCACGCGTTCTGCCGTTTGGTGCCGGTCGGGAAAAGCTCCTGGTGATCCGCTGGACCGTGGCGCCGATCCTATACGCTGATCGATTCGTACTTCACCTCAAATATTCGCCAGTTCCCCTATTGACAAGGGCAACCGCCGAGCGCCGGGCCGCCGGGGCAGTCGCGGAAAGCATCCTTCTACCAGTCACCCGACGGCGCAAAATAAAACTCCACGCCATGAACCTGAATGCCGCATAAAAATGCAGCCGCCCTACTGCGCAAATCCCGATTGCTCAAAGGAGTGTTGGCACAGTTGGTTTCCGGTCCCGGAGGAGCCGCCGACGGGGATCGCTGTCTTGATCTCGACCGCTGCATTATTCAAGAGCCGCCGGTCGTGTCTGTGTTGTCGACCGGCCAGCCGACGATAACCGGGATCGCCGCCACGCGCCATCCGTCCCGCCGATAGCGATCGGGCACGGTTGCCCGCTCAAGCGCCGCTCGCGCCGAGCGGAATAAGACACGTCAGCGAAATTTGGGCATGACGCGCTCGCACAAAAGCCGTAGCGAGCGCATCACTCGCTCGTGAGCTATGAGCCGGCCGCAGTTCAGTTCAGCCAGAATGCCATCGAGCCCAAGTTCCTCGTCCAACCCGCGCAGCCGGTCCGCCACGTGCTCCGCCGTCCCGACCACCACCTTGTCGCGCAGCACCTCGTCATAGCCGATGGATCGCAGCCGCTGGCCGCGCTCGGCACGCTGCTCGACCGCGCGCGCCCCGGAGAGTGTGGCGGATTCTTCCAGTTGCTGGCCGAGGTAGCGGTAGAAGGCCATCACGCTCGCTTCCGGGTCGGCGCGCGCCTCGGCCTCGGTTTCGCCGACATAGACCGGCACGCGCAGATACACCTCGCCCCGGCCCGGATGGCCGGCTGCGGCGTAGGCGTCGCGGTACGCGCGGATGTTCGGCCCGAGTTCGGAGAGCGTTCCGAGGCGGACGGCGGCGAAGATCGGATAGCCGAGTGCGCCGATGGACGCGAAGGTATCGGCGCTGGTCGCGGCGATCCGGATCGGCGGATAGGGTTTTTGCAGCGGCTTCGGCACCAGCGGCACGTCGCGGAAATTGTGGAAACGGCCCGCGTAGGAGAAGCGATCCTGTGTCCACGCGGCTTTCAGGATCGCCAGGACTTCGGTGAAGCGCTCGCGGCTTTCGGCGTACGGCACGCCGTAGGCCTCGTAGGTCCGCGGAAACCCGCTGCGCCCGACACCGAAAATCACCCGCCCGCCGCTGATGTGGTCGAGGGTGGCGACTTCCTCGGCGAGCCGCAGCGGATGGCAGAGCGGCAGCACCTGCACCGCGGTGCCGATGCGGATGCGGCGGGTGCGCGCGGCGATGGCGGCCGCGACGACGAGCGGCGCCGAGAGGACCGACTGGCCGGGGGAGACGTGCAGTTCGGCGAGCCACAGCACGTCCAGCCCGAAGCGTTCCGCCGCGTCCACCTGCTCAAAGGATTCGGCGAAGGCGGCGGCCTCGCTCCGGCCCTCGGGGCACTGAAACTCGTGGAAAATCCCGAACTCCATGCGCGCTTCTCCCCGCCCTCGCCGTCCGCGAAACTCCTCGGCGGCAATTCCGGCTTGGCTGAGCATAGCGCGCAAGCTCCCGCGCCGGTACCCGTTCCGGACCGGCGAGTCCATGGGGCGGTGACGGACACCTTCCTCATGCTTGGGCTCACGATAGCTTGCCCTTTCATCGCGGCGTTACGGCCGCTGCGCGAACCAACGGCCCGCGGTCGCACTGTCAACGACCCCGCGGCCCAGCCCGCCGGTTTCGCTCGACGGCAGCCCGATCGGGTTGAAATCCGGCATACAAGAGGCACCTAGGCCGAGCCTGACGCCATGTCCCAGTCCAGCTCGCTTCGTATCCAGACCTATACCGGCGACGATCTGCGGCCCATGGTCGCCGATCTCGCGCGCCTGCGCACGGCGGTGTTCCGCGCGTGGCCGTATCTCTACGACGGCGACCCGGAGGACGAGCAGCGCTACCTGGCGAAATACGTGGCGAGCCCGCTGGCAGCCGTGGTCGTGGCAATCGGGGACGAGCGGCCGGTCGGCATGTCCACCGCCATACCGCTGACGGCCGAGACCGAGAACGTGCGCGCCCCGTTCCTGGCGCGCGGCTGGGACCCGGCGCGGTTCTTCTATTTCGGCGAATCCGTGCTGTTGCCGCAATGGCGCGGGCGCGGGATCGGCGTCGACTTCTTCCGCCAGCGCGAGGCGCACGCGCTGCGGGTGAGTTCGGCGGATTACGCCTGCTTCTGCGCCGTGCAGCGCCCGCCCGACCACCTGTCGCGGCCCGCCGATTACGTGCCGCTCGATGAATTTTGGCGCCGGCGCGGCTTCCGCTGCTATCCCGACCTCGCCTGCCGGATTCCCTGGAAGGAAGTCGGCCAGCCTGCCGAGACCGAGCACACGCTGGCCTTCTGGATCAAGTCCCTGCGCGGGGCGGCGCTGCCGTGAGCGGCTTGCGTCTCGGCCTGCTGCAATACCGCATCGAGCGCCTGCCCGACGTGGCCGCATTCGCGGCCAAGCTCGACCGGCTGGTGGCCGAGGGCGTTGCGGGCGGAGGTCGACTTCTGGTCGTCCCCGAATACGCCGGGATGGAGCTGGCCCCTGCCCTCACCGGATCGGCACCCGACCCGCGCGCGGAGCTGGAGGCGATCTGCGCGGTGCAATCCGATCTGCTGGCGGCAACGCGCGAGACCGCTTGCCGGCACGGCGTCTGGCTGCTGGCCGGCGCACTGCCCTGGCGCGAGGACGGCCGGACCCGCCTGCGCGCGCCGCTGATCGCGCCGGACGGGCGCGTGGCGATGCAGGACAAGCGGCTGAACACGAGCTTCGAGGTGGAATTGCTCGGGCTCGACCCGGGCGACTGGCCTGCGGTGTTCGAGACGCCCTGGGGCCGGATCGGTATTTCCATCTGTTACGACGTAGAGTTTCCGACCTTGGTGCGCGCTGAGGCCGAGGCCGGCGCCTGGCTGATCCTGACCCCCGGCTGCACCGACACGATGCACGGCTTCAACCGCGTCCGCATCGCGGCCCGCGCGCGAGCCCTGGAGAACCAGTGCTTCGTCGCCATCGCGCCGACGGTCGGCGACGCGCCGTGGTCCGCGACGCTCGACACGAACCACGGTTTCGCGGGTGTTTACGGCCCGGTGGATCAAGGTTTCCCGCAGGACGGCATCATCGCCGAGGGCAAGCTCGACGCGGATGGCTGGCTGTTCGCCGATCTCGACCCGGTGCGACTGGTGCAGGCGCGGACGGAAGGCGCCGTCAGGAATTTCCGCGACTGGCCGGCCGGCAAGGTAACGAACTCGCATCCCCGCCCCGAGTCGCCTGACGAGGCACCATTCCCCTGGCTGGTCGGCCGACCGCCAGAGCTGTCCTGCCGATGGTTTGATCGTAGTCGACGATTTCCGATCGAGGAGCTAGCGCGCTTGGCGACGCTGGAGGACTATCACGAAGGCCTCGGTTTTTCCCGATACGCGGGCCTGCGAGGCCAGGCTGGTGGGAGGCGGGGATGCTAGACACGTTGATCCAAGGTGGCTTGGTGGTTTCGCCGCACGCGGCCGAGCAGGTCGATGTCGGCATCCATGACGGCCGGATCGTGGCGTTCATGGCGCCGCAGTCGCTCGAGGTCGAGGCCGCGCGCGTGATCGATGCGCGCGGAAAATACGTGATCCCCGGTGGCATCGACGCGCACGTACATTTCAATATCGCCCTGAGCCCGGCCATGCGCGCGCAATCGGCGAAATGGGGCGGCCGAGCCGCCGCGTTCGGGGGGACGACGACGTTCATCGACTTCGCGCACCAATCCGGCGACGGCAGCCTGATCGGCGCCGATCGCGGGCAAGCAGGCGGAGATCGACGCCGACAAGCCGGACGTGGATTACGCGTTGCACGCGATGATTACGGGCGATGCCACCTTCGGCGTGCTGGACGAGATACCGGAGGCCATCTCCGGCGGGGTTTCGCTCGTTCAAGATGTTCACCACGTTCTCGGGGAACTCGGCATCGGGGTCGCTGTACACGGACGACGGGCGCATCTGGGGCGTGATGCAGCAGACCGGCAAACATGGCGGCATGGCGATGGTGCATTGCGAGGACAACTGCATCATCGATTTCTGCGTGCGCAACCTTTACCGGCAAGGTCGACAGCAGGCGGCGCACATTCACGAGGCGCGGCCCAGCCTGTGCGAGGAAGCCGCCATGTCGCGCATGCTGCTGCTGTCGCGCCGCACGGGTTCGCCGCTCTACGTGGTTCATGTCTCCAGCATCGAGGGTATCGAGGCGATGGCGGAGGCGCGCGCCAAAGGCCAGACGGTGTATGGCGAGGCGCTGCACAACTACCTCGCCTTCTCGAACGAGGACTACGCCAAGCCGAACGGCATGATCTATCACAATTACCCGGCGCTGAAGTCGCCACGGGACCGCTCGGCGCTCTGGGAAGCGTCTGCGGTCGGGCGTGCTCGACGTGACCAGTTCCGATGATCTCACCATTCCCTTCGCGCAAAAGATCGCCGGCAAGGAGGTGGATAACGCCTCTGGCGGCCACAACGGCGTCGAGACACGCATGGCCTATCTTTACTCCGAGGGCGTGAGGCCCGGCCGGCTCGATATCAACCGGTTCGTCGATGTGTCGTCTACCGCGGTTGCCAAACTGTTCGGCCTTTATCCGCGCAAGGGCATCGTCGCCATCGGCAGCGACGCAGACATCGTCATCATCGATCCTGATCTTCGCCGAACCGTGACCCTGGCGGACCTGCACTCGAACTGCGACTACAGCCTGTGGGACGGATGGGAGTTCCACGGATTTCCGGTGCTGACCATGCTCCGCGGGAACGTGCTGGTCGAAGACGGCAAATGGACAGGTCCCGAGGGAATCGGCCGTTTTGTGCCCGCGCGCTCGCCTTCGGAACCGTGATGGCCCCGCTCGTCATGCGCCGCTCCGTCGAGCTTCCCGGCACGACGCTCGACTACCATGTCCGCGCCGCATCGGGTGACCGGGAACTGCCGCCGCTCGTCCTGCTGCATCCGTGGTTCGGCTGCTGGCGGTTCTGGGACCGTACCGTCGCGGCGCTTCCGGAATTTTCGACGTATGCGGTCGATCTCTACTCGCTCGGCGGCGGTGACCGGCTGGGCGGATTACGCCAGCCCGGAAGGACTGGCGCGAGCGGTCGCGATCATGCTCGACAGGCTCGGCCTCGCGCGCTGCCATATGGTGGGCAATTCGATGGGCGGCATCGCGGCCCAGGTGCTGGCGGCCGCCGAGCCGCAGCGCATCGAAAAGTTGGTTTTGGTCGGAACCGGCGCACGCACGGCCGGATTGAAGCCGGATTACCGGCAGGCCGTCGATGCCTGGATTTCCAGTGAATTGGATCGCGCCGCGGCGGCGCAACTCGTGGACTGGCTGCTTGCGCGTCGGCCGCAGGATCAGCGTGAGTTCGAGACCTTCGTCGATCTGGTCGCGAACGCGAACAAGGCGTTCATGGGGACGGTGCTCACCAACGCCTTCGCGCTCGACCTGCGCCCGCGCCTTCCGGCGATCGCCGCGACCACGCTTGTCATTCGCGGCGAGGTGGATGGCGCGCGGACCCGCGCGCATGTCGAGGAACTGCTGGCGGGTATTCGGAACAGCAAGGCCGTGGAAATGTCCGGCGCCGGCCATTCGCCGCAGGTCGACAGCCCAGGCGCGTTCGCCGGATTGCTTCGCGAATTTCTGCTCGCGCAATAGCCGTCACAGCGACGTTTCGACTCGAGACCGCCGGCAGCACGGCTGAGCGACATTTGCCGCCAAGCGCTCGTCGCGGCCGCATCGCGCGGCCGGCCGCCGGCGATAGCCTGACGGAAGCTATTGCGGCGGCGCGCGGGCTTGGGACTGGCCGTCCACGATCAGGAATTGCGCCTCGTCGCGCAGGGCGGCGCGCGAATTCTGGTTCAGATAGAACATGTGCCCGCCCGGGTGAACGACGAAGCGTAGCCGGGCGGGGCCGAAATCCGGCAACTGGTTCAGCAGAATCTGCGTGCCGAAATACGGCGTCACCAGGTCGGTGAAGCCCTGCTCGATCAGCACCCGGAGGCGGGGATCGAGCGCCAGCGCCCGGCGCAGGCTGTCGAGCGATTTGGGCGCCGACATGCCGTGGCCGAAATTCCAGCGATCGTACGCGGACAGGTTCGCCAGCCGATACTCGCCCTGCGGCCGCCACGCCAGCTTCGTCGCGTATAGATGTAACATGGCGCTGGTGAGCGGCGCCTGTAAACCTTGCAGAACCGGATCGGGATAATGCGCCGAATCCGCGGCCGGATCGGGATCGGCGATGGTCACGGTGGCGTCGTAGATGCTGCCGATACGGCCCTCGTGGCGATAGAATTCGTGCAGGAAGGCGTGCGGGCCGAGCCGCCCGCCATGGCGGCGGATCAGTGCCGGGTCGAGCCCGGTCAGTTGCGCCACGCGCGCGCTCATGCGGTCCAACTCGGCGGGATCGTTGGGGCCGCGCAGCAGGTCGCGCAGGTAATCGCCGGCCGCGTAGTCCTCCGCGTCCGCCAGCGACCGCCGCGTCACCGGCCCGCTATGCGCGCGCGCGGCCGCGGCCATGCTGGGCAGCCGCGCCGCCCACCAGAGCGGGTCGTCCTCGTTGGTGAGCATTTCCAGGTTGAACGCCGGCGACAGCAGCACCATGCCCGAGATGCCGATGCCGCGCTCCGATTCCAATTCGCGCACCAGCTTCGGCCCGCGGAATCCGCCGTAGCTCTCGCCCACGAAAAACTTCGGCGACAGCAGCCGGTTGTTTGCTTCCAGCCAACGGCGGATGAATGCCGCGAGCGAGTTGATGTCGCCGCTGACCGACCAGAGTTGCCGCCGTAGCGCCTGCCCGCCGGCGATGAACCGGCTGTAGCCGGTGCCGGCGGGGTCGATGAACACGAGGTCGGTGAAGCCGAGCCAGGTTTCGGCGTTGTCGACGAGCGCCGGGCTCGCGGAGGGTGAAATGGCGCTCGGGTCGAGCGGCAGCCGCCACGGCCCGAGCGCGCCGAGATGCAGCCAGGCCGACGCCATGCCCGGCCCGCCGTTGACGACGAAACTGACCGGGCGTTTCGCGGGGTCGGTGCCGTCCAGCCGGTAGGCGACATAGGCGATGGCGACCAGCGGCTTATGCTCGGGGTCGTAGAGCCGGATGGAGCCGGCGGTCGCGGTGAACTTCAGCGTGCGCCCGCGAAGCGTGATCGTGTCATGGGTGGTGGAATTGGGCGGAAGCCGGGTTTGCTGCTCGGCCGATGTGGTATGCGCCTGCTCCGCGGGGTGCGCGGCACGACCGGCGTGCTCCAAGCCGGGCTGAAAGCCGACGTGGCGCTGCGTAATCGCCGCGTGCGGGCCGGCTTGGGCCGTCCCTGAATCGGGTTGCGCCAGCGCCCGCCCGCAAAACCCGAGCACGAGCAAACAGAGAAGAATTCGCGTCCGCATCCGCATTCTGCTGCCCTGTGGCTGACCCGGACCGCTGGTTTGAAGCCGCCGCGGCGGAAATGCCATACCCCGAAGACGCGGGGCAGCGTAGCTCGCGATCAGGTCGGTTCCTTCTTACCGCCCGGCGCCAGCGATTTGAGGCTGTTCACGAGCTCGACTTTTTCCTTCAGCGCCGGATCGACGATCAGCAGCAGCGACAGCACGGCCCAGACGAACAGGCCGAGTTCGATGTAGTTGCTGGTTTCGGGACTCAGTATCCGGCAGCCATGCCCAGCGCCGCGCGGCAATGAACAACGCCAGCGGCACGGCGGCCAGGATGACTGCTCGCAGACCGGCCAGGAAGACGGTGACGATGGCGCGTGAGGTGATCGGCGCATCCTCGGCGAGTTCGAGTTCGTCCCACGCGCCGCTGAGCAGCGCGACCAGCGCGCCGGCGAGCGCGCGCGTCAGATGCTCGATCGTGTCCACTTTCGGCGTGATCAGCCATTTGCGCTTGTCGCGAAACGCGTTGGCGATGCGCCTGGCTCGCCGATCCATCCAGGTCTGGGTGATTGGATCGTGGGTGTGGAACTGGCCGAGCAGTCCCTTGCCGATCAAGGCGGCAACCCGGTCCAATCGCTCGCTGATCCGCGCGCGTGTCGCGGAATTGCCGCAGCCTCGCGATTGCTCCAAATCCTTGATCGCTTCGAACAACTCGTGGACGATGTGAGCGTGCCAGTGCCTGGAAAGCCCGATGCGATTGCCGATGGCGACCAACGGGTAGAGCGGCGCCACAACAAGAAGAAAGTAAACCGGGGTGGCCGCCGTGATGATGGCGAATGCAAGCAAGGAGGCGACGAAGCCGTGCGTGTGCCCCTGCTGATAGCGGAACAGCACGTAGGCGGCGGCACACGTCAGCGTCGAGGTTAGCAGCAGCGAATGCAAGCCGAAGCTGGAGGCTTCGCGCCGCCGGCCGAACAGCCGGTCCACGATCCAGAACGGATAGCAGAGCGCGAGGACCAACCCGAGATACGCATACAACGAGGCAAACCTGAGCAACAACCCAGTATCGGCGAGGCGGACGCTGCCGATCTGAACAAAGCTCGGCACCGCCATCACCGCGGCAAAGAACAGAAGGATGCCGAACGCTACGCCGATTTCCCTCCGAGCGATAGGCGAGTGTGCTGCCGAACCGATAGTCCCGTTCATGGCGCAGAAACGTGCCGCGCCATCGCGTCTTGTGACCGTCCGACAAGCAACGCAACGCATTCCAGCGCTGTCCCGATTTCCTGAGCGTGTAGGCGGCATGGACAACACGCGATCGACGCCGCTCCAGGCCACGCCGGTCGATGCGCTGCACGAGATCGAGAACAATGGACCAGAGTGCCTTGGCCCAGTTCAACAGAGCCCTGGCGCTCGTGGCCGCCGAAACCGAGAATTTGTCCCACCGCTTGCGGAGGGCAGTCTGCCGGTCTTGCCCGGCGGAATGATCGAACGTGGCATTTTCGGAATCGGCCATCGCGATCCCGCGCGCTCAGTCTGCCGTTCGCCGGTAAGCGGTCATGGCACCAGCGCCTCGATCAGCCGGGTGACCTCGGCCGCCTTCTCCATGTGCACCATGTGGCCGGCGTCGTCGAAGATGTGCACCGCAATGGTCGCGGGCAGGCCCTCGGCATGGCTCGACGGGATGATCCGATCCTGGCGCCCCCAGATCACCTGCACCGGCAGGGTCAGCTCGCCCAGCCGCGGCTCGAACTGGAGCGCCTGCCGGCCGCCCGCGAAGGTGTCGTCGATGATCCGGTTGAGCGCCGCCTCGACCCCGTCCAGGCGCTTGAACTTGAGCACGTCCTCGATCATCTCGCGCGAGATCATGGCCGGGTCGGCGACCAGCAGCTCGAGCACCGGCTGCAATTGCTTGCGCCGCTTGGCCTGCATGAAGCCGTCGATGTAGGCCTTGTTGATCTCGGGCCCGAGCCCGGCCGAGCAGATCAGCGTCGCCGAGGCGACCCGCCCGGCGTGGTTGAGCGCCAGGTCGAGGGCGACCGCGCCACCCAGCGAATGGCCGACCAGATGCGCCTGCGCGATCCCCTTGGCGTCGAGGAAATCGACCACGGCAGCCGCGAAGGCGCCGATGTGAACGTGGTCGGCGCCCATATCCTTGCTCGAGCCGCCATGCCCCGGCAGATCGATCGCATAGGTGGCGTGGCCTTCGGCAAGCGCTTCCTGATTGAATTGCCAATTGTTGAGATCGCCGCCGAAGCCATGGAGAAAGACGATCGGACGGCCCCTCGCCCGCACCGAGCGCCAGATAACGGAACCGCCGGCCGCCGGCCTCGATCGTCTCCGGCTCGGGCGCAGCGACCCCCGCTTCGGCCACATGGGCTGCGAACTCCTCCTGGAACTTAGCGACGTAGGCGTCGAGATCGGCATCCGAGACGGAGCTGTCGGCGACCACGCCCAAGAGGGCGCCGACCGGCACCGTCTCGCCCTCGCCGACCAGCCGCCGGCGCAGCGGGCCCGCGACCGGGCTCTCGTAAACGTTGGCGATCTTCGAGGTCTCGATGTCGAGGATCTCCTCACCGCTCTTGATCAGGGCGCCGTCCTCGACCAGCCATTTGGCGACCATGCCCTCCTGCATCGCCAGGCCCCACTTGGGCATGACGATCGGCTTGATCGCATCGGTCATCAGCTCATTCCTTGGTTTGGCTCAACCGTCAGCTGGCCATGGTCCGGCGCACCGCCGCCTCGATCTTGTCCAGGCTCGGGATGTAGAGGTCCTCGAGCTGCGGCGAGAACGGCACCGGCGAGTGCGGTGCGGTCACCATCTGGATCGGACCCTTGAGCGCCTTGAACGCGTGTTGCGCCGCGAGCGCCGAGATGTCGGTCGCCATGTTGCAGCGCGGATGCGCCTCGTCGACCACGACCAGGCGCCCGGTCTCCTCGACGCATTCGAGGATGGTGTCGCGATCGAGCGGCGAGGTCGTGCGCGGGTCGACCACGGTGCAGCTGATCCCTTCCTTCTCGAGCTTGTCGGCGACCTGATTGGAGAACCCGACCATCCGGCCGAAGGCGACGATCGTGACGTCGTCGCCCTCGCGGGTGAGGTTCGCCTCGCCGAACGGGATCGTGTAGGGCTCGTCCGGGACCTCCTCCTCCTCGTCGTACATCGCCTTGTGCTCGAAGAAGATCACCGGGTCGTCGTCGCGAATCGACTGGATCAGGAGGCCCTTGGCCTCGTAGGGCGAGCTCGGCAGCACGACCTTGAGCCCCGGGATGTGAGTGAACATCGGGTAGAGGCACTGGCTGTGCTGGGAGGCGGCGCGGAAACCCGGCGCCATACATCGTGCGCACGACCAGAGGTGTCGTGGCCTTGCCGCCGAACATGTAGCGGAACTTGGCCGCCTGGTTGTAGATCTGGTCGAAGCAGACGCCGAGGAAGTCGACGAACATCAGCTCGGCGACCGGCCGCAGGCCGGTCGCAGCGGCGCCCGCCGCGGCGCCGATGAAGGCGCTCTCGGTGATCGGCGTGTCGAGCACCCGCTCGCGCCCGAAGATCGGCTCCAGGCCCTTGGTGACGCCCGAGCGGCCCGCCCCAGGCGTCGTCCTCGCCGCCCGCGCCCATGCCGCCCGCGACGTCCTCGCCCATGAGGATCACCCGCGGGTCGCGCTCCATCTCCTGGCGAGCGCCTCGTTGATCGCCTGCCGGTACGATTTTTTGGTCATGGCTGCTCCCCTCAGTACGAGGCGTAGACGTCGGTCATCAGATCGGCCTCGGTCGGCGGCAGCGCCGCCTTGGCCTCGGTCACGGTCTGCTCGATCAGGCTCTTGATCTCGCCGTCGATCGCGTCGAGCTGGCCGCCCTCGAGCAGCCCGGCCTCGGTCACCCGCTGGCGGAACATGCTTCAGGCAGTCCTTCTCGGCCTTGAGTCTGCTCGATCTCGCCGACCTGCCGGTAGGTCATGGCATCGCCCTCGAAATGGCCGTAGTAGCGGGCGAGCTTGACGTGGATGACGCTCGGACCGTCGCCGGCGCGGGCGCGCTCGATCGCCTCGCGCGCGGCGTCCTGGACGTCGAAGAAGTCGTGGCCGTCGACCCGCCGCGACGGCATGCCGAAGGCCTTGCCGCGCTCGACCAGATCGCCCGAGACCGACCAGGCGCTGGCGCGTCGACTTCGGCGTAGCCGTTGTCCTCGAAGACGAAGATCGCCGGCAGGTTCCAGGCCTTGGCGAGGTTCATGCTCTCGGCCGTGGTGCCCTGGTTGGAGCCGCCGTCGCCGACGAAGGCGATCGCCACGCCGCCGGTTTTGAGGGTCTTGGCGGTCAGCGCGGCGCCGCAGATCAGCGGCGGGCCGCCGCCGACGATGCCGTTGGCGCCGAGCATGCCCTTGGACAGGTCGGCGATGTGCATCGAGCCGCCCTTGCCGCCGCACAGGCCATCCTTGCGGCCGAAGATCTCCTTCATCATGCCCTTGACGTCGCAGCCCTTGGCGATGCAGTGGCCGTGGCCGCGGTGGGTGCGAGGCGATCCGGTCGTCGTCGTGCCAGGTGCAGGCAGACGCCCACGCGCCGAGGCCTCCTCGCCGGCATAGAGATGGACGAAGCCCGGGATGTTGCCGGCCGAGAACTCCTCGTGCACGGCGTCCTCGAACGCCCGGATGGTGCGCATGGTGCGCCAGGCGCGCACGAGTTCGTCGCGGCTCAGCTGCATGACGGGTCCTCCCGATCGGGTCTGCCGGTATCCGGCTTATGGGCGCATGTTAGCCGGATCGGGGCAGATGGGAATGCCCGCGACAGGCCGAGGGTTGTCGCGGCCGTGTCGGCTTGCGCCGCGGCGGCAATGCGGCGAACGTTTTCGGCCGAGGCAATCCCGGAGGCCGTCGCCTTGTCCGACACCCTGGCCGAGATCGGCGGCACCAAGCCGGCGCGCCGCCGCGCCGTCACCCCGCGCCATGCCGCGAGCCTGATCGTGGTCCGCGCGGGCGCGGGCGCGCCGGAGGTGCTGATGGGCATGCGCGGGGCGAAGCACCGGTTCATGCCGAACCGGCTGGTGTTTCCCGGCGGCGCGGTGGATCGCGGCGACTTCCGCGCCCCCTTCGCCACGCCACTCCGCCCGGACGTGCTGATGCGGCTCGCGAAGGCATCCACGCCGCGCCTGGCCCCGGCGCTCGCGCACGCCGCGGCCCGCGAGTTCGAGGAGGAAACCGGGCTGTCGCTCGGCATGCCGCCGCATCTGGAGGCGCTCGACTATCTCTGCCGCGCCATCACGCCCCCCGAGCACCCGATCCAATTCAACGCGCGGTTTCTGGTGGTGGACGCGGAACGGGTCGGCGGCACGCTCGCCGGATCGGGCGAGCTGGAGAATTTGCGCTATTACGCGCTCGAGGACGCGTTGGCACTCGATCTGGTGCTGGTCACGCGCAAGGTGCTGGAGCAGTTGCAGCTCTGGCTCGCCCTCTCACCCCCGGACCGCCGCGCCCGCGACCGCACCCCGGTCCTGCGGATGCGGGCTTGGCAGATGGAGTGACAGAATATGACCATCCTCGAACCCATCCCCTACCCCGACGCGAAAATCCGCTCGATCCTGCAGCGGGTCGGGACCATCGCGCTGGTCGGCGCCTCGTCCAACTGGAACCGGCCGAGCTATTTCGTGATGAAATACCTGCAGTCCAAAGGCTACCGGGTGATCCCGGTGAACCCGGGGCTCGCCGGGCAGGAACTGCTCGGGCGAGAAAGTCTACGCGCGAGTGCGCGACATCCCCGAGCCGATGGACATGGTGGATGTCTTCCGCAGCGCGGACCAGGTGCCGCCGATCGTGGACGACGCCATCGCCAAAGGCGCGAAAGTGGTTTGGATGCAGCTCGGCATCCGCAACGACGAGGCGGCCGCGACGCCGAGAAAGCCGGGCTCGAAGTCGTCATGAACCGCTGCCCGAAGATCGAGTTCGGCCGGCTCGGCGGCGAACTCTCCTGGAGCGGCGTCAACTCCTGCATCATCCGGAACCGCCCGCCCGAGGCGCCGACCGCGCAGCACGGCAAGCCGCGTCCGCTGCCGCCGCGCAACCTGACCTACGGCTTCGAGACCCGGGCCGTTCATGCCGGCGCCGCGCCCGACCCCACCACCGGCGCCCGCCAGACGCCGATCTATCAAACGACGGCCTACGTGTTCCAGGACGTCGAACACGCCGCCTCGCTCTTCAACCTGCACAATTTCGGCTACATCTACTCGCGCCTGACCAACCCGACCGTTTCGGTGCTGGAGGAGCGGATTGCGTCGCTGGAGAACGGCCGCGCCGCCGTCGCCGCCGCCTCGGGCCATGCCGCGCAGTTCCTCGCCTTCTTCACGCTCCTGGAACAGGGCGACGAATTCGTCGCCTCGCGCAACCTCTACGGCGGCTCGCTCACGCAATTCGGGCTGTCGTTCAAGAAGCTCGGCTGGACCTGCCATTTCGTGGACCCGACCGATCCCGACAATTTCCGCAAAGCGCTCACGCCCCGCTGCAAGGCGATCTTCGTCGAAAGTCTCGCCAATCCTGGCGGCATCGTCGTCGATCTCGAAGCCATCGCCGCCGTGGCGCACGAGGCGGGGCTGCCGTTCATCGTCGATAACACGCTGGCGACGCCCTATCTGTGCCAGCCGATCGACTGGGGCGCCGACCTCGTCTGCCACTCGACCACGAAGTTCCTCGCCGGCCACGGCCACGCGCTCGGCGGCGCGGTGGTGGAATCCGGGCGGTTCGACTGGTCGCAGAGCGACAAGTTCCCCTCGCTCACCGATCCCGAGCCGGCCTATCACGGGCTGCGTTTCTACGAGAATTTCGGCGATTTCGCGTTCACCACGAAGGCGCGCGCGGTGGCGCTGCGCGATTTCGGCCCGGCGCAGTCGCCGATGAACGCGTTCCTGACGATCGCCGGCATCGAGAGCCTGCCGGTGCGCATGGACCGCCACGTGCAGAACGCGCAGAGAGTCGCGGAATTCCTGGCCGGCCACAAGCAGGTCGCCTGGGTTTCCTACGCCGGGCTGACGGACAGCCCGTATCACGAGTTGGCGCGAAAGTACCTGCCGAAGGGCGCGGGCTCGGTGTTCACCTTCGGCGTGGCGGGCGGCTACGCGGCGGGGATCAAACTGGTGGAATCGGTGCGCCTCTTTTCGCACGTCGCCAATCTCGGCGACACGCGCAGCCTTATCCTGCATCCCGCCTCCACGACCCACCGCCAGCTCACGGCGGAGCAGGCCCTGGCAGCAGGCGCCGGCCCGGACGTGGTGCGCCTCTCGGTCGGGCTTGAAACGGCGGAAGACCTGATCCGCGATCTCGACGAGGCACTTGCCACGGCCGCGAGGTAGCGCCACGGCGCGCCGCGATTTATTCTCCCTCGGGGAGCAGCGGCCGGGGAAAACGCGATGTCGGTGACAGTCAACGAACGGGCGGAAAAGGCCAACGAACGGACGGAAAAAGCGCCGGCGGTCGCGCCGGGCGGCCTCACCGCGCCGCGCCCGAGCGGCATCGCCAAGCCGGTGGGCAAGCAGCCCCGGGCCTTGAAAGGCATGCTGTCGCTCGAGGATTTCGAGGCGGCGGCGCGGCGGCACCTGCCCCGCTGCCTGTTCGGCTTTGTCTCCGGCGGCGTCGAGGGCAATGCCTCGCTGCGCTGGAACCGCGAGGGTTTCAACGATTGGGCGCTGCGCCCGCGGATGCTCGTCGACACCTCGGGCCGCAGCCAAGCCAACACCATCTTCGGCCGCCGTTACGCCGCCCCGTTCGGGATCGCCCCCATGGGCGCAACCGTGCTGAACTGCCGGCAGGGCGATTTGGTGCTGGCGCGCGCCGCGGCGGAAGCGAACGTCCCGTTCATTCTGAGCGGCGCCTCGCTGATCCCGCTGGAGCGCATCATCGAGGCGAACCCGCAGGCTTGGTTCCAGGCCTACATCCCCGGCGAGCGGGAGCGGATCGGGCCGCTGGTGGACCGTCTGGCGCGGGCCGGCTACGAGACGCTGGCCGTGACCGCGGACGTGCAGGTGTCGGGCAACCGCGAGAACAACGTCCGCAACGGCTTCAGCCTGCCGCTGCGGCCCACCTTGCGGCTCGCCTGGGACGGGATCAGCCATCCGGGCTGGCTGCTGGGGACCGCGCTCGGCGGATTGATGCGCGACGGGATGCCGCATTTCGAGAACATGGAGGCGCGGCGCGGCCCGCCTGCCTTCTCGGCCGCCGCTGCCCGCGATTACGGCAGGCGCGACGCGCTCTCCTGGGCAGATATCGAGTGGATCAGGAACCGCTGGAAGGGCAAGCTGCTGGTGAAGGGGGTACTGGCCGCCGAGGACGCGCGTATCGGCCGCCGGGTCGGGCTGGACGGGGTGATCGTGTCGAACCACGGGGGCCGCCAGCTGGACACCGCCACCGCCGCGGTCCGCGCGCTCCCCGAGGTGGTGGCCGAGGCGGGCGAGATGACGGTGCTGCTGGACAGCGGCGTGCGTCGCGGCACCGATGTCCTGAAAGCCTTGGCCTTGGGCGCGAAGGGCGTGTTCCTGGGCCGGCCGTTCCATTATGCCATGGCGGTGGCGCGTGAGGCGGGCGTGCGGCACGCCATCAACCTGCTCTCCGAGGAGGTCGACCGCGATCTGGCCCTGCTCGGCTGCCCGGACCTGACGTCGCTGGGCCCGAAGTTCCTGGTCCGCGTGCCGGGGCGATAAGCACCGTCAGATTGAGCGGTCATCGGGAGCGAAGCGAAGCAATTCCCGCCGAGTGCGCGCCTGGGGGGATTGACGCCGAAGGCTCGTGGTGACGCCGCAGCCGAGCGTCGGCAAGCAGGCATAGAATCTCGAACAGTATCGACGCGCCGTGAAACGCGGTCAGGCCCGCGTGATCGAAGGGCGGCGAGACCTCCACCAGATCGGCCGAGACGAAGTCCAGCCCCATCAGGCCACGTAGAATCCGCTGCGCCTCGATCACGCTGATGCCGCCCGCTTCGGGCGTGCCGGTGCCCGGCGCGAACACCGGATCGAGCGCGTCGATGTCGAACGACAGATGCGCGGGGCCGGCGCCGACCACCCGGCGCGCTTCCTCGACCGCGAACCGCCAGCCCTCGTCGTGCAACTCGTCCATGGTCATCACGCGCATCCCGGACTCGCGGCTGAATTGCCAGAGCGCCGGATCGTTCGTCGTCCCGCGGATGCCGATCTGGATCACGCGGGTCGGCTCCAGCAGCCCCTCTTCCACCGCGCGGCGGAACGGCGCGCCATGATGGTAGCGCGAGCCCATGTAGTCGTCCCCGGTGTCGCAATGGGCGTCGATATGCACCATCCCGAGCGGCCGCCCGACGGCCACCGCCCGCAGTTCCGGCAACGACAGCGAATGGTCGCCGCCGACCGCCAGCGTCGTCACGCCCGCGGTCGCCACCTTGCGGAAGAACGCCTCGACCTCGCCGAGCGCGCCTTCCAAGGTATAGGGCTGCTCGATCCAGGCGTCGCCGAGATCGCGCACCCGCAGCCGCTCGTAAGGATTCACGCCAGTCGCCGTGTTGATCCGGCGCAGCAGGCTCGACTGGTTGCGCACCTCGCGCGGTCCGTGCCGCGCGCCGGAGCGGTTGGTCACCCCGATGTCGATCGGCACGCCGATAATGCCGACATCGGTGTCCGTCAGATTCCTGCGTGTACGGCGTGCGGAAGAAGGTCGGAATGCCGGTGTAGCGCGGCTGCGCCAGCGGATCGGCGAGTTCGGGGTAGCGCATCGGCTGTTTGATCGCTTCGGCCATGCTCGGAATTCGCCCGGATCAGCCCGGCAGGGCGATGCGGCGCCCGAGCCCGGCCGGCGCCGGCCGGGTTCGGTGCAGCGCGGCCAATTCCGCGATGGCGGCCCGCCGGTCCGGCGGAAACGGCGCGACGCGGCGCGTCGACATATCTACATGCACCGCCAGCAGCTCCTGCAGCGAGACGCGGCGGTCCTCGCCGGCGGCTCGCATCTCCAGCACGAAATGCAGCCGTTTCGCGTCCACGCCGACGACATGGCTGCGCACGTTCACGCGCTCGCCCGCCTTCAGCTCGCGTTCGTACAGAATATGCGTCTCCACCACGAACACCGAGTTGCCGCTGGCGTCGCTGTAGGCCTGTCCTATGCCGAGCGTATCGAACAGCACGTCGGTGCCCTGGTCGAAGATCACGACGTAATAGGCGAGGTTCATGTGCCCGTTCCGGTCGATCCATTCCGGCCGGACGGACGTCTCGTGGAGCGGCACGTGATCGGGCGGGCTCACGGCGCCATTCCTGGCGCGGCGGGCCCCGTCCCGCAAGCCGGAAACCTCAGTGACCGGTGTCGGCGTGCGCGCGCTCGGTGCGGCGGAGTTCGGCGACCATGTCGTGGATTTGGCGCCACTTGTCGGATCCGGCCGCGTCGCCGGCATTCTGCAGCTCCGCCGCGCGCTCGTTGGCGACCGCCTGCGCGCGCATCCCGTAGCGCTGGATCAGCGACAGCGCGACCTGCTTCGGATCGTCGACTTGCATGGCTTGCCTCCGTCAACGTGGCCTGCTTCCGGGCTTACGCTCACGCCCCCGTTAGAGTTGCCACACAGCCGAACTGCGCGCCGCGAATGGCGCCACAAGCCGCTCGCCGTATTCCTTTGCGCGAATCGCGCGCGGCGGGTAGTGGTGCAAGTCCGCTGTTGTCACGGACAGATACGGTTGGTCTGATGGGCGTTGCATTTCAACCGCCGTCGCGCGGAATTTGGACATGACTCAAACGGCGCCAACGCGCGCTCCGTCGATCCGCCTTCGCGGGCGTTCGTTCATGGCGCTGGTGCTGGCGCCGGAACCGCCTCTCGAAACCTGGATCGCGGCACTGAACGCGCAGATCGCACGCTCCCCGGCAGTGTTCGTCGGCCGTCCGGTCGTTCTCGACCTTTCGGCGCTGCCGCGAAGCGAGCCCGACCTGCAAAGCTTCTTCCGCGACCTGCAAGGCCACGGCATGCGCGTCGTCGGCATCGAGGGTGCGGACGCCTCCTGGTCCGGCATCGAAGCCTGGCAGCGCATGCCGGCGCTTAACACCAGCCGGTCCGGCAAGGTGATCGAACTCGTGCCGAACGAGACGACGGCAACCGGCGGCGCCGCCCACTCCGAACCGACATCGCTGGTGATCGAGGGTAGCGTCCGTTCCGGCCAGTCGGTGACATTCGAGCGCGGCGACGTGACGGTGGTCGGCTCGGTCGCGTCCGGCGCCGAGGTCGTGGCCGGCGGTTCCATCCATGTTTACGGCACGTTGCGCGGCCGCGCGGTGGCCGGCGCGACCGGCAATTCGCGCGCCCGCATTTTCTGCCGCCGGCTCGAGGCCGAGTTGGTCGCCATCGACGGCTTGTACAAGACCGCCGACGATATGGAATCGACCTTGCGCGGCCATGCCGTTCAGGCCTGGCTTGGCGGTGAAGCGCTGCTCATGGCAGCGTTGGATTGAAGCAATGAGGGGGACAGAGTCGATGGCCAAGGTTTTGGTCGTGACATCCGGAAAAGGCGGCGTCGGCAAGACCACGTCGACCGCGGCATTGGGTGCCGCGCTGGCGCAGGCGGGCCAGAAGGTGGTCGTGGTCGATTTCGACGTCGGCCTGCGCAACCTCGATCTGGTAATGGGCGCGGAACGCCGGGTGGTGTTCGACCTGATCAACGTCATCCAGGGCGACGCGAAACTGGCCCAGGCGCTGATTCGCGACAAGCGTGTCGAGAATCTCTCGCTGCTGCCGGCCTCGCAGACACGCGACAAGGACGCGCTGAAACCCGAGGGCGTCGCCCAGGTGATCGGCGAACTCAGGCAGAAATTCGACTGGGTCATCTGCGACAGCCCGGCGGGCATCGAGCGCGGCGCCACGCTCGCGATGCGCCACGCGGATGTCGCGGTGGTCGTCACCAATCCGGAAGTCTCCTCGGTGCGCGACTCCGACCGCATCATCGGCCTGCTCGATTCCAAGACGGAAAAAGCGGAGAAGGGCGAGAAGGTCGAAAAGCATCTGCTGCTGACCCGCTATGACGCGGCGCGCGCGGCGCGGGGCGAGATGCTGAAGACCGAGGACGTGCTGGAAATCCTGTCGATTCCGCTGCTCGGCATCATTCCGGAAAGTGAGGAGGTGTTGCGCGCCTCGAACATGGGCGTGCCGGTCACGTTGAACAGCCCGGGCAGCGCGCCCGCGCGCGCCTACGCGGACGCGGCGCGGCGCCTGTTGGGCGAGAGCGTTCGGATCGCGGTGCCGAACGGCAAGCGCCGCTTCATCCACATGCTGTTCGGGCGGAGGGCCGCATGAAGCTGCTGCATTTCTTCAACCGCCGCGGGTCCGCCCCGGTCGCGCGCGAGCGGCTGCAGATTCTGCTCTCGCACGAGCGCGTGCTGAGCGGGAAAACCGACTTGGTCGCGGTCCTGCAGGAGGAGATCCTGGCCGTGGTGGCCAAGCACATCGCGGTCGATCGCGACAAGATCCAGATCAAGCTGGATCGTGGCGAGGCGGTGTCGCTGCTGGAAATCGACATCGAGGTGCCGAGCCCCGCCGCCAAACCGGCCGAGCGACGCCACACACCGGTTCCGGCCCAGGCGGCCGCGTCTTAGGTTACGGCCGAAGGGGGTTCACGGCCGAGGGAGGGTTGCAGGCGGTATCGTCCTGGCCGGGTGAATTGCCGTCGCTGGCGTGCCATCTATCGTCCGACATGGCATTCAGACAGGATCGACGTGGCAGGTGACCCTCTCACGGCAGGCAAGCTGCCGAACTCGGTGGACGAAACCACCGCCCTTCTGGAGCGCGGCGGCTATGTGCCGGACCGCGCACTGGCAACCACGGTGCATCTGGCGCTCGCCATGCGCCGGCCGCTGTTCCTGGAGGGCGAGCCCGGCACCGGCAAGACCGAAATCGCCAAGGTGCTGGCGGCCGGGCTGAGTCGCCGGCTGATGCGGCTGCAGTGCTACGACGGGCTCGACCTCGCAGCGGCGGCCTACGAGTGGGATCACGCCCGCCAGCTCATGGCGATCCGGCTGGCCGAGGCGGCCGGCGAAACCGACCGCCAGCGGCTGGCGAGCGACATCTACACGCGTGAGTTCTTGCTCGAACGGCCGATCCTGGCCGCCATCGACCCGTCGCTGCCCCCGGCGGTGCTGCTGATCGACGAGCTCGACCGCGCCGACGAGCCGTTCGAGGCGTTCCTGCTGGAAGTGCTGGCCGATTTCCAGATCACCGTGCCCGAGTTCGGCACCATCCGCGCCGAGGAACCGCCGCCGGTGATCATCACCTCGAACCGCACCCGCGAGGTCCATGACGCGATCCGCCGCCGCTGCATGTATCACTGGGTCGACTACCCGGACGCGGCGCGCGAGCGCGCGATCCTGGCCAAGCGCGCGCCGTCGGTCCCGGCGGGGCTCTCGGCCCAGGTCGTCGCCTTCGTGCAGCGGCTGCGCCAGGAGGATCTGTTCAAGCTGCCCGGCGTGGCCGAGACGATCGACTGGGCCAATGCGCTCACCTATCTCGACCAGAACGAATTGGCGCCCAAGGCGGTCGACGACACCCTCGGCATCCTGCTGAAATACCAGGACGACATCGCCAAGATCCGCGGCGCCGAGGCGGCCCGCCTGCTCGCCGAGACCGAGGCCGCTGCCAAGGCCGCGTAAAGGCGCCGAGCATGGATGCCGCGCTCCGCAAGCCGATGACCCTGGAACGGTTCCTCGCCTGGGAGGAACGGCAGGAGTTGCGCTACGAGTTCGACGGGTTCGCGCCTATCGCCATGACCGGCGGAACGCGGGCGCATGCCGGCATCCAGCGCAACCTGGCGATAAGCGTCGGTCGGCGTCTGCTCGGGACGCCCTGCCGGTTTTACGGCCCTGAGCTGAAAATCGAGACCGATGGAAAAATCCGTTATCCGGACGGCTTCGTCGTCTGCACGCCCGGCCCGGCCCGCAGCACCATCGTCCGCGACCCGGTCGTGATATTCGAAATCCTGAGCGATAGCACTGCCGGCACGGACCGGATCGTCAAGAACCGCGAATACCGGTCGATCCCATCGGTTCGCCGCTACGTGATGCTGGAGCAGGACCGCGTCGCCGCGACGGTATTCGAACGGGTCGGCGACGATTGGGTCGGCCATATCCTGACAGAGGACGCCATCCTGCGAATGCCCGAGATCGGTCTCGACGTTGCGCTGGCTGAATTTTATGCAGACTGGGAATTCGCCGGAGCCCAGGCGAACGACGCCTCCGAATAAAACGCGCCCGCTCGGGCGTTTACGGATTCTCGGGAACGACCGGAGTCTTGTCGGTCCAGATGAGCAGGCGAATTTCGGGCACCGGCAGGTTGCGATCGCTGAACACCAGTTCCCGCTCCGCCGGTCCGAATTGTTGTTGAACCCCGCGCAGACAAATCGCGATATCCTGGCAATCGTCGGAATCCCGCGCGACCGCGACGAAGAATCCGGAGGTCTGCTTCGGCCTGTCGCCGGGTTCGTACCATAGCGAGGAGGTTTCGAGAAAGCGGCGCGCGATATGCCCAGACTTGTCGAACAGGACAGGGCGCACCCGCACCTTGCCGTCGCTGGCCAAGGTGATTGCGTTGGCGTTGGTCCCCCAGAACGCGCCGTAGCCGTAGCGCAGGCCATGCGTTTCGAGGAATTCCGTCAGTTCCGGGACGCCGTTGGTCTTCATGACCGGGCGTGTGCGCAGCCACGCAGCCGGGTTGCTCAGTACGCCCGCGACCACGAGCCCGACCGTGAACAGCGCGAACGCCCCCTTCCCCCAGCGCGATAGCCGGCCGGCCTCCAGCGCCAGCAGCAACAGCGCTGGCAGCATCATCGCGAGGGGCATGACAAACCGGCCAACGTTCACCTTCGGCGGGAAGCTGCCGGAGAGAAACGCGCAGACCGGAACGACACAGGCCAGGCCCGATGCGATGGCGAGAAACCGGACCGCCGGATTCCACCCCCGCCACGTCGTCCGCAATGCCCATACGGCGCACGCCGCGAGACATACCACGATCGCGGACACTACGAATGTGGCAGCCCGCGGCGGTCGTCCGTGGCCGATCGGGAACGGATCGAGGATCAGGCCAAGGCTTTCGGCAAGCGCGTCGCCATTGCGGACGAAGCCGGCCCAGTCCGTGAATCGAAGCTCCGCTTTCGGCAGGAAGGACAGCCAGCCGAACGCCTGAGTGTAGAGCAGGGCCAAGACCAACAGCGCTATGCCGGCACAGGCGCCGAATGCCCCGCGATGTCCTCGGTCCCCGATCGCGCCAAGGCTCGCCGCGGCCAAAATCGGCAACGCGAAGGCCGGCGCGGCCCACGGATCGGACAGCACGGCGGCGGCCAGGCAAGCCGCGAGCGCGGCAAGGCCAAGCAGGCTTCGGCGGCGAATCCAGGCGAATGCGGCCAGCAGGGCAACCAGGCCATAGAGCATCGTGGCGTCGTGGCTGACCGGATGGCTCAGATAGCCGGCTCCGCCGAGCGCGTCCTGCCCGAGCAGCAACAAAACCGGAAGCACCAGAATCGCGGCGCGCCGGGACATTTGCCAGGCGATGGCGCCGACCAGCATGACGTTGGCGCAGAAGATGAACCACCCCAGGCCGACGACAAGCGCGGGCTTCGATCCGGCAAGGGTCGCGAGCAGGGCCGTCGGTGGCAACAGCGTGAACAGCCAATTGTCCTGCGTGCTGCCCCAGGTCTGCACAAAGTGCAGGCCATGCCGCCGAATCCCACGCCAAAGCAGCGCGATGGCGGCAGTGTCGCTGTCCAGACCCCAGACGCCGAAATGATAATTCAGACTGGTCCACAGGCCAAACAGGCACGCCGCCAGCCAGACCACGAACCCCAAGAACACGCGAGCCGGTACGAGTGAAAGGCCGCGTGCTCTCGGCTCCTTCCAGGCGGCCGAATCGGCTCTCGACATTCCGCGTTCGCGCTACCCTGGCGTTCCGACTCGGCTTCCGGGCGAGGCCGTAAACCGTGCCCGCCGGCAATGCAATGGCGACGCGAGCAACCCGCAAGTCGGGCGGTAAGGCCATGGTTCGCGACAGATCATCTCCCGCCGACAACTCGATGTTTCATAGATAGAACTTTATCACGAATGTCGAGCTTGCCGCCGGCGCCGAATTATCCGGAACAGCCATGAGTAGCAGCGTGGCGGGATACGCCGCACGCGCCAGGCGTTCCAGTCGGCTCGCCTCGGACTCTGGCGGCACCGCCGTTGCAAATGCTCCGTACGGCTCCTAGTCTCGCTTCAACCGCGGCGAATGGGGCGTATATCCGGCAACCTCCTGACGGCGCTTACGGTCGCCGACCCCCTCGCGACAGAACGGCCCAGCGGCCAATGAAGCCGCGACGCGAGCAGGAAGGGAGAACGACCATGGGTGAGCTGACACGGCGCTCCGCGCTGCGGGCATCCTTGGGTGTGGCCGCCGCCGGGGTGCTTGCGCGGCCGTACGTCGCCAATGCGGCGGCCACGACCGCGACGGCGTGGTGGGCGCAAGGCTTCGTTCCCGAGGAAGACGCCGCGTTCCGCGCCATGGTCGCGGAGTACCAGAAGGCCAGCGGCAACAAAATCGACTACAGCATCGTGCCATTTGCCGCGCTGCGGCAAAAGGAAGTCTCGGCCGTTACCAGCGGCGTCGTGCCGGACGTCATGGAAGTCGCCGATTTCTTTTTCGCCGTCCTCAATGCCTGGAAGGACAATCTGCTCGACGTGACCGATGTCGTCGAATTGCAGAAATCGGCATACAGTCCGACGGCGCTGCTGTGCAATTACTATTACAACCAGCCGGCGAGGAAGCGCAGCTATTACGGCGTGCCGATGAAGGGCCTGCCGGTGCCGTTCCACGTCTGGAAATCCCTGGTCGAAAAGGGCGGGGCCAAGATTTCCGACATTCCGAAAACCTGGAGCGCGTTCCTCGAATTTTTTAAGCCGGTGCAGCACAAGCTGCGCGATTCGGGGATGCGCAACATCTACGCGTACGGCTATCAGTTGACGACGAACGGCGTCGATCCCGAGATCCTGTTTTACCAGTGGCTGATCGCGTACGGCGGCAAGGATTTTGCCACCCCCGACGGCCAGATCCATACCAAGGACCCGAACGTGCGCGAGGCGGCGGTCAAGGCGCTGACCAACCTGACCTCCGCCTACAAGCAGGGCTATGTCCCGTCCGGCGTCATCAACTGGAACGACGCCGACGACAACAACGCGTTCCACTCAAAACTCGTCGTGATGGATTTCGACGGATCGCTGTCGACCGAACTCGCGCTGTTCCACGACAAGGCGGAATACAACGATATTCTCACCCTGGGTCTGCCGCTCGACGACCGGGGCAAGGAGATCCCGGCCTATATCGGCTATTTCGGCCCGGTGATCCCGAAGGCGGCCAAGAACGCGGCGGTGGCCAAGGAATTCCTGACATACGCCATCCAGCCGAAAGTGCTCAACGCGTATCTGAAGGGCGGCCTCGGGCGCTGGATGATTCCGATGCCGTCAGTGGCGAAGAACGACCCTTTCTGGATCAATTCCAAGGACGAACACATCTCCACCTACACCAAGCTCGCGCTGTTCCACCCGACGGTGCCGTCCTACGTGGCGTACAACCCGGCGATCGCGCAGTGCGGCGCCGAGCACGTGCTCGAACACGCCGGGTTCGACGTCATGAAAAACGGCATGACGCCCGCGGCGGCCATCGACAAGGCGTTCAGACGGATCGAGACGATCGCCGCCAGATATCCGATCGTGCAGAGTTGAGAGCCGAGCGATGTCCAGCGCATCCGCCCTCGATATCGGCCGCCCGGCGCTCGGGCGGCGCACGCTGTGGCGTCCATGGGCCGGCAGCCTCAAGGGTTCGGACCATGCGTGGGCGGTAGCCTTTGTCGTCCCCTACGTCGCCGTGTTTCTGCTGTTCGTGGCCTATCCGGTCGCCTACGGGCTGTGGATGGGCCACAACCCGGCGCTTTACGGCCAGTTGTTCGCTGACCCGATCTATCTCAGCACGGTCGTCAACACGCTGCTCTATCTCGCGATCGGCGTGAACGTGAAAATGTTTTGCGCCCTGCTGCTGTCCGGCTTCTTCGTGCGGCGCGGGTGGTACGTGAAGGCGCTGCTGCTGGTGTTCGTGTTGCCCTGGGCGGTGCCGGCGCTGCCGACCTTCATCTCCGTTCACTGGATGCTGGACGGGCAATGGGGTCTGCTGAACAACATTCTGTGGAATTTCTTCCATATCAATGGTCCGGGCTGGCTCGATTTGCGCTGGCTCGCCCTCGGCTCGGTCATCACGTCCTATATCTGGAAATGGATGCCGTTCTGGACGGTGATCCTGATCGCCGGACGGATGGCGATACCGCACGAGCTTTACGAGGCAGCGGCGGTCGATGGCGCGACGGGGCTGCGGCGGTTCACAAATATCACCTTCCCGCTGCTCGCGAACCTCTATCTCATCTGCACGCTGCTTTCGACCATCTGGACGCTCGGCGACTTCGCGACGGCGTATTTCATCACGAACGGCGGGCCGGGAGACACGACGCATGTTCTTGCCACCCTCGGCATCCGCTACGCCTTCGATCTTTCCAATCCCTCTCTCGGGGTTGCCGCGATGATCTCGGCCCTGCCGCTGTTGATCCCGATGGTGATCGTCTTGATGCGCAGGCTGCGCGCCTCCGACGTGGATCTCTGAACCATGAGCGCGGTCACGATCGGCACAACCACGGGACCCGCCACGGGCCTTGCGGCCCGCGCGGCGCGGCACCGGCGCTATTGGAGTGGCGCAGGCGCGATACTGCTCGGAATTGTGCTGACCATCTGGTCGGTGCTGCCGATCTACAACATGCTGATGGTCTCGTTCGAGCCGCATCACGATGTGTTCACGAGCAATGTCTGGCCGCCGCACCCCTCGGCGCAAAGCTATTGGATCGTTCTCACCGAGGGCTATTGGTACCTGAAAAACTTCTGGCACCAGTTCGGCAACAGCGTCCTGCTCGGCACGATGACGGTGGTCTTCACGCTCGCCATCGCCTCCCTTGCCAGCTTCGCGATCGGGCGGCTGCGGTTCCGCCATGGCTGGATCGTGATCAACGCGGCGCTGCTGACCTATCTGATTCCCTCGACCTTTCTCGCCATCCCCTATTGCCGGCTGATGCAGGGCTATGGGCTGCAAAACAATCTGGCGGCCGTGATCGCCGCGTTGGTCGCCTTCGCAACTCCCTACGCGATCTTCATCTTCCAGCAGTACGGACGGAGCATCCCGCGCGAGCTTGACGACGCGGCGCGGATCGACGGCGCGTCGCCGGTTCAGATCTACTTTCGCATTTACCTGCCGCTGATGGCCCCGGCGCTGGTCGCGGTCGGCACGTTCGCGCTGCTGCTCGCCTGGAACGAGTTTCTGTACCAGTTCCTGCTGTTGTCGTCGACGAAGAGCATGACCGTGCCGGTGGCGATCGTGCAATTCCTCAACAGTGACGAGGCGCCCTGGAACTACATGATGGCGACCGCGGTGATCTACGCCCTGCCGCCGGTCGCCATCTACTACGCCTTCCGCCGCTTCATGGCGGCGGGCCTCACCATGGGCGGCGTCAAGGGCTGACACCCACCCCCTAGCCCGGTACCTCGACCACCACGTACTGCTCCTCAACCGTTACCGGAAAGGTCTCGGCCACGAAGGGGCCTTTGACCAGTTCGGCGCCGGGTTCCACCTCGACGTCGAAATGCATCGCGCGGATGCGGGCCGGGTCGCAGAAGGACTGGCCGGTGCGGACGTCGAACTCCCAACCGTGCCAGGGGCAGCGCAGCACCTCGCCGGGGCGGGAATAGCGGTAATGGCCGGGCTCGGGGGATTCCACCAGGCCGATCAGCTTGCCCTCGCACAAACTGCCGCCCTGGTGCGGGCAGCGGTTCAGCAGGCCGAAATACGCGCCGCCGATGTTGAACACGGCGATGTCGCGCCCGTTCACGCGCACCAGCTTGCGCCCGCCCGGCGGAATGTCGCGGGCGGGCGCGACCACGTGCTTGCTCATTCAGGCGACGCCGTAAACCGCGCGGGCATTGTCCAGGAACAGGCCCGCGCGCTGGTCCGCGTCCATGCGCAGCGGGAAGGCGCGCGCCGGATCGTCGAAATCCCAGTGCGGATAGTCGGTCGCGAACAAGAGGCGGTCCCAGCCGATCCAGTCGATCACGTCGCGCAGATGCCGCCGCGGCTCCGGTTCCTCCACCGGCTGCGTCGTCACCCAGACATGCTCGCGGATATACTCGGACGGCAGGCGCTTCAAATGCGGGGTTTCGTCGCGCAGCGTCTTCCAGTGCTTGTCCAGCCGCCACATCAGCGCGGCGAGCCAGGCGAAACCGGATTCGATCAGCACGACGCGCAAGGACGGAAACCGCTCGAACACGCCCTCGATCACCATGCTGGTGAGCAGCGCCTGCGTGCATTGCGCGTGGCCGACCATTTCCTCGATGTAGTAGGACGGCCAGCCGCCGCCGGTCAGCGGGTCGCCGCCATAGCCGAAGGCGTGAATGCCGACGGCGAGGTTGGCGCGCTCGGCCGCCGCGTAGATCGGCCAGTAGCGCCGCTGGCCGAGCGGCTCGGCGCTGCGGCTGAGCAGCAGCACCTGCGCGAAATCGGGGTGGCCGGCCCAGCGCTCGATCTCCGCCACCGAGGCCGCGGCGTCCTCGTACGGCACCACCACCGACGCTTTCAGGCGGGGCTCCTGACTGGTCCAGTCCGCCACCTGCCAGTCGTTGATGGCGCGGCAGAGCGCGGCGCCGAAGTCGAGGTTCTGCAGCCCCTGGCCGGTGCGCAGCGGGTTCAGGATCCCCAGGGCGACGTTGTTCGGGTCGAGATGCTGGGCGCGCATGAAGTCCAGGTCGCTGCCCGGCTTGCCACCGTCCGGCGGATAGGCGTCCCGGCGCGCGGCGTCCGGCTGGCCCTTGGGATAGGCGGGGCCGTTGAGGTAGCCCTGGCGCTGCCGCTTGCCGTAGATCTCCAGGTGCCGCTGCCAGCGCGGCTCCAGGAACCGAAACAGCGCCTGGTCCTTCGGGTAGGGGTGGATGTCGCAATCGGCGATGGCCGGCTTGCTCATCGCTTCGGCGCTCGGGGTCGGGCGGGCGCGAAGGTCGACGTTCATGGAACGGTCTCCATCAGGCGCGGATAGGTCTCGCGCGGATTGTCGAGCATGATCCTGCGGCGCAGTTCGGGCGGCAAGCCGTCCGGCAGGGCGGCGGCGCCCTCGAACTGCCAGTGCGGATAGTCGGTCGAAAACAGCAGCAGCCGATCCGAGCCCATGTGCTCCATCAGCCGCTCGAACTGCTGGGGCTCCGGTGGCGCGTCGACCGGCTGCAAGGAGAACCGCACGTGGTCCTTCACGATTTCGGCCGGGCGCGCGGTCCACCCAGGGTATCTCCGTGCGCAGCCCGTGCCAGTATTTGGTCAGGCGCCAGAGATAGGCGGGCAGCCAGGTGAAGCCGGATTCCAGCAGCACCACCGTGAGATTGGCGAATTTGCTGAACACGCCCTCGCAGATCAGGCTGGTGAGCTGGGTCTGGAAGGCCGGCGCCTGCGCGACATAGTCCTCGGTGAAGTAGGAGGGCCAGCCCACGGGGGTGACCGGGTGGCGGTAGCCGCTGCCGGCGTGGATGCCGACCGGCAGGCCGTGCCGTTCGGCCGCGGCGTAGATCGGCCAGTACTGGCGCCGGCCCAGCGGCAGCTCGCCCATGACCAGCAGCAGCACCTGCACGAAGCGCGGATCGCCGGCCCGGCGCTCGATTTCCTCCACCGCCAGTTCCGGGTTCTGCACCGGCACCACGATGGAGGCGCGCAGGCGCGGCTCGCGGTCGAGCCATTCGCGGGCGATCCAGTCGTTCAGCGCGCGGGCGAAGGCGGCGGCCATGTCCTCGCTGAACAGCAGCTGCACGCCGTAGAGGCAGTTGCAGATGGCGATGGACGTGCCGAACCCGTCCAGTGCCTCGGCGCGCAGGCGGTCGAGGTCGGCGCCCGCCTTGCCATCCGCTGGGCGCCAATCCGGGCGGGCGGTGAGCGGGGCGTTCAGGGGATAGGAGATGGAATCGAGTTCATGCACGCCGCGCTGCACCACGGCGTCGCGCCAGGTACTCGGGCAGGTAGGGCAGCAGCGCCGCGAGCCCGGGCACCGCCGGGTGAACGTCGCAGTCGATCGCGCCCGCTGTTTCCGCCATTCCGATGAACGCCCTCTCCAGCGACAATATATCGTTCCAGCGGCGCGCCCTCGCAAGCAGCCGCGCGGCGCGGTTGCCTTCGCCGCGCTAGCGGCCGACTTTGCGTTCCGTGTCGGCCGCCATGCGTAGGAGACGAGCGTTGCCCCTGGTTCGCGAAACCAAGTCCCATCGGGACCGTGGAAGCAATCGAGGAAAATGCCATGGCCTGTCCTGCTGGAAGCGCAGCAGAGCAGGAACGGCGTGGTTCCCGCGGGCGCCCGTGGCGTGGTCGATGACGGCAAGCCGGACGGCAGCGCCTATCTGGTCGAGTTCAGCAAGCCGCTTCCGTGCGTCATTCAGGTGCCCGGAGCGGCGCTGCGCCTTGGATGAGCCGGATTTTCGATGCCGAAAACGCCCACTTGGAAGCTAGCCGCCCGCGATTGCTGATCGTCGCGGCGATCGGGCTCGGGCAGATCCTGGCCTGGGGCTGTTCGTATTACCTGATCGCGGTGGCCGCGACGCCCATCGCGGCCGACACCGGCTGGGCGCCGGCCTGGGTTGTCGGCGGCCTCTCGCTCGGGCTTCTGGTTTCCGGCCTGATCGCGCCGCGCGTCGGGCGGCTCATCGAGCGCCATGGCGGGCGGCCCGTGCTCGCCACCAGCGCCGTGCTGCTCGCCGCCGGGCTGGTCCTGGCCGGGCTCGCGCCCAATCTCGCGGTATTCATGACCGGCTGGGTCGTCATCGGCGCCGGCATGGGATGCGGCCTCTACGACCCGGCGTTCTCCGCGCTCGGCCGGCTCTACGGCGAGGGCGCGCGCGGCGCCATCACCCAGGTGACCTTGTTCGGCGGGTTCTCCAGCACCGTGTGCTGGCCGCTCAGCGCCTTCCTGGTCGCGCACGTCGGCTGGCGCGGCACCTGCCTCGTGTATGCCGCGATCATGCTGGCGCTCGTGCTGCCGCTCTATCTGCTTTGCCTGCCGCGCGAGCCGCGCAGCCAATCCGCCCGACCCGGCGCGGCCGGCGCCCATCGCCCCGGCCAGTTGCGCCCCGGCCAGTTCGTGCCGTTCCTGCTGCTGGCGGCCGGACTGACGCTCGCCTACGCCATCATGACGGTCATCGCCGTGGAGTTGCTCGCGTTGCTGCAGGCGTTCGGCCTGACGCTCGCCGCGGCCGTCGGCCTCGGGACGCTGCTCGGCCCCAGCCAGGTCGGCGCGCGCGTGCTGGAAATGGCGCTCGGGCGGAAGACCCATCCGATCTGGAGCATGCTGGCCTCCACCGTGCTGGTGGCGATCGGCCTCGCCTTGCTGGCGGTCGACCCCGCCGTGGCGGCGGCCGGCATCGTGCTCTACGGCGCTGGCAGCGGCATCCGCTCGATCGTGCGCGGCACGGTGCCGCTGGCGCTGTTCGGCGCCGAGGGTTACGCCGTCCTCATGGGCCGGCTCGGGCTTGCCGACCCTGCTCGCGCAGGCGGTCTCGCCCTCGATCGGCGCCATCTTGCTGGGCCGGTTCGGGGCGCACACGACACTCGCCATCCTCTGCGCCGCGGCGGTCGCGAATATCGCGCTGGTTCTGCCGCTATTGGCGATTGGGCTCGGGCGGGCCGCAACCGCGGGCTTCCGCAAGGGGGCGTGATCGTGCAGCCTCCGGCCGGTCGTTCTACGGAGCAAGCCATGTCGCCGTCCGCCCCAAGCGCCGCACCGGCTCAACCGCCCGAAATCAGCAGCCTGCAGACGCTGCTGCCGCTGATGTTCTCCTTTGCGCCGAACCGCATTCTCGCGTCGGCCATTCAGCTCCGCGTCTTCCCCGAGATTGCGGCCGGCCGCGCCACCCTGGCGAATTTGGCGGCATCGACCGGCACGAATGCGCGCGCGTTGCGGATGCTGCTCGACGCGCTCACCGGCATGGCGCTACTCGATAAGTCGGACGGGCAGTATCATCTGACCGAACTGGCCGGTCGGCACCTGCTTCCAGCCAGTCCCGACTACATCGGCACGATTTTGGAAACCGACGATGTTTGGGAAAGCTGGTCGGGTCTTGCCGATACCATCCGCGCGGGCCAGCCACCGGCGCCGCGCGACAAACCGGGCGCCGCGGAAGAGTTCTTTTCTCGCCTCGTCCGCGGTCTGCACGTCGCCAATTATCCCGTCGCGCAACGCGCGGCGGAAGCATTGCGGGCCGGGACCGATCGCGCGGGGCTCGAGATCATCGATATCGGTTGCGGCTCGGGCGTGTGGGGCATCGCGGTCGCGCAAGCCGATCCCACGGCTCGTCTGACGCTTCAGGACCTACCGGGCGTTCTGGACCGGGTCACGCGGGCGATGGTGGCGCGTTACGGCCTGAGCGACCGGACTCGCTATCGTGCCGGCAGCTATCACGAGATGGATCTCGGCACCGCCGAATACGACCTCGCCATCCTCGGCAATATCATCCACATGGAGAGCGCCGAGGGAACGCACCGGCTGTTCCAACTGGCGGCCCGGGCGCTACGCCCGGGCGGGCGGCTCGCGATCATCGACATGTTCCCGAACGACGAGCGAACGGGTCCGTTCTTTCCGCTGATGTTCGCGCTGAACATGCTGGTCGCGACCAGCCATGGCGACACGTACACGCTCGCCGAGCTGCGTCTGTGGCTGTCCGAGGCGGGATTTTCAGGCATCGAGACGTTCGACATCGGCCACCACTCCCCGCTTCTGGTGGCGCGCAAGTAGAAAGACATCGCGGCGCAAGGGACGCCCACCATGTACACCGCCAGCACCGCGTTTCTTGAAGCCCTGCACGACGCCGGCGTTTCCTACATCTTCGCCAATCTCGGCAGCGATCACCCGCCGCTGATCGAGGCGATGGCGGAAGCGCGGGCAACCGGGCGGACGCTGCCGCAACTCATCACCTGTCCGAACGAAATGGTCGCGCTCAGCGCGGCGCATGGCTACGCGCAGGTAGCGGGCCGCGCCCAGGCGGTGTTCGTGCATGTCGAATGCGGCACGCAGGCGCTGGCCGGCGCGATCCACAATGCGGCGAAGGGACGCATTCCCGTGCTGATCTTCGCCGGCGCCTCGCCCTATACGCAGGAAGGCGAGCTGCGTGGCTCGCGCAACGAATTCATTCAGTGGATTCAGGACGTATTCGACCAGCGCGGCATCGTGCGCGGCTACATGCGCTACGACAACGAGCTGCGATCCGGGCGCAACATCAAGCAGATCGTGCACCGCGCGCTGCAATTCGCCTACAGCGACCCGAAGGGCCCGGTGTATCTGATGGGCGCGCGCGAGGTCATGGAGGAAGAGATTTCTCCCCTAGCCGTCGATCCCGCCGCATTTCCGGCAATTGCGCCGGCGGCGCTTGCGCCCGATTCCGTCGCGGAACTGGCGCAAGCGCTGGTGCGCGCGCGTCGTCCGCTCGTGGTCACGTCCTATCTCGGGCGCAATCCCGCTTCGGTCTGGCAGTTGGTTCGGCTATGCCGCCGGCTCGGGATCGCCGTGCTGGAATCGGTGCCGAACTATGTGAATTTTCCGCACGACGATCCGCTGTATCAGGGCAATCAGTGGAACGAGCCGGTGCAGAACCCGGCGCTCGCCGAGGCGGATCTGGTGCTGGTGATCGACAGCGACGTGCCCTGGATTCCGGTGGTCAGCAAGCCGCGCGCGGATGCCGCAATCTTCCATATCGACATCGACCCGATCAAGCAGCAGATGCCGCTCTGGTATATCGGCGCGCGGCGGAGTTTCCGCGCCGACGCGGCGATCGCGCTGGCGCAGATCAACGCGCATCTGGACGGCGTCGCGATCGACGCGGACATGATCGAACGCCGGATGCGCCGCTACCGCGAACGCCACGCCGCGCGCCTGGCGGAACTCGATGCGCGGGAACGGCCGGATGGCGATGCTATCACGGCGGAATATCTGACCGCGTGCGTCCGCCGGCGCGTGGACGCCGACACGATCGTGCTGAACGAGACCATCACCAATTACACGGCGACCGTCGATCATCTGCGTTCGACCCGGCCCGGCCGCATGTTCGTCAGCGGCGGCGGATCGCTCGGCTGGAACGGCGGCGCGGCGATCGGCGCGAAGCTTGCGTATCCGGACAAGACCGTCGTGGCGCTGAGCGGCGATGGCTCCTACATGTTTTCGGTGCCCGCGACCGTGCACTGGATCGCCCGCCAGTACCGCACGCCGTTCTTGCAGGTCGTCTACAACAACCGCGGCTGGCGAGCGCCGAAGTTTTCCGCTCTCGCCGTGCATCCGGACGGTTACGCGAGCCGGGCCAACGACATCGGCGTCAGCTTCGATCCGCCGCCGGACTACGCCGCCATCGCCGCCGCCGCGGGCGGCGCGTTCGCGCGCACGGTAAAGCACGCCGAGGAACTGGAACCGGCGCTCGACGCCGCGCTGGCGGCGGTGAAGCAGGAAGGCCGATCAGCGGTTCTCGACGTATGGCTGCCGCATCTTTAGCGCGCGTTCTCTCCGGCCGAAAGCCTCAGCCGTCATTGCCGGGCATCACCCGGCAATCTCGCGGTCGCGCACCGCCGCCGGCCGGGAACGTTCGCCTACCGGGCAACGGTCAGCTTCGTCCACATCCCTTGCTTGTAGTGGCCGGGCTGATTGCATAGGAGCACGTAATCGCCGGGACGCATGCGCAACGTGATCGTCCCCGAGGTGCCCGGCTTGAGATCGTCGATTTCGCCCAGCCGATCGACCTTGCCTTCGACCACTTCCTGGGCCTTGGCATTGTACGGCAGTTGTTGGCGAAAATTTCGCACCTTCACCACGACGACCTCGTGGACCAGGTCCTTGGATTCGTTTTTGGCATGCAGCGTCACCTCCCCCGCCGGCAGGCGGGACGGGTGGGCGACCATGTGCATGCCGTGAATCGCGCTGTTCGTGCTGGCGTCCCGCAGCACGATGTCGACGCGCGCGCCAGCAGCTTCGGCCAGGCCGCCGAATGCCGTCATCGCCGTGATCGTCGCGGCCGCCAGGACCCAGGTTTTCACGTCGGTTTCCCCCCATCAGTTGCATGCGCCTGCCCCGCCTCGGCCGGCGATGCTAATCCTCGCCTCGGCGGCCGGCCAGCGGGCCAAGGATGGATTCCTGTTCGGAATCCTCGCCGCGGCCCGATAAGCCGCGCGTCCAGGCGAGACGAGGAGCGGCGATGGCTTCGCGCATCGGGGTGATCGGCAGCATCAACGTCGATCTCGTCACCTATCTCGGGCGCATCCCCGAAGCGGGCGAGACCGTGGCGGCGTCGGACTTCCGGATCCATCACGGCGGCAAGGGTGCCAACCAGGCGGTGGCCGCCGCGCGGCTCGGCGCCGACGTGCTGATGGTCGGAAAAATCGGCGGCGGCGTGTTCGGCGACGACGCGCTCGACAATCTGCGCCGATGCGGCATCGACACAGGCCACGTCACGCGCGCCGACGCGCCGACGGGGACCGCGACCATCCTGGTCGAACCCTCGGGCGAGAACCGCATCATGATTGTGGCCGGGGCCAACGGCCTGCTGCGGCCGGACGATATCGACCGCGCGGCGGACGATATCGCGGCTCGCGATCTGCTGCTCCTGCAACTCGAAGTGCCGATGCCGACCGTGCGCCATGGCCTGCGATTCGCGCGCTCGCACGGCCGGCAGGTCATCCTGAACCCGGCGCCGTACCCGCCGATCTCGACCGGGACGCGCTGCGCGGCCTCGCGTTTCTGATGCCCAACCGAACCGAGCTTGGCCAGCTTGCAGAACGGCCGGTCGACACGCCGCAGGCCATCGCAACGGCGGCGCGGGCGCTGATCGCGGCGGGCGTCGAGACGGTGATCGTGACGCTCGGCGCGGACGGCGCGCTCGTCGTTACGCCGGATGGTCAGGAGCACGTTCCGGGCGTTGCGGTCGCGCCGGTGGACACGACCGGCGCCGGCGATGCCTTCATCGGCGGGTTCGCCCATTTCTACGCCCTCTCCGGCAAGGTAATCGAGGCCGCCGACCGCGCCGTTCGCTACGCGGCCCTCTCCACGACAAGACGGGGCGCGCAAGCCTCCTACGCCGATGCCGCGGAATTCCAGGCGTTTTGCGACCACATCCGGCCGTGACCCGCAAATCCGAACCGATGGCTCCCCCTCCCGGAACGGGAAGGGGCCGGGGGGAGGCCAATGCGGCGCGGGACCCCTCACCCCTTTCCTCACCCCGCACGACGGGCAGATGGAGCTATTCGTCAGCTTCGTCGGCGGCCGTTCGCCGTCTCGCCCGCGACGACCTGCCCGCCGACACGGTCGCGCTCGCCCGCTGGCTCATCGGCAAGCTCGTAATCCGCGAGGTGCCGGAGGGCGTCATGCGCGGCCGGATCGTGGAGACCGAGGCGTATCTACCCGGCGATGCCGCCTGCCATGCCTATCGCGGCGAGACCAGGCGCAACCGCTCGCTGTTCCTTGAGCGCGGCCACGCCTATGTCTACATCGCCTACGGGACCTCGTTCATGCTGAACGTGTCGGCCGACGGCCGCGGCGTCGGCACCGGGGTGCTGATCCGGGCCGTGGAGCCGGTGAGCGGCCTTGCGCTGATGCGCCGCCATCGCGGCGTCGCGCGCGATCTGGACCTGACGCGCGGGCCAGGGCGGCTGGCCGCCGCCTTGCGCATCGACCTCCGGCTGGACGGCATCGACCTGTGCCACCCCGGTCCGCTCTGGCTCGGCGACGATGGCTGGGCGGGGGGCGAGATCGGCGCGAGCGTCCGCATCGGCATCACCCGCGACGCCGATAGGGTGCTGCGCTTCTACCTGCGCTGCAACCCCTTCGTCAGCGGACCGAAATGGTTGAACAAGTAGATTTTCTGGATGCCCACCTTCACGGACATGACGAGTTCGAATCTTCCAGCGTGGCATCAGTCCCGCGTCCGCAGATTGGCGGAAAATGCTGAAGACGGTTATGCAGCAGCGCCGGTTGCTTGCGGACTTCCGGAGAAGACGCAGGGTCGCTTGATCCATTTACCGTAGAAAGCAATATCGGCCGCGTACATCTGGCTGACCTGAGTGATCAAATCTGTATCGTACAACTGCTGCATGCGTGGAATCCGGCCCTCGCGTTTCAGCGCGGCGATTTCATGTGCCGGCTTGTCAGCAAAAGGCTCGTCGTTGTCCAGCGGTTCGAATTGATCCGTGCCATGTTTCGTGAGGTCGCGCGCATCATGGACCTCAATTCCGATCTTCTCCTTCAAAGCTGAAAGCGCGTCCGGAAAAGCTTCCAGGCAGAACAAGTCATCATAGGTCTCGTAGACCAGGAAATCGAGTTGAGGGCGCCAGTGCTCGTTGCCCCGTAAACGGGCTCTCACGTTTGTGACAAATTCGCGAAAGGTCAAGGTTGCGGGATTCAGTCGGTATTCGGTTAGTGTACAAAACAGCCAGGCTACCGCCGTCTGGTCCACCATCTTGTCGAGATAACAACTGGCTATGCGCAGATAGGGATCGCGAAGAATGGCGAAGGTATATTTTGCTCTGCTCAATTCCGCCAAAGTTGCCCGGAAGGTCTGATTGTTGGCGTGAATCCAGTTGAAATCGTCCGGACCCGCTATCGCTCCATTTGCCAGCCCGACCGTGTATCGCATCGTAGAGCAAGCGTTCTTGGGAATGAACGAGTAGATAGAACTCTGCCGGATATATTGAAAGCGCATACTGCGATGCAAACTGATGTGCGGCATTCTGCGCCAGATTGGCCAAATTATTGCGCGTGTGGCGGAAAAGACGTGGGTTCAGCTTGTGCATATTTTTGACCCGTTCGATCCCAGTTCTACTCTGGAGAGAAATAGAAACTTTACCCCCGCGCTGCGGCGAGCGGAAGCACTCGCGGACCTCCTGGGCAAGCGCGTCCGGTTGCTCCATCGCGGCGCAGAACGGGCCATCAGCCACGGCCCTGCGTCCAGATGGTGGCGCAGACCGAGGCCAGGCGCGTCGTGATCGCCACGCCGGCGACATACACGGTGAGGAACGGCAGCAGATTGGCCGGGACGAGCAGCAGGAAGGTGGCGATGGCGCAAGCCAGAGCACGTCCAGGCTGCGCCCAGTAGTGCGCTCGAGCACCCGCTTCGCAGCCCCGCACGGATCTTCCCGCTTCGCCGGCGTCGGCACCGCCTGTATCGTGGCGCAATCCGGGCAGACTTAGCATGTTTGCTGACAGATAAATATTCTTTTGATACCCAGACATCTAATAAAGATAATAAGATAATGATGATAGCCAATACTAAAATACTAAGTAAATCGTTTTCGGTCACCTTTATATTCCTTGTTCATCCATGTCAATAAAGGAAGTATAATAAGCAAACCAATAGCAAAATAATTAGATTGAAAATTCTCTTTTTCTACTTCTATGGTTAAATGATTACTATTAGCGAATCCAGTTAAGAATATTATAGGCGGAATTATCAATATAATCCATCCTATTACATCAGTAATGTACAAGCGAAACAATGTTACGATCAAAATCCATAATACAATGGCAATTACATAAAGAAAGCTAATCTGAGAAGCTTTTTCTTCTGAGTAATGTTCTCTATCATCCCTTTTCATCACAAGTTTTTAGATATCTTTAATTTTTTTATACAGTGGTAATTTCAAATATTGACAACAAAACTGTTTATCTTGTCCTACATCCCTTTTCATCACAAGTTTTTAGATATCTTTAATTTTTTTATACAGTGGTAATTTCAAATATTGACAACAAAACTGTTTATCTTGTCCTACATTTGACAGAGAAGAATATACAGAAAGTATCATATTTCTCAAAATCATTGAATATAACAAAATAAACAGTCAAAATTATTAAACTCCTCCCACTTTTCATTCTCGTATGCTCACATATTATCTATTTTAGCAATTCTTTTATACATACTGTTGATTGTGGCTTCTGAAAGCCTAACATTTTTAGCAAAAGATTTACTATCTATTTCTACACCAATAGTCATCAAGGTGTACTTTATTAATCCCGCAGCAACTGTTTGTGGATATTCTTCAAACAACTTTGGTTCTTTTTCTAAGATTTTCTTACCTATCTCCTTGATGGGATCAACTAGTTCTTCGGAAATATTGTTTTCCATACAATAACCTCGTATCATACCTATAGGATTAGCTTTTCCTGTTTTTGATCGATAACCCGTTTGCAACTCGGAAAACATCGACACTGCCCTTCTCATAGACCCATGACTGATGCCTACCATCTGACGCACATATCCTGGATCTATATCTTCTTCTATTTCTGGATGTTCATGTAAATACTCTAAATGTGCGTTATAAATACAAAAAAATAATAACTGCTTCCTCTTATTTCCACGATGTGTAGGTAATTTCATGTCAGTATATATACGGTGTGCTCTTTGCTTAATTTCTGGTTGTAGAGGATATTCATTCAGCTCTTCCAGGGCATATTTATCCGTTTTCATCTTCATAGATGCATGCACTGGATGTTCAAATTGTGAAACATTGTACTTATATTCAATCTCCTTTTCAGCCATTTTAATCTATTTCCATTTATAGATTAAATTTAATTTATTTTCAATGTTAATACCCTAAACCTTTCACCCAATTAGTATAATCTTTGTATATCCACTCTATTGTGTGTGCAATATCTTCATATCCCAATTCCAATGCATTCTGAATGTAAGCATCGGGATAAATTTTACTAATTCGTTCTCCACTTTCATTTGTCCCTTTGCTCAGTGCTGTTCTATAAATATGTTCCACAAATGGTACAGATCCAGATTGGATACTACACCCAATCAACATCTCATAATCTAATGGATATTGTTGTTTATAAGAAATAATAATACCTTGAATGACGCTCCACAGACTTAAATCTCCCTCTTTTAAGAGTGTGCAGATCAGTTTAAGTCCATCTTGTTTTTCATAAAAAATAGGATATTTTAAAAGATGATTGACGATATCCCATTGCCTATTATCTATAGCCAGCTTTATCTCTTGCTCTGTCAAAAAACTTTGGGTTCCTCGAGTTGGTATAAATTCAATCAATTCATTGACCAACTCCAAATTTCCTTTTTGGATTGCTTGTTTCATCTCTATTCTGGGATTAAACATGATAAAGTAATATTCTTTCCAATTATATATTTTTTTGTAAACTAAAATCTGAGGGATATCTACTATGTTCTCTGGAAGGTCAAAGTCAATGATGGATTTTTGTTTCCAGAAAAACTCATCATCACAAATATTTTGTAAGACAACTGAAGTGGCACATACATATTTTATATCTATAGGATCTAAGTGAAGCATGATCTCTGTCCACATTTCCAAAGGTACCCTGGAGATTGCTCGTTCAGAAAACACTACAGGAATATCTAAATAGGCAATATGATTTTTCATTTTATAAGAACAAAGTTAAAATTTGAAGAAGTTCTCCACTTTCATTTTTTGCTATTAAATAAATAAAAAGTATGTAGTCTACATACTTCATCATTAGCAGATCCTAATCTTTTACAGTTTTTAGATCTGATATATGTTGGCATCGTATCGTTCTTTCCAATGATATTCTCCTACAGAATGTTGAATTCTATCTTGTTCAAATTTTTGTTACTTAAACACCAGGAGCATATCAGCAGTTCTTCCTACATCTACTGTACTACTTAAATCTGTACCTACATTTTTAAGTTCTCCTCTTGCTTCTCCTTTGAGAAGAGGGTGTTCTTCCCAATAATTACCACGTGTTTTTGCTCTGATTAAATTGTAGTGATCAAAGATAAAATATGTGATGATAGCTACCCCTGTCCATACCAAAGCAAATCCCAAGGTAGAAATAACGTTGTTTCTTAGAATATTTTTCGAAGTTTCACTTGGATTTACGTAGCTGTTGTAAAGTGCTAATCCAAAATTGTACCAACTCAAAATCAAGAA